>NZ_ANMO01000256.1 GCF_000338295.1 Rhodopirellula europaea 6C
TTTGCTCTCGCAGCCACCCAACGTTGTCCACCAAATTGGTCGGCAACGCGGTTCGCTCGCCCGTGATCCCGGTCACCGAAACGTAGTAGAGAAATCCGCTGGACAATTCCGCGATTCTGCACTGACGGTCTCGGGTCGTGGTCGGGGTAACCAATTGGATCAGATCAAAACCCTTTTCGCGGCAGATCTTGCTCAACTCGTCCGCTTCTTCAACCAACAGGTCAGGTACGATCGCGCCGCAATAGCCGGCTTGCATCGCCTGATCGACGTACTTGGCCATGCCAATTCGGTAGATGATCGAGTAGCTGACCATCGTGACCCGCGGCATCGCGTCGACGTCGGAATTTTCGGTCAAACGTTGGCCTAAATCCCAAACGTGTTGAAGTTTGAATCCGGCGACGAGTGCTCGTTGGTACGAGGCTTGGATGACGGGGCCATCCGCAATGGGGTCGCTGTAGGGAACGCCGACTTCGCAAAGGTCCGCTCCGGCCTGGCGTGCTGCCGCGATGACCGCTTCCGTCGTATCGATGTTTGGGTCGCCAGTCGTCAAAAACGGCATCAGGGCTTTGCGGTTTTGACCACGAAGGGATTCAAACAGGCTTTGCAGAGGCGTCATGGATGGCGGATCGGCGTCAGGATGGGCGGACGGAACAGGTCTCAACGAATTCTGCCGCCAAGCCTAGATTCCCGCGTGCGGATCGGCAACCAAGCCGCCACCAAAGACCGGGCGAGTTGGAACCGGATGGAACCGCGGCCAAGGCACCTCGGGTGCCTTTTCTGGTTCGGCGTGCACGCCACCGGTGACCGGATCCAGGTTCAATGGCATGACTCCGTCGATTACGCCTGAACCAACTTGACCAACAGCTTCGTGACGCGTTGGTCCGGTGCTGTCGCACATCACGCCATGTCCGTCCGTGGGGACGATGACGGCTCCGTCCTCGATCAGGCTTTGTGTGTGCTGAGCGGCCGTGTGGGGACGCCCACGACGCCAATCGCCGAGCAACCCACCATGATCGTCTGGATCGTGGATTCGTTCACTGGGAACTCCCAACGCCACGCAACCGCTCGAGCTGGCGAGCACACAAATCAGCAAGCACCGCGTCAGCGAGCGTGCGATTTGGCCCCGGCCAATCGGAGCAATGCGGTCATGAGGATTGGAATGTGGCATAGCCAATCCATCGACCGTTCCAATCGATTTCTTTAGAAAAAATTACCTGATCGGAAAAGTCCGCTGATGTGCTCAGGCGGAGCAGCCCGGCAGAGTCGTCGCGGCAAGCAATCGAGTTTACCGAAGACCGACCGCAATCAGATATTCCTGACGCTGAGCACCTTTGCCAACTCCCGTTCGGATGAGCAGTCGATCATCGACCGGGACCGGTGTCGCGAAAATCGAATCGCCCGTTTTGTTCTCGGCCATCAGATCAAAACGGTCCGGGCTCGCTTTGAAAACGAAGATCGTTCCTTCTTCGGACCCCACGTAAACTCGGTTGTTCACCAACACGGGCGACGAACTGATTCCACCACCGAACAATCGCGAACGCCACATTTGTTTGCCGTCCATCGTCCGCCAGCAGTAGGCGACGCCCGTGTCGGCCACAGCGAAGACGTAGTTGGGAATGGTCAGCAACGACTGTTCGTAACACTTGACGTTGTTTTCCCACTGGACGTTGTTGGAGCTTCCATCACCGAGAATGCACCAGGTTCCAGAGCCCGGGTTGCCGCCGCTGGTCATCACCCGGCGATCGTCCCAAACCACCGTGCCACAGATCGCTGCGGTGGCCGTGTCAACGCGCCACAGTTCTTTGCCTGAGACTGGATCATAAGCGTTGATCATGTCGGCACCCGACATCAGCACCATGTCTTGACCGCCGATCGTGGTCGCGATCGGCGTCGCGAAATTCAAGTTGGATGGCCGTTCGACTCGCCAAACGATCCGACCGGTGTGCGTGTCGAGAGCAGCGAGGCAACTGTCAGCGCCGTCGTACTCCGCTGCGACGATCAACAAATCGTCCACCAAAATGGGGCTGGCTCCGTAGCCAAATTGAAAACGCGAGGGACGAAAGTCCGCCACCTTCTTCTGCCAATTTTGTTTGCCGTCCAAGTTGAGTGAGGTAACGACGATCGCATCATCAGTGTGAAACGACACGAAGACATGTTGTCCGTCAGAGGCTGCGCTCGGCGAAGCGTATGAATTGTTCGAGTGAATCCGGTCCGGCATGGTTCCGCGATGGATCACCCAATTGTCGACCATGCGTCCATCCGATCGATTGCACTTGATGAGCCGTTGAGTCTCGTCTTCTGCAACCGCCGTGGTCAGGAAGATGTGTTCGCCAACCACGATCGGCGTTGAATGTCCACGACCGGGAATCGACGTTTTCCAGACGACGTTTTCGCCACGTTCCAAGTCCCATCGAACGGGAGCGTCCGCATCTGTCGCGGCATGGTTGTCACCGTCTGGTCCGCGCCATTGTTTCCATTCCTCCGCACGGCACTGGGGAGCGAATGACAAGCTAAAGGCCGCAACGATCAATCCGGTGATCGTCGTAAATATCAACTTCCAAGTGCGAGCAACGCTCGAAGCTTCAGTGGTGCGGTACATGTTCCAAATCCATTGTCGGAAAAGAGAGTGTGAGAAGAATATGTTCGCGAAACGCTGTGTGCGAATGAGGAGCAACGCATGAAATGCCGTGTGCGGACGTCGAGACACTCGCATCGGATTTGTTGAGCCGAACCGAATGGATGCCATCAGACATCAAAAAGATGGTCGTTTACATTCGGCGAAGCTTCGCGTCTCGCGGAGAATAGGGGCTTCATGATTGGCAGACGCTGTTGTCTGTCAATCCGTGTCTGTCAATCGGCGGCCTGCCCCTAAACGACACGAGGTTGATGAGCAAATTGCTATCAACCTCGCGTTGGGTGTTTCAAAGTCGTTGGTGGAAGATCAGTTCACTGGCAAACCACCGCCCACTGGCAAGCCGGCATCGGCCGCTGCTCCCGCCGCTGCCTCATTGGGCAGGCCAGCACCTGCTGGCGGACCAAAGGGGAGTCCATCGCCCAAGCCTGGCAATCCGCCTGGCATACGATCGATACCCTCGCCGTCTTCGTCTTCATCCGATAGCTCGACTCCCGCCAATTTCGCCAGAGCAACACGTTGCTCTTCCAGCGACTCCAGCCACTTCTTTTTGTCATCCAGCTGGTCGTCGTTGATCGCCTCTGCGATCGGGCGAATGTCATCGACCCATGACGTCAGAACTTTTTTGTCTTCGTCCGACGCTGCCGCGATCAAACCTCGTGGGGTCTTTGGAACCTCTGCTTCAGCTGATCCGACTGCACCTTGCATGATTTGTTGCAGGACGTGAGTGATTCTTCGGCGAGACAGCGACACTTCTGGTGGCTGGGGTTTTGCAGCCGGCATGCCGCCCATCATTCCCATACCCATGCCCATTCCCATGCCTCCTTCCATCATCATGTCGGAGCCCATTCCCATGTCCATGTCCATTCCCATATCCATGTCCATGCCCGATTGCATCATTGAATCCATTCCCATGTCCATGCCACCACCCATCATGCCGCCGGTGGTACGACTCTTGTCTTTCTTCTTCTTTTTCTCTTCCTTGACGCCCAGGAATGTTTCTGGATTTGGTGGCTGCTTCACGGTCATCGTGATGTTGCGATCGCGTGCCTGCAATCGTTCCAGCTCTGATTCCACCGTGTCGAAAGCACGACGCGTCCAGCTTTTTAAAACGCCGTCGGTGTCGGCGACCTGTCCATTGAGTTGATTGGTCATGTCGCCCAGCTGGGCGGCCGAATAGAGCGCGATCAAGTCAGGCTTTTCTTCATCAGTGCTGATCGAAATCAACTGCTTGCCCAGTGAAGTGTCATCAGGTGTGCTGAGGTAATGCAGAATGTCGACCGCCGAACGCTGCAAGTAAGCGTGCGCCTTCGGATCGCGACCTTCCGGTGCCGGTGCATCGAGCAAATCGGTCATCAGTTGCGTCAGCTTGGCCTTCGGTTCATCCTTCATCGATGAGAATCCGTACATTGCAGTTCGATGCAAAGCTTGCAAAGCTGCCGCGCGAACGCCGTCGACCTCCTCTTCGTTTTCGTACAGACCAACAAGGGTGTCAAAAAGAGGTGCAACAACCGCAGCCAATGGCAGAGGCGGACGTCCCGTCGCTCCATCGTACGGGTTGCTGTCAAGCCGTCCCAGAACCAAGATTGCATTGATTCGAGCAGCGGGGATGTGGTTGCCGGTCGCCACTTTGATCATCCCCTTGTAAATCCTTTTCAACAATTCCGTCTTGCCAGGATTGTTGATGCGTTGCGCATTCGTAAGTGACTTCTCAAGCGAAGCCAGCATCGGCCCCATTTTGTTTAGGTTTTCCTTGCGAACAATTTGGTAGGGGACGACATGCTCAATGTAAACCGTCGCGCCCTTCAGGACTTCCCCAGTCAGTTGCTCCTTCTTTCGAGTCGTTGCCAAGGTTTTTGCCGCACGCTCGTAGCCATCAATTTGTTCGGGAGTCAGTTGCGCCGCAGGTGAGTCAATCACCTCGTACTGCTGGGCCGATGCGATTCCGCTGAGCAGCCAACACAGCACCATGACCACGCACAGAATCCAAATTCGTTTGGCGCGTTGATGATTGGAAACCTGGCCTCCGGCGTCTGGAACCGAGTGCGCTGAATTCAAATGCGCAGCGGCAGCAATGGGGCCAGTTGGATTGGACGAGGACGAGGTCGTAGTGGCGTGTCGCAAAGGAACACCTTCGGTGAGAAGAGCACGGCCGAAAAGGATCGAAACACGAATGTTTCGCGGAGTCTTATTATTCACCGACTCACCGTCTCCCGTCAACGAAAATCCCGAATGTGAGAGCATTTGAGCGTTTGGAGAGGCTTCTCGCGGCCCGCCCGACACTTTCATCCGAGGTCCACGAAAAAAGGCGAGGCCGGCTCCGAAGAACCGACCCCGCCTCGCACGGGGGGACGCTTAATATTTGGGTAAATCATGGTGCAGAGTGCGTCCCTCCGACACAAACAACCATAGTTCCGTTCCTGCGAATTTCGAGCAATTCGGTCTCGGAATCGGGCGTTCTGGAGCAGTCCACCGCTCTCCGAGATGGTTTGTGAGGAAGGGAACGATTGTGACGTTTGGAGTCCTTGGCAGACCCGATTGATCGGGGTGATCCGCCGCAAAACTTTCCCAGCCTGAACCGGATGGATTGGAGTGGCGGTCAAAATTTGCCGATTGTTCCGGTTGGAGGGGGGCCTCCGTCATGGATCATCGTTTCGCCCACGACACCGTCGTTCAGGCCGCGATCCATGTCCATTTCAATCCTTTGGGAACGGAAGTGACGGAAGTAGCAATGCAGAGCAACACCAACCGTTGGGTCGGCCATTTCGCACTGCGAACTGTGGAGCCGGTGGAAAATCAGGAGCCGGTGGCACGACGTTGGCGATCCGCCTTCGTCGCAGGAGTCGCAGCTTTGGTAAGTGTGTGCGGTGGAGACGCCAACGCACAACGACCGGTCGTTCCCGGGACGGGCACCGAGCTCGTCGGCGTGGCCGATGACTTCGAGGACGAATCGTGGCGATACGTGCCGAACAATCCCAAAAGCACGGAAGACATTGATGAAAATCAACGTGCACCGATGGGGAAAAGCACCAACGGCCGTTGGTACGAAGGCATCAAACGCGGCCACCCGGACGTGGTCGAACGAGTCGTCACTCCTGCCGGCGGATTGCCGGGCAGCAAAGGCGCTCTGCTAATGCGCAGTAAGTTCACTGGCATCCCAGGTAACGCTAGCGGAACGATGCACCAAGATGACTTCATTGCAAACGTTCAGTATCGACTGAAGCGTCGCATCGATGTTTCTGAGGTGCCCAGCGTCACAACTCGAGTGTTCCTGCCACCAGTCGCCGAATGGGAAAAGCGCAGCGGACCACACTTTGGCTTCCGTTTGGCTCTCGAAACAACGGCATTGATCGAAAAAGAGATTGGGTTTCTCAAACTCAAACGCAAAGAGATGGGCAACGAGATTTACTGGCCCGGAATGTTCATCGAGTTTGAGAGCAAAGCAGACAGCCGAAGCCGTACCGACGACTACGCTTACCTGCGAGTTCGCAGCAACCAACGCGGAGCCGACTTCCGCGGACCACAGATCACGACGACTGGTTGGTGGACGATGGGTATCAGCGTCACGCCCGATGGCATGGTGCACTACTACGCCTCGCCGGGCGTCGAGGACCTGACGGAAGAAGACTACATCACCAGTCAATTCCCATACGGTTACGAAGCCGAACGAATGCGGACGTTCTTCTACAACATCTGCAGTGCAGATGATGGACGCCGTTGGAGCACTTCGTTCATCGTCGACGATCCCAAAGTGTTCTTGGTTCGACCCAAGGGCAAACAAATGGCGGGTCGGACGAGCAACTCGCGTCGCTGAGTCGTTCAATCCAGTTGTTCAACGCGGCACGGATAAAACGGCCGCGAATGTTCGACCAAATCCAACATGGTTTGGTCGCTTTGGACTTCGGAAACCGGAATGCTTTCGTTGCTGATCGCCTTTCGATATGCGTTCAGCAATTGCTGCTTTTGGTTCTCCGGTCCGAAGTGGGTGGCAACAATGTTTCGGTTGTGATCGATGACAGCAGGACGGGCTTCGGTCACCAACGCTTCGCACAATGCCGCGTTGCGTTCGCGAACTTCCTGCGCAAATCCGGCGTCGGTGTTGAAACGCTGTAGCACTTCGATCTGCATCGAAGGTGTCAATCGAGCGAAGTCGATCCAATCGTTTGCATCGCCGCTTGATTGGTCGGGCGTCGACTGCGATCTCGCGATGTCGACGTCGCGCTGAACATCTTTCCAAGCGTTCGTCTTTGCATCTTGGAACTGGCGGTTGGCCGCGGCGAGCCACTCGGGCGATCCGGGAATTTGGACCGCATCGTAGAGATGATCCAAACGCATCCCGTGATTGATGAAGTCGCCGGTCACTCCCGGCAGATTTCTAGCAACGACGCTGCGAGACGCCAGCCACGGTTCGAGGAAGACCATCCCGAATCCTTCGGCCACACTGGAAGACACGACAACGCTGGCGGCCGACAAATTGTCGACGAATTGTATGTCCTCATGATGTGCGGCGTTGAACACGACGTTTTCAACGCATCGCTCAGCAACGGCTTGCCACCTTTCGTAGGACTTCTTTTCCATGGGCGTGGCTGGCATCAACGTCATCGCACCGATCGTGGGACGACCGGCCAATTGGCACATCAACAAGAACTCGCCAAGGTTTTTGCGTCGAATGCCCCGAACGGGATACAACATCCAGCGAAAGTCGGCAGGCAGATCGAATGCCTCCCGAACTTTTTGCGTTGCGACTTCGAACTCGGGCAGTTCGGCGGTTGGAAGGCGCACGCTGTTGGGCAGGACATCGACGCGAGAACGATGAATCCCAAATTGCGCGAGCGTTTCCGCATCGCCGGTCGTTAGCGTCGCGTAGGAAAGCCGATCACCGTGTGGGTAAAGGATCGCGTCGAGTTCGCTTGCTCGCCGGCAACCATGAGATTGTTTCAGATAAGCCCAGTTTTGAGGACGCTGATCCTCGGCAAAGTCATGGATCTGCAGCAAGCACGAGTAGCCCATCGCCGCGAGATGTTGGATCACCAACGGTGATGCCGCGTTCTTGCCGAGACTGTGGTTGTGCCAGTGAACGACGGTCTGTTGGCGAGACCAACCCGCTTGTTCGCACCGTTCGTCGAGTTCGCGAGCGGTGTTTTGGGCTTGCTCGTCAACGCCCAGCGACATGTCACGATGCGAATCGTATTCCAGTGATTCGACGCTCCAGATGGACGCCGATTCACGTGTTGCTGCTTGCAACCCCGATTGTCGAGGTCCGCTGACCAGAGCGACCTCGTCAATTTCATCGGATCCCTGAAGGCAGTGAACATGGTTTTCGACTACCTGAGTCACGCCGCCACGTTCGAAATGGCAATGCACAATGAGAATTTTCATCGCGGAAATTTTCACTGGCTGTCGGTCTCAAAAGGGCAAGGCGTATCAGTGACGGAGGTCGCGCGGCGTTGATGGGCCATTCGACTCGCTTCGCTCACCCGCTCGGAGTAAGGGCGATGGTTGAGTGGAGTAGCCGTGTGCTTCGTACGCTCTTTTTCACAGGCTGGAAGCCTATGCCACACTGGGGTCAGTGGACTCGTTGACCGGGCAATGCGCCGTCATCGATGCCAAGCACGAAGACTTCTTCGCCGCCGGGGCCGGCTGCGGTGACCATGCCTTCGCTCAAACCAAAACGCATTTTTCGTGGTTTGAGGTTGGCGACCATCACGACCAAACGCCCGACCAGCTTTTCAGGATCGTATGCGGCTTTGATTCCGGCGAAGACTTGACGAGTTTCGTCGCCACCCAAGCCGAGGGTCAGTTTCAGAAGCTTGTTCGCTTCCGGCACATGTTCCGCGGAAAGCACTCGAGCGACGCGCAAGTCGACCTTCATAAAATCATCGATCGTGATTTCATCGGCGAGTGGCTCATCCTTGAGTGGTTGATCACTGTCGTTGAACGGGTTAGTGGCAGCAGCATCGGTTTCTTGAGCTGCTTCGTCTTTGCTTTCTTCCATCATCGCTTCGAGATCCTCGGTTTTAACACGGTCCATCATACGTTGAAATTTGTTGACGCCACGGTCGACCAGTGGCGTTTGGCTTTGTTCCCATGACGTGATTGGCTCGCCGAGCAAGTCACCACATTTATTTGCCAGTTCGGGAAGGACTGGGGCCAGGTAAACGGCCAATTGCCGGAACAGATTCAATGCGACCGTGCAGACGTCTCGCAGTTCATCTTGTCGTTCCGGATCTTTGTTCATTTCCCATGGCTTGGCGTGTTCGACAAACGGGTTTGCCGCGTCCGCCAATTCCATGATCAATCGCATTGCTTTGGAAAACTCACCTTCTTCATACGCGGCGGCGATTTCGTCGCCTTTCGCAGCGGCGGCTTGGAACAGCCCACCATCATCGGGATACGAAGGTGCCAATCCCGTGCGGCTTGCAAATTTGCCTACACGGCTGGCGAGGTTGACGACTTTGCCGACCAAATCAGAGTTCACCTTCTCGACAAACTCCTCGACTCCCAGATCCAAGTCTTCGACTCGCGAAGACAACTTGGTGGCGTAGAAGTATCGCAGTGCGGATGGATCGATGTGTTTGAGAAAGGTTTCCGCTTTGACGAACGTTCCATCGCTCTTGGACATCTTCTTGCCATTCACATTCAGAAATCCGTGAATGTGAACTTTGGTTGGCAGAGAGAAACCAGCTGTCTTGAGCATGCCCGGCCAAAACAGCGTGTGGAAGTAAGTGATGTCTTTGCCGATGAAGTGATGGACTTCGCAGTCATCGCTTTTCCACCAATCGGCCAAGTCTTCACCATTGGCGTTGCACCACTGCTGCGTGCTGGCGATGTAGCCGATCGGGGCGTCGAACCACACGTACCAATAGTTACCAGGTGCGTCGGGAATTTCGAATCCGAAGTAAGGTGCCGGTCGACTGATGTCCCAGTCGCGAAGTTCTTCGGCCAGAAAGTGACCTTTCAAGTAGTTGGCAGTTTCAGGTTGAAGAGCACCCGAGTTGGAAACCCATTCGGAGAGGAAGTCGTGGAGCTTTTCCAATTCCACGAACAGGTGTTCGGCTTCTTTGATGACCGGAGTCGCACCGCTGAGCGTGCTGACCGGATCGATCAGTTCGGTGGGACTGTAGGTGTGTCCGCAATTGCAGTTGTCGCCCGCTTGGTCAGGCGTGCCGCATTTGGGACACGTACCGCGAACAAAACGATCGGCCAGGAAGGTCTCGGCTTCCGGGTCGTAGAGTTGCTCCACACTTCGCTGGACGACCAGATTTGCGTCTCGAAGTGATTGCCAAATTTGGTGGCAAAGCGTTCGGTTCTCTTCGCTGTTGGTGCTGCCGTAGTGGTCGAATTCAATTCCAAAGCCCGCGAAATCACGCTGGTGAGCTTCGCTGGTTTCTTCGATCAATTCGATTTCGGAACGGCCTTCTCCGCGGGCGCGGATCATGATCGCGGTGCCGTGGGTGTCGTCGGCGCAGATGTACAAACAGCGATTACCTCGCAATTTCTGAAACCGAACCCAAATGTCGGTTTGCAGGTATTCCACCAAGTGACCAATGTGGATCGGTCCGTTGGCGTAGGGCAATGCAGCGGTAACGAGCAGACGACGCGTCATGAAAGCAGTTGTCGGTGTGGGGAGCGAGGGCTTCGGCGTTACCCACGACCCATTTTCGCGACGTGGGGTTCACCATCCGAGGTCGCGATTGTGACAAACCACCGCTGGATCGAACAGCACCAGCCGCCGAAGACCATGTCCCGGCAATTCCTCTACAAATTCATCACCGTCTTGACCAGATCGCTGACCGAGTAGGGGTGAGCTGAAGCAAACGCTTCTCCAGCCCAACATCCTGCTTGCGATCCGGTGACCAATGCCGCCGCGCGCACACGTTCGGCAATCTTGGGTTTATGGGCAAATTGACTGTCATAGGCGGTGATCGAAGCCAGCTTCTGCTCCAGACAATCGCCGATATCGACGATCAAATGGTGCGACTCACCCGGCATCACATCTGGTTCAAACGCCAAGCGGAAATACAGCTGGCGAGCGACCGCATGAACCGGGACGCCGTTGAAGTGTTCGTCCCAGCGACACAATCGGCTGTAGAACACGGCCGCATCGGTGATCTGCATCGCTTGCCAATGATCCGGTGACGCCATGGGCGTTTTTTGTCCGAATCCGATCACGATCCGAGGTCGAAATCGTCGGAATTGCCGAGCAAGCGCAATCCTTGGAACGAAACCGTCCATCAAGATGCGATTGGGCAGGTTCAGTTGAATCCGAGCGTGAACCCCAAGACATTTGGCGGCCTGGACCGACTCCGCCATTCGAGTTTCGACGTCGGGGCAATGAGGCGTCGGTTCTCCGTCGGTTAAATCGACGATGCCAACGCGATAGCCCTGACGGGCCATCTTGGCGAGCGTCCCACCACAAGCGGATTCAACATCGTCTGGATGAGCCCCGACCGCAATCACGTCAAGTGACTGCGCCGGATCATCGGGAAGAAGGAGATCGCTCGGTTCAGGAATGGCTTCGTTCATGCGAACCAGCTTAAAGCCGCGGGCATCGTCGAGACAGGTCCCAACGATGCCCGAGTCAATCAAAGCGGCTTAGAACAATTCTCGCACGGCGGCATCCAAGTTCGATTCCAAAGAATCGGACTCTTCGCCATCGCGTTTGGTTTGCTCATTCGCGATCAAGTCAATCAGGTCCACTTCCGCGTTGGTCGCTGAGGATCCAACCATTTTCGATGGTCCTGAGTCAACGGACTCAGCAGCCGACGAAGTGGATGCATCCAAACCGGCCGATGTGCTGAAGTCGCTCGCCAGAACTTCGGTCGGTTCACCGAATCCGGACTGGCTTTGAGCGTTGATCTCGTTGATCACCCGCAGTGCATCCAGCGAAGAGATGAATCCATCACCACTTTGGTCGTAGTAGAACTGTTCGTTCACACCATTGTTGGTGCCGATGCCGAAGTCCGCATCGGTGACCGGGATGTTTTCACCGCTGGAACTACCGCTCACTTCGTTCAGTCGGTTGATGATCAACAGAGCATCCAGTGCGGTGACTTCGCCGTTTCGGTTGACGTCGGAGAAGTTGACAGGGTTTTGCAGTCGACTCATCACCGTGTTCAGGTTCATGCGAGTCGGTGCACTTCGGTTTCCGTTGATGTCAGCGACGGTGAAGATCAGGAAGTCCGGTCCGACGTAGTCAGTGTCCGGCGTGTACATGATTTTTCCGTCGATCACTTCTGCCGTCCCGTTGGTGGGCTGGGTCGTGATCAAAATTGACGTCAGGTCCAAATCAAACGCTGTGTTGAAACTGTCTGAGATGTCAATCGCACCGGTTCGTCCGACGGATGTTCCCGCGGTGATGTCCGAAGCGGTTGGACGTCCCTGGAGTTCAACCGTTGCCTGAGCACTGGCTTGGCCCAAGTCATCGGCGATGGTGTAGGTGAACGTGTCCACGCCAGCGAAATCAGGGCCAGGCAGATAGGTCAGCACACCGTTGTCGTCGGACAGCGTTCCGAATTGAGGTTCGACCACAATTGTCAGTGAAGTGCGGTCCAGCGTTCCGTCGATGTCCGAATCGTTGAACAATGGATCTCGCATCTGGTCCAGCACGGTTGTGCCGACTGATTCGATGAACACGCGGTCGTCGACAGCAACCGGTGCGTCGTTGCGACCTTGAATGGTCAACGTGACATTCGCGGTCACGACGCTGGTCACGCCACTGTCGTCTTGCAATCCGTACTGGAACGTGTCCGTTGCCGTTTCACCTGGACGGAGCGACTGAATCGTGTCCGAACCCATTGGTGTGTACGAGATTTCGCCGGTTGTTTGATTGACATTGACGATGGCACCCAACGCGGTTGTGGTTTGCAATTCCACAAAGCTGAGGATGTCGCTCAGGTCAGGGTCGCTATCGTTGGCGAGCAAATCCTCGATCGTGAAGAACAACACCGCGTCTTCCGTGGTCGTGAACGAGTCATCGACAGCAACTGGAAGGTCGGGTTGATCAGTGATCGTGATTGACAAAGTGACGGGCTGGGAACTGCCAGCGAAGACACCATTTTCGAAGTCTTGCAACGTCACCGTGACGTTAGTGCTGCCCGCCGCATCAGGAGCCACGCTGAAGGTCAGCACTCCATTTTCGTCGATCGATGGCAGCACCGAGAAGAGATCTTGATCCTCTGCTGGAACTTGAACCAGGAACGCGACGGTTTGATTGCCTTCGTTTCCAGGTCCGGCGGAAATATCCGTCGCCCATGGTTGCGAATACGTTCCACTGTCTTCCAGGACCGTGACAGCGGGGCCAGCCGTGAAGGTTGGCAGATCGTTCACGTCGGCAATGGTTAGCGTGAACTGAACCGGTGCGCTTTCCCAAACGTCACCGTTGGCCGGGTTATTGGGGCCACTGTCGACAGCCACCAATTGGTAGGTGGCGGATCCGCTGTTTTCGTCCGAGGTTGTGAACTGCAGCGAACCGTCCGACAGGATCTGCAACCCGGCTGGATTGCCAGCCGACGTGGCGAGCAAGTCGGTGTCGCCACTGACATAGGAGAATCGGTACTCGGTGATGGTCTGAGGTGCCGTGGTTCCGGTGCCGTCAAATTCATCCACCGCACGTCCGCCGGATCCCGTTCCGGGAGGTCCAACCAAGACGGTGCCGAGCCAATCCGGAAGGGTAACCGTGCCGGCACTTTCTTCCACGACGATCGGTGCCAAAGGCGAGATGATCGGAGCGTCGTTGACCGGAGTCACCACCAGCGAGATGGTTGCCGATGTGGTCCGCGATGCGTCGCCGTCACTGACTTCGTAAACGAACTGGTCGGTGCCGACAAAGTTCAATGGTGGCGTGTAGACGTAGGACGTTGCTCCCACGCCGTTTGGCGAAGGAGTCAATGTGCCGCCCATTGCGGTTTGCAACGGAACGTTGACCGCGGACAAGGTTTGCGAATCGTTTTCGTCTGGCAATCCATCCACTGGCGAATCAGGGCCAGCGATAAAGTTGCCGAGCAACGAACCGTTGATCACACCGTCGACTGGGATGGCCAACGTGTTGTCTTCGCGAGTCGCGATTGTGACCGTGTCACCCGTTCCATTGGCAGGGATCGGTGCGTCGTTGACCGCGAGCACATTGATGGTGATTCGTTGAGCCAATGACTCATTCAAATCCCCACGTCCAAAGTTCGGTCCTTGACCGTTGTCTTGGCCATAGATGTCAAACACGAATTCGCCAAACACGCCTGGAGCGGCTTGGAAGGTCAAGTGGCCGGCAGGCACGATCGTTGGAAGCGTCGTGAAAGCTTGAGCCGCTTGAGTTGTTGACACATTGACCGGTTCGATGCGATTGAACGACACCGTTTGGGCAGCGGTCAAGCTGAACTCGTCGTTGGCCGTTGGCGTGGGGCCACCGAACACGTTGAACGCAAAGTCATTGCGGACAAACATGTTCGCGTCTTCGCTGACATTGATCACCGTTTGTGCGATGTCGAACACCGGACGGTCGTTGACCGGATTCAGAACAAACTGAATGCGGCCTGTGCGTGTCAGCGGTGACGTGTCCAGGACTTGGTCACGAATGTTGAAATTCGTGCCATCGTCAATCACCTGGTAGGTGAACGAGTCGGGCAGGTTGTTCAACGAGTTGACATTCGTCGGCGGTGTGTACTCCAGCGACGCCGGTGTCGAACCATTTTCGGGGACGTATGTCACCGAACCACCGAGAGTCGTCGGCAGCGTGGTGAATGGCACCAACTCGACCTTTTGGTTTCCACCCAAGGTGCCGTCCGATTCGTTGGCTGGGCCCGGGGTGTAGATGTCCAACAGTCCTGGGCGTGCACCTGGGCCGGCGGATCGAAGCGGAATCGAGTACGGCGTTCCGGTGGTTCCATCGTTGGCCGTGTTGTCTTCCTTCATTGTCACAATCAGCGTGCCGTCTGAGGTGATCTCGTAGGCGTCGTCGATGGATCCAGTCTGACCTGTTGGTGCGATGTCAGACAAACGAGGTTGATCGTTGACTGGACGAACGTTGACCGTGACTGTCATTTCCGTTGACTTCGGCGTGAACGGATCAGTGTCCGAAACACGGTCTGTTGCGGTGATCACGAATACGCCCGTGCCGACCGCGTCTGGCGATGGGTAAACCGTCAACGTTCCGTCGTCAGATACTTCAGGGGTGAAGCCAGGTCGGAACAAGTCAGGCACGCTTTGGCTGACGTACTGCTTGAACGTGAAGAAGACGTCTTGTCGGTCAAATTCGTCCAACGCAGTGGTTTCGGCCGGGTCGCGTCGTGTCGCCCAGTCCGTGAGGCTTGTCCCACGGTTGTCGTCGCGTTCGCGAATGTCGACCGTTTCACGGAACTCAACTCGAGGAGCATCGTTGACCTGGATGGTTCGGATCGTCACACGACGTGATTCCGAACGGTTGTTCGATCCAACACCACCAACAGTCGTGTAATCCGCTTGTTGGAATCCAGCGACCGGCGGTGCCATCTGACCGTTGACGTAGTCAGAGCCTGGGATCGAAGTTTCACCAAAGTCTTCGACGATGTAACTGAATCGCTCGAAGTCCAAGAACGGGTCTTCTTGGTTGTAGTCAACGTTTGGCAAGTATTGGCCACTGACGAACGTGCCCGAGGCGTCGAAGTTGAACGTGACCGTGCCAGTTGCGAGAGGAATCTCTACGCCGTTCAGGTTGTCTCGGCTGACGACTGTCGGTGTGCCGCTGGAATTGGTGACGGTGAACTGAACGACCCGGAGGTCTTGTTCGTCTTCGTCAAACTCGTTCGTCGTGACGACGCCATCGGCAAAGTCTGCTGTCTGAGCGTCACTTGGATTGCCTTCCAAGAACGTCTCTGGAGTCAGGTCGAGAACGGCAACTCTGCCGGTTGGTTGACCTGTGATCGGGAAGAACTCTTCCACTTCGTTGACTGTCAATTCGCGATCGTAAGCGACCGGTTGATCGTTGACCGGAGTGATGTTGACCGTCAGCGTCCGTGTGATGCTGCGTGGGTCATCTTGCATCGAACCGGAGATGTAGGATTGCCCATCGTCAGTCATCGTCAGCGCGAACACCGCGTAACCATAAGCATCCGCATTGGGTTGCAATTGCAGCACCCCAAATCGGTCCAAGATCGGATCGCTGGCGAACATGCCCGCCGGTGATGAAATCACGCTGACACTGTAGCTCAATTCTTGAACCGAGCGTTCATCCAAAGCGGTATCGCGTCCGGGGTGGATTGCTTGTGGCAAACCGTGCACCAACGGGTTGTTGCTGCCGATGACTTGCCCACCGTAGATGTCATAGAAGACGGTGTTGAAGGCTCCGCCCGCGTCATTGATGTCTTCCGCGAAAGTGACCGTGTCGAACTCGGGGAAGTCTGGCACATCGTTGACCGCGCGGACGGTCAGCGTCATGTCGCGAGGCTGTGAACGGTTGTTCGAGCCGACTCCGCCCACGGTGGTGTAGTCGATGGATCCGATGGCATCCGGATCTGGACGGTCGCTGCCAGGAATCGATGTCGGACCGAAGTCCTCGACGATGTACTGGAAGACTTCCGTTGGTTCAAACGGCAACTGATCGTTGACATCGACGTTGGGGAGATACTCACCAGTGACGAACTCACCCGTCGTTGCATCGAATTCGAACCAGATCGTGCCGCTGAACAAGTCGATCAGTGTTCCATTGACGTAGTTGCCCGCGTTGACGGTTTGCGGCGAGCCATTGGCGAGCGTGACCGTGAACTCGACGACGCGAAGGCCTTGCTCGTCTTCGTCAAACTCTTCAAAGGTGACCGTGTCGTCGGAGAAGTCGCTGGCTTTGGCAAGCGTCGGATTCTCCGGCGTACCGCCCAGGAAGTCCGCTGGCGACAACGGCAGGCGAGCGACCGCACCGGTTGGAAGGTCATTCGGCGACGAGAATTCTTCGACTTCGGTGACTTCCAGATCTCGATCGACACTCACTGGGGCGTCGTTGACCGGTGTGATGTTGATGGTCAACGTGCGAGTGATGCTGCGAGGTGAACTGATCAATCCCGCGGCAGCGTCGTAGTCGGATCCATCGTCGGTTGCGGTGACCTCGAAGACCGCCCAACCGTAAACATCGGCTCGCGGGGTCAGGGTCAATACGCCGAAGTCATCCATCGTCGGCAATGTTTCGAACATGCCGGCTGGCGAGGAACTGGCCAGGGACGTGAACGTGTAAGTCAACGATTGCGTGGGTGCAAAACCAAGCCCATCACCACGTTCGTCGAACGCTGTGTCACGACTGACAAAGATCGCTTGCGGACGCATTGGGTCGGCAGGGTCGTAGTTGGCGACCACGTTGCCTGCGTACACATCGTAGAAGACGGTGTTGAACGAATCGCCCGTGTCGTTGATGTCCTCGGCGAAGGTCACCGTGTCGAACACTGGGAACTCAGGAGCGTCGTTCTTCGCCCGTGTGGTGAGCGTCATCGTGCGAGGTGTCGAACGATTGTTCAGACCAACAGGTGGCATCGCACCGTCGTTGGTGTAGTCGACTTCGTCAGCAGCACCACTGTTGACGAATTGCGACCCTGGGATCGAAGTCGTTCCGAAGTCTTCGACGACGTAAGTGAACTGTTCGTTGGCAGCGAACGGTGCTTCTTCGTTGTAATCAACATTCGGGTAATAGACCCCGCCGGTGTAAGCACCGCCGATCGAGATGTCATCGAAGTTGAACGTAACGCGTCCGGTCGCCAGCGTCAGTTCGACGCCATTGTTGTTTTCAGCGTCGACGACGACGGTGGAACCATCGGCCAGCGTGACGGTGAACTCGACCACTCGCAGGCTTTGTTCTTCTTCATCGAATTCATCGACGGCGTCAAGGTCATCGGTGAAGTCGCTTTGTTCTGCCAGTTCCGAATTCTCGGCGGAACCACCCAGGAATTGCTCGGGGGTCAGGTTGATGGACGCCACATCGCCGGTTGGGAGGCCGGTTTCGTTGGCGAATTCTTCGGCTTCGACCACTTCCAGAGCACGGTCAACCGTGACAGGAGCATCGTTGACCGGCGTGATGTGCACGGTCAGTGTACGCGTGATGCTGCGGAAGTCGTCCACCAACATGCCGGTGTTTGGATCGTAAGACTGCCCGTCGTCTGTCATCGTGACCGTGTAGACCGCGTAGCCATACGCATCGGCACGAGGCGTCAGCGTCAACACACCGTACTCGTCGAGAACCGGATCGGATTCGAACATGCCCGCCGGAACATACAACGGGTTGTAGGTGTAAGTCAGCGACTGGGTTGCTGGTGCACCACCGGCGTTACCGCGTTCGTCTTCCGCGGTGTCACGGCTGACGAAGATGGCTTGCGGCAAGTTGTGAACGGCCGGGTCGGCCGACGCGATAATCGATTCACCGTAGATGTCGTAAATGACCGTGTTGAACGTGTCGCCCGCGTCATTGATGTCCTCGGCGAAGGTCACCGTGTTGAAGACTGGGAACTCGGGTGCATCGTTTTGCGCCCGCGTGGTGAGCGTCATCGTGCGAGGTGTCGAACGATTGTTCAGTCCCACAGGAGGCATCGCGCCATCGTTGGTGTAGTCGACTTCGTCGGCAGCACCACCATTGATGAATTGCGATCCTGGGATCGATGTCGTTCCGAAGTCTTCGACGACGTAAGTGAATTGCTCGTTCGGTGCGAACGGGCTTTCCTCGTTGTAGTCCACGTTCGGATAGTAAACACCACCGGTGTAGGCACCGCCGTCTGCGATGTCATCGAAGTTGAACGTGATGCGGCCAGTGGCCAGAGTCAGTTCGACTCCGTTGTTGTTCTCGGCATCGACGACCGCGGTGGAACCATCGGCCAACGTGACGGTGAACTCGACCACTCGCAGGCTCTGTTCCTCTTCATCGAATTCGTCGACCGCGTCGATGTCATCGGTGAAGTCGCTTTGTTCGGCAAATTCCGGATTCTCAGTGGAACCACCAAGGAACTGTTCGGGTGTCAGGTCAATCGACGCGACGTCACCGGTTGGCGAGTCGTCTGGCGAAGCAAACTCTTCGACCTCGTCAACCTCGAGTGCTCGGTCAACCGTCACAGGAGCATCGTTGACCGGTGTGATGTGCACGGTCAATGTGCGATCGATGCTACGTGGGTCATTGGGCAGGTTGTAGCTGCCACCGTCGTCCGTCAGGGTGACAACGAACACCGCGTAACCATAAGCGTCGGCACGCGGGGTCAGAGTCAGCACACCGTACTCGTCGAGAGTCGGTGTTGTTTCGAACATACCGGCCGGTTCGTAGAGCGTGGTGAAACTGAAACTCAATGATTGAGTCGGTAGAGCACCGCTGTCATTTCCACGTTCGTCTTCCGCCGTCACGCGACTGACGTGGATCGCTTGTGGCAGGTTGTGAACGGCAGGGTCGGCCGACGCGATCACGGCTTCCCCGTAGATGTCGTAGAACACCGTGTTGAACGCGTCGCCCGCATCGTTGATGTCTTCGGCGAAGGTCACTTCACCAAACACGGGGAACTCGGGCACATCGTTCTGAGCCCGCGTGGTCAGCGTCATCGTGCGAGGTGTCGATCGATTGTTCAGTCCCTGCGGTGGCGACCCACCATCGTTGGTGTAGTCGACTTGCTCGGTGGTTCCGGTGACATCCATCGAACCTGGGATGGTGGTCACACCGAAGTCTTCGACGACGTAGGTAAACTGTTCGTTCGGCGCGAACGGGCTTTCCTCGTTGTAATCCACGTTCGGGAAGTAAGTACCGCCGGTGTAGGCACCGCCGTCCGCGATGTCATCGAAGTTGAACGTGATGCGCCCCGTTGCCAGCGTCAGTTCGACGCCGTTGTTGTTTTCGGCGTCGACGTCTGCGGTGGAACCGTTGGCCAATGTGACGGTGAACTTCACAACTCGCAGGCTTTGCTCTTCTTCATCGAATTCATCGACCGCGTCGATGTCATCCGTGAAGTCACTTTGCTCGGCCAGTTCTGGATTCTCGGTGGTGCCACCCAGGAACTGATCCGGAGTCAAGTCGATGGAAGCGACCGCGCCGGTCGGCATGTCATCCGGCGACGAGAATTCCTCGACCTCCATGACTTCCAGTGCTCGATCTTCGGTAACAGGAGCATCGTTGATCGGCGTGATGTGCACGGTCAACGTGCGAGTCACGCTACGGAAGTCGTCGACCAACATGCCAGTGGCTGGATCGTAGGACTGCCCGTTGTCTGTCATCGTGACTTCGTACAGGGCATAGCCATAGGCATCGGCACGTGGTGTTAGCGTCAACACCCCATACTCGTCGAGCACTGGTGCGGATTCAAACATGCCGGCCGGTTCATACAGCGTGTTGTAGCTGTAGGTCAGCGACTGCGTCGGCGCCGCTCCGCTGTTGTTTCCACGCTCGTCTTCTGCGGTATCGCGGCTGACGAAGATGGCTTGCGGGAGGTTGTGGACCGCAGGATCAGCCGACGCGATGACGGCTTCCCCGTAGATGTCATAGAAGACGGTGTTGAAGGCATCGCCAGCGTCGTTGATGTCTTCGGCGAAGGTCACCGTATCGAAGACTGGGAACTCAGGCGTGTCATTGGTCGCGTGAGTTGTGACCGTGACAGTGGCGGCGGCGCTAGTCAGGCTGCCGTGACCAACGCTGTCGAGTGACTCGCCTGGGAAGTTGCCCGCTCCAGGAACTGGGATCTCAGAGAAGTCTTCCACGAAGTAGGTGAACAGGTCCGTGGCGTCGAACGGTGATTCTTCGTTGTAGTCCACGTTGGGTTCGTAGGAACCACTGACAAACTCGCCACTGCCGGCCAAGAACATGCCCGGGTTGGCGGGGTCAGGAACCAAAGAGAACGTTAGCGAAAGACTGCCACGCGCGGTGGCCAAAGTTTGGACCGGTGCCAAACCTGTGACGGTGTCGTACGTGAGCGTGCGGGCATCGATCGAACCGCCCGTGCCACCCGGCAAGCCAATTTGGATGACGCGCAGGTCTTGTGCATCTTCGTCGAACAAGGCGGGGAAATCACCGGGCGGGGTGACTTCCAGGGCCGACCCGGGGGCACCGAGTCGCAGCAGGTCGTCTTTCGTGAAATTTCTGAGGCCATTACCATCCGATTTGGCAACCGGATTGGGATCACCGGTTCCGTTGACGAACTCTTCGTACTCAAGCAAGTCAAGTGAGAGGTTTTCAGCTTGAGGAGTATCGTTGACCGGTTTGATCAGGATCCGAACGGTCGCGGTGTGAGTGAGGAAGTCGTCGACTTCGTTCATCGATCCAGGCGTCCCCTCGGGGCCTAAATCAAATGTGATACCTCCGTCTGTCACCGTGTAGGTGAAGGAGTCTTCGCCGTAGGTATTGCGAGCCGGTGTGTAGACAATGTTTCCGTCAATATCGATCGAAACTGTTCCACCCAAATTGCTGGTGGCGCTGACAGCCGTGACAGTCAATCCCGAGTCATTGGTGTTGTCATTCTCGTCAGCTGCCGAGTCACGAGCTTCTTTGTCGTTCGCGATCAGGTAGGCCTGAGGGATGACCAGAGTTTGGTCTTCCGTGGGAACAGGCACCGACGCGATTGGGTTCATCGGGTCGGGGCCAATGAAGAACGCGTTCCAGATTGGATTCTTCTCGCTAATGACGTCGTCGGCGGCGATCGGTGCATCGTTCTTCGGTTTGACGTCAATCTCCGCAGTCGCCTGGGCGGTGAGTTTGGCACCCGTGAACAAGGTATCGTCCGTTGGATCGACCAGGTCCGCGCCAGGATTGACCAGCACGCCATCGTCTTCGATTGTGAACTGGAACTCATCACGCAACAGCGAATTGCCATTCGCGTTGTCTTGGTTCAAGTCCGTGTCGGCCAAGTACTCGATGGTTTCTAAGAACCCAGTTGCCGCTTCCCAGGTTGGAATGATTCGGCCCCGTGGAGTTTTGAAACCATCGGCGGGGATTGGTGTGGTCCAGTCGATATCGGTGACAACTCCTGCCACAGTGGTCTGCAGCGAGATGACATTGAACGTTTGGATCGATTCGTCCCATGGTGCCGACTGAGTCGAGCCATCAGGGAGTGTCAATGTGAACTCGCGATTTCCGTCGCCAAATGCGCTGGCTTTGAGTTGTTCCGCCGTGAAGGTTCGCGTCGTGTCTTCCAACGCGAGCAATGTCAGGTTCTCGACAGAAGGCACATCGTTGACGGGTTGCACGTTGATGGACACTGTCGCGACGCCAATCGGATTCCCGTTCACGTCGAAGACAGGGTTTGCCAATAAGGTCGCTTGGTCGGCCAAGCGATAGGTGAACGTGTCAATGCCAGCGAAGTCGGCTTTGGGAACGTATTGGAAGTGCCCTGTGAGAGGGTCAATGGAAAAATTCTCAGCGTGTTCGGGTCCATCGACCAAGACCACCGTCGTTGGCGCAAATGGAGTCAGCAGATCGTCTGCCGCTGCGGTTGGACCGAACAAGACAGACGACAGTCCCATTTCCGCAGTTAGAAGTGATTGATCCTCAAGTAGTTGGTAGAGGTCATCTTGCGGTGTCGGGATTGGTGCCGGAATGATTTCGACTTGATAGTCCTCAACCTCACCGCCCACAGCCAAACCGTCGGAGGCCAAACCGCCTTCGGGCGAGATGCGGAACCGTGCCCAGGCCATGCCGCTCGACGCGGTGGTGGGAGTGACGATGTTGAGAATGTTATCGCCAGCGCTGAGCGGAACGCTTCGGAAGATCTGTTCGCCACCGTCTTCAGAGGAGTCGCGAGGATCGAAAAGTTGATTCTGGTCCCAATCAATCCATGCGTCCAAGAAACCACCGTTGGGAGCGTTGATCAGGATCGACGCTCCATTGGAATTGTTGGGGTTCAGGTATCCCAAGACGCCAATCGAACCGATGCTTGGATCTATCAGGGAATCGACAAACACGGTCTGCGAGGTCGTCTGGTTCTCCAGGCTGACCAGATTGCCGGCAAAACTGACCAAAAGACTGGTGCCGTAACCCGCAAGCGTTTGGTCAATGCGTGCTGCCAAACGAGCCGCGATGTCATCGATCGAATCCGAGGCTTCGTAGCGAACCGCGATGGTGCCAGAGGTCGAAGACTGCGGCTCTGTTGCTAGCGGATCTATTTGCAAGAATTCGAAGGTCTTCGAACCAGCCAAGGTGCCAAGATCAATGACGATCTGATCACCGTTAGAAGGCAGCGATTGGACTTCGATCGTCGCCGGGTTGGCCGGTGACGCTGCCACGACCAAGGAAGATGGATTGGAAGGCGTCGCAGTGATGACTCGTTGCGTATTGGGAGATCCAATGCCGACCCCATCCTCATCATCGAAGTTGGTCAGCGACAGTGAGGGTTGCATCGGAACCAGCGTGTCGCCCAACGAAAACTCGACATCAAACGCTTGACCAAAGTCTTCGAACACTGACGCGATGGCATTGTGAACGTCTGCGGTGAATCCGTTGAGCTGGTTCATGATTTCAACCGCGTCGGTCAAGACCGAATCGTCAAAGATCACCGACACATTGCCTGGCTCAGCGGAACGTCCAACGGTGACAAATTCAAACGTCACCGGTCCGCGTGGACTGCCGATATCAATCGTTAACGTGTCGCCGAGCATCGGCATCTGAACCACTTCCATGGTGCTGACACCAGCGTTGTCTACCGGTGCTGCAAACGCCAAGGAACTCGTCGTGATCACGACTGGGAGTCGATCGTCGTCGGCCGCGTTTGGTGATCCGGCAGTGGCGGCATCTCGTTCCGCATCAATGATCGAGCCCAAGCGAATGAAACCATCGTCGATGATTGCATGACGGGCTCCGTTGGAGCCCAAAGTCGTGCCGAAGCCGTCGATCGCGTCGCCGTAGTCCAAGTTGACAGTCGGAAGAATGATCGTGAACTTGGTCTCACCATTTTGTTGGTTCGGACGAAGGAAATTTCCGGCGCGGTCGGCAATCCGTTGGTTGTCCAAGAAAATTTCGTAAACACCACTTGGCTGCCAAAGTGTGGTTAGTGGCGTTAAACGCAACTCACCGGTTGAATCGTTGAAACCAAGCCGGTAGTCCACACCTTCGACAAGTTCGATGTTATTGCGTCGCACCAAGATTGAATCACGATCGACCGTCGCAGGATTGATGCCCGTGCCTTCGAATGGCGAGTTCTCGTCTCGGCCATCCCCAATCAGGATTGAAAAAACATCCAGGATGGGATCATCAAGCGAGACGACGGTTGGATTGGGATCTTTATCCAGCCCGGCATTGTCATCATCAATCGGTTTCAACAGAACGGCATAAGGTGCGTCCGTATCTGCTCGGTCGATTGCTCCCTGATCGATGAATGGATCAGCTCCACTGCCGCCACCAGATTGACCGGAGTCGACACGCAGTTGACCAAAGACATCTCGCTGCGGCGCGTCAATGTTCGATCGAGCGATTCCCAGTTCCGTCTTGAACGTGACATAGGCGAGACGATCGGGCAGCGTCTCCTGCGAATTGTCGATCGCCGCCGAACCGGATTCGAGGTAATAGTTGCGAGTGGAACGATCAATGAACAAGGGGGCGTTTGGCCCAGCCAGTTCCGGATTGGTACCGGTGGTGCCGTTGGATGCATTGCCTTGGAAGTAGTTCTTTCGAACTACAGTATTGACGGCATTGAAACCCTCAACATCAATTGCGGTTCCAAATTCCGAAAGAATATTGTTGATGATCGTCGGTGCTGCTTGCCCGACCACATCAATCCCGAGTCCGTCCCCAAAGCCAACCAGCGTGTTGTTGACGATTCGCCCGAATGGCACGGATCGTCCAGCTTCGGTGCTCGTCTCGCCCGCGAAACGGATGGCCGAATCACCGGACACGACGTTGTTCTGAATCACCACGCCGGGAACCAAACGAGGCGAGTTCAATTGCGGGAAGTTGATCAAGGATCCTTGGTGAGGCACGCCAGTTTCTTCCGCGGTGCCTGGCTGGACATTGATCCCAACATCATTCGAATCGGAGATGAAGTTGGAATCAATGATGAACATGCCCTGCTGACGCTCTCGGTTTTGGTCAGCGAGCAAACCGGTGGTGCCGCCGAACATCGTGACGCCGTCTTCCGACAAGATGTGTCGAACATTGGTGTCAAACGGTTGGAACGTCCCATCAAAGTCCGGAATAATGTTGGCATCTGCTAAAGATGCATATTCATCGACGCGTCGAATTTCGACTTGATAAGGTCCCGATAGAATCTCTGGGTTGCGATTCGGATCGCGATTGCTATAGCGAGGATCGTTCAGCAGCGTGAAGGTTCCGGAATCAATATTGATGGCCCGCGTCCCGCCTTGCAGAGCACCTTCGACGGAAGGAATTTGGGCGGGAACGGTGACCATTTCGCCTCGTTCGGCGTAACCGACGATAATGTCGTCGATATAGAAACCTTCGAAGAAATTATTCTGTGTCGCATTGGAGCGAGAGTTCGAAGAGATTTCACCGAAAGCGGACGGAATGCCATCGCCGACGATACGTCCTGCTGTACTGAAATCAAATCGAAGTTGCAGTCCCGTTTCCCCGGCGAAAGACGACAAATCAATTCTTGCTTGACGCCACGAACCCGTGTTGTCGAAAAGTTCTTGAACTATTTGATGATTTTCAGCACGCTGGGTGGTGCTGTTCAAACCTGCGTCGGACAAATGCGAAATGAATCCGGGAAGCTCTCCATCTGGGTTCTGTGATGGGTCATTCGCACTGAGCGCGGAGTTGTTGGTTGCAACCAGTTCCCACTCTCCCGTCGAGGGCCGCAACACGAATACACGGGCAGCGTCGCGGAACGGATCCTGACCATTCGCCGTGGTTTCACCCGGATGATTTTCCGTCTCCAAAAAGTAGTTGACGTAGAGCGTAGGACGATCTTCCGCGACCGAACCAGCCAAATCGAAAGAGTTCGAGACTAATTGACCTTGAGCACCACCGGCAAGGGCGTAAGTGTTGACCAAGTTTGGGTTGGATGCCAAGTCACGATGTAATTCTTCAGATAGTCCATACTGAGCGTTTACGCCGTCATAGGTGATGTACCCTTGAGTTGTATTGTTGAACTGGTTGTTTGGAATCCAATCTTCCAATCCAAAGTAGAAGCTTGCACCACCGTTGTTCTGTCGGAAGTTTCGGGTTCCGTCTGGTGTCAATGAATCGAGATACTCCACATCAATCTGACCCGGCTCGCGTGACCCGTCCGGGGCCTCATTGATACCGTGACCGACATCGCCTGCGCGACGTGTTGTTGGGTGCCAGAGATTCAAGTCCAAGGGACTGAATGCCAATCCGACGGGGGCGTCGCCTCGGGCCGGCGCAATGTCATTCAATTGAGCGAACAGGGCCGTTGGGTTGCCTGAATTGTCGGCAAAAATATTCTGCAGCACTCCAGCTGAGTTGAAAGCGTACAACTGTCCGCCTGTCGTGGTGGCGAACATCAAGTCCGCGTAAGCACCATTTTCGACGCTCTGAGGGCCAAGCGCCAGCGCGCTGAACTCAGCCCCGGGTACAACATTGAGTATCTGCGCAATACCACTGTTTTCATCGATCAGAATAATTTCACCGGCGTTTGTCACCCCGAACAGATTTTGTTGTGCAATCGGGTCATCGAAAGCAATGCCGGTGACGCGCCCGGCCAACGCAACGCCGCTCGCCGGCGTACTGAATGGAGTCGATCGGTTGTTAGCGACGGTTCCACCATTTCCATCGCGATTACCGTTGGCATTGCCGCCATAGATTGCGGCTGTGACTATCTGACGAGCGACGGGGTGGGTGTTGATTGCGTTCACGATCGCATTGGCATTTGGGCCTCCGCCGTTGTTGTTTCCAAGACGTAGAGTAATGGAGCGTGTGTTGATGTTGGCATTGGTCACGACAGCGGCCGTGTCATTTCCAGCATTCACGATGTTCAGCGTGAATGCGCCGGCCAAACCGGGTTGGTTGGATTGGAAACGAATGTCCGTCCGTGCAGCTGGGTTGGCGTTGTTGGAGATTGAAAATGTGTCAACCTGAGGCGTGACGCCCGCGAGATTGATGTTCCCCATCACACCATATTTACGGTTTGCTGCTTGGTTGGGGTTGCCACCGTTGGCAGCCACCGGCGCGGCGCTGCCGCCCTCATTTCCTCGATACAACTTCGACGAATTTTCCGATTCACGAACGACATAGTAGACATCGTAGGTGGGAGTCGCCGTGGCGGCTCCGGTTCGTTCAAACGCCAATGCATCGACATCGCTGGAGTTCGTAAATTCAGCTAAACGAGGGTCGTTGACTGTTCCGCGATTCGCATTCGTTGTCAGGTTAACATTCAGATCGCTGGCGTTGATCGGGGGAGCTTCACCAGGAATGTTGTCGTCCGATACCGCGGTGAGTGTCCCGGTGGCAGGATCGATCTCGACCAATCGGCCGACCGAGTTGCCCAAGTTGTCGGCTCGTTGATAACCGAACATCCGGCCGTCACTGCGAATCGTGATGTCCTGGATGTCATCGTTCGCTGGTGACCAACTATTTTGTGAAACGGGGCGTGTGTACGTGCCTCCGTTAAAAGGATCGGCGAGATACAGTTGGTCGTCGGCGTTGGCGACCGGGCGTTCGGTCGCGATGTACAAAGGCACATTTTCAAGCGAGAACGCGGGCAGGTGTTGTTGTAAGTTGGCTGAAGAGTCAATGTTGAAGATCGATGATTGGGGCTGGATCGGCAATCCATTTGGAAAAAACGGATCCAGTGGGATTGTGTTGTAACCGGAGAATCCGATCCGATCTTCGACAACACGATCAACTGAGTTGACTGGTTCCAGCCGCACGTAACGATTGTCGGCTGTTGCTCCGGGTTGGAACGCACCGTTGGCGTCAAACGTTCCCAAATTGTCATACTGGCCCATCAGAGCACTTGGCGTGACGCCGTTGCCCATCACTGCGATGTAGTACTGGCCTCCCGTGACCAAATGAACCGGGCCAATGTAAGGATCTTTGGTGCCGAGCGATCCTCGCGAAAGATCATCGATGTCGGGATCGGAATCAATGGTGTCGGGCTGATCGTCCTCGATGTTGGACTCGCGTCCAACGAAGATCAGCTGGCCACTTTCATCGTAGACGGCAAGAGTCGTATCGGCTCGGTTGGCCTTATCGGCATAGTCCATATCAAACACGACCGCCATGGTTCCGGCTGCATCGTTTACACCGCCGATGACCTGAACACCTGTCTGAGTCGCATCAAAACGATACCAATCGACATCGAGATCGCGGTTATTGACTCCCAGTTCCTCGCCCAGGTTGCCGGAAATAGAGATTGCTGCCAGGTCACTCTCGAGCAAACTTTGAAGTGGTTGTGCCTGGGCAAATGTATTATTGGCGGCTCCTGTGACCTCACCTGCCTCACCCAAAATATGACTGCGAGCTGGCAATCCACTGACATCAATGCCGCGATTCGCATAGCGAATGTCGGCATACTGGACCGTGCTACCAGGGTATTCATCCACTTGCTGCAAACGGATTTGCATGTGGTACTGGCCACTGCTCGTCCCGTTGAGCGATGTTGGTGTTGATCCCAGTGAACGGACGCGGATGAAGTAACGCCCCAGCGTTCCCAGTGTGCCGGGTAAAACAAGATGCATCCCTGCGTCGCGGTAATTCTCGGAGTTGAAATCGCCACCGAGCAGTGGATTCTGAATCAGCGGCAAGTTATTCAACGAACCCGCTTCATTCGGATCGAACGAGCTCATCGATCGAGCCACCACGGTCCCGTTGGCATTGAGCACTTCGATAACGGTGTCAAGCGAAGAGTCCGTTCGATCGATGTCCAGCCAGACCGGTGTTCCCGCCGTTCCTTCAAAACTGTAGACATCCAGGTCCTCGGGCGAATCGGGGCTGATGAACCCTTGGACCTCAAAGCCGAGTCTTCGGTTTTCGTCGCCGCTCTTTTGGTCGGGAGCCAAGGTGCCCACAAACTGGGCGACACCCGGGAAGGAGTTCTCGTCTTTCCCCGCCGTCAACGGCGTTTCGCGTTCTCGGACAACAGCAACGTTTCGGTCGTTGCTGAATTCGTCAAAACTCAACCCACGCCAATCCCCTTTCTGACCGCCGGTTTGACCATCGTTTCCGGTGTCGAACAAAAAAGCGCCTGTCGGTGTGAATCCGGCACCCACCGAGTCGTCTTGAAGACTGGTCAAGATCACTGGGAACCCAGGGGAACCCGACACGGTGACGGTACCACCAATTCGGTCGACGATTTCGGCGGGAGACCCAGTTGCGGTGAACCCAGCGTTGTTGCCCTGTAGCTTCACCACCAGGGATTCACTTCCGCTGCTGCGAAGCGTCAGACCGCTATTGGAATGATGATTGCCGACCACGATTTCATTCTGGAGGACATGAACAATGTCGGTGTCGTCCCAAATGGATTCCGTCGTCAGCACTTCGCCCCGAACGAGCATGCCGTTGATGCCGTTGTTCTCGAATTGATTTAATCGGACCAACGGTCCAACATTGTCGTCAAATTCTGAGAAAACCTCCAACCGACCAGTGCTGCGACCATAGTCAGGAGTGTTGGTGAACTGGAGCGAGTTGGCATTGATGTTGATCGCGGGTCCTTCGTTGTCGACAATCTCATTGCCGACAATGATGGGTTGTGCGCCGCGAACGTAGATCGTGGCGGACGCGTTTGCACCGCGCCCGTTGCGCACGCCGCTCGCGTTTCCATTCGCATTGTCACTGATCAATGAATTGGTGATCCGCACTTCAGCTTGGTGAATTTCAATCACATTGAAATTTGCGGATCCACCTTCGATCGATGAGTCGCCACCACCATAAGAAATGATGGCATTGTCGATACTACCCGAGCTCGTGAAGCCGAAGTAGAAACCGCCCCAGTCGCCAGGTAGTCCGGCCGACCCAGGTGTGTTGGTCGTGTCATAAACTCCGCTGCTACCGTATCGATCATCATTGATGGAGGTGAAGATGACGGGGCGGTTTTTGGTGCCTTCGGCGATGATGGCTGAGCCACCCGCTTCCGCTTCAATGCGAGCGCCTGCCGACTTGATGACGATGCCCGGATCGACAAGCAGGCGTCCCGACGCGCGGCCTGATAATTCGCCGGTGGTCTTGTCTAGGTAGCGACCGCCAACGTTTCCGGCGATCACCAAATTCTCAGTCAAGACGTGCGCGATGTCCGTGTCGTTGAATCGACCCGGTGTGGTCAATTTAGTAACGACTTGACCATCTTGAGTCTCAATCCGAATGAACAAACCGTTGATGGTATTGTTCGCCAAATAGTTACCGACAATTTCGGGCCCGATGCGTCCACCGGACTCATCAAAACTGTCAGGGCTGGCCGAAACCGCGGCGCTGTTGCTATCGGTGATTCGGTTGAACGCGATCGATGGTCGGGAATCGATCACGTGAATTGGGCTGAATGAATCTTCGGCGGAATCGACGAAGACCTTGCCACCACCGTGTCGAATGTCAGTGTGTGAGATGTAGTTGAGGAACATGCCCGAGGATTCCAAGTCGGAATCGTCGCGAAGTACGATCCCGCCGAAGTCGCCCGCGCTGGGCGGATTGACCGCCGATGAACCCGTCGAATTGCCACCGAAAGTGCTGTCAAAGTACGAACGCAGCCAAACTGGAACATCGGGTGTTCCCAGTACCTGAAGCGCAGCTGCGGAACGATCGATATCGATGGAAGACGATCCGACATCCAAGTTCGACTTCCGCATCTTGAGCAGCGCTCCCGCGTCAATCATCGCGGTGACGCCTTGCGGAACGCGAAATTCAGCACCATCGCGAAGCGACGCGCCACTTGTCGCAGTACCGATCAGATACGGTTTGATGTCGGCGGTGGTGGATGGATCGCCATCGGCGTCGTTGCCGATAATCCGAACCAAGTTCGGTGTGTTCAGTAATGTGTCTGAGCCAGACAGATCCAATCGTTCAATCCCGGTCAGTTCGACGGTTCGACCAACCACATTGGCACTTCCTGGCAACACAGCATTGATAGCAGAAGCGGTCGCTACAGCAGCGTCTTCTGGCGAGCCACTGGTGGCCAAGGTGATGCCGCCGGCCCCAAAGTGAAAGCTTTCTGTTTCGGGGGTTCCATTGACTGTGCGAATGATTTCAAAGGTGTCACTCGCATCGAGTGCATCCAGACCTACGGTCGGGAACACAATGCGTTCACCGGCACGTTGCAACGCTTGCCCAATGTTGTCAAACGCATTGCCCAACGTCCCGTCGCCATCCAGCGCAGCTGCGTTAGGATCGTTCAAACGGTCGACGAAAACGGTGGTGCTTACGTCGCTGGCTTGGAAGTAGAACGAGAAGACGCCGCCCGGGGTTCCATCTCGGTCGCCGTCAATAGGAGTTCCATCAACATCGCGGAGGACAGACGCGGACTCACCAGCAAATTTCAATTCCAGTTCATATTGACCATCTGTCGTGCCACCAAAACCAGAGTCAGGAACCAAAGGGTTGTAGTCTTCGTTGTCAGTGCTGCTGACACCGATCAGATAGGTGCCCGCTTCGAGGTCGACGTCAAGGAATGAGTCGTTGCCGAAGTAGCGATCGTTTCGGGCGATGATGTCCATCGATCCATCGTCGTTGATGCCAAACAAGGTCAAGACAGTGCTTAGGCCGCTTGGCGTCGAAAGGCGTTCGGCGAAAGTCTCTGCCGTGAAACGTCCTCCTTCCGCAACTGCGAACTTGTAGAGGTCGATGTCAGTCGCGTTAGGTGGAGAAACGCGTTGCAAGTGAACAATATCATGATCTCCAGGCAGCACGTCATTTGGCAACGGAGCTCCTTGAAGAGAAGGGATGTCATAAGAGTGGCCGAGCCCCAGTGAGTGTGCAATTTCATGCATCATCGTCTCTGTGAAACCGTCACCAAAGAAACGATTTGATTGATTAAACAAGGTGCCATTCAGGATTGCGAATGTGCTATTCGCCAACCCGGCGACACCATCGTTCGGTCCCAGGCTGGGTGAGACGGCTCTGAAATCCCCTTTGCCGATCATCAGCTCATCGAGTCCGGGCACTGTTTCCGATGTTTCTACAAATTCGTATCCCGACAAGCCGGCGAAGATATCGAACAGAGTGCGGACAATTTCCTTTTCTTTTTCGGTAATCAGGTTGATGTAGTCCTGGCCGTTGGCATCAGTCCCAAGAGTGTCCGGGAAGTAATAGCGAACAATCTCGATCGATGACGGAGCGATCAGATTCGTTCCTTCGTCGTTTCGAACATGGGGTTCCCGCTGGATTTCTCGGTGCCCCGGCTCGTCGGCTCCACCAACGCGTTGAGCGAGCGGGACCGATTGAACTTGGATTTGTGAAGCAATGCGAACACCGGTCGCATCCAACGTCACGGGACTCGCTGGCGTTCCAGTCAGATCGCTGGCGGTGAGCAGAGTCGAGTTGTTGTCGTTGTTGGTGAGTGAGGTACTCGGAACGGTGGGAGAACCACCAACTGGCGTGCCCGCTTCGCCAATGTCCAACCGATAGTTACCCTCGGGGATCGGTCCCGAAAATTGAAGTGTGACCGTGCCTTCGGCAACGTCGTAGGTCGCCAAATTGGGCTGCAACGGTGCGAGCTGATCATCGGTCTTGTCCGCAGTCGCGCGGGTATCGATCAGCCGATAGAAAGCGGGGTTTTCGGCATCGCCAATGTCCAGAAGCTGTCCGTCAAAGTGAATGACGATCGTGTCCGATTGCTGTGAAAGCGTGCCTTCGGGATTCGCTTGCGTCGCGTTGGCCCGAACAACTGGCTGAGGCACAACGGCGACAACCTGGGCTCCACGGTTGAGGCGGAAGGTCGTTTCGAAGTTGTTGCCGCCATCGAACGGTACTCCGGCACGACTTTGCAAAGGTGAGTTGCCCTCGCCGATGAGCACAATTTTGTACAGATCGTCAGGAAAGCCAAACGATGGATCGAACGCATTGTGGGCCGCATTGCTGGCCGGTCGCATCACGATTTGCTGAAGATTGCTGGCTTCGATGCTTCCTGATTCGAGCAGGCCGACGTAACCCAATTCAACTTGGATGTCATCGTCGATTGGATTGCCGCTAGCGTCCAAGTTGTCCGGATTGGGACCAAAAATCCCATCCTCGCCGGCGCGGATCAACTTCACGGTGTCGCTGCTGATCGTTGCTTCGTCGAGATCAGCGCCACCATTGAAAAAGAGATTGAATTCATTCGGCGCAGCTTCAAGCGTATCGCCGTCTTGCAGGAGCCCCGAGTCATCAGGACGGATCGCCAGCAAGGTGGGGCCAACGATAACGCGAGCGGAATTGCCTACCGACATGCGATAAGCTTGCGAGTCTGTTCCTGAGAAGGCGGAAACCTCGACAAAGTAAGATCCTTCCGCCAACTGTACTTTTGCGCGGAATTCCGCGTTGCCCAATGTGTTGTCGTTGGACAACGAGATCTGATTTCCGCTTCCATCTAGCAATCGAAATTGCAAGTCCTGTTGACGCTGGCGATCCACTTCAACCGGGGCGGCACCGCCTTGTTCGCCCTCGAAATAGGCAGACCCAACAGGCGTCACGATCAGATCAATTTCGGTGGGGTGGCTGAGTGAAAACGCAAAGACATCCACATCCGTATTCGGACTATCGATCGACACATCGGTGATGGTTTGGGCAGCGAGGTCGAGGACCCCGAGATTGACTGCATTTGCCATCGTGTCGTTTGGCTCCATCGCGTCGCCGTACAACATGTTGATATTGAAGACATCATCTTCTTGCGGACCGTAGTAGTTCGCGCTAATGAATGGCTCCATCAATTTGGTGCCGTTGGTCGGCATCACATGGCCCAACCCCAACCCATGACCAATCTCGTGACTCAGAATGTTGGTCAATTCAATATTGAGATCGAACGCCGAATTCGCCGTGTCCGAATAGTAACGGTCCGTCGTGTCGATGATCATGTCGCCGTCTAAGCCAATGGAACCGAATCCATAGGGTGGGTAGTTGGCGGCCAAGACGTTGTAGTCACCGTCGATCGCGGCCCCCGCGATTCGCAGGTCGGCACGCACGTCCGCTTCGCCAATGCTAGCGTCGGCGGCCCAAGGTGCCATGTCATCATCGTCCTCGTAGACGAAGCTCAAGCCTGTCCCTACCGACCACACGTCGTAGACATTGGAGAAAATCCCGAACCATGGTTTTTCCGTGATCTCATTGGTCGCTCCGCTGCCATAAACGCTATCGAGGAATCCGACCAAATTGCTGGTGCCGGTGGTGTTGCCCGTGTTTGGGTCCAGCATCGGCGTTCCGTCAGGAACGATGCTCCATGTCAGCGTGATCGGATCGCCTAAATTGGGTGCGCCACTGGGATTTAACGCTGACGTCCGCCAACGCAACGGGTCCGTTGGATTGAAAAGGATGGGTTGAAGCTGAGGGCCAAACTGAAAACCAGGCAGTTTTGTGCCAGATGTGATCGCGGCATGATTGTCGCCGTGTTCCTCATGCCACTGCTCAATGGTTTCACTCGGTGTGCCAGGAGCGAATACCGGATGAGCGATCAGTCCCAACTCCGCGGCGAGGAGTTCTCGTTTTTCGAGCGTTTCGTGGTTCAGTCGGCGGTCAGCGGTCTGCCATTTGCTTCGTCGATCACTCCGGGTGCGGCGGGATTTACCGGAACGTTGCCCCTTGGTTCCTCGATCGGATACCGAGGAAGCGTCTGAAGCAGCGGTGCCCAACAAAGAATGAAAGCGTCGAAGCGTCATGAGAAACTCAAAGAATGAAGGGATCCAGCCACGGTCACCGTGACAGCGAAGCGAATCGAAATAATCAGATGAAAAGCTTGAAAATGTCGTTCTAGACAGGTTCTCACGCACCGATTGTGGTCGAAATCGGAGCGCAGTGGGGGCCTGCCGGACGTCTGAAGATAATTGGATTGTCAACTTGGCGGCGAGAAACTGCTCAGAAATTCGATCAATTTGTCGCTTCAACCGTTGCAAACCAAACGACCGAGAGCCCCCAAAAGGACTCGTCGGGCTGCCCAAATAGAATCCAACGCTCGGTGCCGTTCCATCACGGGGCAGATCAGGGGATGTTCCCTGACCCGGATTGGTGGGATGCCGACGCACCGTTTTTCACGTGGCCGGCTTCGGATTGAATCCGCGCCCCGAGCTCGCTGAAAAGCAAAACTTTGCTTGCGAATGAGCCACGTTGGATCGCCGCGAAGGCGTCGTTCGTTGAACCAGCCACTTTCTAAATTTTGGTGGCTGGCAAAAGTTTCAAGCCCGGTTGTCGCGTGAGGCTGGGGAAAGCCATCGGTCGCAAATCGTTCAACCTGACCCGATCCACGAAACTTCGGGGCTGGCTTGGGGTTCATTTCAATGTACGCTTGGAAGAATGCTTTCGCCCTCGGGCGGCCAATGTGCCAACCGGTCAATCCGGCGGGAGCCCTTCCTACCCATCCCACCTTTGCAGAATGTTTCGACTCATGATGCTCACTGATCACCACTGTGTGGCTCACCGAGCCCGTCGCCAAACCGCGACATCGACTTCCCCTCGCTCTCGTCGCAGCACCGCTGCTCGCGCCGGCTTCACGTTGTTGGAACTGTTGCTGGTGCTCTCGATCCTGGTCGTGATTGGCGGGATCGTGTTGGTCAACATCACCGGTGCCCAAGCCGAGGCGAACGCCAACGCGACGACAACCCAGCTCAACTCGCTGAAGAGCAACATCCAGATGTACCAAATCCGGATGAACTCGTTGCCAGAAACGCTGGAGCAACTCCGCGATGGACCCAGCGACTCGGCCAAGAAAGCCAAGTGGGTTGCTCCGATCATCACAGAAATTCCTCTGGATGCCTGGGGCAACGCATTGACCTACAGCGTGAACGGAAACACGTTCGAGATTCGCAGCGGCGGAATCGACGGTCAAGTCAACACGGATGATGACATCATCGTGTCAGGCTGATTGCCATGACGCATTCGTCTCGCGCTGACAGCCATTTGCGCACCAGGTTCGCGTCGCGAACCGCCTTCACCTTGTTGGAACTGTTGCTCGCGATGGCTGTGTTTGCTGCCATCGCGGCGGTGATCATCCCGACGGCCGGTGCGTTGTTGTCCGATCGACGGTTGGTTCGCGGGACGGATCAACTCGCCGCTGAGATGACTCGGTTGCGAGTTCGTGCGATGCGAGACGGTCGAGTGATGGTGCTACGTCCAACGGAGGCAAACTTTGTCGACGCATCCGGAGCGAGTCAATCGAATGCTTGGATCGTTTCGCCGCTTGGTTCCGCTGCGGATGGAACTCAGGCGATCGATCAATCTGGTTCGCAGTCGGCGTTGCTGTCCGGTGCTTCGCAGGCACTCGATGCATCCGCGGTGACACCGGTCGAGGCCGACGCGAGAATCATTCAAATGCCCGAAGGCGTGACGATCACTACCGTGTTGACTTCGCCAGTTGGTGGACAGAGCAGTGCGGAAGCGGCGACGTTGCTGATCAACGCGACCGAATCAACGACCGCCACGGTTCCCGAAACGAATGGCGAAGTCGTGCTGACCGCGTCTTCGGATTTCCCACCCATCTATTTCTACCCGACTGGCCAGACGAGCAACGCCAGAATCACGCTCAGTCATCTTGAGGCTGGATCGGGCGCGGTGTTGCTGCGTGGTTTGACCGGGGATACCAGCGTCGAGGTGTCACCTTGAACGCAAATCGAATGGTCAGCGGTTTACCTTGCCGATCGAGCAGCACACCGCGACGCGGATTTTCGCTACTCGAAATGATGTTGTCGCTTGCGATCCTTGGCGTTTCGCTCGGCATCCTTGCCCAGATCGCTGGGACGGGAACGGACGCGGCACGGGAAGCTCGCGACCTCAGCCAGGCTCGGTTGATTGCATCCAGCAAGATGTCGGAGTTGTTGGTTTCGGCTTCCACCGGGATGACGCCCGCGGCTTCCCCGGCGATGCCAGTGGAGGCGATGGACACCGACGCGACGACTATGTTCCAGGCGCAGATCGATGTTGTGCCCGCTCCGATGGAAGGCATGTTGGCCGTTCGTGTGAGCGTGGAAGCTTTGGATCCCGATGGCGGTCCGGCGCTCGCCACTTATTCGCTGACTCGCTGGATGATCGATCCATTGTTGGGACTGAAAGAGTTGGCGGAAGAAGAAGCCGCTTTGCGAGAGGAGGAAGCCAGTGCTGAATCTGCATCGATCCAATAGTCGCCGCCCGAACAACTCGTTCGCGGACGGAAAGTCGGTCGTGATTCCACGTGCCGGTTTCACCTTGCTGGAAATGCTTTTGACGCTCGCGCTCAGCGTAGTGTTGATGGGGCTGATCAGTGGTGCGATCAATTTCTACGCTCGCGAAATGGACAATGCGGAACAACAGTTTCGTGAAGCTCAACTCGCGTCGGCTTTGCTGCAACTGATCGAAGATGATTTACGGATGACGCTGGTCACTCGCCCGGTTTCCACCGACGCCTTGTCGGATGTGTTGTCCGCGGCGGCGGCTCCGCTTGAAAGTCTCGGGTTGACCGGCGGTGGCGCATCCGCGGGCGAAGGTGATGACGAATTGCCGCCGGATGATCCCGACACGCTCAATGGTGATCCGACTTTGGAATCGGACATGGGGATAACGTCCGGAGTTGTTCTGCAGTCGCCTGGTTTGATCGGCAATGAAACTCAGTTGCAGATCGATGTCAGCCGCTTGCCCAGTTTGGAGCAAACCGCGATTGATCCTGATTTGGCGATCAGCTCCGGCGTCGATCTATTGGACCGTCCCAGCGACATTAAAACAGTCACTTATTTTGTTCAGGTCGCGGGCTCGTTTGGAATTCAAGACGAGATGCAAAAGTTGGCGGCAACGGATGAGAACGCAACCACGAACGCGGCTTCGACGGGTGGTGGTCTGGTTCGACGTCAGTTGGATCGAGCCATCAGCATGCAGGCGATGTTGACCGGTGGATCGTCCCGTTTGGATCAAACCGGTGAAGTGATCGCTCCCGAAGTTGTCGCGATTGCGTTTGAATACTACGACGGTGTGAACTGGTTGCCGCAGTACAGCACCGACGAAACCGGGTATTTGCCGCTGGCGATTCGTGTTCGTTTGCAGTTGGCTCCGCCCGCGTCGCCGGGTGCGGCATTTGGCGAGTCTGCTGGTTCCACCACAATTGGTTTAACAGAAGGTCGCGTTTTCACTCACGTGATTCGTCTTCCGATGTCATTCCCCGAAGACGGAGAAGCTTTGCTTGAAGAGCAAGAAGCCGCCAGCACCGCGGAGGCACCCGATGTCGTCGCAGAATAAATCATCGCGAAAGTTGGGTGAGTCCTTGGAACGTCCAACGCATGATTCGTGCATCAAACCGGCCGCGCGAAACGCTCGTCGCCGCGGGTTCTTTCTGGTGCTGGTTTTGATCGTGATCGCGGTCGCGACCATGGCGGTTTACTCGTTCACCGACTTGATGATCGCAGCGGACGAAACCGCTTACTTGACGGGCGATTTGGTTCAGGCACGAGCAACGGTCGATTCGGGGATCGAAGCGGTCCGTTTGGTGTTGGCTCAACCCGCTTCGATGCGAGAAGACGCCGGTGGCGTTTTCAACAACCCGAGTATGTTTCAGGGGGTGCCGATCACCGATGGATCGCAGGGCAACCCGACCAGCAACTTCACTGTGCTTGCACCCGGCCTGACCGAGATGGGCACGCTGGGGGGCATTCGTTATGGATTGCAGAACGAATCGGCTCGTTTGAATATCAACGCTCTGACCGTGTTAGAAGAAAACTCCGATGCCATCAACATGCTGACGGGACTGTCCGGTGGCAGTGTCGATGCGGGTGGCATCTTGGGTGATGCGACCGCGTCGGAGGATTCTGATTTGTCGAGCGAAAACATCGCCGTGACGTTGTTGATGACTTTGCCGGGCATGGATGTCACGATCGCAGATGCGATTTTGGATTGGCTCGATGAAGACACCGAGCCACGCGAAAACGGTTGCGAAGACGAGTACTACACATCGCTCGCGACACCTTACGCAGCGGCAAATGGGCCAGTGCAAACGGTGGAGGAACTGCTGCTCGTTCGCGGCGTCACACCTCAATTGTTATTTGGGGCGGACAGCAATCGCAACGGCGTGTTGGATCCCGACGAGCAGCAGCGATATGCCGCTAGCATCGAGACACCTGGGGTTCTTGGTTGGGCCAGTTACTTGACGGTCCACGGCGCCGAAGCCAACAAGACGATGGATGGTGAATTCCGGGTCAATATCAACGGCGATGATCTCGAAGTCCTCTACGAAGAGCTGATGACTGCGATCGGTGACGAAGTATTCGCGTCGTTCATAGTCGCCTATCGAATTTCGGGAGAGTCGTCTCTCGCCGACTCGGTGGTCAGCGGTGCGAGTGCCGAAGCGTTGGCCGCCCAGGGAATCGAAGCTCAGGATGCTGATAACGCAAATTCTGAATCAGAAGGGACCGTGTTGCCGTGGTCCGTCGAAGCTTTGGACGATTTCGATCTGACTGGAGGAGCCGCCGTCGAATTCAATCAGGTTCTCGATCTGATCGACGCGAAAGTCTCGTTGGAAAGAAACGGCGAAACGTTCACGTACACATCGCCTTTGATTGGCGAGCCCACTTTGTTGGCCGAGTTCCTGCCGTTCCTGATGGATCAACTGACGACCCAAGACGGCGACGTTTTGCCAGGCCGAATCAACCTAAACGAGTGTCCGGCGGAATTGTTGATGGGCGTTCCGTTGGTCGATGAGGACACCATGTCGGCGATCCTCGAAGCACGTTCTCAGGACGTGGGTGGTACAACTTCTGATCGCAATCACGAAACTTGGCCGCTCACGGAGGGTTTAGTCACCGTGGATCAAATGCGAGCGTTGTTGCCGTTGGTGACCGCTCGCGGCGACGTCTTTCGAGCTCAAGTCATCGGGTTCGATTCGGGCTCCGGTTTGGCTGCGCGAGGCGAAGCCATCATTGACGCGTCCACACCGAATCCGCGTGTGGTTCACTACCGAGACCTGACGCATTTGGGTCGCGGGTTCGATCTGTCGGTCCTGGGCGGAAACATCGTGGTTCCGGACAACAACTGAGTAAACTATTGCACCATGACTAAAAAAGTAGCCGTCGATTGGGACGAACAGCAGATTCGGATTGTGGTCGGAGAGGTTTCCGGCAAGCAAACGCGAATCGTTGATGCCGCGATTTTGCCGATTCAAACCGCCGGCGTGGGATCCACGTTGCGCAAATGGATCCAAGAGCACGGTTTGGAAAAATCGGAGTGCTTGGTCGCGGTTGGACGCGATTCAGCCGAGCTTCGTCAGATGGAATTCCCGCCTGTTCCGGACGAGGAATTGCCGGACATGATCCGGTTTCAAGCAGTGCGAACGTTTGCGTCCGCTGGCGACAGTGCCACGGTGGATTATCTGCCGACCAGCCGAACCGAAAAGGGCGTGCGGGCGATCGTCTCGGCGACCGGTGCGAACAGGCTCGATCCGATCCGAAAGTCGATCAGCGAAGCCGGAATGACCGTCGGTCGGATCGCACTTCGTCCCATCGCTGCGGCGGCGCTGTATCAAATCATTCTGAGAGACAAGACCAACGATTCGACTCGGTCGACGTTGGCATTGATTGACTTGGTCGGTGACGAAGCGGAAATCGTTTTGTTCCGTGGTCGAGATGTTTCATTTGTGCGGTCGGTCCGATTGCCTTCGCAATCACCGGCGCGGGTCAACGCTTTGGCGGGTGAGCTTCGCCGCAGCATGATTGCTTGCGGGGCATCGGGTTCGCCTTGCGACATTGCGATTTGGGGAACGCCCGATCGCCATCGTGAAGAGCTGGATCAACTCGCCGATCGATTGGACCAAGGCCAGGACACGCCTTCCGAGAAACGGTTGATCAACCCACTGCAGATTGTCGACTGCGATTCTTCGGTGGAACCTTCGGTCGGTGAGACCGTCGGCCGCCTGGCACCGTTGGTTGGTCTGTTGGTCGCCGATGAAGCTTACGCGGATCGCTTGATCGATTTCGCGAATCCACGTCAGTACATTCCGCCGAGCACCAACCGTGGCAAGATGGCCGCGATGATTGGTATCCCCGCGGCGATCGTCTTGGGACTGGGATGGTTGTTCTGGAGCCAACTCAGTTCTCGCGACTCGGAGATTGAACGTTTGGAAGCCGCGAATGCGACGATGCGAGACCAGGTCAAAGTCGCCGACGCGAGTGTTCAGCGAACTGAGAGACTGGATCAATTTTTGGATGCCGACGTGAACTGGCTGGAGGAAATCGAACGTCTGGCCGAAGCACTGCCTCCATCGGATCAGTTGATTTTGAAGCAGGTTTCCGCTCAGGCGGATTCACGCCAGGGTGGTGGACGGATGGTCGTTTCTGGATTGGTAACATCACCTGATGTGATCGACGAAATGGAGTCGTCGCTGCGGGATGAATCGCACCGCGTCGTCGGCGACGGAGCCAGCCAAGTTGACACCGAAGATGCTTACCGTTGGCAAATTCGCGAAACCGTCTCGGTGGAAACCGAAAGCGTTCGTGCGGATCGTTACGAGCGGATTGCTAAAGCCGCGGAAGAAGAATCCGCGACCGAAGCAGGTGCGGGCGGCGAATCCACCCCGGATCCCGATGCAACTCCGCCTGACCAGGAAACCCAAGAAGCTTCGAAGTCGGCGAGCCTCAACGTGAACGTTCAACCGGAGGTGCAGTCATGACTCAACGTGAACGCTTTTTAGCGATGGCCGTTGGCGGCCTGTTTGTGGTCATTGCGTTCCAGTGGGGATTCAATCGCTACCGAGATGCGATCAAGTTTCGTGACAACCGCTTGGCAGGTTTGCAGAACGAAGCAAACACGCTGAACGAGAAGTTATTGGCCGGTGCGTATGCCGATCGTCAAATGGGCGAGTACATGGTGCGTTCATTGCCCAGCAACCCAGAGCGGGCTCAGAGCACCTATCAATCGTGGTTGTTGGGGACGGTCCGCGAAGCCGGGTTGAGAGACGCAGGCGTTGACCCCGTCAGCGACGCGCCGGTTGGCGATCTTTACTACCGTTACGGCTTTCGCGTTTCCGGCAAGACATCCTTGGATGGGTTGGTCGGGCTGTTGCATGACTTTTACGCTCGCGATTACCTGCATCGAATTCGCGAACTGAACTTTGGTCCGTCGCGAACGGGTGATCTGAATGTTGAGATGACCATCGATGCGATCTCGCTCAACAACGCAGCGATCGACGCGAAGATTCCGGAACGCGAATCTTGGCGAGTTGCCAAGTCGCTCGACGAAACACGCCAGGCGATCTTGAATCGCAATTTCTTCCAGCCACCCAACCAGCCGCCTGTATATGCCGGTGATGCAACATTGGTTGCCGTCAAAGGTGAAAAGACGGATGTCCGCTTGAAGGTGGATGATCCCGAAGGCACCGAAGTGACTTATGAGTTGGAAGGTGAGTTGCCTGAGTGGGCCAGCTTCAAAGCCGACTCGGGAACGTTCACGTTCAACCCGCCTGCGGATCCTGAAGACGGTGAAGAATCAGGTGACGCATCGGCTGCGTCTGACAAAGAACCGTTGCAGGTTGTCGTTCGAATGACGGACACCGGTTATCCGCGTCGTCAGATCGAAAAGACATTGGTCGTCAAGCTTGAGAACCCTCCGCCGCCAAAAGAACCCGACCCATTGCCACCTAAGTTCGACGACGCGACGCAGACTTATCTGACCGCGTTGGTTCAGGGCCGCGACGACTGGACGGCATGGATGAACGTTCGGACTCGCGGTGAAACTCTGAAGCTGCAAGTCGGAGATTCGTTTGAGATCGGATCGATGAAAGGAAGCGTTAAATCGGTTTCGGCTCGATTGGTGTTGTTGGAAATTGGCGGCAAAGAATACGAGCTGCGACCATCGGGTAAGTTGTCCGAAGCGGTGGCCTTGGAATCTCCGGAGCAACCCAAGGAAACTGACGCCGCGGCGGAAGATGGCAGTGAAGAGTCCGGCGAAACGCCCGCCGCTGACGAGGACGGCGAGTCGGATTCCAATGAGGCCGTGATGGAAGCTGGCGAAGGATCATCGCCGCAGTCTGTCGATGAAGCAGCTGCCAAGGACGAACCCGAGGCGGCGGAGGAAACTGCGACCGAAGCCCCTGCTTCATCGTCGGAGCAAACGGAAACGCCATCCGAGGAGCCAACCCCACAATCGCAGCTGGATTGACCCCAGTTCGGATTGACAATTCAACCGCCGAGCGATAGTCTCGGCTCATCACCAGGGAAATCGTTCGCCCGGGCCGATTCGGTCCGGGCTGTTTTTTTATCTTTTCGTCTTTAGCCTTCTCTTCGCCATGAATCCGCAAGACATTTTGCGATACGTCGATTCGCTGCATCGCGATAAAAATATCGATCCAGAACTGCTGTTCCAGGCGATCGAGTCGGCTCTACAAAGCGCGGCAAAGAAGCAGTATGGCGAAGAATCGGATGTGATTGTTTCGATCAGTCGTGACAACGGAGCGATCGCCGCGACCTTGGCTGGCGAACCTCTCGGCGACGATCAAATTGGTCGCATCGGAGCTCAAACGGCGAAGCAGGTCATCATCCAGAAGGTCCGCGAAGCAGAACGCGACGCCTTGATGTTGGAATACCGCGATCAGATCGGTGATATCGTCAGCGGAATGATTGGGCGTGCCGACGGCGGCGTTGCAACGGTCAACTTGGGCAATGTCGAAGCCATCTTGCCACGCAGTGAACAAATTCCTGGTGAAAGTCTTCATGCGAACGAACGCGTCCGTGCGATCGTATTTGAAGTCCGGCCATCCGGTGGCAACCGCGTTCGCGTCGTGTTGTCTCGTACGCGGCCACAATTCGTACAACGCTTGTTTGAGCAAGAAATCCCTGAGCTGAACGACGGCGTGATTGCCATCAAGTCGATCTCTCGTGAACCTGGCTACCGAAGCAAGGTTGCCGTCAGCAGCGAAGACCAGCAAATCGATCCGATCAGTGTTTGCGTTGGTTATCGCGGCAGTCGGATCAAAGCCGTTCGCGAAGAGTTGGCTGGTGAGCATATCGATGTGGTCCGCTATGACAGCGACCCTGAAGTGTTGATCCCCAACGCTCTGCAACCTGCCGAAGTTGATCAAGTTCTGTTGTGCGACATGATCGGTCGTGCGATTGTTTTGGTTCAAGAAGACCAGCTTTCGCTCGCGATTGGTCGTCGTGGTCAAAACGTTCGATTGGCCAGCAAGCTTTGCGGCTGGGACATTGAAATCATGACCAACGCCGAGCTTGAAGAACAAATCGAGCGAGCGGTGGGTGGATTCAGTCAGATTCCGGGCATCACCGAAGAGATCGCTCAGGCGTTGGTCGAGCAAGGCTATTTGTCATATGACGACTTGTCCGTGATCGAGCCTGACCTGTTCATGGAAATGAGCGGCCTGAGCGAAGCGGATGTCGATCGGATTGTCGAAACGGCGGAAGCCAAAGCGGAAGAAGCTGAACAAGCCGCCGCAGAAGAACGCCGCGTTCGACGAGACCAAGAGCGAACCGACCAAAACGCTCCTGCTCCGGCAAAGGCTGATACGCCAGCTGCCGAAGCGAGCACGGAAGAAGCAACCGCGGAAGCGGAGAATGCAGAAGCAGCCGAAGGCGATCAGTCTGCGGCTGAAGTTGCAACCGAAACACCGGAGGTTACCTCCACCGCAGAGGCCCCCGCCGACCCCGCTGATGAAGTTGGCGAGCCAGTGGCGGAAGAGGGGCAGACTGAATCCGAAGAGCCTGAGCCGGTCGCCGAAGCGGTTGAATCGACTGAGGCTGATGGTAACAAGCAGGAAGGTTGAGTGAGCCGTTTTCAAAAACGGCCCACGTACGCTATCCTAACGTGGGACAGAAGCAAAGTTGGTCTTTGCAATCGTCCTTGGGACAATTTGAACGCTATGAAATTCCCCGTTGTTTTCAGCGAGTCTGGTGCTTTGTCACCAACTGGTGGTAGCAACGATGGAGGTCTTTTTATGCGATTTTGATGAACGAAACCACGAAGCCGCAGCCGCAAGGAATTGCGAGCGGACTTCACCTATCGAATTTGACAGGACCCCGACCCAGTGCCAGTACGCATTTACGCGCTCGCCAAAGAACTGAATCTCGACAGCAAAGAACTCGTTGATGCGGTAAAAAAAGCCGGTATCACGGGCAAAGGTTCCGCGCTGGCCAGTCTCTCAGACGAAGAGGCCCAGCAAGTGCGAGGTCATCTCGCCGGTTCCGCTGCGAAATCTGAACCAAAGCCAAAAGCTGCCCCTCCAACCAAGGATACGCCCACGGCGCCCGTCGCACCCGTTCGTGATTTGAGCGGAGCGATCGGTCGAAAGCCATCGGCGATCAATGTTGGTCGCTCTGCCAAACCCGCGGAGGCCACCGACAATCCCAACGCACCGGCGCAGCCCATTCGTGATGGCGGCCGCCCAGTTGGCAAGCCTGCACCGATTGTGCGAACGCCTAAGTTGGCGCCTGCCCCAGAAGCGAAAGCTCCTGAGTCAACGGCAGCAGACGGTTCGCCGAAACCAGAAGTCCGCCTGCCAAAGACTGGTGGGGTCGGAACCGGTATGGCGTCGCCTAGCGGTCGCGGGATCGGCATGGGCGCCAAAACGGATGGTCAATCGACCAAGCCCGAATCGGCCGCATCTGCTCAGAACGTCCCCGGTCCCAAATCGGACGGCGGTGGACGCAAGGCTCCTGAATCACCCAAGCGTGAATCGGCACCAGTCGCGTCATCCGACGACGATGGTTCGTCCAACAAGGGCGGTGGATTGGCAAGCCGAATCGCGGGACGGATGGGCAACAATTCCTCTGGCCGTGTCGTTCCCAACACTCCCGGAACGCCTTTGTCTGCCGTTCGCCGTGACTCCGCGTCCGCGGGCGGAAAAATGCGGTCCTTGGATCGTTCGCGAAATCGTCCCGAAGAAGCTGGCAAGACCGGCGACGCTGGGAAGTCGAAGAAACGCGAACCTCGCATTAAAGTCAATTTGGCGCAACTGCCGAGTGCTCCAGCCAAGCCTGCGGCTCCGACCGGCAGTTCCGGACCGGCAGCCCAAAAACCAGATATCAAACTGACCCGCGATGTCATCGAAGGCCACAAGCAGGGCATGAAAGCTCCCCTTGCTCGTCTCGAACAGGACGAAGCGGATAAGAAACAACGCAGCAAGAAGACCGCCGAAGGTACAGTCGGACTGGCCGGGCGTGGCAAACGCATTATCGACGAAGACGAAAAGCCGAAGAAGAAGGGCTTGGCGGGTATGGCCAGTGCTCGTGCTGAGAGGCAACGCGGCGGTGGTGGTCGTCGGATCATCGGATCCGATGGCGGAGATCGTCATCACTACCGACGTTCGCGTCCTCGTATCCGTCGCAAGGGTGTCAACACTGCCGCACCTCGAAAAGACAAGGTGCAGGTCGAATTGCCATGTTCCGTTCGCAATTTCTGCGAGGCATCGGGGCTGAGCGTCGCTGACGTGATGCGAACCCTGATGGGCATGGGCATGATGGTCAACATCAACGCGGATATCGATTTTGAAACCGCCGAGTTGCTTGCGACCGAACACGATCTTGATATCGAGTTGAAGGCCGCTGAGTCGCTCGAACAAGAGTTGATCACTGAGATCGAAGAAACGGCTGACGCCCCGGATACATTGGTCGCGCGACCTCCGGTTGTGACCTTCCTTGGCCACGTTGACCACGGAAAAACCAGCCTGCTGGATCACTTGGTTGGCATTAACGTCGTGAAAGGCGAAGCTGGCGGGATCACCCAGCACATCCGTGCGTACAAGATCGAGAAAGACGGTCGCGCCGTAACGTTCGTTGACACCCCTGGTCACGAAGCGTTTACCGAGATGCGTGCCCGCGGTGCGAACGTGACCGACATTGCAGTTTTGGTTGTGGCTGCCGATGACGGGATCATGCCGCAAACCGAAGAAGCCATCAGTCACGCGAAAGCGGCTGAAGTGCCAATTGTTGTTGCGATGAACAAGATTGACCTCGAAGGGGTTGATCCAAACCGCGTCATGACACAACTGACCGAACACCAACTCACGCCCAGCGAATGGGGCGGCGATGTTGAAATCGTTCGAACCAGTGCCACCCAAGGCATCGGGATGGACGAGTTGTTGGACACGTTGCTAACGATCGCTGAACTGAACGAGTACTCGGCCAACCCGAATCGATCGGCGTTGGGCGTTTGCTTGGAATCGGAACAACAGGGCGACCGCGGTGTGGTTGCGAAACTGATCGTTCAGAACGGTACACTTCGGGTCGGCGACATTTTGGTTTGCGGTCCGGCTCACGGTCGGGTGCGTGCAATGCAAGACACATTGACTGGCAAACCGATCACGGAAGCAGGGCCGAGTACTCCTGTCAGTTTGATGGGGCTCGATACGCCTCCTGGTGCGGGTGATCGATTCCACGTCCTCAAGGACATTTCACAAGCACGCGAAATCGCGAGTGCTCGTGAAGGCGAATCGAGTCGTCAGAGCCTGTCGGGTATCACGACCAAGGTCAGCTTCGACTCGTTCCAAGAGATGCTGGAAGACGGCAAGCTTGGTGAATCGGCTGACACCGTGAAGCTGAACTTGATCATTCGAGCCGACGCTCGTGGTTCGCTGGAAGCGATCGACAAAGAACTGAGCAAGTTCGATCATCCCGAAGTGGAGATTCGAGTTCTGCAACGTAGTGTGGGTGGCATCTCGCTCGCCGATGCGACTCTGGCAAGTGCTTCCGACGCGGTCATCTTGGGCTTCAACGTGATCCCCGATGATAAAGCTCGATCACTGGCCGAAGAACGCGGTGTTGAGATCCGTCGCTACGACGTCATCTACAAGTTGACTGATGACATCCGTGCGTTGATCGAAGGACGCTTGAAACCAGAAGAACGCGTTGTCGAACTCGGCCGTGCGTTGGTCAAGCAAGTCTTTTCGATCAGCCGAGTTGGCACGATCGCGGGTTGCTACGTCGCACAGGGCTCGATTCAGCGAAACTGCCGCATTCGAGTCAACCGAGACGGGCGAACGATCGGCGATTACCAGCTCGACACGCTTCGTCGGATCAAGGAAGACGTCAAGGAAGTGCCTCGCGGCATGGAGTGCGGTATCCGTCTTCAAGGCTTCAACGACATCAAGCAAGACGATGTATTGGAAGCTTACAAGATTGAAGAAGTCGCTCGAAAACTCGATTGATCTTCGAGTCGGAAACTGACGGCACATGGCATCGATGTGTCGTCAGCGACCATCACGGAATGAGTTCAGTCCAGCGGTCGATGCGGGCATCATTGCCCGCGTGACGTTTTTTCTGATGCGTTTGCTCGCTCCTCTCTGTTGAAGTTTGTCTTTTGTCCAGCCGACGTTTGCTCAAAGCCGCCGAAGCGATCCGCGAAGTGGTCGCGAATGCGATCGTGACCGAAGTCCGTGACCCACGTGTTCGTGACGTCACGGTCATTGGGGTCGAGGTTTCACCCGATATGCGCGAGGCCAAGGTCAAGGTCAGCGTGATGGGCGACGAGTCCCAGAAGAACCTGTCGCTGCGTGGACTGCAAAACTCAGCTGGGTTCCTGCAGAGCAAAATTGCCAACCGAATGGATACCCGCTACACGCCCAAGTTGCGGTTCGAGGTCGATCGCGGCCAAGAGAACGCGATGACGGTGAGCGAGATTCTTGCCCGGATTCAGCAAGAAAAAGAAGGCGCGACCGACGATCGTGACCAAAATGATTCTGGCGAAGACGCCACTCCCCACTCAAACGATTGATTACCGCATTTAGATGTCAGCCACTAACCGCGCGAAACTGATTACAAAGCTGCAAACAGCTTTGAAAAAACACTACGACGTGGCCCCCGCCACCCCGTCGCGTCCTCTCCTCGAACACGCGCTGTATGCCTGCCTGCTCGAAGATTGCCCCGCTGATTTGGCCGACGAAGGCCTCGCGAAGTTGGAGCAAGACTATTTCGATTGGAACGAAGTCCGCGTCACCACGGTGACTGAGTTGGCCGCCGTTCTGTCGAGTCTTCCAGATCCGAATAAAGCCGCTCAACGTTTGAAGTCCATTCTTCAAGCGATCTTTGAAGAGTTTTACAGCTTTGATTTGGATCACCTTAAAAAAGAAAACCTCGGCAAAGCCGTGGCGAAGTTTGAAGGCATGTCATCGATGACTCCCTTCGTTCTCAGCTACATCATTCAGCATGGACTCGGTGGTCACTCGATCCCAATCGATTACTCCGCCATGGTGGTGATGTTGGTCACCGGTATCGCTAGCCAAGCGGAAGCGTCCGATGGTCGCGTTCCAGGACTTGAACGAGCCGTGCCGAAGAGCAAAGGCGTTGAGTTCGCAGCTTTGATGCATCAACCAGCCGTGGCATTGTTGATGGATCCGAAGGACAAGACCGCTCGGACTTTCCTCGAATCGGTTGCCAAAGGCAGTTCGAAAGAGCTCGACGAATGGTTGACCAGCAAAGAAGAAGCGATCAAACGAGTGAAGGCTCGTAAGAAAGAAGAACGCGAAGCCGCCAAACAAGAAGCCGAAGCGGAAGCTGCTGAAGAAGCGGAAGCGAAGTCGGCCGTCTTGGTCAAGCGAAGCGCCAAGAAAGGCAGCCGCGTGACCAAGTCTTCGGTGCAGCAAAAGTCGGCTGCTGAACAAGCCGCTGAATCGCAGGCCCGTTTGGCTGCCGAAGCGAAGAAGGCAGAAGCCAAGGCTGCTGCCAGTGCCAAGTCGACCAAGAAAAAGGCGACAACGGACAAGTCCTCCAGTTCTGCCAAAAGCTCGACATCTGGCACCGCGAAGAAGTCCAGTAAGACGTCGGCTTCGAAGACGGCGTCCAAGTCGTCTGAAACGACCAAGTCCGCCGGAAAGAAATCGTCCAAGACTTCGACAACCAAGAAGGCTCCTGCGAAGAAGTCCGGCAGCAATGCCAAGCCAAGCAGCAGTGCGAAAGATTCAGCTCCGAAGAAGTCGGCTAAAAGGAAGTCAACGACCTCCGGCAAGTCTGCTTCGTCCGAGTCGACAAGTTCCACTGCTGGAAAGAAAGCCACCAACCGTAAATTGACCAAGCGGAAACCCCGCTGATCTCAGTGAGGATCGGTCCGAATCCGATGGACGCGATCGCACTCCAGTGAACAACGATTGATCCAAACCGGAAGGACAACACTCATGGCAGGTCACAGTAAATGGGCGAACATCCAGCACCGCAAAGGGCGTGTTGACGCTCAGCGGGGCAAGATGTGGAGCAAGCTCAGCAAGGCGATCATCGTTTCTGCAAAGATGGGCGGAGGTGATCCTTCGCTGAACATCCGATTGCGAAAAGCGATTGATGACGCCAAAGCGGTTTCGATGCCCAAGGACAACATCGAGCGTGCGATCAAGCGTGGCACTGGCGAGCTGGAAGGCGACGCCGTTGAAGAGGTCCTCTACGAGGGCTACGGGCCCGGCGGAGTCGCGGTGATGTGCTTGGCCATGACCGACAACCGAAACCGAACCGCACCCGAGTTGCGAACCATGTTTGGCAAATTCGGTGGAGAACTGGGGAAAACCGGTTGTGTCTCTTACTTGTTCGAACGCAAAGGCATCTTTGTCTTCGGTGAAGGTGCGGACGAAGAAAAGGTCACCGAACTCGCTCTCGAGAACGGAGCGGATGACGTCGAGGTCGATGAGGACGGCAAAGTCCAAGTGACTTGCAGTCCCGAAGCGTTCAGCGATTTGGAAGTCGCCTTTGACGAAGCGAAAATGGAAACCGAGGTCAGCGAAGTGACCCAGATCGCTTCCACCAACGTGGATCTGGACGAAAGTGTTTCGGGCAAGGTGTTGGCGTTGCTCGAAGCCTTGGATGACCACGACGACATTCAAACCGTCAGCACGAACGCAAACTTCCCGTCCGAGTCGGTTTCGGAATAGAACGTCTGTGTTCATCGCTTTCTTTGTAGGCGTCCACCATGCGAGATCGCATTCTCTTCTTCGGCATGGTGTTGACGCTTGGTTTGCTTCCGGTCGAGGATGCTCGATCGGATGATCCACCGGTTCCGAAAGTAGAAGCCCTCGGACCGAGTGAGCGATCATCCAGCACGTGGATCGTCGGTGATCACGTTCTTGAGAAGTCTCGTTCCATCAACGCCACCAATTTCGGTTTGAGTGCGGGCTCCGATTCAGACCAGTCCGTTGCGTTGGGGAAGGCGATCTCGCACGTCGCGAATTCACCCGGCATCGACACGGTTTATATTCCCTCCGGAACGTACCGGTTCTCTCGGCCAATCCAGTTGCGTTCGGGCGTCAACCTCATTGGTGATGGATTCGGCAAAACGATCTTGGAAGGCCGCAGGCTACGCTCATATCTGCTGAATGCGCGGCGGATCGACGAAAACAACGCCTTCGTCGCAGGACTGACGCTACGCAATCGATACCGCACCGTGGCGATGTATGATGTCAGTAACCTGCACTTTTATCATGTTGAGTTTGCGGGCGGAATCGTCCGGCTCGAAGGTTGTTCGGACATCTCGTTGGAAGGCAACTTGTTCCGAGACAATCTTGGTAAATCGGGCTACGCCAGCGACAACTGCGATCGCATTCGGATCGTCCACAACCGATTCGAGTCGATCGAAAACGGAAGCATCAATCTAAGTCGTCATCGCGATTGTTATGTGGCTTGGAATGAGATCACTGCGGAGAGTTTGTTGGAATCCGGGTACGCGGCGGTTCGCCTGCCGAATGATGCGATGAACAACCTGGTGGAGCACAATTTCATCGAGAACCACGGTCGTGGGATCTTTGTTTTGTCATCCTCGGAAAACAATGTCATCCGGGACAACGTTGTCCTCGGTTCGACCAAGCAGGGTGTGCTGATCCAATCGTCCGCCAATCGTTTGGAATCGAACGTGATCGTGGACGCGGGAGAGCAGTCCATTTATGTCGTGGACGCGGTCGCCAGTTCCTCGCCGACGCCATCGATCGCGGATCACAACCAACTCTTACGAAACCTGATCTATGACACTCGCTCTCAGCGCGGTGATCGCTTCATCGCGCTGAAGGTTTCGACGGATGGGAACACCGTCGTCGAAAACGTTGTCTCGAGCCAACACGGTCGCGAATTCAAAGCGATTCGGCCCGACGTCGGCAATGTCGAGCGTGACAACGAGTACCGACGCGATGTTGACCAGGATCGAGTTCGATCTTTGGAGCAATCCATTAAAGCACGGGTTGCAAAATATCTGATGTTGGATGGCCCTGGCAAAACCAGCGTTCAGGATTGATCGGACGGACGTTGAGATCAGTTGATGCTGGCGGCCCGCGATGAATGAATGAAGCGGGTTTCGTCGCAAATCTCGCCTAAACTGATTTTTTCGCGGAACATGAAATGCGTCTGCGGGTTTTAATGGACGTATGTGACTGCGGTGTTTGCTGCGCGGTTGTCTTTGACAGAAGAGCGTTCCAGATTTCCAGGACGTCAAAGCTATTTCCGATCGATCGATCCGGCTTCCAGCTGATTAGCGACCATGATCCACCCGTCTTTCCCGCAGATCGTATGACTCAAATACCCGACGTCCCATCTCTTCAGTCAGCTGCATCTGGATCGCGTCAATCGACTGACCTTGAGCCGAGTTCGGCTCCTGCTTCTGAGTTAGAGGCAAGCGAAAAGATGCCTTTAAACGGCAGCGAGTCTGGGATGACTTCCGATCTTTCTCGTTTGGCGAGTGGGGTTACAAATGAATCGTCGCCGCTCCACTTCACCATTAACCTGATTGTTTCAGTGGGTTTATTTGCTGCGGCAATCTACGGCTACACATTCTTAGGTGAACGTCAGCGGCCGCTGCGCAGCAAGCCGCCCAAGTCTCCCGTCACGATTGTCAGCACCGACGACCTTCGTTTTCATAGTGGACCCGTGGTGATCGATGTCAATGGAGTGGTCGTTCCATTGCGTGAGCTGCGATTGGCTGCTGAAGTTGCCGGCCGAGTGGTCGAGTTGTCTGAGAACGTTCGTGCCGGTCGAAAGGTCAAAAAAGGTCAGGTGCTGATCCGACTCGATTCGACTGAGTACGAGTTGGAAGTGAAGCGTTTGCAAGCTTTGGCTCAACAAGAAGCTGCTGAAGAAAACTCCGTCCAGGTTGGCATTGAGAACACTGTGGAGTTGCAGTCTTTGGCCCAGAAGCAACTCGAGATCGCTCGCCAAGAACGCGAACGAATCAACTCGCTCGTTGCCCAGCGGGCCGCATCCGCTTCCGAAGTAGACACCGCTCGCCGTGCTGAGTTGGCTGCAGACTCAGCCTTGGTGGAACTCGAAAACCGTCGGCGTGAACTGACTGCTCAGTTGCAGTTGGTAACGGAGAAACGATCGCTGACGCAAGTGTTATTAGAGCGGGCCAGGTTGGATCTGTCCCGCTGCGAGATCCAATCGCCAATCGACGGGCGCGTTGTGTCATCCGAAGTCGAGGAGCAATCGTTCCTGCCAACGGGGACTCCGTTTATTACGATCGAAGATACGTCAGCCGTCGAGGTTCGGGCGAGTCTTACCGCGGATCAGATGTTCTGGATTTGGAATAGTCGATCCGTTTTGTCGACCTTGGCTGCGAGCGATCCTGATCAGGCGGGAACGGCGGTCTCTGATGCCGACCGTATCAATTCGGCGGTGTCGGCGACGATCTCCAGTGTTTTTGGAACGGAATCCCATCAATGGTCAGCGGTCTTCGAACGCCTCGATGGAGTCGGCATCGATGTTAATACCCGGACTTATCCATGTCTCTTCCGGGTGGAGTCCCCTGAGTCATCCTTGGAAGGAAGTTCGAGTCGGCAATTGACCCGCGGGATGTTTGTTGACGTTTCGATCGAAACTCAACCTAATCAGCTCCTCTTTCGTGTGGCTGAGTCGGCAGTTCGACCCGGCAACCGGCTTTGGCTAAACGTTGATGGAAAGCTACGTATCGTACCCATCACGATTGTCAGTCGGGCTGGTGATGACGTCGTCGTTCAAGTTCAACCTGAACTTGATCATCTGTGCACTTTGGCATCGACTCGAATCATCGTCTCGCCCATCAGCGATCCGATCGAAGGAATGCCTGTGGGCGCGCAAACGCCATCCAATGCAGAAGCGGGACCAGACAAAACAGGGCAATCTGCTTCGCCGGCGATTGGCGATGCGACGTCGAATTCCAATCAAACGAACTCAAGCTTGCGGGCTGACGGATGAAAGCTCTGATTGCTTGGTCTGTCAAAAACTGGCAGGCGATGAACGTTGTGATGGTTGGTGTGCTGTTGTTGGGGGCGTTCAGCCTGTCGCAGTTGCGTCGAGATTTTTGGCCTGACTTTGAGCTGTATGTGCTGTCGATATCGGTCGAATATCCCGGTGCCAGCCCTGACGAAATTGAAGAAGGCATTCTGGAAAAGATTGAAGAAGCGGTTCGCACCGTCGATGGCGTCGATGAGATGACGTCTTTGGCACGCGAAGGCATGGGGACGGTCACCCTGGAACTGGATCCGGATGCGAATCAAGCCGATGCCCAGCGTGTGCTAACGGAAGTCACCACGTTGATCGGACAAATTCCCAGCTTTCCCGAGCTGGCCGAAAAGCCTGACATCCGGATGAACACGAAGTTTGTGACCGCGATTCGAGTGGCGGTGATGGGGCCAAAGGTGCCTGAGTTCTCGGATGTCGCCGGCGAGGATGAATCGAGTTCTAGCGATGTGACACGCGGGCCTCCGTTCGATCACGCGGAAGCCAAAGCGGAAGCGGCGATTGCTCTTCGCCGCGTCGCGGAACAAATTCGCGAAGAGATTCTCGCGTTGCCGGCGGTGTCCGTTGCGGATTTGGTCGGAACACCCGACTATCAAATTGACATCGAGATCCCTGAAGACACGCTTCGCAAATATAACTTGTCATTGCAGAGCGTTGCTCAGATCGTACGTGCAAACAACGTGGAACTTCCCGGCGGAACCCTTCGCGGCCGATCGCAGGAGGTGCTGCTTCGCGGGAGTGACAAGAGTTCGGTTGGGGCCGGGATCGAAGAAATTCCGCTGGTGAGCCAGCCAGGTGGCGCTGTGTTGACTGTTGGAGATCTCGGTCGCGTTCGTGATGAGTTCTCGGTCGAAGGAAGCATCAACGAAGTCAATGGTCATCCTGCTGTATTGGTTTCAATTGAAACGACCAGTGCCGATGACCTGATTCAGGTTGCGGAAGAAGTTCGGCAGTTCGTTGCGGATGGCAGTGATGCACTGCCAAACGGCTACTCATTGATTGCGATGCGCGATCGCTCGACCAGCGTCAAAAATCGACTCAATCTGCTGAGCAAGAACGCTTGGATGGGCTTGGTTCTTGTGTTTATCGTCCTGGCTTTGTTCCTGGAAATGCGATTGGCGTGGTGGGTGATGCTCGGCATTCCCATTTCGTTGTTGGGCGCATGCATCTACATGCACTTCGGCGGACATACACTCAACATGACTTCCATGTTCGCGTTTTTGATCGCGCTGGGGATTGTTGTCGACGACGCGATCGTGGTTGGCGAGAACATCTATGCGCATCGCGAAATGGGAAAGAGCTATCACCAAGCTGCCATCGACGGGGCGTATGAGGTGATGCCGTCCGTGATCACCGCGATTCTAACGACGGTGATTGCGTTCGCGCCGATCATGTACATGGAAGGCCGAATCAAACGATTGACCGTCGTTTTACCGATGTGTGTCGGGGCGATGTTGATCATCTCGATGTTCGAAAGTTTGACCATCCTGCCGTCGCACCTGTCACACAAACGCAGTCGATTCTTGGATGTGGTGACGTACTTGTTGATGCCTTTGCGTCCATTGGCGTGGTTGCTTCAAAAAGCAAACGCGGGGATGTCGAAGCTTTTGACCAAATGCATTGATCGGATCTACACACCGATCTTGGGGTGGTCGCTTAGGAACCCTGCTATTGTCCTGTCGACGCTTGCTGGTCTGTTGATTTTGTCGGTGGGAGTCGTTCGGTCGGGAATGGTTCCGTTTCTATTGCTGCCGAAGATTGACTTTGGTTTCATCACTGTGCAGGTGACTTACCCTGACGGAACGCCGGTGAATGTCACCAATGCGGCGACAAAGCGTTTGGAAGAAGCGATCTGGAAAGTCAATCAGCGGTCGATCGACGAAAAGATGACGGCTGACCCTGGTGGGTTTGTGCAAGCGGTTCAAAGAACCGTCGGTTCATCGGGCGACGAGGTAGGCAGCAGCATTGCCGGACACGTTGGCGGTTTGTTCATCCAACTCAATGACATTGGTGAACGAACGGTATCGAGTGATGAAATCGTGCAAATGTGGCGAGAGGAATCGGGGCGATTTCCTGGAGCCGAAGCCGTTGCTTTTGGCGCGACGCCCCGTGGACCTGCATCTCTGCCCATCGAGCTGAGGTTGATGGCGACCGGTGAGAACCTGGCGATGCTGGACGCCGCGATCGAGCGATGCAAGGCAAAGCTGGGTGAGTACCCCTATGTCTCTGATATTGCAACGGACACACGCCAAGGCAAATGGGAATACCGCATCAAGGTTCGCGACGATGCGAAAGCGATGGGCGTTTCACTGGCCGATGTAGCGGGGACCGTCCGAGCATCGTACTACGGTGAAGAGGTCATGCGATTGCAGCGGGGACGCCACGAAGTGCCCCTGCGAGTTCGCTACCCTCGTGAGGATCGCAACACATTGGTCAGCTTCAACGACATTCGCGTTCGAGGCACGGATCGTATGGAGAGGCCACTCAGCGAAATTGTCAAAGTCGATGTGCAACGGGGATACTCCGAGATCAGTCGGGTCAACCAAATGCGTAGTATTTCAGTGGTGGCCGATGTCGACGAAACTCGCGGCAATGCGTTCAACGTCGTGTCCGATCTCAAAGCGAACTTCGTTTCAGAATTCCGAAAGGAGTTTCCTGGAGTTCAGTTGCAGTGGGGCGGACAACAGGAGCAGACCGATGAGACGGTCAATAGTTTGGTGGTGGGGTTTGTGTTCGTTTTGGGTGCGATGTTCCTGTTGCTGACAATCCAGTTCAATTCGAGTTGGCAAGCGATTCTAATCCTTTCGATCATTCCGTTTGGTTTCATCGGAGCCATCTTGGGTCACATCGTGATGAACATCGATCTGACGTTATTCAGCATCTTTGGAATTGTGGCACTCGCTGGAGTGGTTGTGAACGACTCGATTGTGCTGGTTGACTTTATCAATCGTCGTGTGGCCGATGGCTTGCCGCTTCACGAAGCGATCATCGACGGCGGACGACGTCGCTTTCGAGCCGTTTTGCTGACGTCGGTGACCACATGCGCCGGAATGATGCCGATCCTGCTGGAGCGATCCAAGGAAGCCCAAGTGGTCTCACCGATGGCGACCAGCCTCACCTTCGGGCTTGCACTCAGCACCCTCGTCGTATTGATTCTGGCCCCGGTGATGTATCTAGTTGTCGCGAAGCTTTCCCCGCCTCAGTAGGATGCAGCAGATCAGGTAAGCCGCAAACAGATTTCTTGTGAGTGAGATGGGAGTGGTGGGGATGGCGTCGGATGTTCAAAAATTGGCAATGCAGGGTCGGCGATTGACACCGGAAGAGGTCGCTGAGCTCGAAAAGAAGGTGGCTGACCAACCGGCGGACATTGATTCTCGAACCAAGCTATTAGGGTATTACTTTCTCTGCCGGCGTGAGCAGCCTGGTGCAGAGGAAACGCATCAGCGACACGTGCGGTGGTTGATTGAGAATGCACCGGAGGCCGAGATCATGGGGACGCCCTTTGTCACAATCGACCGAATCTTGCAACCGGATGCTTATGATGCAGCGAAGAAGGCTTGGATCAAGGCAACGGATGATTTGCCTGAAAGTCCAGCGGTTCTTCGCCATGCTGCACGTTACTCTTTGCTTCACGATCGTGATTTGTCAACAACGTTGTTGCAGAGAGGCAAACGATTGGCTCCAAATGATCCCGAGTGGTCTTCCGCTGTGGGCCAATTGTATTCCTTGGGAATGATCTCGCTTTCCGAGGGGCCCGAACGGAAGGACCTTGCAATCAAATCGTTTGGCGAGTTCCAATCCGCTTATCGACTCTCGGGGCCAATGGAGCAAGAGTTTCTACTGCAAAGTTTGGCCAAGGTTGCCTTCGAAGCCGGGGACATCGACGCGGCAGCAACCTATGCCAAGGAGATGCTCCAAGTCGCTGAGTCCGGACGAAATCGAGGAAACCATCTCCATCATGGGAATTTGATCCTGGGTCGCGTGGCACTCTTCAACGGCGACGTGGAAGAAGCGAAATCGTATCTGCTTCGGGCCGGCCAAACGCCAGGTTCTCCTCAGTTGAAATCGTTCGGGCCCAACATGGTTTTGGCGAAAGCATTGCTGGAGGTGGGGCAAAAGAACGTGGTTCTGGAGTACTTCGAACTGTGCGAAGAGTTTTGGGAAATGTCTCGTGGAAGATTGATTCAATGGGCCGACCTCGTGAAAGCCGACCGCGTTCCTGAGTTTGGTGGCAATTTGGCGTACTGATTGGAAGGTGAACCACTGGCGTTCGCCATGATTCCCAGGCACAAACAGGCGAATACCGGAAAAGGTTGCCGTTCACCCACTGCGACGAAGCTTTGCGGCTCAAAAGAAGGTCCACAACTGGGACCGGAACAGGGTGCCGCTTTCTCCCGCGACATAACCCGTTCGCGATTGCTGTGCGGGTGAATCGTCGATGGAAGTCACGTCAAACGTGAATCGAGCGGATCGCTTGTTGAACAAGTACCAGTTGAACCCAGCCGAAATTTCGTCGCCGCTGCCGTATTCCCCGTTCACCTGGGATCCACGTGCAAACAGTTCCAGCGTTTGCGGAATGACAAACACGCCGCTTTGAACGAAGAATCCCTGGTCGAATTGCGAGGGAAGCATGGTGCCGGTATCGCCTTCGATGTTGCGAAGCCACCTCAGGAACACTTCGCTGCTGAAGCTGAATCCTCGCCGTTTCATCCCGAAGTGTGCGGAGTACAACCAGATATCAAAGGCATTCACCGTCACTCCGGGAGCGATCGCATTGGGTTCGATCAGGCGAGTTCCGTCGCTGAGTCGAATGACGGTTTGCTCGGCCGCGGGGTCAGCGTTGCTGCTGCTGGCGTTTCTGGTTTGAGTCAGTCCATGCCCCAATCGAAATGCCAATGACGGGTGGTTCTCGATGTCTGAGAAACCGTGCCCGAACTCTTCCAATGGTTCCCACCACGAGAGGGCGGAATAGGCGAGTTGCGTGTCGAGTTCGGATGCTTGCAGTGAAAGTGTGTTGAAGCCGTTCCCGACCAGCACGTGGTATGAGACGTCGTCGGTCAGTTTGCCTTTGGCCCACATACCCGCTGTGATGGACGGTCGAAAGAATGTTGTCGCCATCGTTCGGTCGGCACCGAGCGTGTACCGAGATGTTTCGGTCCATTCCCAGGTTCCTGGCAGTTTGCCAAGCCCAAGGTAGATCGAAAGCCGATCGGACATCCGAAACGAAATCCAACCCAACAGTAACTGGATGGGATTGGAGGTGACGGTGCTGTAGTCGATGTTGGAATAGAACCGCAGGTCCTCGTCAAACGCATACCCGGAAAACACCAGCCGACCTCGGTTGATGTTGAAGTCGTTCCGGTTGTTGATCTCGCGAATGTTTCCGGCAGCGTCGACCGACGTGGCTTCTTCACGAGAAAAACCCGTGTAGCGAAACTGATTGTGTAGTCCAACAGTTAACTCGAAGGGCGATTCCTGAGGGTCCCGGGGACGCCACGTCCAACCAGAGTCATAGATTCCATCGTGCGTGGATTGGTCTGCGATTGGCAGACGCCGGTGTGGCATCTCGTCGCCCGTTGCTCGGGGCGGTGTGACCCCATTTGAGGAGTCAGCCTGCATGTCCGCGACGATCGCTTCCAACTCGCGAATTCGCGTGATGACGCCGGATACGTCGCTTTGACGGATGCTGTTTTCGAAGGGAACGACGAGCGTTGGGACCGAAGAACGCTCTTCGACGAGACCGGCAGTCTCATCTCCTGCGATGGAAGTAGACGCTGGACAAACCACGGTCAGTGCTAGCACTGTCAAACAGTGGACGGCGGAGTGGTGCCAGCGGATATCCATTGAAAAGACTTGCCCAAACTAGAAGACGTTGTCTCGTTTATCGTCTTTTCTGCTTGAGAGGGTTACGTCAATTGCAGGAAATTTGCGGGAATGAGCCAATAATCGTCCGTCAAGATGGCGCACCGAAACCGCCAGTTGAACGGGCACGCTCGTTGTGGTTCCCGAAAGTTCGGTCATCGAAGGCTGGTGCTTCGTGAAGAACTTTGGATATCCGCTTGTTCCCAGCATCGGGGAGAAGCGATTGTCGTTGCATACACCGCCGGACATATGATTTCTACTGAACCGAGTGATTGATAATCAACGCTTGACTTTCGCTGTCTGCTACGCAGGTGCCGTCACAAACGAACGAAACCGGAAATTGTTTCCTTCTGGTATCCGTCGTGGCTGCCATGCTGACTCCAGATACGCGACCGACTTCCCCACCTCGGATTCAATGCGGTGAGTAGAGAAGACACTCGACCTTAGGTTCGTGTATTCTCGCATAGAAAAGAACAGGACAAACTCGATTGTTCCTGTTCCTCGATAATCATTTGAAGTCTCGGGAACGCCCGACTTTGTCGCTCCTCTCACACTTTCGTCGCCGAACATGTTTGCCCAATACGATCCTCCCGCATTCAAATCATTCTGTCTGGTGATCGCTCTCGGTTTCGCCTCCCACGCCTGGGGCGCGGGAGACGAAATAAGCCGATCAGGAAACAAGTCCACTGTTGCGGCATCCGATGGTAATCCCGCTGATCGCCTCATCGATCAGCCTGGAGTTCAGGTTTCTGTCAGTGATTTCCATGGGTTTGTTCAACATGAATTTGAGATCGACGGGGTGCCTTGCAGGTTGGTCAGCCCCGCCACGCCAGCACCGAAGGCACCATGGATTTGGCGGGCTCGGTTTTGGGGCCACGAACCGCAACTCGACGTGGCGTTGTTGAAACAAGGGTGGCACGTTTGCTACTGCGACGTCGCGGATCTATATGGCAACGAAACCGCCATCAAGCGTTGGGATCAGTTCTATCGTTTGAGCCAGCAAATCGGTCTGCATTCCAGTCCACTATTGGAGGGAATGAGCCGCGGCGGTCTAATTGTAATGCGTTGGGCGTCGGTCAACCCGGAGCGAGTCAGCGGGATCTATGTCGACAACGCGGTGATGGATATTCGGTCCTGGCCGGGAGGCAAAGGCGTTGGAAGAGGAGCACCAAAAGCTTGGCAAACATGCCTCGACGCCTACCAGATGACCGATGAACAAACAGAGGTGTTCGAGGATGGGCCGCTGCACCAGCTTTCCGAACTTGTTCAAGCTGGAGTACCAATTTTCGCAATGATCAACGAAGCGGATCTTATCGTTCCACCAAGCGAAAATAGCGATATTCTAATTCAACGCTATCGCGAGCTCGGCGGTTTGATCCAAGTGCTCCGGCGACCTGGATTAGAGCATCATCCGCATTCACTGAAAGATCCTGCTCCATTGGTTAATTTTGCAACGCAAGCAATTGCGAAGTGAGGGGAATCGGATCCCATTCGCGACTTGATGGAATGCTTTCAATTGCAGGTCCGAGCCCGATGATTTCGCTCACCGTGAATGCAATGCACATGGACCGTGCCTGTTCCGAAGTGCACTGTTCCGAAGCTCTTTGTATCTGCGGTAACCGGTCGGTCAAAACCGTTCTCGAAGACCAATCCGAAGAATGGCAAAACGCTGATGCATCTGGAATTTGTGCTGCTGCGATCGCAAAGGTCGCTATTTCAGAAAAGCTCCACTTCGCCTGCATCACGTTCCAAGGTTCCATCTCCTCCGATATGATCAATGTAAGATTCTGGCTCCCGTTCATCGCAGGTGCCGGTGTCGATGATGCTTTGCAGCTTTTTGACCTTGTGAAGAGTGCGACGCAGATCCTGCGCCAGCGGATCCTGAAATTGAAGCTCTGACAATGCCAATTGTGAACGACTCGTCAATTGTTCGTTGCTGCTACTGATCTGATCCAAGGTCCCGGAAAGCGAGTCCATCAGGAGTCGGGTACGATCCTCAAGCTCGGCAACTTCTGAAGCAAGATCATGCGAAAATTCGCTGAGGCTGTCTTGCATCTCAATCGTGTCGTGTCGAAACCGCGACATCATCTCAGCAACCGAATCGACGGAAGCATCAATTGAATCATTGGCGTTTTTAGTTTCCATTGAGAAAACCTTCATCTGTTGTGCAACAACAGAGAACGCTTGACCTGCTTGCCCAAGCCTTGCGGCCTCAATCTGCGCGTTGATTGCTAGGATCTTGCTGCCAACTACGATGTCCTGGATCTTCGAGATACTGCATTCCATGTTTCTTACCCGTGACTGCGACTCTTCTGCGAGTACGGTCTGTCGACGGAAAAACTCTTCTGTTTTTTGAACAAACAATTGAATGCTGCGACGTTGGTTCTCCAGCAATGACGCAATCGATGTAGCTTCGTCTGCACCGATCAATTCATCATGTGAGTGGCTTGCACTTCGTCCGAGCACCTCACCGAGAGAGCTGACAGCGGCCTCGTTATTGTTCTTGGCAATCTCAAATAGCGATGAAATCTGGTTGCCGATTGCAAGTACTGCGCGTTCCGTAATTTCATTGGCGCTGTCGAGGCTCTGCACGATTTGGTCAGTAATTGCTTGACTGAGAGCCCCGTATTTTTCCGCCGTTCCTGAACCGGACGCATTGCCTGTTCGGTATGTGTCCGATTGTGTCTCAACGTCAGTCGAAGATGCATTTTCGCAATGTTCAAATGCATCCGATACCAACCCGCACGGAGCATCGGAATCACTGGTGTGAGCAGTTTGTCGAACGATTTCCGCCAATGCAGACAATGATCCGACGGGACATAGCAGGTCATTGCCGTCTGGCGTCATTCGACAACCTATGTCCGTAAGCCTCTTTTCGATTGGATTGTCGAGGCAATCCAAGCTACCCACTGATTGTTGGTAGTGATCAATCATAATTCCCCAGTGCCCCGTGCTATTTTAGTTTTCGATCGCCCTCGATTAGCCCACGCAGGTTGCGGTAAGCTTTTCGACGGCAGCGATCAAGAGGTTGGCTTTGAATGGTTTCACGATCCAACCTTTGGCTCCGTATTGTTTGGCCTGGGTGATAAGTTCTTTAGCGCCTTCGGTCGTCAGCATGACGATCGGCAAGTCGGCATTCGCCGGATTCGCTTTCACTTTTTGAACCATTTCGATTCCGTTCATATTTGGCATGTTCACATCGCAAATGACACAGTCAATTCCACCCTGCTCAATGCGGTTGAAGCCTTGCACGCCGTCGACTGCCTCGACAACGTTGAAGCCGCTTTGCTTGAGGGTCGCACCAACTTGTTGACGGACACTTGCGGAATCGTCGACAACTAAAACTGTAGCACTCATGGAAACACTCACTTTTTGGGTTGATAAGCTAAAAAGAAATTGGAAAGGTCCTAGAACAACTCGAGGCTGCCTTCTTCGGAAGCTGGAGTCGATTCACATTCATTCAACTCAAGGTCGTCATCGATCTTGAGAGTGATTTGAGCGATGGCCGAACCACCATCGAAGTGGGCGGTCAAAGCAAACGTTTTTGCAGAAGTCGAGCTCAATTGGATGTAGCGTCCTTCCACCGTAGTCGGAGTGCTGAGGTGAGGCAAAACGCCGTAGTTGGCTAGTTTGTTTTTGAACCGACCTCCCAGTTGATTGGCAAGTTCGCCCAGCCAATCTGGAATGCACTCGGGGGTGACGTTCGCAAGCTTCAATGCCGCATCCGCTGATGTCACCAACGCGACGGACGCCGAAAACTCGGGGCACGACAGTCCAATGATCGAAGTCATGTTTGCCTCGATTTCATCGTCTAGGCAACGTTCGATTTTGGGTGGCTCATTCTGGTAGCACTGAATCAGTTCACTGAATGACTCCCAGAAGTCTTCCTGCAACGTCTCTTCTGTTGATAATTGGGTTCGCATTGCTTTTTCTCTCTGGTTGTGAAGTGTTGAAAGTGGCTAGGGACGTCCTAGCATCAGATGACGTGGTGAAAACCAAGTTCTTCTTGCCTAAGCTTCACACCCACTGGTAAGTGACTCCAGGCAATTGCTAATTCCATAGGACGCGAGCAGTTCATGGGTTTCGGGGGCCATCTTTTCGATTGGGAATGAGAACCGGAATTCAGTTCCTTCGCCACGACGGCTGATGACCTGGATGCTTCCGTCCAGGGATTCGCAAGCCTCCTTGAGGGCTCCCATGCCAACGCCACGTCCGCTCGTGTCCGTTACCTCGGCCGCCGTGCTAACACCATCAGCAAACAACACGTCAACCAGATCTTCGTTCGATTTCACTTGAATCCCACGTTCTTCCGCAACTTCTCTGATGCGATCCCAGTCAATTCCCTTTCCATCATCAGCGATCGATACGACGTACCGGTCATCTGTGCAGATAGTTTTCAGTGTCAGATGCCCGGCCGTGGACTTTCCTGCGAGATTGCGGTCTTCCATCGATTCCAGACCGTGATCAACCGAGTTGCGAACCACGTGAACCAACGCTCCCCAGAATCCCGACCAGTTGTTTGATTCAGTTCGCAGTCCGTTGTCCTGAATGGAGACGTTGATATCTCCTTTGCCCAATTGCGACGCTAAGCGTTTCGCTTGCTCTGAGATGCGTTTCAAACGCTGTTGGGTAGGTTCCAAGGGCCAGACCGCGACACGCATGGCGATTGCGTCATGAGATTCGCCATTCAAGAGACCAAGTAGAAGGTTGTTGTATCGTTTATCACTGAGTCTCAATTCGTTGGATTCGTCACTTACCAATCGGCGTAAATTTCCGCGTGCGGTAGCCCAACAGCTGAACAATTTCGTCCATGCTGGACTATCGGGAGATTGGCCGGTATCAGCGATATGATCTTCAATGATATGACAGGCATCGGCAAGCCGACTCATCCCGAAGATTGCCGCGTTTCCCTTAAGCGTATGAACACGACGTTTCAGAAGTACCATGTCATCGCGTGACTCATTTCGCAATGACTCGATGATGGCTTCAGCTTCTTGGAAGAACTCGAGAAAGCCAGATCGATCAATCGAAATTCGTTCAATCATCGTCATCATTTCTCGGCTTTCTGCTTCAAGCTTCTGACGCTCTACTTCGGCAGTGATATTTGTTACGACAACCGCGAGTCCGGCTAGTTCATCGTCCTTTTCAATGGGGCTGTACTGGATCGAAAGATTTTGCTTGTTTACTACGATTTGCGACGGTAGCTGATCAATCGTCACGTCGATGGGAAGAAAACCATCAAAGACGTCATCGAGTCCCAGTTCGAGCCAGTCTGCGGCCTTGTCATCGAAGCGGCGTAACACATCAACTAAGGTTTCGGAAGATTCTATCTCACCAAACATCTCGTCGACCGCGGCAGAACGTTCTTCTGAG
>NZ_ANMO01000257.1 GCF_000338295.1 Rhodopirellula europaea 6C
TCAGGATGGAATGCCGGATGTACCAATCGAAATGGAACGCCGCTGGCATCAGGTGATGTGAGATTCGGAAATACGCGTAAATTCTGGCGGCAGAAATTTGTTCCGCATCGGTCGCTCCCCAGGACATCGCCGCGGCTGGAATCAGTCCGAATAGCGACAAGGCTCCTCCGAGGAACAAACCTCGGCTGAAGAATGCCGGACGAACGTCATCACCTGTCGCAGTTTCCTGTCCAGACGACCGATCGTCGGCAATCGATTGGGAAACTCGCCAACGTTTCGGACCTCGCTCGGTCAGCCAAAATGCAATTGCGGCAGCGACAACGGACCAGCCTCCGGTCAGCACGTGAAATCCCGCTGCCGCTCCCAGCCAAACCCAACCTCTCGACCATCGGCGTTGGACGATTTCGGCCAAGCCAAATAGCACCAGTCCATAGGCGGGAACCTTGGCCTCAATCCCACCGATGACCCACTCACCCGCCAAGTTGCCGTGCTGGATTCCAAGAATCCAAAGGACCATGACCCAGACGCTGCTCATCGGCGGCATCCGCATCGCTTGCGTCAGTCGAAGCAGCCCCGCAGCCAACAACGACCAGCCAACCAGCCTTCCAATCCAAGCGGTCACGTTCAGCGAGAGAAAGCGGGTCGGCCATCCGAACCACCAGTAGTAAGTTGCATGTGCCTTTCCCGACGAGGCAAAGAGATCGTTCGCGCACCAGTCCGGTTGCCAAAAGTTTTTGGCTTTGACGAAGTAGTGTGCTTCATTGACGCCGGGCGCCGCATCGCCAGCATAAAGAAAGCAAACGCCCATCAACGCCAGCCAGCTCCACGCCAAGGCCGATCGAGAGGGATTGTCCGTGGCTTCCAGTTGCGACGCCGGCGACGTCACGGCACCGCCCACCGAATTGCCGCCAACATGCTATTGATGCTGGCTTTGCCTTGCCAAGCCAGGTCCATGGCCGTCCCGTGGTCGACGCTGGTTCGGATGATGGGCAGTCCAAGCGTCACGTTGACTGCGTCGTCAAACGACAACGCTTTCAATGGAATCAATCCTTGGTCGTGATACATGCAAACGTAAATGTCGATTCGTTCTCGCATCGCGGGCGTGAATGCGGTGTCGGGCGACAGTGGTCCTTCGATCGTCCATCCTGATTGCCTGGCAGCCTCAATCGCCGGCAGGATAATCTGTTCTTCTTCTTGGTGGCTGAACAAGCCGTTTTCACCCGCATGCGGATTCAAACCACAAACAGCAATGCGAGGCGGCAGCAAACTGCCGCGATTTTGGTTGCGACGTTGCACCGTTTCGCCGGCCAAGTTGATCGTGCGAACCAGCGATTCGGTCTCGAGCTGCGAGGCGACATCGGCCAGCGGAATGTGGATCGTTTCAAGAACGCAGGCGATCGTGTCGCTGGCCAGCATCATGCGAACGTCTGCTGGTTTGCCGTGCACTGCCCTGCCCGCTCGATCGGCCAACAACTCGGTGTGACCGGGGAAGTCGATCCCGGCTTGATGCCAGGCTTCCTTCTGGATGGGCCCCGTTACAATCGCGTCGATGTGACCCGACACCGCGGCGTCAATTGCGTCGGTGACGGATTGATAGGAGGCTCGCCCGGTCGCGGCACTGAATTTTCCTGGGGTGAAGTCATCGAGTTCTTCTGCGGTGAGTTTCCCGCAATCGACAATCACCCCGTGCGGTGCGTCACGCGGTATTGATTGCTTTGGCATGACCAGAAACTCGGCCAGAGAGATTGTGCCGGGGCAGTCACAACCGAGTTCTTTCGCGGCCCGTTGGTAGATGGCCGCGTCGCCAAACAGCAGCGGGTAACCCAGTGACTGAACCTCCGGTGAATTCCAGACTCGAAGAGCGATTTCGGGGCCGATTCCGGCGGCGTCCCCCATCGTGATCGCCAGCTTGGGGCGCGAGCGATTCGCGTCCGTCATGGCGACACCGAGGCTTTGCCACGCGGGCCCAGTCGACCAAACATGCGATCGAGTTCATCGCGGCTGAAGAACAACGCGGTTGGCCGACCGTGTGGGCAATGGTGCGTTTCTTGGTACAAGTCCTTCTGTTCCAGCAGGCTGGTGATCTCTTCCGGAGACAGTGGATCGCCCGCTTTGACGGCGGCTTTGCAAGCGACGGTGCTGAGCAAGTGATTCAGCAAATCCTTCGGGTTGGGATCTCGGCCGGCGCCCATTACCGATTCCAAAACGGTTCGCAACATGTCGGCAGGCGGCTTGTTCGGCAGCATCGCTGGGTACGACTGAATCAGAATCGTTTCGCCACCGAAGTCCTCGATTTCCAAACCGATTCGGCTGAGCGTGTCCTTCACCTCGAGAGCCGCAGCTCGCTCGGCCGGAGTCAGCGAAACAGGTTCAGGAACCAACAACTGTTGGGCTTCCAATGAAGCGTCTTCGTGAAGCACTTTTTGGCAAACACGTTCGTAGAGCACACGTTCGTGTAGCGCGTGTTGATCGATCACGACCATGCCTTTCTCGTCTTGCGTGACGAGATAGCGCTGGTGCACTTGGAACCCAAGGTGACTCACGCTCGGTGTGGGAACGCCGGCGGCCAGAGCTGCGTCGTGCGACGAGCCGGCTGTTCCCGGATCATTCGCGTTGGAGCTACCTGAGTTGTCGCCATCCCACGGCGTCATCTCAATGCCTTCGGCGGCTGTCGATGGGCGAGGCGAATCGACACCGGCGACGGATCCCGGTGACCAAGTGTTGGGCGAAGCGAGCGGCGCGGACGGGGCTGCCATGCCTGTGGAGGCGTGCGAGCCATGGCCAATGGAGTTGGAATCGCCGAACGGTCGAAAGTCCGGCGTGCCGCTTGTTCCGCCCAGCATCTGAGTATTGGACGTCGCGGATGATCCCGATGGAGGTCCACCGGTTCGGGCCCATTCGATCACCGATTGGCGTTGCTGGTCGACTTCGTTGGGACGCATGCCCATGACCGATTCAGGCACCGTTTGGCGTTGTTCCTCTTCGCTCATGGGAGCCGGGACCGGGTTGGATCCCACGCGGTGAGTCATGTCGGTCGAAAGGAATCGCTGGCGAAGCGTTTGCAACAACCGGCTGTACACGCGTCCGCTGTCGGTGAAGCGAACCTCCAGTTTCGCGGGGTGCACGTTGACATCGATCATGTCCGCTGGCATTCGCATTCGCAGGAAGCAAACCGGATGGCGGCCGACCATCAGCATGCCTCGGTAGGCTTCTCCAAGAGCATGTTGCAGCGCGCGGTCGCGGATGTGTCGACCGTTGAGAAACAGGTACTGCATTCGGTTGTTGCCACGGCTGACCGATGGGTCGCAGGCATAACCGGTGATCTGAACGGTTTCGTCTTGGTTTTCGATCGGAATCAACGCTTCGGAGATTTCAGTTCCAAAGAAAGACTCAATGCGGTCTGCCCAACGAGGCGTCGGCAACAGGTCGAACATCTCCTTGTCGCCGTTGCGAAGGACAAAGTGAACCTTCGGGTTGGCAAGGGCCAAACGCGTGAAGGCTTCGACGATGTGCCCGCGTTCGGTTTGCGGGGTCTTCAAGAACTTGCGACGAACAGGTGTGTTGAAGAACAGGTTCCGGACTTCGATCACGGTGCCGACCGGGCATCCGCACGGACCGGGTGTTTCGATCACTCCGCCGCGAATATCGATTTGGCAGCCACCGTCTTGGCCTTCGGCGCGGCTGCGGATGGTCATTTGAGAAACGCTAGCGATCGATGCCAGGGCTTCGCCGCGAAAACCGAGGGTGCCGACGTGGAACAGCGATTCGTCGTCGGGCAGTTTGCTGGTCGCGTGGCTGGTCACGGCCAGCGGCAATTGCTCCGCCGTCATCCCGCAGCCATCGTCGCTGATCCGGATCAGCTCGACGCCGCCACCCTCGAGGCTCAGTTCAATCCTCGTCGAACCCGCATCGATGCTGTTTTCGAGCAGTTCTTTAACCACCGAAGCGGGCCGTTCAATCACCTCGCCAGCGGCGATTTGATTGACCAGATGGGCCGGCAATTGGCGGATGATGCGAGGTGGCTGGGCGGTCGTGGCGGTGGGCGTGTTCATGGCCACAACTTACCGCGCGAGCCCTGCATCGCACCAGGATCATCGTTCGGCGAAGCGGCAGATTGACCGGTTCTCGCCATGGAGGAAACGATTCGCCGAAACGGCCGGGAAATCCCTCGCAATCGGCAGCGTTGCCAAAATCGCGGCGTTTTGACTGCCCGTTTGTGGCATGGGCTTCCAGTCTGTGGTCGAGCAGCACGGTCTGGAAGCCTATGCCACATTGGTGGGCTAGGAGAGCCGTCAGTCTGTCGACGGTTTCCATCCTGGTCTGCCTCGGCGGTTGTTTCTTACCGCTTGTTCCCAGGCAAGGTACTTGCCTCTCAGACGGTCCAGCTCACCAGGGTTTTGCGAGGCCAAATCATTCTGTTCGCCGATGTCATCGGTCAGATGGAAGAGCCATTCCTGGATCGTTGTTCGGCCGTCGGTGGTGGCTTTTTCTTGCCGGACATACTTCAGCTTCCCGTCCCGTATGCCGCCCCAGACTTGAGGGTCGCGAGGTTTCCGCCAGTGCAGCGTGCGGGGTTCAGGCGGTTCACCCGAAGCGGCCAGCGACAGGACGTCGATCCCTTCCATCGCGTCTTCTTGGGCGGGAGTGATCCCAGCGGCGGCCAGCATCGATGCGGTCAGATCGAATGTGATCGTGACTTGCTGGCTGACTGTGTCTTCTGGCAAATGGCCGGGCCAACGAGCGATCAACGGAACGCGAATGCCGCCCTCGAAAGTCTGGCCTTTGAATCCTCGCAGCGGTTCGTTGCGACTCGCCGACGTGCCACCATTGTCGCTGGCGAAAATCACCAGCGTGCGATCGGTCATCCCAGATTCCTCGATCGCGTGAAGCACCTTCCCGATGCCTTCGTCCATGTGACGCACCATCGATCGGTAGACACCGGGCGGATCGTCGCTCTGTTTCCAAAGTGGTGAATCCAGCGGCAGCGGATCGACGGGAGACTGACCCGGCGGTTGATAAGGCGTGTGCGGTGCGGTGTAGGGCAAGTACAGGAAGAAAGGCTGCTCACTGTCGTTCCGGTCGCGAACATATTGCACGGCGTGATCGGTGATCGTGTCCGTGAAGTAGCCTTCGCCGCTGATCGGCCGGCCGTTGCGGAACAGGTTGTACGTGGCGACCGAATCGAGGTAGTGGTAGTAATCCATCGCACCGCCGATGCAGTACAACGCTTCCTCAAATCCATGTTGCATCGGTGAGAATTGGGCTTCGTAACCCAGGTGCCATTTTCCGAACAATGCCGTTTCATAACCGACGTCGGACAGACGCTTCGCCAACGTTGGCCTGTCGGCGGGCAAACCCAGTTCGCTGACTAAGTGCAAACGAATCGCATCGTCATAGCGTCCAACATTGCCGACTCCAATTGCACATTCCAAACCGCCCACATGTTGTTGATAGCGACCTGTTAAGAGCGCCGCTCGAGTGGGCGAGCATTCGGGGCCGTTGGCATAGGCCTGCGTCCAGCGAACACCTTGCCTGGCCAGCCGATCCAAGGTCGGCGTTGCTTGCGCGTCGTTGCCATAGCAACCCAGGTCTCCGTAGCCGAGGTCGTCCGCGAGGATCAACACAATGTTCGGGCGGTCGTTGGGATCGGCTCTCAGCGAAGTGGGGACGCAGGCATGAAAGTACAGAGCAGCCATTACCCAAACGGTGAGTGAGACGACCCGTGGATTGATATGAATGGGAGACATGTTGGAGCCTTAATGGAGTCAAACAGGTACGCAGGTGTCATCGGGTATCTGAGCCGTTTGGCGTTAGCCACAGTTTCCACGTACAACCGGGGTTAACGTCCAAACGGCTCACGAGACGGAACCCGATCGTTCGAGATCACGAACCCGGTTGGACGGATTCGCTCGGCAGCATTTCCAATCTTCGAGGCGAAACGTCCGTGGATTTGCCGGCTGGTCGTTGGCCCCGGCCGGGGCGATCTTTGTCACCCAGATCCTGACGAGCTTGTTCGGCCAATGCAGTCAGTTGAGCAACGATCTCAGGACGCGTCTCGGCAATGTTGTGCTGGCAAGCAATGTCATCCACCACGTTGAACAAGAGCGTTGTTGGTTTCTGCGAAGCGTTGAAGTGCGGGTGTCCGGGCGATGCGTCGACGGGCAGGAACATTTTCCAGGGACCGGAACGGATGGCTTGCAGTTGATCTTGATGGTAGTAGTAGAACGCTTCGTACGGCGTCTTGGCGTTGGGTTCACCAAACAGCAGCGGAGCGATGTCGTGGCCATCGAGTTTGCGATCCGACGGCAGTTCACATCCGGCTAGATTTGCAAACGTAGGCAATAAATCCATCGTGGTTGTCAGTTCGTCACACTGAGTTCCGGCGGGCACTTTACCGGGTTGCCAGACGATCGTGGGAACACGAAAGGCACCTTCGCTGGTCGTGTACCCGCGACCGTGAAGCGGCAAGTTGGAACCTCGGCTCAAGTCATCAGGATCGCGGTTGATGGGAGCACCGTTGTCGGAGGTCCAGATCACGAAGGTGTTTTCCGCGATGCCTAGTTCAACGAGCTGGTTCAGTATCTGACCGATCGACCAATCCAATTCTTCGACCGCGTCTCCCCAGGGACCGTTCTGGCTTTTGCCGCGAAAAGCGTCGCTGGAAAACGGTGTCTTGGTGCTGCCAGGCATCGCTTGTGGAAAGTACAGGAAGAACGGTTCCTCCTTGTGCTCGGCAATCCATTGCATCGCTCGTTCGGTGTAACGCTTGGTTAATCCGTCTCGGTTGCACGGGGCTTCGATGACGGTCTCGTTTTCCATGAGAGGCAGAGGTGGCCAGTACGATCCATCTCGCTCCCAAACCCGCTCGGTCATGTCGTCGGAGTATGGCACTCCGAAGAACCAATCAAACCCCTGACGGGTCGGCAGGAATTCCGGTTGATCACCCAGATGCCATTTTCCAACCAATGCGGTGGCGTAGTTCTGTTGTTTGAGAATCTCCGCGATTGTGAATTCGTCGGGATGCAAGCCATAGGGAGAGACAGGACGCAAGACCGCGCCATCGCGATCGTTCAGATGCATTCCAACTCGTTGGGCATAGCATCCGGTCACGATGCTGGCACGCGATGGGGTGCAGACGCCTGCGGTGACGCAGAAGTGAGTGAACGTTCGCCCTTCCCTTGCCATGCGGTTCAGGTTGGGCGTTCGATGCAACGTCGATCCGAAGGGCTCGATGTCGCCGTAACCGAGGTTGTCACAGTAGACGATGATGAAATTCGGTTTGGTCGGCTCGGCTGCCGTTCCGATGCCGAGCAACGGTGACGTTGTAAGCAGCGTCACGATCCATCCAACAAGCCAACGCATCAGTTGTCCTCTAGTTGGCTTTGAAACATCTCCAGCAACGCTGCGACGATTTTGGTGGTTGCTTCCTTCTCGACGTAGTTGGTTCCCAACCAAGTCTCATAGCCGCCCAAGCGATGTTGCTGCGGAGTCGGCAAGTACCCGAAGGAGCCGTTGGCGAGCTCGATTGTGAAGGTGTTTTGAAAGGGGCTGCGGTCTTTCAGTTCCAATCCCGTTTCGGTGAACGTTTCAAACGGGATCGCGGCGATTCCCAAATCGCCAATGCGAAGAGCCTGCAGTTGAATCTCCACTTCCTTGGGCCCCGCCAAAATTTTCGCGATTCGATCGGCATAGATCTCTTCGCGGCGATGGCCGCTTCTTGGATTGTCGTCGTCGCCACGTTTGATTTGCTCAAAGTGCGAGATCATCTCCGAGGTCGGTTGTCTGGTCTTCAGCGTCAACGTCGTGTGCTCGGCGGAAAGTGGCACCCAATCGCGGAAATCGATCTGCTGGTGGGCTTCGAACACGCGGCTGGCGACCTTCTCCGCAACCTCCTGCATCTTCTCGTAGGGATCGTACTTTCGCGGCGATTTGTCAGCGAAGTTGATGTTGTTCACATCGCCGCTGGTGCCATTGGAAAAGATGCCGACAAACGGTGGCGATTGATTGGTTGCCCCAAGTTTCTGTTCGATGAATTTCGCGAAGTAGCCAAAGTAGTCCGCCGAGACTTCTCCGGATCGAACGCCGCCGACGTAGTGCAGCGAATAATTTGCCAGCAGGGCGATCGGCCGGCCGTCGGGGCTCTGCACTGAGACGAAGCTGATTTCGGGATCGGTCGGACCCGCGGGGCGATCCAGTTTGGAGCTGCCGCGAGGTGGATTCATCCGGACTTGATCGGTGCCGCCAAAAGGATTGGCCAACAAGCTGGCGTCGGTGACAAACCAGCGACGGTTGAAGACTTCCGACGGTTCATCCACGCTTCCCCAACCAATTTTGGCCGGTTCCAGATTCGCCATCGCACGACGGATGCCGTCCGAAATCCGATGGGCAACGAAGGTTTGGTAATCCGTCAGTTTGTATTCGTTGGCGGTTTTCAGGTCTCCGCGAGCGGTGGTTGCCGAATGGGTGTGCGTGGATGCCAACAGCATGTTGGAGACTGGCAACCCGGTCGCATCAGACGCTTGCTGTTTGGCGAGATCGAAGACTTCCACGGGGATGCCGACATTGTCGCAAAGGACGATGGCAAGCTTGGTCGTGCCGTCATCCAACACCAGGCAGCGAGCGTGAAGTTCATCATGCACATTGGTGGCCGGGATCGGTTTCCATCCGCCGACAATCATCTCACCCAGTGGCGGCGTGATGTTGCTGGTGGCAGCTCCAGCCCGAAAGACCGGGTTGGAATCCTCGGCATTGAGAATCAATCCGCCGCTGAAAAGAAGACCGGCGACACATAGTGAGAGAAGGACTCTGTAAAAGGCAGGCCGTGGCATGCTTTGATCCTTTTGGTTCAGGGGATGAATTGGGAGGGAAGGATCGATGAACGGGCGGCAATCGATGTGGTTATAATCGAGCAGGCTGCAGGATGAACAAAATGGAGGCGGGGCCAACTTGAGCGACGTGAACTGCTCGATTCAGAGCGACGAGACAAATCCGAAACCTACCAAGCGACAGAAGACGTCGTTCGCTGGGATTCTGAAAGTCTTTTGTATTGGCAGCATCCTGGCCGTTTCTTTATTAGCGTTTCCGAGTGTGCTCCCGTTCGTTGTCGCCGTCTGGATTGTTTGGCATCTCGTTCTAGTTCGATATGATCGCCCAGCCTATTTGCCGCTTGTCGCTGGACTCGTCATCTTGCTCGTGAAGTTTCTGCCTCGCACCCCGGCATCCATAACACTTAGCGGTCTGATGTTGGCGATGGTCGTCATTCGGATGCGTATGAGCATGACGTTGCCAAGGCGTGTAACTCTCTGTACTTCACTTGCACTGATCGCGACTTGGACATGGTTTTGCGTCGAATGGCAAGTCATTCAAAATTGTGGTCGCGAGTTGACCTTTGACCCGTCTCGCTCGATCGTTTGTCTGGGAGACAGCTTAACGGACGGGATGCTACCGGATCACGGTTTCCCTGATCCGCTAAGCAAAATGCTTGAGGTTGAAGTCATCAATCTTGGAACATCCGGGATCGCAACATCCCAAGGACTCGGTCAGATGCAGCGGGTTTTTTCTCACGATCCTCAGCTCGTAATCGTTGAGCTGGGAGGTCATGATTTTTTGCAAGGAAAGAGTCGCGATCAGACCAAGGCAAATCTTTTGCAAATGATCGACCAATGCCGCCTGCAAAATGCTGAGGTGGTTCTAATGGAGATCCCCCGCGGATTTATGTTCGATCCTTTCTGGGCCCTGGAAAGAGAGATCGCCTATGAAACCGATGTTCAATTGGTTTCCGACACTTGGCTGCGGAAAATCGTGCTCATGAGCCCCTACGCTCCGCCCGGTCGATGGATGCCAAATTCTCGACTCAGCGATGATGGTATCCATAGCAATGCTCGTGGAAGCGAGATGATTGCACGACATGTCGCAAGATCGATTCGCCAGATGTACGGTGATTCCATTTTTCAAACTAGCTACCAATGAAGGTGGTTCAGCTAAACTCATTGATCGTTGGTGTCTTCGCCTCTTCCGAGAGAGTCTCGATGAAATTTAATTGCTGCGTTCTGGTCGGTCTCCTGACGACTTGCTGCTGGATCCATTTGGCTGGCCACGCTGTTGCTGGTGAATTCAACACCGTTCTGGACGTCGGCGATCCGGCACCTGAATGGAGTGATTTGCCGACCACGGAAGGCACGAATTCATCCCTGAAGGATCTGTCGGATTCGAAAGTCGTGGTTCTGGCATTCACCTGCAACAGTTGCCCTTACGCGATCGACGCGGAAGAACGCTTGATCGCACTGAGCAAGGACTACGCAGAGAAATCCGTCACGGTGATCGCGGTCAACGTCAACACGATCGAAGAGGACGCGATGCCGGCGATGAAAGAGAAGGCGAAAGAAAAGGGATTCCCATTCGCTTACCTCTACGACGAATCACAACAGATCGCTCGCGACTATGGTGCGAAGTACACGCCGCAGTTCTTTGTGCTCGATGCCGACCAAAAGATCGCTTACATGGGCGCGATGGACGACAGTCCAGATGGCCGCAATGTCACCAAGCCATACCTGCGGAATGCAATCGATGAAATCCTGGCTGGCAAACCAGTGACCGTTTCAGAGACGGTTCCGGTTGGATGCCGGATCCGGATGGAACGTCAACGCCGTTCTCGACGAGGACGCTGAGAGCGTTATTCGCAATAGGGCGTAACTGCCTCGGTTCGAGCTGCTCTCGACGAGGCAGTCGCTCAAGCCTGTGTCGGCGAAGTGAGCGTGAAGTTCAGGCAATCGCAAATGGATGCGTGAACCAGCGACTCCGAGTCGGACGCATCGATGTCTCGAACCAGCCCCTGACACCGATAGTGATCTAGCAACGGTGCGGTGCGATCTTCGTAGATGCGAAAACGCTCTCGAATGAACTCTTCGGCGTCGTCAGCACGCTTCTCGGTCTCGCCCCGTTTGCGGAGACGTTCGATCAGAACATCGGCCGAAACTTGAAGGTGCAACACGTGATCGAGTTTCAATGACGCGGCCACCAGTTGCTTGTCGAATGCACTCGCCTGCACCTGTGTCCGTGGAAATCCGTCGAGCAGATAACCAGTGCGGCTATCCGGTTGAGCAAGTCGTTCCGCAACCATCTGCAGCACGAACTCGTCCGGTGCAAAGTGGCCCCGATCGATTCGAAGATGAATCGCCTCGCCACTATCAGACTCCAAAGCTCTCAACATTCCGCCGGTGCCAATGTGAGGCACCTTGAGAGCTTTGCTTAGCAGTTCACACTGAGTGCCCTTGCCCGCGCCAGGCGGGCCGATAAAGACAATTCGCACAAAACTGCCAGGATCAAACGACGGGTGAAGTGCCGCCGCCGGCACCTTCCAGCAATCCTCGGTAGTTTCGCATCACCAAGTGACTGTCGATCTTTTGCACCAAGTCGAACGCGACGCTCACGGCGATGAGCAGACCCGTGCCACCGTAAAAACCAGCGATCGAGTAAGGAACACCCAGCGAACCGTAAACGATCGTTGGAACAATCGCGATCAAACCCAAGAAAGCAGCACCAACATAGGTGATCCGGACCATTACTTTTTCAAGGTAATCTGTTGTGCGACGACCGGGACGGTAACCGGGAATGAAGGTTCCCGAGTCACGGAGGTTGTCGCTCATTTCTTTCGGGTTGAACGTGATGGCCGTCCAGAAGTAGCAGAAGAAGAAGATCAAGCCGACGTACAACAGGTTGAAGAAGTACGAGGTCTGATCACTCATCGTCAAGCTAATCAAATTGAATCCGCGGAACAGAGCACCATCGGATGCGAACTGGCCGGCCAAGAAGCCGAACAGGACGCCAGGAATCATCAACAGCGAGCTGGCAAAAATGATGGGCATCACGCCGGCTTGGTTGATTCGCAGTGGCAAGTGTTGACGGGTGCCACCGTAGACGCGTCGACCGCGAGTGAACTTGGCGGATTGAGTGGGGATCTTGCGTTGTCCCAAGGTGATGAACACCACACCGAAGACGACAACAACAAACAGCACGACCAAGATGATCAGTGTCTCGATCCCGACCTGTCCTTTGGCCAGACCAGTCAGTTCGGTCTTCATGCCCAGCACCAATTCGTAGAGTGCCTTTGGCATCTGAGCCAGAATGCCGGCCATGATCAGCAAGCTGATCCCGTTGCCGATACCGTACTCATCAATTTGTTCACCCAGCCACATCAGGAACACGGTTCCTGTTGTCATGACCAGAACAGCCACAATCTGCCAGCCGAAGAACAATTGTTCGTTCGCATTCATGAAGTTCGGGTTGATGCTGCTTTGACCATTGGAGCCAGCCATCAGCATGAACTTCAGATACATGTAGCTCTGCACCAAGCAGATTACCACTGTCAAATAACGTGTGTATTCGTTGAGCTTCTTCCGACCAGCTTCACCTTCCTTCTTCAGCTCTTCCAGCGGTTTGTAAACGCTACCAAGCAATTGGAAGATGATCGACGCCGAAATGTACGGCATGATTCCGAGGCCGAAGATCGTCGCTTGACGAAGATCGCTGGCCGCGAAAACGCTGACCTTTTCGAAGAAGTCGGCTGCTCCGCCGCCGGCACCACTGTCCAGGTTGGTAGCGATCATCGGCAACGGGATGTGAAACCCGATCCGGTAGATGGCAAGCAGCCCGATCGTCAGCATGACCTTCTTGCGAAGTTCAGGGATCGAGAAAATGATTCGCAGCTTTTCAAACATCGATCCGTCCGTCGTCGATCGTGCAGGGTGAATTCATGTCGTCCCGCCAAGCAAAAATGGCGAGCACGCAAAGGTTGTTCTGGGCTTGGCGAAGGAAATTACCATCGCCAAGGCAATCAAACTAGCAACCAAAGCCAAATCACGGAAGAACGATTGCCGCGAAGCTTTTTCAACTGGTGCCAATTCAAAGAAAACAGGCCCGACGAAATCGCCAAGGCCTGTTGTTTTGTCGGTTAGGTGGATAGTCACAGCCACAATCGGCTGTGGCCTCTCCGGCTTACTTTTCGCTTTTGAGGGCTTCGACGCGCTCATCGGGAGTACGTTTTGGAGCCAGCTTCTCTGCTGTTCCGCCGGCAGCCGAGATCTTTTCTTCGGCTGACTTGCTGAAGCGGTGAGCTTGAATGGTCAGCTTCTTTGTCAACTCACCGTCGCCGAGAACCTTCAATTCGTCAAAGTTGCCCTTGGCGAGGTTCTTAGCAGCGAGTGCTTCGAGGGTGACGGTTTCGCCATCGTTGAAAGCATCGTTTAGCTTGCCAACGTTGACAGCGAAGATGGTCAACGCCCAGCGGTTGTTGAAACCACGCTTTGGCACGCGACGGAACATTGGCATCGCACCGCCCTGGAAGTTGGGCTTGCGGCTGTAACCGCTGCGGCTCTTGTGTCCCTTGTGCCCACGACCCGACGTTTTGCCGGTGCCGCTACCAGGACCACGACCGATGCGTTTTCGAGGGCGGTGTTTCGTAATACCGCGATGAACGTCGTTGAGTTGCATAGTAGTGATGGAATGGCTGGGGGCGGGAAACTGATCTCTAACCGTCAGTCATGCTGCCCGAGTGTTTGAATGAGTGTCTTTGCCAAAGGTATCCAAAGTCAGTCGCTTCAAAGCGATGGGATCCAAGCAATGTCTTCTTGGCGGAGGCTTTCCGCCGGCCTTGTTAGGCTTCGATCAAATCGTCTGGGTTCAAACCACGCAACGCAGCGATTTGCTCGCGAGTTCGCAGTTTGCTCATCGCGTCGAGGGTCGCTTTGACCAGCGTGACGGGATTATTGGTTCCGTAGGATTTGGTCAAAATGTCGTGGATCCCGCAGGCTTCGCAAACAGCACGAACGGCTTGTCCGGCGATGATACCCGTACCAGCACCGGCTGGAATCAAGACAACGCGAGCGGCACCGTAGCGGCCCCAAACTTGGTGAGGAATGCTGCCCTCAACCAACGGGACGTGGATCATGCTGCGTGAAGCTTGCTTTTGTGCTTTTTGCACACTTGGTGGAACTTCGTTGGCTTTGCCATAGCCCCAACCAACCTGCCCGCTGCCGTTTCCGACGACGACCATCGCAGCAAAGCTGAAACGGCGACCGCCCTTAACGACAGCCGCACAACGTTTGATTTTGACGACACGGTCCAGAAGACCGGCTTCCAAACCTTGCTCTTCGTTCTTGTTGTTGCGTTTGTTTCGTGCGTTGCTCATGGCGGACTATGTTGATTCGTTGCGATGAATGTCGCGGGATGGGAAAATTAAAACTGCAAACCAGCTTCGCGAGCGGCGTCTGCGAATGCTTTGACTCGGCCGTGGTACTTGTTGTGACCACGATCAAGCTTGACGGTTTTCACACCCGCCTCAGCAGCCTTTTCTGCGACCAGCTTACCAACCAACGCCGCGGCGTCACAGTTGCCACCAGCCTTCACTTGGTCGCGGACGCTCTTGTCACGCGTACTCGCACTGAAAATGGTCTTGCCAGCTTGGTCATCAACGACCTGGCAAGCGAAGTGCTTCAGCGTACGCTGAATGCACAAACGCGGTTGGTCGGCACTGCCTCGCAACTTGTTGCGAACATGGCGCCGGCGACGCAGGCGTTTGCTTTGGAGTTTTTTGTTCTTGTCCATAGTGACGACCCACGATGATCGTTGTGAACGGATGAAATGAATGGAAACAGCGGAGCGACGCCCCGCCAACTGCGACGGCAAACCTACTTGGTGGCCGACTTACCTGGTTTGATCTTGACCTGTTCGCCTTGGTATCGAATCCCTTTGCCCTTGTAAGGCTCAGGTTTACGAAGCGAGCGAATCTCAGCAGCGAATTGTCCGACGCTTTGCTTGTCGCAGCCCTGGATCACAACGTGAGTCTGGTCGGGGCAAGTGACCGTCAGGTCAGTTGGGATTTTGCGGTGCAGTTCGTTGGCGTAGCCGACGCGAAGTTGCAATGTGTCACCGCTGATCGATGCCAAGTAGCCGACGCCGACGATTTCCAACTTCTTTTCGTATCCGTCTTTCACACCAACAATCATGTTGGCGATGATCGCACGGGTCAGACCATGAAATTCACGCGAGGGACGATCGTCACCATCACGCGAGATGATCACTTGGTTGGTGTCACTGTCAACGGCGACCTTCACTTCAGGACGATGTTTGAACGACAGTTTGCCCTTGGGACCTTCCACATCAATGTTGCGGTCAGCAATGCTGACTTTCACACCGGAGGGGATCGCGACTGGCTTGTTACCAATGCGGCTCATGGCTGATTACAAATGTACGGGGGAATATAAATGGTTTGGCAATTGGGGCGTCAGCGACGGTCGATCACGAAACTTCGCAGAGGACTTCGCCGCCGATTTTGTCACGGCGTGCTTCGCGATCGCTGATCACACCCTTGCTGGTGCTGATGATTCGGATTCCCAAACCGCCCAACACAGGCTTGAGTTCTTTGCTGCGGCTGTACAAACGACGGCCTGGTTTACTGATTCGTCGGATGGACTGAATCACTCGTTCTCCGTTGGGACCGTATTTCAGTTCCAAACGAAGGTAGCCGACTGGTTCTTCTTCCAGCTTCTCTTCTTTCCAGTCCCAGATGAATCCTTCTCGCTTGAGAACATCGGCCAAGCCACGTTTTACGCGGCTGGCGGGGATGTCAACGAACGGACGCTCGACGCGTACGGCGTTGCGGATTCGGGTGAGCATGTCGGCAATGGGGTCGGTCATCATGGCTGTGGTTTCCCTTTAATTATCCAAGCTCACCAGCTGCTCTTACGAACGCCTGGGATCAATCCCGCATTGGCATTCTCACGGAAGCAAATTCGGCACAAGCCAAACTTGCGATACACCGAACGTGGACGACCGCAAAACTTGCAACGGTTTTCTTTTCGAGTTGAAAATTTAGGCGTGCGAAGCGCCTTGGCGACCTTGGATTTGCTTGCCACGAAAGGACCTGCGGTGTACGGATCGGGGAGCGTCTCAAGCGAGAGACATGTGACGAATTGAAATATAACGATTGGTTGGTTCCGGGAGGGGAACCGAATCAGGCCGCGCCGGCCTGCTCTTTTTCTTTGGGTTGCTTGAACGGCATGCCGAACAACCGCAACATCTCACGAGCTTCGTCGTCGGTTTTGGCCGAGGTGACGAACGTGATGTTCATCCCTTGGGGACGAACGAATTTGTCTGGGTTGAGTTCTGGAAAAACCAGTTGCTCGTTCAAGCCAAGTGTGTAGTTGCCGTTGCCATCGAAGGCTTTTCGGCTGATACCGCGAAAGTCACGGACACGAGGAAGAACGATCGAAACCAAACGGTCCAGGAACTCATACATCCGTTGGCGACGCATGGTGACCATGCAGCCGATTGGCATGCCTTCACGCAAACGGAAGCCTGCGATCGACTTGCGAGCGATGGTAGTGACTGGTTTTTGGCCAGTGATTTGGGTCATCGAATCGATGGCCAAGTCAAGGACCTTCTTGTCGCCAACAGCGGCTCCAACACCCATGTTCATGCTGATCTTCAGCAGACGTGGCACTTGGTGCACGTTCTTGTAGCCGTAAGTTTCTGTCAGAGCGGCACGAACGGATTCGTCGTAACGCTGTTGCATTCGTGGAATGTTGCTGGACATGTTAGGCACTGTGCCGCCGAGGAAGTAACGGCCAATAGGGTAAGGTGTGTGTGGTGGTAGTCGTCAATCAGCTAGCTGCTTTGGACGCCTTCGCCGGTGCGATTTGGCCGAGGCTTTCGCCGCTTGCCTTCGCGAATCGTTCTTTGCTTCCATCATCCAGGTAGCGAACGCCGATGCGAGTTGGTTTGCCGGTCGATGGATCGACCAACATCACGTTGCTCGCACTCATGGGCATCTCTTTGTTCAAGCGACCGCCCTGAGGGTTTTTTTGGCTCTGGCGAACGTGCTTCCACACGCGTGCAGCACCTTCGACGACAACCTTGTCTTTGTCGCGATCGACTTTCAGAATTTTGCCACGGTGACCTTTGTCAGCTCCGGCAATCACAATGACTTCATCGTCAACGCGAAATTTCATGGTAGTAACTTTGATCGGTAATTTGTTTGCAAATGGTGGTTGGGTTCGACGTCTCGGTGGGTGTCACCGAGCAACCGAATCAGACCACTTCGTTGGCCAGGCTGACGATTTTCATGAAGTTGTTTTCACGCAACTCACGAGCGACCGCACCGAAGATGCGAGTGCCGCGTGGGTTACGGTCTTTGTCAACCAACACAACCGCGTTGGAATCGAATCGGATGTAGCTTCCGTCAGGACGACGGGTTGGTTGCTTCACCCGAACGATGACAGCACGCACAACGGCCTTCTTCTTCACTTCGCTGCCAGGAATCACACTCTTGACGCTGCATACGATCACGTCGCCAACGGTGGCGAAACGACGCCGACTGCCGCCGAGCACCTTGATGCACATGACTTCTCGAGCACCGGTGTTGTCGGCGACATCGAGGCGGGATTCTTGTTGGATCATATCTGTTTACTTCAACGACAAAAACGTTGGACGATTGTGTGGAGGAGGTTGCGATTAAGCGTCCGTGGCGGCCGATTCAGATTCGGGTTCACCAGCGTGAGCTGCGGCCAAGCCTTCAGCCTCGGCATTCTTGCGAGCGGCACGCAAAGCAACAACGTCGACTGCGGTGCTCTTTTCAAGCACGCGGACCAAACGCCAACGTTTGAGTTTGCTCAATGGTTCCGATTCAATGATCTCGACCTTGTCGCCTACGCCCGATTCATTGTTCTCGTCGTGAACGTGACACACCGTGCGGCGGCGAATGTACTTCTTGTATTTTGGATGCTTGACCAAACGAGCGATCTCGACGCGACGCGTCTTGCTCATTTTGTCGCTGGTCACAATTCCGGCTACGACGCGTTTGGGCATGGTGCTAGTTGGACGTGCAGTGAATGAATGGGTGAGGTTGAGTCGTCAATTAAGCTTGCGGTTGTGCAAGCTGACGTTCTGTTTGGATCGTCTTGACACGAGCGATCGTTTTTCGGTTCTTCTTGATCTCGCTGGGCGTATTCAAACGCTCGGACTGAGATTGGAAACGCAAGCGAAACAATGTTTCGGCGGCTTCCTTCGCAGTCGCATCGAGCTGTTCGTCGCTCATTTCGCGAAGTTCGGTCAGTTTGGTCATCGAATTAGACAAAGGTCAAAGGGGATGAATCGTACATAGGGTCAGAATGGTTTGGATTGTTTACCAGTCGACTTCTCAACCCCAACGAACGGAACAATCGATGTTTCGATCGTTCCCGTTGTTGACGTATGTTGAAGTGTCGCGGGCAATCCTTCTCATCGACCCGCCAATCAGTCGGACCGCTAAGCGATCACGCAGAGCGGCGTTCGACAAATCGGACTTTGACCGGCATCTTGCTCGCCAGACGTGCAAAGCACACCTTGGCTTGTTGTTCGGTCACGCCACTGAGTTCGTATAAAATGGTTCCCGGCTTCACAACCGCGGCCCAAAAGTCAGGCTCCCCTTTACCTTTACCCATCCGTGTTTCCAGCGGTGTGCTAGTCACAGACTTGTCGGGAAAGATTCGGATATAGAGCTTGCCTTGGCCGCGAACGTATTGCTGGGCAGCGATCCGTCCGGCTTCGATCGTCGTAGCTTTGATCCAGCCAGCATCCAGTGATTGGATACCGTAGTCACCAAAGACGACCGTATTGCCGCGAGTCGCGTTACCTTTTATACGACCTCTTTGGCTTTTTCGATGCTTGACCCGTTTGGGCATCAGCGCCATCGTTGTCGTCTCCGTAAGTACCTTGGTTAATCCACACTTGAATCCCGATGTGCCCCTGTGGCGTCATCGCTTCGGTGAATCCGTAATCAATCTTGGCTTGTAGCGTGCTCAATGGAATCGAGCCAGCACTTTGCTTTTCGCGACGGGCCATTTCGGCACCGCCCAGTCGACCGGCCATTTGGATTTTGATGCCCTTTGCACCAGCGTCCATCGTCTGTTCGAGCATTCGTTTCATTGTGCGGCGGAAGCTGGATCGCTTTGCCAATTGCTGCGAGATGTCCTCAGCAACCAGTTGAGCTTGCAGTTCAGGGCGTCCAACTTCTTCCACTTTCAGGTTGATGCGACGTCCGACCAGGTTCTGCAGTTCGGCTTGCAGGATCTCAATTTCCTGTCCCTTCTTGCCGATGATCAGACCTGGGCGAGCAACGTAAAGCATCACCCGAACTTCATCGCGAGTACGTTCGATCTCGATACGATCGATTCCCGCGCTCTTGTATTGTGACTTCTTGGGGTGCTTGGTGATGAATTCGCGAATCTTGCGATCTTCCACCAGCAGGTCCGCAAAATCCTGCTTCGAGGCATACCAACGACTTCCCCAACCACGGGTGACGCCGGTACGAAACGCAATCGGATTGACTTTTTGACCCATGGGAGAGTGCTGAGTGCTGAAGGCAGGGAGTTAAATAAACGGTGTTGTGTTTGGTGTCGTTTGGATGCTTGAGGATTCCCTCAGGCGATCATCAACTAAACATTTTCGATGTGTGTCAGGCCCACACGAATGTGGCTGGAACGTTTTTTGATCATGAACGCCATGCCACGAGCACGAGGCTGAATGCGTTTGAACATGGGGCCGCCGTCGACGCGAACGTCGGTGATGACCAGTTCTTCGATGCGATGGCTGCGTCCGCTGTTTTGATCAGGGTCCTGTGCGTTTCCGACAGCACTTTTGATCACCTTCTCAAGCATGCGAGCACCACGTTGGGGCTGATACTTCAGGGTGTCCAATGCTTCGTCGGCAAACATGCCACGAACCAAATCGGCAACCAGACGCACCTTTTGGGCGCTGATGCGGGCGTTCTTATGATATGCGTTGAATTGAGACATGTCTGTCGCTAAATCGTTTGACTCGTGAAATTCACCAACCGTATGGTGGGACGCTAGTGATTAGCGTTTGCCCTTGCCGCCGTGACCCTTGAAGGTCCGCGTGGGAGCAAACTCACCGAGTTTGTGACCCACCATGTCTTCGGTCACCAACACTTTGATGTGCTGGCGGCCGTTGTGAACCATGAACGTGACGTTCACGAATTCTGGGACGATCGTGCATGATCGTGCCCATGTCTTGATCGGTTCTTTCGAGCCTGTTTCGGCTGCCTTCTGAACTTTGAAAAAGACTTTCGGGTCAACAAAGGGACCCTTCTTACTGCTTCGACTCATGATTTTTTACCGGAGTTGCCGCTGAAAGGGTGGCCTACTTGTGGAGTTTCAACTGACCGTAGCGACGACTCTTGCGTCGGCGAACGATCGACGAGTTGCTTGGTTTACGTTTTTGACGTGTACGGCCGCCCTTAGCACTCTTGCCCGATGGGCTGACTGGGTGACGTCCACCTTTGGTTCGGCCTTCACCACCACCGTGCGGGTGATCGATTGGGTTCATGGCGGTACCACGAACGTGAGGTCGACGACCCAACCAACGTGAACGACCAGCTTTACCGAGCACAACATTCATGTGGTCGCTGTTTCCGACCTGTCCGATTGTTGCACGGCAAGCACTTGGAACGCGACGAACTTCGCCGGATGGAAGCAACAACTGAGCCCAGTCAGCTTCGCGAGCTTGAAGGGTCGCTTGTGTTCCGGCCGAGCGGCACATCACTGCTCCGCGGCCAGCACGCATTTCAATGCAGCAAACCGAGGTTCCCAGTGGGATGTTTTTCAGTGGCAAGCAGTTGCCGACCACTGGAGGTGCGTCAGGTCCGTTTTGTAGTTTGTCGCCCGCGGCAACTCCCGAAGGAGCGATCACGTAGTGCTTTTCGCCATCGGGGTACTTCAGCAGTGCGATACGTGCGGTGCGGTTCGGGTCGTATTGAACCGAATCGACCGTTGCAACGGCACCGTCTTTGACACGACGGAAGTCGATGACGCGGTATTTCTGTTTGTGTCCGCCACCACGGTGACGCGAAGTGATTTTGCCCTGGTTGTTCCGTCCGCCGGTCTTGGTCTTTGGACGCAGCAAGGAACGTTCTGGCTTGTAGCCAGGCGTCAGTTCCTTGAAGTCGCTAACCGACGCGTTGCGTCGGCCGGCGCTGGTCGGCTTGTAGATTCGGATGCCCATGAGTATCGCTTTTTCTTGCGAGCTGTTTCTGTGCGGGGAAGTGTTGCGTTGAGATTGGTGTCAGATCTTTGGCGAACCAAGAGATCTTCACAGTGTCCTAGAAGAAGTCGATGCGATGGTCTTCGTGAAGCGAGACGATTGCTTTCTTCCAGTCGCTGGTTCGTCCAATCTTGTATTTGAACCGGCGGGCTTTCCCTTTGCGGGTCTGGGTGCGGACTTTCAGGACTTTGACGTCGAACAAATGTTCAACAGCCTTTTTGACATCCAGTTTGGTGGCGTCGCGGTGGATTTGGAACGCGTATTGGTTGTTCCGTGTGGCGCGGTGCACACCTTTTTCGGTGACGAGCGGTTTCAGCAAGACCTGGTGGGGTTCCAGTTCAATCTTGCGTTCAACAGGTTTGGGTGGTTGGATCGCAGACATATCAGGCCGCTGCCTCCGCTTCGTTGGTGTTCTGGGTGGAACCGGCGAATGTGCCGTCTTTGACTCGGTCCAGTGCTTCTTGTGTGAAGAGCACTCGTTTTGGAGTCAGCAGGGTCAGTGCGTTCAGTTGGCGAACGGGTTCGACCGTTACGCCACTGATGTTGCGTCCGCTCTTGTAGATGATTTGGTCATCGCCAGCGGTTGCGATCAAAGTCGTGGTGTTCGCCAATCCGAGGTTTTTCAGGATTTGAGCGATTTGGCTGGTCTTAGGGGCGTCCAGCTTCAGTTCGTTGATGACAACGATTTCGCCATCGTCGATTCGCGAGCGGATTGCCATGCGAGTGGCGATCTTGATCGCTTTCTTGGGCAGGCGATAGCTGTAGTCGCGAGGTTTGACGGTTCGTGCAACACCACCACCACGGCGAACGTTGGTTCGCTTGGAGCCGGCACGTGCGTTGCCGGTGCCCTTTTGGCGGTACATCTTCTTGTTGGTGCCGCTGACTTGGCCGCGGGTTCGTGTGTTGTGCGAACCTTGGCGTTTGTTGGCTTGGTACATAACCACCACGTCGTGCAGCAATTGCTTGCTGACTCGGTTGGCGATTTGTTCGGTATCGATCTCGTACTGACCGACTTCTTTGCCGGATGCGTCGAGGATAGGTAGGTTTGCCATGATTGTATTCCTCAGCCGACTTTGTTGGTTTGACGAATCGAGACAAAGCCGCCGTTAGGCCCAGGAACCGCACCGCGAATCATCAGCAGGTTGTTTTCTGCGTCGACGCGAACGACTTCAAGATTACGGGTGGTGACTTTGGCGTTGCCGTGCTGGCCAGCCATTCGCTTGCCTTTGAACGTGCGGCTCGGCGATGCACTCATCCCGGTACCACCGGCGTGACGGTGACACTTCTTGACGCCGTGGGTGGCACGTTGTCCAGCGAAGTTGTGTCGTTTCATGACACCGGCGAAGCCGCGTCCCTTGCTGGTGCCGGTGACGTCAACCTTTTTGACATCGTTGAATTGCTCAACGGTGAGGGTGTCGCCGACGTTTGCTTCGGATGGTCCGCGGAATTCGCGAACGAATCGTTGTGGTTCGCAATCTGCCTTGGCGGGGGCTTCGATGCCTGCGGCCGAGCGTTTCTTTGAACGCTTGCTTTCGATGGTTGCAACTTGACCACGCTCACTGCGTTTTGCCAAGCGGCGTGGTTTGTCTTCGAAACCCATTTGAACGGCTTCATAGCCGTCGCGGTCTTTGCTGCGTACTTGGAGCACGTGGCAAGGGCCAGCTTGCACGACCGTGACGGGAACAGCGGTTCCGTCTTCCAGGAAGATCTGAGTCATCCCGATTTTACGGCCAAGGATAGATGGTGACATAACAGTTCCTGCTCGCGGTTAGCGAGCGATGTGCGATTCGTTAGGAGTTCCGAGACCTTCGAGGCGATCTGTTCAAGTGATCGGCGGACGCCGAGCCTGAGTGATTTCGCCGCGACATCCGACCATGCGGAAAACCGTGACCAATTCGTGTGTGTGATGGGGTAACTTGAGTCGGTCCCCGGTGAGGTGGCGTTTTGCCGTGGGGTCCGATCTTGTTCTGACTGGGAGGCCGGTTGAAGACTGGTTTTGCTAGCGAAGTGATTCGCCGTCGCTCAATCAGTGAAGGCTCTTTGTCAGTTGAGTGCCGGGGTTGCGAAGTGCGATTGTCGACCGGTCAGCGGGCGGACGCCTTGATCTTGATATCGACACCAGCCGGCAGGCTTAGCTTGTTGAGTGCTTCAATCGTCTTGGCAGATGCCTGAACGATGTCCACCAAACGCTTGTGCGTTCGGATTTCATATTGTTGACGAGCCTTCTTGTTGACAAAGGGGCTCGACAGAACCGTGTATCGTTCGATTCGGGTCGGCAAAGGAATTGGGCCATGCACAATGCTGGCGGTTGCTTTGACGGTGTCGACAATGTCGCGGGCACTCTGGTCCAGCACGGCATGGTCGTACGCTTCCATTCGAATGCGGATGACTTCGCTGGGGCCGGTTGACACTGCTTACTTCCAAGTCGGGAACGAGAAAACGAGTCCATTCCTCACAACAACTTTGCTGTGGGGAGGCGAGAATGTACGGTTGACGTCATTGAGCGTCAACGGCTTTTGAACAATTGATGAAAAAAAGCCGTTGATTTTGCCGGGATTGATCTTGGCAGCGACTTGTCGCGACCCAATCCGTGCTAGGAAGCTTGGAATCGCGTCTTTTGCGCTCTCTGTCTTTTGTGTTTTCGATTCGCCAAGGCAATGGTCATCGACGCGATTGATCGATCCCTTGAGTCGGTGTTGGTTGACTTGCTTTGAATAGGCAAGGCAAATTGGGTGGAGCGGGTTTGTTGGTTTGCGTTCGTTGGTCTTGTTTCGGGGTGGGTGGTTGATTGGGCGTTGATTTTGAAGGCGATTCGCCTTCTTCGTCGGCCGGCGGTGGAGCCAGTTGTATTGGTAGGAGCGAGCCGCGGGCGATCGTCGGGTTGTCCAGTGATTCTTGCGGTTTGGGTGTTCGTGTGATCGTGGCCGCCTGGGTGTTGGTCGGCGGTGGTTTGCTGGGTGTTGCCCGTTCTTTGTCGCCCGCATCGGCCGGGCTCGGGACGCATCAGCAGTTGGGTTTGCCGCCGTGTTCGATGCGGATGTTGTTTGGCCTTCGCTGTCCCGCTTGCGGCATGACGACTTCTTGGAGTTGGTTGACGCGAGGGGATCTGGTTGCCTCCGCCTCAGCAAATTTGTCCGGGATGTTGCTGGGTTTGTTTGTTGTGTTGTTGCTTGTGTTGGGGTTCAGGTTGGTTTGGTATGGCCGCAGTTTGTCTTGCCGGGTGAACTGGTGGGTGGGTTTTGGTGTCGTATTCATCGGTGTTCTCAGCGTCGCTGAATGGCTGGTTCGGTTGCAGTTCGATTGAATTTCGAGCCAAAAGTTTGATTCCCCCTACACGAATGTGGCGGATGCGTGTGAGAATGCGGCCCGCGTTGGTCTTTAGAAGGCCGGCGGTTTTCGTTTATTTCCTGGCAATTTCCACCTTGGCGTCAAAATGAGTGACACCTTCAATCCCGACACGCCCAATATCGACGCGCCCGCAATCGATTCGCCCACGACGGATCCTGAGCCAGCAGAATTCGAAGTGAAGATGGCGTCGCGGGTCGACCGTTTGCCTCCATACATGTTTGGTCGCATCAACAACCTGCTGTATCAAAAACGGCGTGCTGGGGATGACGTGATCGATCTCGGGATGGGCAATCCATCGGATCCGCCTGATCCCGTTGTTGTTCAGAAGCTGAATGATGCAGCGGCTGATATCGGTAACCACGGTTACAGCAAATCAAACGGGATCACGAATCTTCGTCGCGAGGTGGCTAGCAAATACCATCGCAAATATGGCGTGCGATTGGATCCGGAAGGCGAGATCATCGCTTGTCTGGGAAGCAAGGAAGGTTTCTCGCACATGTGTTTGGCTCTGATGGGGCCTGGCGATACAGCGATCATTCCATCGCCCTACTTCCCGGTTCACATGTATGGCGTGATTTTGGCGTCGGGCAATGTGGTGGCGTTGGATGTGGCGGATCCGGACAAGTTTCTGCGGAACGTTGCCTACACGTGTGAGAATCTGACGCCTCGGCCAAAGGTTTTGATCGTCAATTACCCGCACAACCCATCGTCGGCCGTGATCGAAGCGGACTTCTTTGTTGAAGTCGTTCGTCTGGCGAAAAAGTACGGCCTGATGGTGATTCATGACTTCGCTTACGCCGATGTCGCGTTCGACGGTTATGTGCCGCCGAGTTTTCTTTCCGCTCCCGGTGCCAAGGACGTGGGCGTTGAGTTCACGACGATGAGCAAGGGATACAACATGGCCGGTTGGCGTGTTGGTTTCTGCGCTGGCAACGCGGATATGGTTCGCGGTCTGGGCACGATCAAGGGCTATTACGACTACGGCATGTTCCAGGCGATTCAAATCGCTGCGATCGTGGCTCTTCGGGAAACGGAAGCGACCGTTGCGAAGCAATCTGAGGTCTATCAAAGCCGGCGCGATGTGCTGGTCAGCGGTCTGCGTCGGCTCGGTTGGAATGTCAATCCTCCGAAGGCGGGCATGTTCGTTTGGGCCGAGGTTCCCGAGCCTTGGAAGAGCCAAATGAGCACGATGGATTTCGCGATGATGTTGCTGGAAGAAGGCAATGTGGCGGTCAGTCCAGGCAGTGGTTTCGGTGCCGCGGGGGAGGGCTATCTGCGGATGTCTTTGGTTGAAAACGAGCACCGGTTGCGTCAAGCGGTTCGTCAGATCGGAAAGTGTCTTGCAGCCGGAAAAGCGGACGCGGGGCCTGTCGCTTCGTCGGCTTCGTAGTTCAGTCGACGGTTCGTGTTCATTAGGCTTGTTAGTCAGCTGAGTTTGACGGTCAGCCGTGTTTGTCGGCGTTTTCTGGTCGTGATTGGTTCTTGAGGTAGCATCGAGATGCGTTTGGGTTTGGCTCTGAGAGCGTTTTGGAAGGCAATGTTTGATCGGCAGGTCGCTGAGCGTGTCGCGTTGGCTCTGGATGGCGTCGATTTGACGCCTGATTCGTCGGCGCAGTCCACGCCGGCTGCCTTGGAACAAGCAACCGCGACCGCGAAACCGGTTCGGCAGGAGCCGGTGCAGAGCGACGCGATTGCGCTTCTGGGGGCGCTTCAGAGAGACGGTCGGCTGGTGGATTTGATCCACGAGAACCTGGATCAATATGGTGATGATCAGGTCGGTGCCGCGGCGCGACCATGTTTGAAGCAGTGCCGCCAAACGCTGGATCGGTTGTTGGCGATCAAGCCGCTGGCTGATGCTGAGAACGGCGGGTTGATCCCGGTCGAAGAAAATGCGTCGTCTGCTCGTTTGCGCTGGGTGGGAGAGGCGTCCGGGGCTTCGCAGGGGAAGGTCGTGCACAGCGGATGGGTCGCTACGCAAGTTCAGTTGCCCGCCTGGTCAGGCCGTTCCGAGGATGCGTTGGTGATCGCTCCGACTCAGGTTGAAGCTCCCTAGTTGTCCGGCCTGTCAAGCTTCGGCTTGGCGGGAGTTCGGTTATTGCCGGTCGCCGTCCGCATCGCGCTTGCGGAAGGCCCGCAAAGGCTTGGGCTCGTGTGAATGCCGGTGTGCTCCGTAGTGGCCCCAGGCGGTCGCTCTGCCGCCTGGTCGCCAATCGTCGTTCTAGTACTGGAAGCTGTCGGCGTCTTCTTTGGGGGCTGCCTGGTAGCCGTAAGGTTCCATGCTGCTTCCCGCTCGGCCTTGGCTGAGGCTTCGCACGGCTCCGGAGTAGCCGAACATCTCTTTCAGTGGAGCGTGTGCCGTGATCACGGTCATGGCTCCGCGGCTTTCCGTTGATGCGATGATGGCGCGTCGTTGTTGCAGGTCGCCAACGATCTCGCCCATGTAGTCTTCCGGCGTGGTGACCTCGACTCGCATGATGGGTTCGAGAAGCACGGGGCCGGCGGCTTGCAGGCCGCTTTCGAATGCATCGCCAGCGGCAATTCGAAATGCGACTTCATCGCTGCCTTCTTCAGCCATTTCCGCGTCCAGGACATCGATTCGGACGCCCGACAGCGGGAATCCGGCGATCATGCCACCGCCTTCCGCTCGGTCGCGAATTTCGTCGATCGCGGCGCTGCGGACTGCGTTGGGCAAGCCGACGTCTGGTGGAAGTCGGTCAAAGACGATCACTGGATCGGACGGGTTGTCGGTCGGGCTGATCTTCACTTTCAGCCGAGCAAACATCTGCGTCGAGCCAACCACGCGGTTGCATTGGCCGACCAGTTCGGCGTTGCCGCCGATGGTTTCGCGGTAGTTCACGCGAGGCTTGTAGAACTTCACGTTCAGGCCAAAGTCGCGAGTCAGGCGGTGCTGGATGACTTCGAGGTGCAGTTCGCCCATGCCGCTAATGATCGTCTGGCCGATCTCTTCGTTGTCGACCGCCCGGAAGGTTGGGTCTTGGCGGCGGAGCATGTCGAGGGTTTCTTCCAGCTTCTTTCGGTCCGCCGTGCTTTCTGGTTCGATCGCCATCGAGAGCACTGTTTCGGCGAATTTGATGCTGGGCAGTTCGATTGTTTCTTTGGTGTCGCAAACCGTGTCGCCGGTGATGGCGAATCGGGGGCCAATCACACAGCAGATATCGCCGGCGCCGACGGAATCGACTTGCCCGTCGCGTTCCTTTTTCGAGGCGTGGATTTGCCAAATTTGGGCGACGTTTTCCTTTTTATCTCGGTTGGGGCACTGCACGCGGGAGTTTTGTTTTAGCTCGCCGCTGTAGATCCGAATCCAATAATTGTCGCCCGTTTTCGCGGGCAAAATCTTGAAAACGAGGCCGCAGAATGGCTCTTTCGGGTCTGGGTTTCGAGAGAGTGTTTTGTCGGGTTTCTTTGGGTCGTGGCCTTCGACCGCTGGGCGATCCAGCGGGCTGGGGAGAAAGTTTCCGACGCCGGTCATCAGTGGCTGCACGCCAATTCCGTGGAGAGCGGAGCCACAGAACACGGGCTGGATGGTTCGGTCAAGGCAGCCTTTTCGCAGAGCTGCCAGGATCACATCGCGAGGGACTTCTTTGTCTTCCATCGCCAGTCCCATGGCTTCTTCGCTGAGTTCGTAGACCGCTTCCAGCATCTGCTCTCGCCAGATCGCAGCGTCGTCGGCCAGTTCTTCCGGCAGATCAGTTTCGGTGATTTGCTTGCCTTCGGTCTCCGGGTCGAACTGCAGGAGTTTCATGTCGACCAGGTCGATGACGCCGCGGAACGGATTGTCGACGTGGGCTGGGCCTTCTCCGACGGGCAGTTCGACGGCAACGGGTCGGCCGCCCAGTCGAGGGCCGATGTCGTTGAAGACGGTCTCGAAGCTCGCGCCTTCGCGATCCATCTTGTTGATGAACACGATACGAGGGACCTCGTAGCGATCAGCTTGTCGCCACACGGTTTCGCTTTGGGCCTCAACGCCTTCGCGGGCGGAGAACACCACGACGGCCCCGTCGAGGACACGCAGGCAGCGTTCGACTTCGGCGGTGAAGTCAACGTGGCCGGGGGTGTCCAGCAGGTTGATGTTGTAGTCGCCCCAGGCGTACTTCACGCAGGCGCTGAAGATCGTGATGCCGCGTTCTTGTTCTTCGGGGTCATCGTCGGTGTCGGTGGTGCCGTGGTCAACTCGTCCAACTCGGTGTTTTGCGCCGCTGAGGTAGAGCATTCGCTCGGTGACGGTGGTTTTGCCAGCGTCGATGTGGGCGATGATCCCGATGTTGCGAATCTTGGATATGTCGGCGGCCATGGCGGGTCGGTGCGTTGGGAAGCGTTTTGGGGCGGGTGCGCAAAGAAAAATCGCGATCCGGCAGAACCGAATCGCGACCAATTGTGAACGTTAGAGGGCATCGCGCGTAGCGGCTGAAAATCAATTCAGTCGTTCGCGGCGGATCACCATGCGAAGTGAGCGAATGCCTTGTTGGCGTCAGCCATGCGGTGCGTGTTTTCGCGCTTGGTGTAGGCGGCGCCTTCCTTCTTGAAGCCAGCAAGCAATTCGTCGGCCAGTTTCAAGGCCATTGGGCGGCCCTTTTTGTCGCGAACAGCAGCCAGGATCCAGCGGATCGCGAGGCTTTGTTGGCGAGCCTTGTTGACCTGCATTGGAACTTGGTAGCTGGCACCACCGACTCGCTTGCTGCGAACTTCGATGTATGGCTTGATGTTTTCCAAGGCCGCTTCGAAGACTTCGATAGGAGTCTCTTCACCTTCGTGGCGTTTGCCGATCTCTTCCAGGGCATCGTAGAAGACTCGCTGTGCGGTGGTCTTCTTTCCGTCCAGCATCAAGCAGTTGATGAATTTGCTAGCCAGCAACGAGTGGTGCCGCGGGTCGCCGATGAGTTGCGAGCGGCTGGAAGTGATGCGTCCCATGAATGTCTGATCGAGCTACGAAGGGAAGTGAATGATTTGGAAACGACAGATGCCGAGAAGTGAAGGGCTGGGCCTTACTTCTTGGCTCCGTAACGGCTGCGGGATTGCTTACGGCCGTCAACACCCAATGCGTCGCGTGAACCGCGGACAACTTGGTATCGAACACCGGGCAAATCGCGAACACGACCACCGCGAACGAGCACGATCGAGTGCTCCTGCAGGTTGTGGCCTTCGCCGGGGATGTAAACGGTGACTTCTTTGCCGTTGCTCAATCGAACCCGGGTGATCTTCCGCAAAGCCGAGTTTGGCTTCTTGGGGGTCATGGTCCGGACTTGCAGGCAAACACCCTGTTTTTGAGGGCATTTCTCGAGAACCGGCGACTTGCTCTGGCTCTTTTTCTGCTTCCGGTTTTTACGGACGAGTTGATTGATCGTTGGCATGAAAACAATGCAATTGGACGGTGATGTGTCGCGGCACGCAACTTGGGCCGAGATTTTTGCAAGCGGCGAAGTATGGCGGCTGTGCCATTCCTGTCAAGGCCGAATTGCGGGTGAAATGCATTCGTGTGGCATTCTGGGGTGTCTGTCGACACTTCCCATGTCCCAAATGCGGCGCCAGAGTTTCGTCAGTCGCGTGGCTTCTGAATGATCTCTTTTCGTCTGGCGATGAAATGTTCCCCAGTTTTCTTCGTCATGGCAAGCGGATTTCACATGGAAAACGCCCTGCTTGTCGGACGATTGCTCTACTCTGGTTCTGATGATTTTCTTTCCACTGCCTCCTCAACCGTGACGCCTGTATCTCGCCGCGTGAAACAGCCCAACGAAACATTTTCGTCACCGTCTTGGCCGATTTCGATCGGTGCTCCGGTTTGGTCCTGCGACGGATGGGGCGACTTGGTCTATCCCAAAAAGACGCCTCGGACGGAGTGGCTTTCGTGGTATACGCGAACGTTCAATACGGTCGAAGGAAACAGCACGTTTTATGCTGTCCCAGGTGAGCAAACTTTTCGCGGCTGGGCCGAGCAAGCGGCCGATGGTTTTGAGTTCTGCTTCAAGTTTCCCAAGCGGATCTCGCATGACAGCATGCTGCAGCACTGCGACGACGAGGTGCGAGAATTTCTGGCTCGGTTGCGAGTGATTGCAAAAGCCAATCGGTTGGGACCGACGTTTTTGCAACTCGGGCCAAACTTTGGCCCTGATCGATTGCCCATCCTGGCGAAGTTTCTTCGCCGTTTGCCGCGTGAATTGCAGTGGGCGGTGGAGCTTCGGCATCACGATTGGTTTGATTCGGCGGACAACGAGGCACGCGTGAACGATTTGCTGCGTGACCTTCAGATCGACAAGGTCACATTTGATAGCCGGCCTCTGTTCCAATCACCGCCTGAAGATGTGATCGAAGAAAAGTCACAGGCGAGAAAGCCGCGAACGCCAGTCCGACAAACGGTCACGGCCCAGCGGCCAATGTTGCGAATCGTGGGACGCAATCGCGTCGAGCTTGCCGATACATTCTTGGATCAGTGGCTGCCGATCTTGGTCGGCTGGCTGAAGGCGGGTTTGCGACCGATCGTGTTCACGCACACGCCTGATGATCGCTTGGCACCGCAGTTTGCTGAGTCGTTGCTAGCGAAATTGGCCGATGCGATGCCGGGTGTGGACTTCACCCTGCCCCGCCCTCCACAATCTCCCGAACAATTGTCGTTGCTGGATTGAATCGATCCGTACGACGTTTCCCCAACTGGCTTCTCCCCGCAGGCTTTTCCCATGCAACATCTGGATGTTCGAATTCACGACAACGTGGCGACCGTTTTGATTGACCGGCCGGAAAAGCATGGTGCTCTCAGTCCCGGATTGTTGTTTGATCTCAACGAAGCTCTCGGCGATGTGCACCAAGAAAAACGGGCACGGGCGGTCGTTCTGTCATCGCGAGGCGATCATTTTTGCTCGGGAGTCGACCTGCAAGTTTTTCAACAGATCGCCGACTTGCCAGAATCGGAACGGATGCAGCAATGGTTCGAATATTGGCGAGCGGTTTCGGAAACCTGCGAGAAGATGCTGCGGTTCCCAAAGCCAATCATCGCGGCGGTGGATGGAGCGGCGATCGGGGCGGGGTTCGCGTTGATGTTGGCATCCGATTTGTGTGTGGCCAGCAATCGAGCCACCTTTGCCGCCGATGCCGCTCGACGGGGGCTGGTCGGTGGAGTGACGACCGCGTTGTTGTCGTTCCGAGTCGGTGCGGCGGCCGCTGCCAGGCTGACTTTGGCTGGTGAAACGATCGATGCGAACGAAGCCCAGCGATTGAATTTGCTGTGCCAATCGCCGGTGGCGTCGGATCAAGTTTGGGTGGCGGCCAGCCAGTGGGCGGCTCGTTGCAGTGAAGGACCCGCCGAAGCGGTGCAAGCGTCCAAGCGATTGCTCAATGAAAGCGTCGGTGAAGCCTTGCTGACTCAGATTTCCGCGGCGGCTGCGGACAGTGCGTCGGCATGCACGACGGAATCCGCCGCCGAAGGTGTTTCCGCTTTCCTCGAAAAACGCAAGCCGAGCTGGCCGTAAGTTGGCTGGAGTCGTGTCGGCTAACCGTACCTTGGGCTTCCAAGCCCGGCGAAACCATCTCTTCCGTCGGGCTTGGAAGCCCAACGTACAAATTCAGCCTGCAAACTACGAACGTTTGCGGTAGCAAACTCGGTAGACCGGGATGCCCATCTTGCGACTGCGTCGTTCGAAGTGGGTGTGAAAGTCCAAATCGTGCGTGGATTCCCGCTGGGTTTCGGGCAATGGCACGCCGAGTTCCGGTGCGATTTCCGCGATCAATTCCACGGTCAATTCAAAGTAATCCAGCACGTCCGTCCAGAAGTGCAATCGGCCGCCGACGCGAAGGCAGCGGCTGAAGTTGAGGATGTTGTCATGGCTGAGAACGCGGCGTTTGCGATGTCGCTTTTTCCACCAAGGATCGGGGAAGTAGACGTGCACCCCGTCGAGCGATCCATCCTCGATTCGTTTGCCTTCGTCGGTGACCGCGAACAGCGGCGTGGCGTCGCCCGCCAGCATTTTCGCGTTGGCTCGTTCGCGTTTGGCCAACCTGGCGGCAGCGTGAGCGGCGTATTTGCGAGCGATTTCGATCCCGAAGTAGTTGTGTTCGGGACGACGATCGGATTCGGTTTGAATGAATAACCCTTTGCCGCTTCCGACCTCAATTTCTAGCGGCTGGTCGTTGCCGAACAGCGTTTGGCTGTTGATTGTCGCTGGTAAATCCTCGGGCGTTTTCAGCCAAGAATCCAGGTCCAATGCGGGGTTGGGTTTTCGGAGGGCGGCGCGAGGCATGCAAAGAAGCTGTTGAGGGAAAGGCGAAAGACGGTGTGCCGTCATCGTAACGCGACGCAAAATCTCTACAATCTTCCCTTCCCGCTTTCCGCCGACTCGATTTGCCCCACCCCCTTTCGGATTCCAAGCCCGCATGGCTGCGACAACTAACAATTTTGACGGCCTTCGCGTGGCCGCTCTCGAGAGCCGACGGGCCGACGACATGACGCGGCTGATCTGCAAATTCGGTGGCGAAGCTTTCGTTAGCCCATCGATGCGAGAGGTGCCGATTGAGCCCAACCGGGCAGCAATTGACTTCGCCTATCGCATCATCACCGGTGACATCGGCATCGTGATCTTGATGACCGGCGTTGGGTTTCGGTATCTGCTGAAAGCCACCGAGAAGCATGTCGAACAGCAACGACTGCTCGATGCTCTCAGCGATATCACGACGATCTGTCGCGGTCCGAAACCGGTGGCGGTGATGCGAGAGTTTGGGCTGAAGCCGACTCACCGTGTGCCCGAACCAAACACTTGGCGTGAGTTGCTGCAAACGATCGACGCAGGGATTCCCGTTGCGAACCAGACAATCGGCATTCAGGAGTACGGCGTCAGCAACAAACAACTGATCGCCGGTTTGGAAGCTCGCGGCGCGATCGCCGAATCAGTCAAAGTCTACGGCTGGGAATTCCCCGAAGACACTCAGCCGCTGAAGGCGAACACGCTGGCGCTGGCCGCAGGCGAACGAGACATCTTGCTGGTTACCAGTGCTCATCAAGTCGTCAACATGCTCCGCATGGCCGAGGAGCTTGGTGTCAGCGATTCGCTTCGCGACGGATTGTCCAAGACCGCGATCGTGTCGATCGGTCCCACGACCAGCGACATGTTGCGAGAACATGATCTGGCTATCGCGATGGAGCCATCGCACCCAAAGATGGGGCACCTCGTCAGCGAGTCAGCTCGCGATGCCAAACGTTTGGTCGACGAAGTCCGTTCCAAATCGCCCACTTCTGGATCGTCTGCCTCTGTCACGGTGCGGGCGGATGATTCCAATCTCATTTCTGCTAGCAAGACACCTATGCCCGCCATCGACAATCACCCCTCCCAGTCCAGTTTGTTCATGCGTGCTTGTCGCGGTGAGCCCACGCCCCGCACACCGGTTTGGATGATGCGGCAGGCCGGTCGCTACATGCAGGAGTACCGCGAAGTTCGTTCGCAGCAAACGTTTTTGGAACTTTGCGCCAATCCCAAGTTGTGCAGCGAAGTGATGTGCACCGCGGTCGAAAAGCTGGACGTCGACGCGGCGATCATCTTTTCGGACTTGTTGCCAATTTTGGTCCCGATGGGATTCGATTTGGAATTCGTCAAAGGTGACGGCCCAGTCATCCACAACCCGGTTCGTTCGGCGGCGGACGTGGATCGAGTCAAAGGCCTCGACAACCCGCAGGACCTTGGCTTCGTCTATGAGACGGTCAAGCAAACGCGAGCGGACCTGCCCGAAGGCATCCCGTTGATCGGATTCGCCGGTGCTCCGTTCACGTTGGCCAGTTACGCGATCGAAGGCGGTGGCAGCCGACAATACAGCAGCACGAAAGCTTTGATGCGTGCCGCCGATGGTGGCTGGGCCGCGCTGATGGATCGTTTGACCGACGCGATCATCGTCTACTTGAACGAGCAGATCTCCGCGGGAGCCCAGTGTGTGCAATTGTTTGACAGTTGGGCTGGTTGTTTGTCGCCAGGCGACTACCGCGAATTCGTGTTGCCATGGATGAAACGCATCTTGGAAGGCGTGACTCCCGGCGTGCCCTTGATCAACTTTGCAACCGGCAATCCGGAGTTGCTTCCTCTGCTGCGAGGCGATCGCCGCACGGTGGTGGGAGTCGATTGGCGGATCGAACTGGATGTGGCTTGGAAACGCGTCGGGCATGACATCTCCGTTCAAGGCAACTTGGACCCGTCGGTGTTGCTGACCGATGCCAAGACCATCCGCGCGGCTGTGCAAGATGTTTTGGACAAGGCCGGCGGTCGACCCGGACACATCTTCAATCTCGGTCATGGCGTGCTGCAACAAACTCCGGTTGAAAATGCCATTGAGTTGGTCAAAGCCGTGAAAGAACTTTCGGTGCGAGATGATTTCTCAGCCGAGGATGGTGGAATGGATTCGTGAGCGAACCCTCTCGTGTTGTTTGCCCGTTGTGCCCGCTGCACTGCGACGATGTCGTGGTGAACACGGACGGATCGGTTCAAGCAAACGGGTGCGAGATCGCTGAGTCCGCCGGTTCGTTGATGAACCAAGTGGCTCGCGCAGACGAGGCGACGTTGGCCCAGATCGCTGCCTGTGAGCAACCCATTCGCGTGATCACTTCGGGCGTGGATCTGGTTGCGGCCCGCCAATTGGTCCAGTGGCAATCCGACGGTGCGATCGAAGTTGAAATCGAAACGGATCCTTCGGTCCAGGCCATTGGAACGGTCACACGTCGTGATGGAATTGTTGCGGCGACGCTGTCCGAAGTCGTCACGCATGCCGATTTGGTTTGGTTGATCGGCGAAGTCGATCCGGCTTGGCCTCGTTTGGAAGAGAAGCTGCGTCTGGAGTCCGCGGGTTCCGGTGCAACGATTGGCAAACGACAGTTGAAGCGTTGGGAGCGATGGACCGCCGATTTCGCTGGTCGGATGCATCACGCGATCGAGCACCCGGAGGCGAACGAAGAAGGTTCCGAGTTTCAAGCGCGGGCCAACCATTTTCGTGATAGCCAGTACGCGGCGATCGTGATCGGTCCCGGAGCGTTTGACGCGGACGAAGCGGAGATGACCGCCGCGATGGTGGCGCGAATCATCCGCCGCCGCAACGAGTTGGCTCGGTGTGTTGGCGTGACCTTGGATCCCGCCGCGACGCTGCGAAGCGTTCATGCATGGCGGACTAATGAATCGCTTGTGCCGATGATGTCTGATTCAGAGATCGATTCCGCTCCGGTGATTCGTTTGGTGGGGATTGGCCATCGAACGTCCGGCGATCGTTCGGTCGATTTGCAAATTGGCGGGCATGACCCTGGGGTGGAACTTGCCAAAGCGTTCTTGCCCGCGAGTCCTTGGACAAACTCCATGGTCATCCGAGGCGACGGATCCGTGACCTTGCCACTTCAAGAGCCAGTCGCTCTGTCTGTCGAGTCCCCCACCGCCATCGAGCAACTCAAAAAGGTGCTTCGAGAGTAGAACAGTTGTCCCCAACTGTTCCGCCTCGCAAGGTTCACTACGAGGTTTGTTTCGAACTGTTTGGGCTTGGAATGGGTGGGCCGGACGCTGGGATGTTGGGCCTCGCACACGGAACATTTGGGGACAAATGTTCTACTCTGAGTTGGTAGAACAGTTGTCCTCAACTGTTCCGCCTCGCAAGGTTCACTGCGAGGTTTGATTCGAACTGTTTGAGTTTGGAATGGGTGGGCCGGACGCTGGAGTGTTGGGCTTCGCACACGGAACATTTGGGGACAAATGTTCTACTCTGGGGGATTCGAATTCGTACGCTCCCAGTACAAAAACTCGCCTGGACGCAGGTTGGCTTTGGCTGGGTTGTCGAAAATGTATTGCTGCAAATAGCGGAACTGTTCGGGACTGCGGATGATGTGATCGAATGGCTCCGGTTGCCAGAATGGTCCGGAGGTTCCCAAGGCTTGGTTGATTTGGCGGGCTGAGTAACGCATCCAGCTTTGGCTGACGACACTGAGGTTTGATTCTGGATCGAACTGCACGATGGCATGGACGTGATTGGGCATCACCACCAATCGATCCAGTTCATACTTGGTTCCCCTATGGAATAGCAAAGTTTCTCCCACGATCTTGGCGATCTCAGGATCGCGAAGCACGCAAGCTCCATGGCACGCGTCGAGTGATCGATGGAAGAGTTGGTCGGATCGTTTTTGGAACTCGCTGCGTTGATTGGGAGCAAGTTGCTCCATCATTCTGTCGTGAGTCATCAGATGACGAGAGACGGTTGATTGAGCGAGGCCAATCGGCAGGTCACGTATGCGCAACCAGTCTTCGAGTTCACGCTGCCAGCGTTGAACCACTTCGGCTGGCATCGAATCCGCCGTCCGGAATGTGACGAAGATCGCAGCCCCCGGTTGAAACCAGTGAGGGAGGTTCCGCTCGCTCACGAGAAGCTCTGCACAGGGATCAAAGCTTTGAAAAACCGGCTGTGGCTCATCTTGGTTCATCAACGCAGTTTAGCGAACGAGGCGTTCGCCAAGGTGGATTCGGGAACGCATTCTCTGAAAAACGAGTTCCCCAGAGTAGAATAGTTGTCCTCAACTGTTCCGCCTCGCAAGGTTTGCTGCGAGGTTGGTTTCGAACTGTTTGAGTTTGGAATGGGTGGGCCGGACGCTGGAATGTTGGGCCTCGCACACGGAACATTTGGGGACAAATGTTCTACTCTGGTGCCGCGCCGCTTTCGGATCGCTGTTTGAGGTCGTTTAGCATGGCGTGCCAGAAGTCTTTGTTGTCGTCGGTTGATTGTTGGTACATCGACAGATTTGGCAATGACTTGACCAGACGCTCGAGTCGATCGTGGGCCTGTTTGGGTTGTTCGACGTGAGTGGTGTAGACGGATGCCAGTCCTTCCTGGAGACGTTGGCGAAGAAACGTCAGCGGACGAAGCCATTCGGCGTTCTGGCTGGCTTGGTATTGGCGATCCATTTCTTGGAAGCTTCGGTCGAGATGAAAGGCGATCAGGGAAGGAGCCTCCGGATCGATCGTCGCTAAGCCTTGGACCACGTCGTTGAAAGACGAACCGTCCATCGAGTACCAATTGAAGCGAGGATGGGCCAGCGTTTCCGCTGCGAACTCAATCGGGAACTGAACACGCCCTTCCCTTCGCATCTCGGTGGCGGCGAGATAGAGCTCGGTGGGCAAAATCCAATCCGGTGGATTGGGGTTGGTGTGGGCCTGGGGGCCACCACCGAAACCGCCCATTGAAAACCCGTAAACCGCGTTGGGATCGGAGTAGTCCCATTTGGTCTGCCCTGTCGCGGGATCGACCTCTCTTCGTTCGTATTTGGCGACGGCATCATTGACCTGCTCTTCGACATAGTCGGCAATCCAATCTGGAGCGGCAATATGCGGGCCGCTGTCCTGAAGGATCCGAAGGGCTGTTGCCCAAGCCATTTCCCGACTGGCACTCGCTTCTTTGGCGGCATTCCAGGTCTCATCGCTGACCTGAGAGGACAGCTTCCGCAGTTCTTCGGACGCTGTGCCGAGTCGGATGAGAAGTCGTTCAACCTTGGCTCTGTCTTCCTGTCTTTCAGCGGATTTTGCGAAGTACGTCGGGGCGGTCTCTCGTTGCTTGAGATAGTCGGTGTTGGCATCCATTCCGGATACGTACTGGCCCGTCACGTATTGGTTCAGAAGCAAAATGGTGGCGGATTTTGATCTCTCGTTTCCGTGGGCCAGGTATTCTCCAAGCGGCTCCAGCCCGGGAGTTGGTAGGAAGTGGGGGTAGACTTCCGTGAGATAGCCCATGAATCGCGGGTCGGAGGGGCCTGTCACGTTGAACACATCGCTGTGTTGATTCGGAGGTCGTTCAACCAGGATCGTTCCGTGTTCACTCGCACGCGCGAGTGTTAGCTTCGCAACTTCAGCTCGACGGGGAGAGTTGCGAGAGAGTCGTTCCGCAGCGCGCATTGCCTGTCCAACCGAATCAATTTGCTGCTCGTTTTGAAGGATTCCAAGCCAAGCATCCAGATTCTTGCCGTGGTAGACGATTCCGTTTGTTGGGTCCGCTACAACTGGTTCGGATTGTTCTGCAACACTTTGTGCAAGAGCCACTGACCTTGGCTCACCGTCGTCCTCCTCCACCGCAACCTTGGTGTCTTTGCCGTCTGTGGTCACCGTCACCAGACCCTTGTCGGTTTTGATTTGAATCACGACCGTTGCGAGCAAGACGGCTGCCGCGAACCATCCCAGCGGACCCATCCATGCGGTCCAGGTGTGTTTGCCGTTGCCCGGTGGCGGCGAAGCGGGATTCGTTGCCAGTGGGAGCGATGGTGTGATTGGTGCATCGGATGCAGGTGTCGATTCCGCTCGCTTGAGCAACGCTTTTAAGTTGGCTTCGCCGGACCAGGTCGCAAGTCGCTCGGCAACGATTGATCCGCTGGGACGCTGGTCGGGTTGCCGGTGCATCATTTGACCGACGAACGATTCCAATTCTGTTTCGACCGACGGTTGAAAACTGCTCAGCGGAAGCGGAGTCGATCGATTGGACTCGCCCGTGATCGCCAACACTCGTGCCGCCAGGCCGCCTTCGTTTGCATGCGGCCAACGGCCTGAGATCAGACGGTACAGGGTCGCGCCGAGCGAATAGATGTCCGACGCCGGTTGGACTTTTCGGCTGTCGAGCAACTGTTCGGGCGACATCGCAGGCAACGTACCCATCAGGTGTCCCACCGTTGTGAGTCGGTCGTCCGTTGCTAGCGGATCGTCGCCCGCCAGGACCAAACCCAGGTCCAATAGTTTGACGGTTCCGTCTCGCGTGAGCATCAAGTTCGACGGCTTCACATCGCGGTGGATCAATCCCGTTTCATGCACGTGCATCAATGCCACGGCGGACTGGCGAGCGATCTCGCAGGCGTCCGCGACCGGCAATGATCCCAGTCGATGAGCGATCTTGCCGACGTCCATGCCGTCCAAGTATTCCATCACCAAGTAGTGCCAACCAGAATGAGTTCCCGCATCGGTCGCACGGACGATTCCTGGATGTTCCAACGACGCGACGGTTGTCATTTCTCGATCGAAACGATCCAACCAACCTGGTTCCATCACTCGGTGAGGCGGCAGCAACTTGATCGCACATTGCCGTTTCAGTCGGTTGTGGCGAGCCAAGCACACCATCCCCATGCCGCCCTGCCCGAGCTGCCCCAGAATCTCGTACGGACCGATTTGGTCGATGGGAAGATCTGCGGCAGCATGGGGAACCGGCACGTTTGCGGTCATCAATTGAGCGACCGCGAATTGGCAGGCGGACTCAGCCAGCACGGAATCTTCCTCTGAGTCCGCATTGGCAATTGGAGACAACGCGTCCCACTTTTCCGGGATGCGTGACTGGCATTGCTCGCACTGATCAACATGCTTGGATGCTGAATCGAACTCGTTACTGGAGAGTTGTCCGTCGAGCAAGCGGTTCAATTCTTCGATGCTCAGACAATCGGTGCTGGTGGCAATCATGACGGGCTTTCGGTGCGAGGGATCGATTGGTTGACCACACAACGCTTGGATTGGGCGGCGATTGGACACCTCAGCGATGAAAATCTTCCAATTCTTTTCGCAATCGTTGCAGCACCCGTGAGCGAGCCTTGTAGACCGTCCATCGACTGACGTTCAGTTCGCCTGCCACCGTCGCGGGATCGCAGCCTTCGACGGCGGTCCGCCAAAACATCTGCCAGGTTTTGGGATCGGTCGATTGCCTCAGGACTTGCAGCATGCGGTTCTGAATCGACTGCACATCATCGGCGAGTTCGCTGGGCGGATCAGAGCTTTCTCGCTCGGCCCACTGCAGCGCTTCGCCATCGAGCACGATCGGAGAACGTTGGTTGGCACGTTGGCGATCGCGAAGTTTGTTGCGAGCGATCGTCCACAGCCATCCGCGAAAAGTGGCGCCGGTTTGGTCCAGGTTGAACCGCGGGAGAGCCTTGGCGACCGCGAGAAACGTTTCTTGCATCACGTCCGCAGCGTCGGCCGACTGGGCCCCGCATCGGCGGATCCATCGGTAGACGATCGGACCGTAGACCTGGACCAGCATCTGCCAGCCCTCATCGTCGCCGTACCGGGCCCGTTCGAGCAAGGATGGATGAGTCGATGGTTCCTCGACGGCGTCGAGTTTCATGAGGTGGCCTGATGCATGGGACGAACGAGTTTGCGAGAGCCGAACCGGCATCCCGCAAGCGTTTCTCCCAAGATAGCAGCCAGATCACTCGGCAAGTGGTGGAGGCCTTCTCACCCTCCGCATCCACCACAACCTCCGCACCCGCCTCCACATCCCGCATCGCCCCCGCCACCGCTGAAGTCGAAACTGCTGCTGCCGTCTCCGCTGCTCCAATCAATCCATCCGGTCGAGTTCGATGCTTTTTGGGCAGCCTGGATTTCTTCCCCGTACAACATGTCGTTGGCGAAAAGTTCCGAGGCATCGGTGAGCACGTAGGCCGCGACCGCGGGACCCCAACACGCCAGGGAGGGCAACTCATCCACATCGCCACCGTCGCTTTGGTGAGCTGACTTCAACCCCGTTTCGGGATAGCTTCGCTGCGATCGTTCTTGGACCGATTTGCCCAGGGAAGTCAAACGCTCACGACCCGCCATGTGAAACGCGACCGCGAACCCGACGGTCGCGATGACCATTTCTAAAATGAGAAACCCAATCGGGCGATCGTTTTGGATTCCCTGCATGCACCTGAGCCCACCAACGACCAACAAAATACCAGCCACCCCCAACGCACCCACGTGAAAACGCTTGCGTTGTTCGGATGATCTCAGCAACCCCGATTCACGCATTTGCGATTCGGCATTGGTTGCGGTGGAATGGATTGCCACCAGCAATCGTTGGAACGATTGCGGAGCGTTGCTGGAAGCCAGGTAGTCAGTGGTCACCTTCATCGCGCTGGCAGCAACCGGATCATCGTCATGCTGGGCCTGCAATGCACCACGATCAAGGATCGTGAATCCATGTTGATCGCACTGGACGATGCCGCGCTTTTGCAATGCTACCAAGGTTGTTTGCAGCAATCGTTTCTTGCCTCCCGCTAGGATCGACAGTTGTCCCCAGCCAACTTTGGGAAGAGCGGAAGGATTGTATGACCAGCCGTTGCTGATGTGAAACCAAACCAACAGGTAGACAAAGCCGACGACGATTGCCGCACCATACAACGCCAAGAACGTTGGTCCGTCCAAGTTGAACGGGAACAGCGCCGCGAAAGGTGTCGCTGCCAATCCTGCGATCGCGAGGTGCGACCCTTGCAATGATTTGCCGGTCAAGTTCGGCTTTGGAATCAGCCAGAACTTGCGTCTGTCAATGCGAAGCGACGCGATCGATTGAGCGAAGCGTTCTTCCGTTGGCGGCCAAATCTCCACCGGGGCTTTGCCAAATGCCCGCTCATAAGATGCAAGCGTTTGTTCGTATTGATCTTGGTATCGAGCACGTTCTTGGGAGCCACCTTTGGTTGGGCCGTGGTGAAGCGGTGATGGCAGGACTGCTTGGCACAGGTCCACCCAATAGTTCTCGGTGTAGACCAAGTGTTGATGCCAAACTTGATCGACCGCGTCCGATGGAGTCACACTGTGACCCGCGGTGGCTGCCAGATACAGAAACCTTCGGTACTCGTCGATGCAGTGACGGGCGTGTTGGATGCTCCAATCGTTTTCCCGGGCCAATCGTTGCGAAAACGAGAGACCGCGAGTGGGCGGATCGGCGGTCCAATCCGCTGATTCGCCTCCAATCGGAAAATGAAGAATTTTCTGCCACAACGCGTCATTCGTGACGTTTTCATGCATTGTTTTCATCATTGAGTTCCTCCAACACAGAAGGGCACGTGCCCAACCCAAACGAGGCGCTGCCGAACCGATTTTTGCAGATTGGGAATGCACGGTGAACGCTCACCGACATGGGAAACACCGGCTAAGATGTCCGCAAAAGGATTGCGATTGACAGGTGTTTTTGGTGCCGGTCGCAAGTTGCCCCGCCGAATCGAGGAAGTTCCATGTTTGCCTGGAAAGATCCATTCTTTCGCCGATTGTTCGCCGCTTGGTTGCTTGGTTCGCTCATGACAACGTCAGCGTGGACGCAGTCGCCAAGCGAGGAATTATCAGTTGGACAGGACTCGACCGCCACGGTTGCGTTGACCTCTGATATGGCGGATCAGTGGGCGAATTTGGTGCTGCATGGCGTCGACACGGAGTTTCCAAACAAACTGTCGCTGGTCTATTCCAACCCCGATCAAATCGGCACGCCCAAAGAACACTTTCCGGCGTTCTATGGATGTTTTGATTGGCACAGCAGTGTGCACGGTCACTGGGTGCTGGTGCGTTTGCTGAAGCAACATCCCGAGATGCCCGCGGCCACCAAAATTCGCGAAACGTTGTCTCGGCATTTGACAGCTGAGAACTTGAAACGCGAAGCGGAGTTCTTTGCTCGCGACGAGAACAAGTCCTTCGAACGCATGTATGGCTGGGCTTGGTTTCTGCGTTTGGCGATGGAGTTGGATTCGTTCGACGATGAAGATGCGGTTCGGTGGCGTGGGGCACTTGAACCGCTCGAGGAATTATTGGTTGAAAGGATCACCGCTTACCTGCCGCTGTTGACGTTCCCGATTCGAACGGGCCAGCATCCCGACACCGGGTTTGCGCTGGGGCAAGTGTTGGACTACGCGAGGTCTCGTGACCTGGACGACTTGGAACAGTTGGTGATCTCGCGGGCTCGCGATTTCTATTTGACCGACATCGATTACCCGGTTCAGTACGAACCGTCCGGTCACGACTTCTTCTCGTCGGCGTGGAACGAGGCGGACTTGATGCGGCGAGTGCTAACGCCGGAGGAGTTTTCAGACTGGCTGGACAAATTTGTTCCGAAGCTGAGACAGCAACTCACCGATGGGACGATCTCACCGGTCAGCGTCAGCGATGTCACCGACGGCAAACTGGTTCACCTCGCCGGGCTGAACCTCAATCGAGCTTGGTGTTTGCAATCAGTCGCGAATCATTTGCCGGAGCAGCATCCTTTGGTAGCCGCCATTCGAACCAACGCGAGAGAACATTTGGTCGCGGGATTGGCTTACATCAACAGCGGTCACTACGAAGGCGACCATTGGTTGGCCACGTTTGGGTTGTATGCGATCAGTGGCGTCGGCCAATTGGGACCGAACCAATGAAAACGATCTCCAAGTCCAATCGTCGTTGGTGGCGACCATTGGTCTCGATTGGTAGCGGAGTGCTGTGTTCGTTGTTCTTTTTCGCAGCGATGTATTTAGGGGGGCAGACCGCATTCGAATTTTCTCGGATGGTCAGCGATGCGATGATGTTGCGTGAGGGTGGCCCGCGTTTGGGGGCACGCAAACTTTCAGGCAACGTGGTGTTGGTGTCCTTCGGGACTTCGAGTGCGGAGCGATTGGGGAAGAAGCCCGACCTCGAGACCGACCGGAAACTCTACGAGAACCTGATGAACGCCGACGCGAAAGTGGTGGCGGATTTGCGAAATTTGGTCTGCACAGATCCGGATGATTTCGAAGCGAGTGTGCGGCCGACTTTGGATTTGATTCAACAGGTTGCTCCAAAACGCAATTTGGTTCGCGATGTTTATCTGACATTGGATGTCGATTACAAAGTTGTGGAGAGCTACAACGATTGCATCGTACATCACGGGATGAGTTTCAAGTCACCAACGATGGTCAGTCGTCATTCGCGAATCTTTCCGATCGCGATGCATGACTACTTCGCACTTCGCGAAACGACTCCGTTTTGGGTCGTGCAACGGTTAACAGACCAGCCCAACGGTGGCCAAACGGGTTTCTTCAAGCGACTTGATGAGGCTGGATTGGTTCAGCACTGGTTGAACATCTTTCCCGAGATGAGCAATCTGCTGCAGCTGGCAAGCGGAGAGGAGACGATCACACCCAATCCACAATTGGCCGACTACCAGGTTGGGCTCAATAAGGTCAATTGGATCGGTTTTGGAAGCGAATTTCCAACCGTCTCACCGGCGGGTATTTGGGTCGATTATGGGTTCAATCCAAGCGACCTGACTCGGTTGGAATACGGCGATCTGGCTGAAGGCGATTTCGATCCGGAATTGGTTCGCGGCAAGGCGGTGCTGATCGATTTGGAAATGTCTTTTGTGCCTTCGTCGGATCGATACGACATTCCCATTCGCGATCGTCAGGCGGACGCACTGGATGTCACCGGCGTCGCGATTGAAACGCTACTCAATGGCATCACCATGCAAATGGCAGCATGGTACGTGACTCCTGCCCTGTTGATCGGATTCAGCGTCTTAGCTTGCGTGATCGCGGCCATTTTTCGGGCGCGTTGGGCGTTGCTGTGCGTGGCGTTGTTGTTATTCGCATACCTTGCAATCTGCACGTTCGCCTTTCGCGGCGGATGGTTTCTCGACATGGCCTTCACGCCCGTTTCGATTTTGGTGGCGGGAGTGCTGGGGGTCGGCATTCGATACTTCGAAGAGATCCGATGGCGACAACGAATTACCGATTTGTTTGGTCGTTATGTGCCGCGGGCGGTGGTTAATCAATTGGTCCAGCAGTCCGAGTTGCAATCGATCGTGGTCGGAGGTGTGACTCGCGAAGTGACTGTCATGTTTGCCGACATTCGCGGATTCACGCAGTTTTCTGAACGACTGCAACCGGAAGACGTTCTGGAAGAACTCAATGGGTTGCTGGAGGTGATGGTTCGTTGCACTTTTGCGGAGGAAGGCACGGTCGACAAGTTCATCGGGGATGCAATCTTGGTGCTGTTCAACGCACCGCTGGACCAAAACGATCATGCGGAGCGTGCGTCCCGTGTTGCTTGGCGAATTCAAGAAGCATTGCGTTCACACAAGAGTGGTTTGTCGATCGGCATCGGTATCCACACCGGGCAGGCTGTCGTCGGTAACGTCGGCACGCCGCAGCGGATGGAATACACCGCGATCGGGAACACGGTGAACGTTGCGTCCCGGTTGTGCGATCGAGCCTTGGCGGGCGAAATCGTGGTTTCCGGCGAAGTCTCGCAACAACTCAGTGATTCGTTTGTGCTGGAAGCGAATGAGCCAATGCAGGTCAAAGGAATCGCCGAGTCATTGGCGACCTCACGATTGGTTGGCTTCGAAAGCGTGGCTAACGAATGAGAATTCGATAGCTGTACGCAAACAGCAGCAGCCCTGCGACCGCGAGGTCCATTCGCGAAATTTGTTGGCTGGTTCCTTTCAGTCGCAACCAGTCGAGCAGGCGACCGGTTGGGCATCCTAGTCGGCAGTAGGCCATCGGAACAAAGCAGGCGATCGCGAGCGTGCTGATCGTCCAGGCGATCGCGGACAATGATGCCAAGTGCCAAAGGTAGCCGTGAAATGGCTCGACAAAGGAAACGTCGGTGGCGGGGCGAATGAGCAAGGCGAGGTAGACCAACAGCAGAGTTACCGCGGGCAAGAATCCCAACGGCTTGGAAAGCCACGATGGGAGGTTCCACTTGCGACGTGAGTTGCTTTTGGGGCGGATCAACTGTTGGGCCGCACCATGGGGACAAAGGTGGTTGCAGTAAGGATTGCCCCGCCGCGTTGGCGGGATGATCACGGAGACGATCGCGAGAACGACCAAACCCAAGGCGAGTTGCCAGGTGACTCCCGAGGTGGCCCAGCCGGCCAGCAGGGCCAGTGACAGCAAGTTGCCAGCGTACAGGCCGATGACCAACCAGACGGCGAAAAGCCACAAGCGACGTAGCCATGTTTGCCGCATCGCTCCGAAGCGAATGAGCAGCGGCAACAGGACCAACGCGACGAGTGTGGCGATGTCCGCGTCAGACAGTCGAGTCGTTTGGATCGATTCTTGGAGGGTATGCAGTTGCTTTTGAAAAGGCGTTTGCCCGAGCGTTTTCCATTCCTCATCCGCCAGCAATTCGGTCGCGAATCTTGGCAGCGTGTAGGCGACGGCCATGCTGGTCATTGTGGCTCCGGAGACGCCTTCGACCTCTTCGGCGGGAGGATCGAAAGCGGCGAGTTCTTCCAGCGTTAGGCCTTCGAAACGTTTCCAGAACGAACGTTCTTGGCGGACGTAATCGACGTAGGGTTCGTTGTCGAATGAGTGCCGGATCTTGGGTCGCAAGAGTCGATGTTCCAGATCCAATCCGATCAGCGCGCTGGTCGGACCTTGGTAACCGATCTCGTCATCGACCAACGCGCCGGTTCGAACCAGGTATCCAAGCTTCGTTCCGCTTTCGTCCTTCACCACGGCCATGCGATTGCCATGGATTTGGGAGGCAGTGGGAAAGAAGGTTTGGGCCTCGGCCAGTGTCAGAGGTTCTGGGAAGACGAGCGAACCAGTCGCGACGCCCAGTCGGCTGAGGATGCCACCTGCCATTGCCAAACTGGTCAGCGTTGCACCGGAGACGCCATCGATCTCGGGAACGCTTCCGTCTGCCAGTTTGCCGCCCCAGGTCAGGCCTTGGAATTGCTTCAAGAACTCGGGAGAGTCTTTGACGGCGTCGACATGCTCATCGGTGTCATGGCTCTGCAGGACGGCAATCGAGCGGACGATGTTTTGTTGGTCGAAGAGCAACAACGCTTCCGTCGGTCCGCGATAGCCGACCGATCCGTTGGCTTCGGGCAAGGTCCTGGCAACGGAACCAAGCGGGATTCGATCGGCATCCAAGATTGCCCATCGACCACGATGGTCCGTCGTGTCGGCGATGGTGCGAGCGGCGGGTTCCACACGTTGGATTTGATCCAGCGATGGTTGAGACGCCACTTCGATCCGTTGATGCGGCGACGGTAGACAGGCCAGCAACCCGATCAGCATTCCAATCCGGATCGCATGCACCGCGCGTCCTCGCCAAGCCGTCCGCTGCCCGGGCGTGGTTCGTTCGTGAGAGCCGTCTGCGATGGGCAGGCTTCGCCCGGACTGTTCGAGTGTTAAGGGGGCAGCGATTTTGATGTCCGCTAATTTCTGGCTTGAATCAACAAGTCACGTTTTCTCAAGTTGGTTTTGGGAAGTGCCGTTCGCGTGAGGGACTATACGACAAAACATGTGTCTTGAACGCAGCGGGCCCCCTCACCCGGATCTCGCTGGACGCTCGGTCCGACCTCTCCCCCAACTTCGTCGGGGGAGAGGTGACAGGCGAGGAATCGGAAACGCAGTAATAGCGTAACGCTGCGTCGGTATCGAGTTTGATCAGCCTCGGATTGGCTCAAGGTTGTTTGACCCATCCGATCGCGTCGAGGTGCACCGTGCCGCCCGAGTCTTTGGCGGAGAAGTCGACGGTCACTTCGGCGCCCGCGGGCAGGAAGTACTTACCGGCCGGAATCGCACCGCCTTGCGTGTCGCGTTGGTTGATCCGAACGGTTTGCGGTTCTTGGCCGGGCGCGGTCACGGTGATGGCTAGCTTCGTGGCACGATTCTCATGAGGGGCACTGTAGATCTGCAACTCGTACTGACCGGCTTCCTTCAATTTGGTTTGGAAGGTGGCGGTCGCGTCGGAGTTGGCCGATGCGTAGCGGTATTCCCAGCCGACGTAGCCCTTGAGGCCTTGTCCCTTGGCCCATTTGCCTGTCGTCTTGGCTTGTCGATCATCGATCACGATGCCGGGCAATTTCTCGGGATCCAAGCCTGACATGGGGCCGTACGGGCCGGCTTTTTCCATCGCGTCATCCGGGATCACGATGGTTGCGGAAGGCGTGCTTCGGCGAGCCTTGCCAGGCAGTTCGAGCAGTTCCAGCAGGTCGTCCAAGTGTTCTTCGTAGATGTCGCGAGGAGTGCAATCGTTCAGTGTGCAAAGAGAGGCGGCTTTGCCAACGACCTCGCCCATCATGCCGCACGTCTTCATCACGCGGACGGTGCCGAGGGCTTCGTGGGTGACGCTGATGCAGCGACCGGCCATGAACAAGTTGTCGACGTTGCGGCTGTAGAAGCAGCGATACGGAACGGGGTATCCGTAAGAACGATCCACGCGGCGGTCGTGCACCGCGATGCTGATGAACGGGTTCTCGGGGAACTTGGTGGCGTATTCCTTTTTGGGGTAGTGCAAGTCGATCGACCAAGTGCTGGGGACGCAGCCATCCGGAAATTCGCGTTTGCTGACGATGTCCTCTTGGTTCAGGACCACGTCGCCGAGCAGTCGGCGACTTTCTCGAGGGCCACCGATGTAAGCCACCCAGGTCAATTGAGCGTTGGGGTGATCGGCGGCACCGTCACCATTCTTCATCGCGTTGAACGCACCGTAGACGGCTCGCAGGTTCCAGTCGCGGATCGCTTCGGCGTCGCCGAGTGGATCGATGTCAAAACCACTTTCCCAGAACCATTGACCATGGTGGTCACGTGGGTACGGGAAGTCGTCCATGTTCAGTGGCAACGCCCAAGGCGTGGCGGGGAATTCAGGAGCCTGCTCGACTTCGTCCCATCGCCACATGTTGCTCATGCCCATGCGGCCTTTGTCGGTGATGTCCAAATCCGCGTTGGCCCATTCGCCGATCCATCCATGGCCGGTGCAGTCGACGAAACGGTCGCCGGCAACTCGCAGGTCTTCGCCGGTTTTCGTGTTCAAGGCCAGCACATGTTCGATTTGCTTGGTTTCGCTGTCGGCTTTCATCTTCACCGCATAGGCGTGATGGTTCAGCAACAGATCGATGTTCGGTTCGGCTGTGACGATCTCTTCTTTTTGCTCGTCACCGAACTCTTCGTAGGTGCCGGGTGACTTGGTGGCTTTGTCAGAGAACTCTTCCACGATCTCGCCGATGCGAGGGAACTTGCCGCGACGGATGTTGCCCATCGCCCACACTCGCACTTCGCTGGAACCGTTGCCGCCCAAAACGCCACGGTCTTGAATCAATGCCACGCGGCATCCCATTCGAGCCGCTGAAATCGCCGACGCCATGCCAGCGTAACCGCCACCCACGACGACCAAGTCATAAGGACCTTTGGTGACAGGTTGCTCGGGAAGGCCCAGTTTGTCACGACGCCACGGCGACAAGACGTCGTCCACGGCAGGCGGTGTTTCGTCCAGTTCGGTGGTCAGATAGATGCAATCGCAACGACCATCGAAACCGGTTTGATCTTTCAGCGACAGTGTGTGGTCACCCTTGTCCAACGAGACCACGCCACCGTCTTGCCAGTCCCAGTTGGCATGTTGGGTGCCAAAGGTGGTGTCGAGTTTTTTGCCGTCGACGTGGAGTTCGAATTTTCCCGGGGAAGGCGACGCGTCCCAGCGACGAACCCAGTCAATCGTGCGAACCCAGACCCGGTACTTGCCGGACTCGGGGATCGCAACGTTGGTGGTCGCATCATCGACCGGTTGCCCCAGTCCATGAGCGATCAAGTACGGCGATCCCATTTGCTGGATGAATTGGGTGTCCAACTTCCATCCGCCATGCGTGTCAAAACTCTCAGCTTCGACAAACACATCCGCCGCTTGCGCGGTTGCGGTCGCGATGGTCACGGAGGCCAACGCCGTCAACGCGATGCGAAGCCAAACGGGGGCGGATTGGCGGTTCGAATACGATGGTCGGGAGCTCTGGTGGGAATGCATTCCAGGGATCGCTTCTCGTTGTGGGGTGGGTTTGCAAGGTGGGATGGGGAACCCGATAGCATAGCCAAAGGTGACATTTTGTTCGCCCGTCTCGAGACCTGCAAACAAGAATTTTCCGCCCCGAGCGAGGCTCACTTCAGAACTTTGGTTCTCGTGATTGGCCAGCGAATTACCGGTTCGTTTTGGGATGAGAGCAGTCTTAATCCTCGAATTTGAGCCAGCCCTTTTCCTTCACTGACGTCCAATCGCAATCGATAGATTTTGGTGGCTTCACCGAGGGAGATTGTGTGCGAATGCCATTGTCCATCGGATTCAATTTCGATCGGGATGTGTTGGCCCTTGGGTAGGGACTGGTCAGGCGTGGTTGTGTAGAACACTTCGCCGTTGCCTTCAGCTTCGCTCAACAGATCGAACGCCAATCGATAGGGTCCCGGTGGAATGTTCTCCGGCAGACGATCAATCGCGATTCCTGGATCGTCACCAGTGAACGTAAGATGCAATTCGGATTCGCGTCGTTCAAGCTGCGTGTTCTTGCGGGCTCGGATGGGACCGTTTGCCCTTTTCGAGGTGTTGGCTTTTGACTTGGGTGTCTTCTTGCGGCCGGTGCCGCCTCGAACATTGTTTTGGGGATCAACGGAAAAATCCGTCCACTCAGGGTGAGTGGCTGTCATCGAGACCGGGTTGTCTGACGGAACTCCGAACTTGGGATCGAAGGTTTGAGTGTGCAGGACCTCCTTCGCTATTTCGTTCCACTTCAGGGCCATTTGCGTCAGGCGATCACGATTCTGATGAGCGAGGTTGTGCTGCTCCGTCCGGTCGGTCGCGATGTTGTAAAGCTCCCATGGGCCTTGGCGGAAGCTCACGATCTTCCAGTCGCCGTCGCGAAGGCCGCGGTCGGACGAAAACAGCAAGTGAATGGGTTGCTCGCGGTTGATGGTTTTGCCTTCGAAAATCGGCAGCAACGATTGGCCCGAAACCGGTCGCAGATCACGATCGGCAAAAGTCGTTGGGATGGTGCTGCCAGCGGCATCGGCGATGGTCGGCAGAATATCGATCAAGTGAGCCGGGCTGCGCTCGATGCTGCCAGCCTTGGTTTTCAGACCCGCTGGCCAATGAACGATGGTCGGCGTGCTGATGCCGCCTTCGGTTTGATTCTGTTTGTACAACCGGAAGGGTGAATTGCGAGCCCATGCCCACCCGGTGGAGTCGCTCCAAGAGACATCGCCACTGGTAGGTTCCGCTTCGATCTTCTGGCTGACTCGATCGTACGGGCAAGCACCGTTGTCGGAAACGAACCAGATCAACGTGTTGTCAAGTTCGCCGGTCTCATCGAGATGTTCGATCAACCGGCCGACTTCTTGATCCACGCGATCGATCATGCCCGCCAACGCAGTCATGCGTTTGTTTTCAAACCCCTGGCGTTTCTCTGATAACGTCTCCCAAGCAGGGATGTGCGCGGGTCGCTCGCTCGGTTGTGATGTCTTCGGCAACAGGCCCAGTTCGTGTTGGCGCTGGACACGTTGCTCACGGATTTTGTCCCAGCCTTCGTCGTAGCGGCCTTTGTACTTGGCGTAGTCTTCCGGCAAGGCTTGCAGTGGGGCGTGCGGCGCATTGAAGGCGAGGTAGAGGAACCACGGATCGGTGGTCTGTTCGGCTTCGTTCAAGAACTGCATCGCATAATCGACATCCGCGACGGTGGTGTAGAAGTCCTTGTCTGGAACGATCCACGGTTCGCCGTTCAAACGGAATGTGTTGTCGCCGCGAAAGTAGTTGCAGGCGCCGCTGAGGTGACCAAAGTAGCGTTGGAATCCAAAGTCAGTGGGCTGTTTGTCGAGGTGCCACTTTCCCGACATGGCGGTGAAGTAGCCATCGGCTTGCAACACTTCGGCGCTGGTGACGGCATGCGACAAAGAGGTGTCGCCGGCGGCGATGCAGTATTGACCGGTCAGCAACGACACGCGGGAGGAGTGGCATTTGGCGGTGTTGTAGAACTGCGAGAAACGCAATCCGTTGGCTGCCAAGCCATCCAAGTTGGGTGTTTCGATCTCGCTGCCGTAGCACCCCAGATCGGAATACCCAAGGTCATCGACCATGATCAACAGCACGTTGGGACGCTGTGGTGGAGTGTCCTCGTCTGCACCGTGGGCGAAATTCGCGACGCTGAAACAGAGCATCAGGAGTGTGGTGCAGGAGATTCGCCGAGCGTTCATTGCGTGTTTTCCTAGGTCGTCGTTCATTGTCTTCGTCGGCATGTTAATCTGAGAAGGATCGTGGCACCCCTGCCGAACTCACTTGATGCCCAAAGATTAGAACCGAAATATGAACCTCGCGAGGCTGGTCCCATCTCAAACATCGTCTCGATTCCTCCGGTCTTTCCCGCGTTGGGCTGGGGCGTTTTGCTGGATCGTCGTGAGTTGCCAAATCGTCTCAGGGGACGAGTCAAACAACGCCGATTCATCCGTCAGCAGCGAGGCACTCCGACCCAACATCATTTATGTGATGGCCGATGACCTTGGATACGGCGACCTCGGGTGCTACGGCCAAACTCGGATTCAGACGCCGCATCTGGATCAAATGGCGGCAGATGGAATTCGATTCACCGATCACTACGCCGGACACACCGTGTGTCGCCCTTCTCGCTTGACGCTGTGGACGGGCAAGCATGTTGGCAGCACTGGATTGATTGGCAACGCGGCTCGCAATTTGACGGGGGAGCAACCGACCGTGGCCTCGTTGCTATCTCAGGCTGGTTATGCCACCGGTGGGGTCGGCAAATGGGCGCTCGGCAATGTGGATGTTCCCGAAGAGATCGAGAACCCAGGCCATCCGCTCGCCAATGGATTTGATGCTTGGACGGGCTACATGAACCAATCCAATGCCCACAACTATTACCCGCCGTTCCTGTGGAAAAACTACAAGCAGAGTTTCTATCCCGGCAACGTGATCAGCACCGATCCGATCGCTCGCGGTCGCGTTGCAGTCAAACGAGAAACTTATTCGCACGACGTGGTGACGGATGCTGCGTTTGATTTCATTCGCGAGCATCAGTCCGATTCTTTTCTATTGCACGTTCATTGGACGATCCCGCATGCCAACAACGAAGGCGGGCGATTGAATGGCGACGGAATGGAGGTGCCGGACTATGGCATCTACGCCGATGAAGGATGGCCCAACCCAGAGAAAGGTTTCGCGGCGATGATCACTCGGATGGATCGAGACATGGGCCGCATGATGGCTTTGTTGGCGGAGCTCAATCTGACCGAAAAGACGCTGGTGATCTTCACGTCCGACAATGGGCCGCATCATGAGGGAGGCCACAGCGATTTGTTCTTCAACAGCAGCGGTCCGCTTCAAGGCAGCAAGCGTTCGATGCACGAAGGTGGCATTCGCGTGCCTTTCATCGCGAAATGGCCGGGGACGATCGAACCGAATTCGATCAGCGATCACCCTTCCGCGTTTTGGGACTTTTTGCCGACCGCGTGCGAGTTGGCTGGTGCGGAACCTCCAGCAGACATCGATGGGATTTCCTACTTGCCCGCTCTGCTGAATCAACCTGAGAAGCAAACCAAGCATCGCTATTTGTACTGGGCCAGCAGCGAAGGCCCGACCTCGGTTGGGCTTCGTTCAGAAAAATGGAAAGCGGTGAACTATCCCGGCGGAACCAAGAAGCGACGCAGCGGAAATGGCAAGCCAGTTGTCAACGAGGATGGTTGGAAACTGTTTGATTTGTCGTCTGATCCGGGGGAGAAAAACGATGTTTCAAAAGAACATCCCGAGGAGCTGGAACGATTGGTCGAAATGGCTCGCGAAGACGGGCTGTTTTGAGGGGATGCCCTCGTTGAGCCGGGTTTGGTGGATTTTTTGCTGCGCGATCGGCGGTCGCAATTAGGATGAAATCGGAGACGTCGCGAATAGCAGCGACCTTCTCCGATCCCACCTGTTTTGACCCACCTTAGAAGATCGACACCATGATGAAGAAGACTTCGACGGCCGCATTCACGCTGGCCCTTTCATTCGCCGCACCCGGTTTCGCGGGCGATTGTTTTCGCAAAACCACCTGTGCCCCCAAGTGCGTGACCGCTCCCGCGTGTCCCACCGAGGTGACGAACTGTTCATCAGTCGCCGGTGGCATGACTGCTCACGACATGGGCGGAATGGACAATCCCAGCGAACTGAACGTCGCGTTGACGACCGAGCTGGTCGCATTGCGAGCTGAAGTCGCGGCGGCTAATCAATCGTTGGAAGAGAAAGACGCTGCGATCGCGGAAGCAAATGAGAAGGTCGCTTCATTGGAAGAGCAGATTGCTGCCTTGAAAGCCGATGTCGCAGCCCAAACTGAGCGAGCCAAGAAGGCTGAGAAACAGTCTGACGACGCTCGGGAGCTAGCCCAGCAAGTTGAGACGATCGCTCAGCAACAACGCAAAAAGCTTCAGCAAGAAGTCGAAACATTGAAGAAGGACATGGAAGCTCAAACGAGCAAATTGCAACAGCAGCTCACCAGCGCGAAGGCCAGCTTGGACAAAGCCAACGCGGCTTTGGAAGAGGAACGCAAGCAACGTGAAGAAGAGCGTCGCCAGCAAGAACAGAAAGCTGCAGCGAGTGCGAAGGACGAAGAGGAACCGTCGGACGCATCGGATGAGGAAGCTGCAAAATCAGAAGATTGAAGTTTGGGTTTTGAAGGAATGTTCGGCGTTGGTTGACGCAACGCCGAACATTCATATTCAAGCGGTAGTCGTGTGAGCGAGTTCCTGGGAATTCAACTCAAAATCAGTTGCTGCTCTCACGCCGCATGGTCGTGGATCCTTCAATGTTGGTGTGTCCCATCGCGAGAGTGTTTGGTAGCCAGCTGTTTTCGGCGATTGGGATGTAAACGTTGACTGTGACCAATTCCACTCCGGTGGAACCGTCGCTCGTGAAATCGACGGTTGAGCTGCCGCCACTGATTCCCATCAAACCAAGTTCTTCCTCCACTCGAGAGGAAATTTCGCTCGTCGTTGCCGATGGCTTGATTGCAACTCGAGCGCCCTCGCGGGTGGCATGAATCGCACTGTCACGAAGCATGCTGAGTCTTCCGAGTTCGATCAGCCCGAAGGTCAAGAAGATCATCAACGGAGCAATGAATGCGAATTCGACGGCCGCAGCGCCATGACGCAACAAAGACGGTCGTCGAGATGTGCTGGCAGTGCATCCCGTCTTCTTGCGAGGGCCTCGTTCCCGAGAGACTTTCGACTCGGCGCGTCTCCGGCGGGCAGGTCTTCCTTTCAATGAACGTTTCATGAGATCAGTCCACCAACATTGCAGGAGAGTACAAAAACTCGCTGTGGACATTGCCTGCGACGTCGAATTCGCACCCTCTCGCAATCATCGGGGTGGGCTGAATCGTCAGGTGCTTCTTCTTCATCGGGCCGGTTAGCTTCACGCTGAGGATTCTCACGCCTTCCCACCGCACGATCGTGTAATTGGCGTTGTTGCCGTTGCCTTGCACCTTGCGGAAGATCGGAATGATCCTTTTCTCACCGATGATGGAGCTGAGTTCGGCTTTGATTCCCGCACTGATTCCCGTGTCGCCGTTCAAGGACAGTTCGCCGTGTTCATCAAAGACCAATTCACGTCCCAAAGCATCAAAATCATCTTGCGAGATTCCATAGAGAATCTGGCGGCGAAGATCGCTGGTGCTGTTGTTGGATGATCCAATGTCGACCGTTCCACGATTACCAGGAGCACCGGTTCCCGTTGGATAGAGTGAGCATTCGTGGAAGCCGTCGCTTCCTTCCACGACCGATCCGTTGAAGTACATCAAGTCGTCAGAAGTTTGTTTGTCACTGACCAGTTGCCAAGTTTCCTCATCCAGAGCAATGGGCAAGATGTCAATCTTGGTTCCATTGTTCGGTGGACGCTTGAACCCGCTGATATTGTGTTGGAATGCTGCAGTCACGCTTTGACGAAGAGATTGCGATTTTCGACCAGTCAATCCAGCCAGCTGCAACGGAAGTTCGCCATGAGCCGAGTTTGTCAGATGTAGATTGACGCGGACCGCGTTGGCAGACGCCCAATCATTCATTGGCTCAAAGACTTGAGTCGCATGATCGTAAGATCCAATCTCGACCGCGTGATCGACTGAGCCAACATGAGCCTGGATTTGTCCGATGTGATTGGCTGAGCTGATTCGGTCTGCTGAAGACTTTACCTGGCTGACGCCGTCGTGGTCCCCGTTGACGCGAGCGTCATACAACGCCCAGGCTCCCGCGAGTGCAGCAGAATCGGCGGACCTGGAAAGTTCTGTTCTCGCGGTGTTGATGTAGGCGAATTCTGAAATGACCGCCAGAACTGTGAACAACGCGACACAGAGAATGAGGCCAAAGATTCCCGCGGCGCCGCGTCGGGATTCAGGTTCTTGAATGCAATAGCGGAGTTGGATGATCGATTTGGATGACATTTGATTTCAACTGGATGATGGCAGAACGCGATGGTTGGAGACGAACGGATGATCTTCTGAAGATTCGTCCACTGTGCATTGGCACGATACGTTGATCCGATCGTTCGATCACGAATTGATCGATGTCGGTGTCAGATTGACTGTGATGACTTGGTCACTGCCATCCTCAAAAACGACCCGGATAGTTTTCAATCGAATCGAACGAACACGATTGGCTCCGAATCCGATGTCGACATTCGCGAGGCTTGTATCGGGGTGATATTTCATCAGGCCATCACCGCTCTCATGTGGCATTTCAACCAAGTAGTCAGGGCCTCCAAAGGCTCCCCAATCAGCCGACTCACCATTTTTGATCGCAAAAAGATAGCGAGAGTTCTTGACGGCCATGACGGTTGTCCATCGGATGCAGTCGTTGCTCGCTGACCAGTTTTGAAAGTCTCCACCACGTTCGTGGTCGACCGCCTTGTCGTTGACCGCGGCAGTGACGCGGAACCCACCGCTTGAATAGGTTGCATCCGCCGCGTAGTTCAGTTGCAACTCGAAGTAGCGAGATTCGTCGTCTCGGTTCGGAAAGACGAAAAACGATACTTGTGGCGAATTGATGTCAGGCTCGGGATCGCCCAGAGTCAGTTCCCAGTTTTCTTCGATGAAGTAGATCGATTTACGATCGTCTGCAGAGACGTCGCTTGGGGTGAGTGAAACCCATAAGCCCAGCAGGCTCGCGAGGAGTAGCTTTAAAAGGACAAGTTCGTTCCGCATGGTGTGCGCCTTCGGTGTGAGCAGGAAATCCCCCCCGCTCGATGTGACAACCACATCTTCTCGCGATGTCGATAAGCATCCAGGGCGGTCTGGCAGTCCAAGTTTTTCAACATGGATCCATGACTTTGCGTCCCACGTTTACACGCGGTTTGCCGTTTTCTTGAATGTCGAATCGGAAGCCCACAACTTCGCTAATAAGAACACTAGGTCACGAATGAGCAGGTGGGCTTTCGTGAGCCATCCCCGGTTGCAAATTGTGCGACTGCGACAGTGGTTCGCCCGCTCGTGCCGGTTGAAACGATTTTGCGGCGGAATGGGCGGTCTTTGGTGCTCGAGGCCAGCGGGGCAAAGGTGTGATGAATCGTGGGGAACACGGTCATTCGGAATGGTGTATCCTGTAACGCCCGCCTCTGCCCCCACCTTTTGATCGACGGTTCTGTAATGAAGAGTCCGTTCGCCCCGCACTTGTTTGACAACGTCATCGCTCAATCAAACCGCGATCGATGTTGTTCGATCGCCAATCGTTGGCTGACCGCTCGATGGATGCTGGTTTTTTTTTGGCTAACCATCGGTTGTGCAGCGATGGTTTCCGCGGATGAATCGAACGAAGAATCCTTTGACTTCTTCGAAGCTCGCATTCGTCCGGTTCTGATCAAGCATTGCTATGAATGCCATGCGGAGGATTCGGAAGACCTCGGCGGTTCGTTGCGTTTGGATGTGAAGGACGGATGGGAAGTTGGCGGTGACAGTGGGCCGGCCATCCGACCTGGCGATCCCGCGGCAAGCGAACTGATGGCGGCGATTCGTTACGAGTCCTCCGAGATGCCACCCTCGGGAAAGCTGCCCGACCACGTGGTGCGAGATTTTGAAAAATGGATTCGCGATGGTGCGGCTGATCCAAGATTGATGGATGAAGAGGAACAGCTCACAAGTTCTCAGCCAAAGTCATTCGACTGGGAACAGGCTCGGCAGTTTTGGGCGTTTCAGCCTCCACGTGCGAGCGAGTCGCCGGTTGCGTTTGATTCTGATTCCGCGATCGATGCCTACCTGCAACGACGCTTGGACGCGGAAGGTTTGACCGCGACTCCGATCGCAAGCCCGAGTGTGCGGTTGCGACGTTTGGCGTTTGATCTGACTGGGTTGCCGCCTGATCCTGAAACGCTTCGGCAATTTCAAGCGGATCCCAGCGACGCACATTGGCGGCGATTGGTGGATCGCTATCTGGCCAGCACGCAGTTCGCGGAACATTGGGCGAGGCACTGGATGGACGTGGCTCGCTATGCCGACAGCAACGGCAGCGATTTCAATGCGACCCATCACGACGCTTGGCGGTATCGCGATTACTTGGTGCGGTCGTTTGCCAACGACATGCCGATCGACCGGATGATTCGCGAACAGATCGCGGGTGATTTGATGCCGGCGTCTTCCGATGAAGATCGACGTGACAAGTTGGTCGCCACCACATTCTTGATGATCGGCACCAAGATGCTGAGTGAACGCAACAAGACCAAGTTGCGGATGGATGTGGTCGACGAGCAACTCGACACGGTCGGACGTGCTTTTCTTGGCATGACGTTTGGTTGTGCTCGCTGTCACGATCACAAGTTTGATCCCATCACCACGCGAGACTACTACGCGATGGCGGGGATCTTTCGCAGCACGCGAACACTGCATGGCGAGTCGCAGCAATACGTCAGCACTTGGAAGAAAACTCCGCTTCCCATTTCAAAGAAGCACAAGGAGTCCATTCGCGAACACGAAAAATCGCTGCAAGGCCTCGATCAAGAGATCAAAGCAGTCGAGGCTGAACTGAAGGTTCTGGCAGAGAAGACGGAACTCGAAGGCATCACGATCGATGATGTCGATGCCGTTCGTGAAGGTCACTGGGTTGAATCGACGTACAAATCTGGGTTTGTTGGCAAAGGTTATGTGCACGACGAAAACCGAAACAAAGGCGAGGCGTCGATCCGGTTTGCCGCGGTCTTGCCCAATGCCGGACGGTATGAGCTTCGGGTTCACTACAACTCCAGCGGCAATCGGGCGTCGAATCTGCCTATCGTGGTGCAGTTGAACGACGAGACTCACAATCTGGTTTTGAATCAGACGGTTCCTCCGACGACGGGCACTTACAGCGTGCTGAAGGAGTTTGACTGCGAGGCGGAAACCCGGTCGCAGGTCACGCTTTCGAACCGTGGGACGGATGGTTATGTGATCGCCGATGCCGTGCAGTGGGTTCAGGTCGATGGCGAAAAGGACCAGGGTGAATCAGACGCGGCGATCGAACAAAGCATCGCGATGCGAACCACGTTGACTCAGACACTCAAGCAACTGAAGTCACAACGAGCCGATTTGGTCGCCAATGCTCCGCCCCCCGTTCCGACCGCGATGGCGCTGGCCGATTTACCCATCGATGAGCAGGAGGATTGCCCGATTCATATTCGGGGTGAGGTCAGCAATCTGGGCGACATCGTCCCGAGAGGCATTCCGCAGGTCTTCAGCGAATCCACCACCGCTTTTGAACCCTTGGAAGGAAGCGGTCGGTTGGAGTTGGCACAGTGGTTGACCGATCCTGATCACCCGCTGACCGCGCGGGTCAGTGTCAACCGAATCTGGATGCACCTGATGGGCGAAGGACTGGTGCGGACCGTCGACAACTTCGGCGTTCGTGGTGAGAAACCAACTCATCCCGAGTTGCTGGATGCGTTGACGATCGACTTTGTACGCAACGGTTGGCGTCAGAAGCGTTTGATTCGAAACATCGTTTGCAGCGACGCGTATTCACGATCGATGGTTTCGGATGACGACCCGCGAGTCTCACTCGATCCTGAAAACCGACTGCGAGGTCGGGCCGTTCGCAGACGCATTCCCGCGGAAGCGATTCGCGATGCGATGTTGGTTGCTGCCGGCACGCTCGACCCCAGCGGTCGTGAAAACTTGATGGATAGCTATGCCACCTTGGTCAGTCAAAACAACGCCAACTCCAAAGCGACCACCAAGTTTGGGCTGGATGATCCAAAGCGAACAATCTACTTGCCATTGATTCGATCCGAAGTGCCACCGTTGCTGGCGAATCTTGACGCGGCGGATCCGGATTTGTTGGTTGGGAAACGACCGACAACGAACGTGCCGGCGCAAGCGTTGACGTTGATCGGCAGCCCCGAGGTACGTCGATGGGCGATGCAAACGACGAAGCGAATGATGAAAGAGACAGCCGACGACACGCAGCGTGTCCGGTGGGCCTGCGCGGTGTTGTTCTCTCGCGACCCTCGACCGGTCGACGAACAAATCTTGCACGCTTGGTTGGAAAGCGATGTGGCGAAGGCCATGTCGAGCGACGAAGAACGTTATCGCGAATGGATCGCGGCGATGTTTGCGAGCACCGAATTTCGATTTTTGGATTGAGGCGAAACTGATGAAACTGAACCGTCGAGATTGCTTGGTCCAATCGACTTGGACGACTGGAGCGTTGGCTGTCACCGCGTCGGCGATGCCCGCGTCGAATGTGTGGGCCAATGACTCGGGTGTGCAGACGCCTGTGCAGCATCACGCGGCGAAAGCCAAGCGGGTGATCTTCTTGTTCATGCATGGCGGACCGTCGCATGTCGACACGTTTGATTACAAGCCGCGGTTGATCGCCGACAACGGAAAAGATTTGCCGTTTGAGTTGCCGCCTCAAATCAGTGCCAAGCCAACGTTGCTGGCCAGCCCCTGGAAATGGTCGCAACACGGTGAGGCTGGGTTATGGGCAACCGATTTATTGCCGGAGATGAACAAGCATCTGGATTCGCTGTGCGTTGTTCGGTCCATGCACACTCGCGGCCAATCACACGGCCAAGCGGTCGGAATGGTCAACACGGGCAGCGACAACTTTGTCCGCCCCAGTGTTGGTGCATGGATCAGTTATGCATTGGGGGCCGGGCATCCGGATTTGCCGGCTCACGTCGCGATCGCACCCGCGACCGCCCATGGTGGACCTCGCAATTATGGGGCCGCGTTCTTGCCGGCCAAGCATCAAGCGACCGTGGTCGGCAAAAACGGTCAGATTGGCGATGGAAAGATCGCCTACTTGGATGCGGCTGAGGGATACCAGTTTGACTTGGTCAACCAGATCAATCGAGGCCATGTGCAATCCGCAGGGCGGGACCGAGCGACCGATGGTGCCATCGAGGCGGTCGACTTGGCCAATCGGATGCGAGGCACCGCGCCGGAGGTAATGGATTTGTCGGAGGAAACCGAAGCGACCAAGAAACTGTACGGGATCGATGAGAAGACGACCGACTCGTTTGGACGCAGTTGTTTGATGGCGCGTCGGTTGGCGGAATCCGGGGTTCGATTCATCACCGTCAGCAGCGGCCAAGTGTGGGACCAACATGGCAACTTGAAGAACGGTCACCAGAAAAATGCAGCCAAGACGGACCTGCCGATCGCAGGATTGTTCGCGGATCTGAAGCAACGCGGGCTCTGGGAAGACACATTGGTCGTGTGGGGCGGCGAATTTGGACGGACGCCCGTTGTTCAGGGAAGCAATGGTCGCGACCACAACCCGCAAGGATTCTCAATGGTGCTGGGCGGTGGCGGGATTCGCGGCGGAATCACGTACGGAGAGACCGATGACTATGGCTACTACGCGGTTCGCGATCGCGTTCACATGCATGATTTGCACGCGACCATGCTGCATCAACTTGGAATCGACCACGAGTGTTTGACGTATCCCTACGCTGGTCGCGATTTTCGACTGACGGACGTCCACGGGCGGGTGGTTGGCGAAATTGTTGAGTCCTAAACTCGAGTCCTGAGATGGTTGGCTAGTTTTGGGATCGGCTGGTAAGTTGGCGGTCATAGAAGACCGAATTCGAACTTGCTGGCTTGATTGAACCGAAATGAACGCTTCTGAATCTCGCTCTGGTGCTCATCGGCCCAGTGGCAAAAAAGGCAAAAAGACCACGGTGGCGGGGATCGTTCTCGCGGTCGTCGTAGGGGGCTACACGCTGCTGCGGCCATCGATCAACGAGGCAACGGGGTGGAACTTGCCTGCGTTGCCCGGCAAACAGGTCGCCAAGGATTCGGTTGCGGACAATTCACCTTCACCTGTTTCTGAAAAAAAGAGCAGCTCGCGTTCGGTCCCAAAGCAAACCGAATCGGCGAAACCCTTAACGCCTCGAGTTGAAAGTCCAACTCGATCGGAACGGGACGAGTCCGCCCAGTCGCCCGGACCGCTTGCGTCCAAGATGACTCGCGGCGATCCACAGTCGGGCACGTCGGCAGTCTCCAATGCGGACAAGTCGGATTTGGAGTACGGCCTGCTGAGAGAAATCAGCCCGGACCGGTTTCTCTCTCCCGCCGGTGTGCTGTACACGCCTGGAAGTGCCGAAGGCCATCGCCTCGAACATCTTCGTCGTCACACCGAGGACCAACCCAATCGCTCCGGCAAACACGGCGTGTTTGATGGCGACATGGAAGGTGCCCTGGTAACGATCGATAAGGCGTACGAGAAGGCACAAGCGAATCAACGGACGACCAAAGAAGTGGATGGCAAGCGAACGATCTACACCGTCGACATGGGAAAACGAGTTGGCTTTGTAGGTGGACGCGACGGGCAGAGAAGTCGCAACCCAATGGCCCGGCGAGTGCGTTTGGTGCTGGAAGGCAATCGCTTGATCACCGCGTTTCCGCTGTAGGTCCCATTCCGCATTGTTGAATCAACATGCGAAAATGCCACTTTGAAATCAATCTTCAATGGCACAACCCGAATCATTCCGTTCTTGTTTGGAAGTCAATTCTGTGACTCACCCCGATTCCAATTCCGATGTTCGACACAGCGTTGGTTCGTGCCCGATTTGCGAACAAGGTTTGTGCTCCATTCGTGCGTGTGGATTGGTCGACGACAAACCTTCACACGGTTTGGTGGTCTGCGACGAATGCGAAGCGATCTGGTTGCAACCCAATGTCCAGGGCGTGCACATTTATGCCGATGCGGAAACACCCAAGTGCCCGATCGATCAATCGCCGCTGTACCACGGCAACAATCGCTGGGCGACTCTGGATGACATTGACCGATTGGGATGGTCCGATGCCGTGAATCCCGATCTGACGTATCAACCGGATTCGGATGATTCGTAAGCCGGAATTGCAAACTTCGTTCTGGCAGCCCCCAGTAGTTGCGACCGGATGAACGGCGGTTTGACTTTGTACCGCCCTGCTCTGCCCTGCCCTCCCCTGCCCCATTTTACATCTTTCACTTTTGGAAACTTGACCTTGTCGGAAATCTCCTTTGACCCGATTCTCGCCTCCGGTGCCGACCCGGTTCAGGCTGGTGTGGCACTGAAACAGTTGGCAGACGATCCAAACTTGACCGGCCCCATGTTGGTGGACGCACTCGCGGAAGACTCATCGCGTTTGATGGATGCGGACCCAGCGATCACGGGTGGCTTGCTTCGATTGATTCACCTGAAAACGTTGAGGGCTGAGGGCGATCCACTGTCGGAGATTGAACCCGCTGCGTTGGGAAAAATCATCGAATCGCTTTCGCCGGAAGTTTCCAATCGGCACCTGATGCTTCAGTTGTTGGCGATGCGCCGGACACCGGAATCGCTGGGCGTCTTGGTCACGCAGCTTGGGCAGTCACCGCCAAAGGGTTGGATGGCGGCGGCGCAGATCCTGAGCCCGTTGATGCAGCACAATGATTGGCAGATCAGCGCGGTTTTTCCCGCTCTGTTGGATTCAATTTCGGAGCCTTCTTTGGCGGCACCCATTTTGGATTTGGCGGGTCACATCACTCGAACGGGTTTGGTCAACGAACATCCTGCCAAGGGACGCATTGCATCGCTGAACGCTTTGCTCGGCCACGTCGCGGGACGTCTGGCCAAGTTCGAAGAAGACCCTCGCAGCTTTGGGACCGAGGTGGAGCAAGTCCAAGCGGTTCTGGGCGAAGCGGTGGCGCTAGCGGTGTCGCTGTGCGATGCCATTGGATTGATTGGCGATGAAAGCTCCATCGGTGAGTTGAACAAAACCTTGGATCTGAAGCATCGCCGAGTCCAATGTGAGGCCGCGGGGGCTCTGGCAAAGTTGGGCGTCGATTCTGGCAAAGAACGCTTGGCAGAATTGGCGGGCGAACCAGCCGCTCGTTTGCGAGCGATCGCTTACGCCGATGAGTTGGGACTGGAAGATTTGATTGACGTGGAACACCGCGAGCCACGTGCGATCGCGGAGGCGGAGATGGCGTTGTGGTTGACTCAGCCACAGCAGATGGGCGTGCCACCGACTGGAGTCGAGGTAGTGGATTCTCGCCGGATGCTGTGGCCCAGCTTTGAAGATCCAGTCGACGTGTTCTTGGTCCGCTTCGAATACAACTTTGGCGAAAAACAGTACAGCAACATTGGGCTGACGGGACCGACCGTCTTCGCCATCTCATGCGATGTCGCGGACTTTCCACCCGAAGACATCTACGCGATCTATGCTGGTTGGCACGCGGATCACCCAGACATCTTCACCGTGTCGTCGAAGGAGTTCAACGAAGCTCAGCGCCGGATTGTTGAGCCATTGCAGACCTACTTGGAACGGGTCGGGTATGAAGAGGTGAAAGTCGACCGGTTGGGATTCTTCTTGGATGAAACGGCGGCGGTGTTCACCGCGGTGCGGAACGAGAAGGAGTGCGTTGTCGTGACCGATGGTTTGGAAACGATTGATTTGCCCACTGGCGGAAGACTGCGTCCGCCCCAGCCCGAGGATTTGTTTCACCTTTACAAGGGCCGCAAGATGTTACGAACGTTCAATCCCAACGGCATTTCGGAGTAGTTGAACGATGAGGCCATTTGGTACCGGAACGATCCAGGAAACACAAAACCAACTGCGACATGAATTCAGTGAATTCGCGGAGCAGTGGCAGCGGACCAAATCGGTGTGGCGTGACGAACCAGCGCGTCAGTTCGAAGAGCAGTGTTTGGCCGATCTGGCCCCGACGCTCAATCGAGTGTCCTCTGCACTTCAAACCTTGGTCGACGCGATTCATCAAGCCGACCGGGTGTTGAAAGACCCCGAGGAAATGTCTGGTTGATCATTTTGACACGTAGGGCATATTTTGATTGCCGTCTCTGTCGATGCTACAACGAAGGTTTAGGTTTGCTGCTAGCGAATCATTTTCATCAATTGTGTGACACAAATCTCCGAAATGAATTGCACCTGTCCAACAGGTGTTGACTCGCAACACGGCACGAACAATTTCTTGATTGATGTACGTCATCTACCGAATTACCTATCCAAATGGTAAGATTTACATTGGGCAAGACAGGACCAACAACGTCAATTATTTCGGCAACGCCAATAGCAAATTGATTGCGGAAGACTTTTTACCTTTAGCGAGGCAGTCGTTCACTGTGACCCGCGATATTCTTTGGTCGTCACCTGTTGCATCAGCTTCAGAATTGACACAAAAGGAAATCGAATTCATTCGGAAGTTCAGTTCCAATGACCCGAAAATCGGTTACAACCGCTGGCCGAAATTTCGCGAGGACAAAGTGACTCCGTAATCAACAAGGACTTGACTTCACGCCCATGCGACATTTCAGGATTGTTCTATTTTCCGTAGCTTCATGCGTTGCGACTTCAAACGCGAGCGGTAGCTGAAGCTTAAGTGACTTGTTGATCAGGCGGGTGCTGAGCAGCGTGATGGAGGGTGCCGAATGACGCACCTAATCGCCTCTGAGCTATGCTTCTGACTTCTTCTCTTTAAAGAGCAATCCTTGAATTGTTGGCTGCATGATTATAGCTCCGTTGTTTTGCGACGGAATTTGCAAGTCACCGTTTCTAAATCGAAATCCATGATGAGACTGTTGTTGATCCGAATGAGGTGAATCGTACGGCACAGGGCGTTTGGGCATCTCATGCCTTGGTTGAAGGTCTGGATGTGGACGAAGAAGTGTTTCGGCCAATTTAGCGGGCTGCTGATTTGATGAGCCGCACCGCGTTGGCGGCGGTTGGTCAGACGGCAACCGGCTAACGTCCTTCGCTAATTTTTGTCATCCGGCATACGACCAAATCAACAGCCCGCTGTGCGACTGGTCTGGTCATGCAGCCCTCACGACGCGTTCCCAAAAGTAGGCTTTTTCTCTAGTATCCTGGCTGCTTTGACGATTTCCGTTCGGCGAACGACGGCCAGGACATGGATTTTTTCCGAACCTTCACTTTGACGATCCGCTTTTCAACATGGCGGTGGTCCTCACCGCCGGTGTGCTCGGTGGAGAGCTTTTCGCGCTGATTCGACTTCCAAAAGTGACTGGTTGGATCGCTACCGGAATCTTGCTTCGTCAATTGCGGCTGCCGGGGATGGACACGGTTCTGGATCCCCAAGCACTGGACCGGTTTGGTCCCTACATGAATTTTGTGTTGGGGTTCATCGCGTTCACGGTGGGTGCCTCGTTGTACTTTGGCAGTTTGCGAAACACCGGCAAACGGATTGGTTTGCTGCTGTTGGGCGAGGCATTGATCACACCGACGTTGGTCGGTTCGATGATGTACTTTGGTGGGATGTGGCTGGATTCTTCCATGTCTTTGCCGCCCGCCGCGTTGTTCGCCGCGATTGCAATCGCAGGTGCTCCCGGGACCACGGTGTTGGTGATTCAAGAAGCGCGAGCACGCGGGATTTTGACTCGCACGTTGTTGGCGGCGATCGGTTTGATTGACATGGTCGCCGTTGCGGTCTTCGTCTTCATCTCAACGTTTTTGGCGGATGAGTCCGGTTGGGTTCACGCACTTGAGAGCGTTAGCGTCCAGTTTGCCGTGACGCTTGCGATCGGTGCGACTTGCGCGCTGCTCGCGATCGTGATGGTTCGTACTTTGGTCAGCCCCGCGTTTCTTGGGCCGTTGATGGTTGCGGTCGTTTTAGGAGCTTGGGGGGCTGCGGCAAGCTTTGGTACATCGGGTGGAATCCTGGCGTGCACATTCGCTGGGATCACACTGACCAATTCTCGCCACGATTTGGTGCGATCAGGGGAAGCGTATCTGAACTCGATTGGTGGAGCGTTGTTTGCGCTCTTCTATACCTTCGCGGGGATGAAGCTGGATTTCACTCAGATACCGCCGGTCATCGGTTTGGTTGCGCTGTACTTCTTGGCTCGTTTGTTTGCGAAATCGATCAGTGCCTACACCGCGATGAGCTTGTCCGGGGCGACCGACAACGTCCGCAAGTATCTCGGGATGTCATTGTTGCCGCACGGGGGCGTCGCGGTTGGTTTGATCATTCTGGTCGGGAGCGAACAATCGGGGTTCTCCGATGAAATCAAGTCGATGGTGACAACGGTCGGTTTGTCGGCTCTTGCGATCAATCAGTTGCTAGGCCCCAGTGCGACGCGGTTCGCTCTGACGCAAACGGGCGAAGCTCGCAAGGATCGACCGCGATTGTTGGATTTCTTGCAAGAGAACCGAATCATGGTTGATTTGGATGGTGACACCGAGGAGATTTTCCAGAAGCTCACGAACCTGCTTTATGCCACGACACCAATGAGCACGCCGCAAGAAAAATTCTTGGAGTCGGTGCGAGCCCGTGAATCTTCGCAAACGACTTGTTTGGGAACAGGACTGATGATTCCCCACGCGATCATCGATGAACCGGGCGACAACGAAGTCAAAGGCGTTTTGGGAATCAGCAAGAAAGGCATCAAGCTCAACACACCCGATGGACGCGCCGTGCATGCGGTGCTGTTGTTGGCCACTCCCGAATCAAGCCGAAAGCGTCATTTGGAAATTCTTTCGGCGTTTGCGACCGCGATCACGCGAGACATCAACATTCGCGAGCAGTTGTATCGCTCTCGCAGTGCGGCTCATGCCTACGAAGTGCTTCACGCTGATGATCTCAACGATGTGAATTACTTCCTCGAGGACGCTCAGCATCGTGCCGGTTTGTTGGAACAGGATGAGGAAGCAACATCATGAATCAACCTAAGCCCGATACCCAGTGCGGTTGCCCGGACGTGGATCCCGCTCACGCCGTTCGCGTTGCTGTGATCACGCTCAGCGACACGCGTGGCAAAGCAGAAGACCGCAGTGGCGATCGGATCGTCAGCTTGCTGGAGGAAGCTGGTCATGCCGTCGCGAAACGGATGATTCTGAATGATGATTCCGAACCGCTTGCGAAGCTGTTGAGCGAGCTTGCCGAAGACGATTCGCTCGATGCCGTGATCACAACGGGAGGGACCGGCATCGCGCCGCGAGACATGGCGGTCGATGTCATTGAGTCCATGTTGGATGTGACGTTGCCCGGATTCGGGGAACACTTTCGTGCCATCTCGATTGCCGAGATCGGTCCCAAGGCGATGCTCAGTCGCGCCACCGCGGGGCGGATGAAGTCCAAGGTGGTGTTCGCGTTGCCGGGATCAACGGGGGCGGTCACGACTGGGATGAACCAGTGCGTGCTGCCGATTCTCAGACATGCGGTGTCGCTGGCCTCACGCTGAATCACTGCGTTCAAACCACCGGCTGCTATCTGCAATCCCATGGGGAGATAACTCGCGCGAGCCTACACTCTTTCGAAGATCGAACATTGAGCAGCCCGGCGAACACCCACACGGCTCACATGGTTATGGCCGCTCCTGCCCGCTTGCTTAGCGAGGCACCAAGAAGCAACTGAAGTGGTCACGGGAAAGTTGTGTCAGCATCGAGCGGGCTTGCTCGGCGTATTGCGGGTCCAGTTCCGCGGCGAGTTGAGCGTTCTCGGCCGCAAGCGATGTCTTTTGATGTTCTTTGTAGCTGGTCGCCAGCAGAAAATGATTTTCGGCGGTGGGGGCCAGTTGCACGAGCGTTTGGTAGGCCTGCTCTTCCAAACGCCGATCACCCAATTGCCGGGCTGCGAAAGCGATGCCCTTGTAGGCACTGATCATCGCGTTGTTCTTCGCGGGGCTGTCCGGTTGTCGTTCCCAGTGTTTCAGCGAACGCTCGTAACCTCGCATGCTCTCGGCAGGTTGTTCCAAACGCTGTTGGCACAGTCCATAAAAGTCGAGGCTGATCGGATGGAAATTGCGACCGGACATCATCGGTCGGATCCAGCCGAGAGCCTCGTGGTTGCGGTCGAGCTGAACGAGGGTTGTGATTCGCCGTCCGATCATCGCGAGAGTCAGATTGCGAGGCATGGGTTGTTGGATCTCTGCTTCCAAGCGAGCCTTTTCATCGCGAAGGTTGCTCTCCAAGGTTGCCAGGTCCGTGTTCGCAGCGGTCAGGCTGGGATTGAATCGACGCAATTGTGAACAATGTTTCCAAGCCAGAGCGACGCGGTTGCTGGCCAATGATTCGTTCAGCTTTTTCTCGAGCGATTCCGCCGCGGAATGCGTGTAGGTGGCGGGAATCGCAATTGTGGCTGTACCAAACAACAGCCACACCCAAGCCGGCAAAGCTTGCTGACCGCCCTGCCCTGCCCCGATCGCAGGCTGTTCGAGCTGCGCCGGCGGTTGCGGCGAAGCGATGGCGAAGCAGAGGTTCGCGGCGGCAAACGCGGTGAGACAGGACAGCAATGCTCGAGCGATGGTGATTGCGAGCAGACTGCTCGACAGTGAAATTCCATGACTCGCGACTGCCAGGCAAAGGCCCCCTAAGAACAAGCAAACACCCAGGGCGATCGCGGAGGAACGAGATTTCTTGGCAACTCGTCTTGCTGCGGCGAAGCCAATTGGCAAGGAGGACAACATGGAGATGGCGTAGATGTCTTCGCGGCCAAACCACTCCAGGTGTCCGCTCGGATCGAGTAGCAAGTGACGAATGGCCGCTAAGACGGCGATCACCGTGGGCGGCCAGAGAAGCCAGTCTGCCGGCAGGTTCTTCCTCGGCGTGTTGTTTGGTTGCGTCATGCGGCACCCGTGGAGGAAGCGGGCGCGACTCGTTTGGGAGACTTCCACAGCAGGCCGTCAAAGCAGTAGTGCCAGAAGGCAACGACCAGGTTGATCAGCACCCAGGATTCAAAAAAACCACGAGAAAGCAGGTAGTTTCCTAGGCCGATGACAAGGACGAACATCACCAGGAACAACATCCAAATTTTGGAGAGGCGTGCCAGCGGATTGTTCGCTTTCTTGGATCCAGGCTTCCTCATCGACCAAGTCACAATGGACATGTATTCCATCGAATGGAAAATGGCGGAGGCGAGTGCGAGTTGGATGACCAGTTGGCTGTTTTGGTAATGAGCGGCCAACAGTAACGCGGTGAAGAGGGACATCACGCTGAGCAGATACAGCATGCTGCCCAAGGAGTGGTTGCCAAGCTTCGCGAATCGATGGACGGCGGAAACGGCAAACGCGAAAGGAATCAGTAGCATCCACCAATCCAGAGGTTCCACTCCAGCGAACGAGGGAAACGGTCCTTCGGGCCAGCCAAATCCTGCGGCACGGGCGATCGTGTAAAGCAGGAATCCGCGGAAGAAGATTTTTTGAAACAGCGGCCCTTTGCGTTGTACCAATCGATTCAGCGAATTGGATGGGTTGGTGCCCGCACCGCTTTCCGCGTTCCGGTCAAACGGATCGGACGACTTGGCGGCTTGTTTGGAGGATGCTTGGCGTTGGTAGATTCGAAAGATGCCGTGATGCTGTGACGAGAAATGCCAGGCGTTCCAGATGTAATCGATCATTCCGAGGCAAAGTAGTGACCCGGTTCCCATCTGCAATCCAACGCAGACGGTCAGGATCGCGAGGGCCAAAGCAGCAAAGAGCCACCGGCGGTCTTGGGCCTTGTGGTGATCGACGGAGACCAGAACGATCGTGATCCATCGGTGTGGCGCGGTGATGAAATAAATTTGCCAGAACAGCAGGCCTTCGTGTGTGGTCGCTCCACCAAAGACATCGACGAAGACCAGCAACGGCCAAAACAAATTCGCGATGAAGATGAGGTCGATGAGCGGCGAAAAAAGGAACCCGCTTTTCGCGTCGGTCGGGGCATTCGTTTGCGATGTTTCTCGCAATCGAGAGGCAGGCGGATCCATTGCCGGACGAGTGTTTGGTGACTGGGTGACGACGCTCATGGAGATGCCTCCGAGTTGGGCTCGGTCGCGTGCGAAGCGGTGCCCTCAACGACGCGAATCCAGTGATCGCGAAAAGCAATTCCTTGGGTCCAGGGCGTCAGTGGCATGTGGCATTCGATGCAGTCTCCCGTTGGGGCTTCGGGGCAAATTGTCGAAGCCTGCGGTTGATGACAGCTTTGGCATTGCTTGATGTATTGCGGGCGATCATGCGAGGTGGTGTCGTGTGGATCGTGGCAAGTCGAGCAGGTGAGTTCACCGGACGATTGCAGGTAGCATTCGCTTTTCTTCAGTCCGTAGGGCTGGAAACGAGCACGTTCGGCGGCGGTGGAATCCTTTGAAACGGAACGCTCGTCGCGATGACAAGCACTGCAGGTTTCCATGTGTGCGCTGGCATCGTGTTGATCGATCATGGGTTTGCTTTGTTCAGGCAATCCGCGACCTGCAAGAATGACATGTTGCTTGCGTGGGCCATGACAGCGTTCGCACCCGACATTTGCAATCATGGTTTGGGGCGTCAGGGGCAACGGTGGAGGCGGGACTACCGTGGAGTGGCATCCAATGCAAGAACGCACATCCATGGCATCCATGGGGCGACCAAAGCATTCGGCTGTGCCTTCACGGAAAGTCTCGTATTGATCGTGATCGGGAGTCACATTCAGTTGGTCGTTGCCTAGGAAGGATGACCAACGCATCTCGATACCGCGAGAACCATCCTTTTGAATCGCGATGGGAGTTTGGGCGTGGGTGCCTGAGCCCAACAGCCAGTTGACGGCGACCGACACGCGTGCGGTTTGCGTGTTTGACGGTGCGGGCTCATTCGTGGTCGCCCTTCCCTGCCCCGTCGAGGTGCTGACCAAAAACTGGTTCGCATTTTGAGTGAAGCGGAACGTTTGCTCACGCAGCGAATCTTCGTATTCGCCTTGTTGCAAAAGTCGCTGAGCCAATTCGGAGTCCACCATTGGTGTGGCGGTTCGCGAATGACCGGACCGAAGGTGGGCTTCGTATTCAGCCGGATGGCAAGCCTGGCAGGCTTGGTCCCCGGCAAACTGAGTGGAGACGAATTGGCTCCACTGCTTCGCCGCTTGGGAGATCGACGCGCCGGAGGTGTTGGGAGGCTGCGTTCGCCGTGCGTCTGATGGCGGCGCAGGTTCGATCGACATCAGGTCACGTGCGACGCTAGCCGCACAGACTCCAATGACCAAAAGCATCAAGAGCCCCAGAAACTGGAGGCTCTTTGCAGAAAGAATCTTCGAGAACAAGGGATGCCTTGAAAAGCGATCAACCCAAAGGAGCGTCTTTGATTTTCCATTCCTCACCGACGCGTTGCAGCACCCAGTTTTGGGTGGTGGTTCCAACGTCCGAAGCCTTTTTGGCGCGGTCCGCAGTGGAAGTTGCAACGACACCACCGAAGATTTTGACAGGGACTGTCAGTTGGTCGCCATTGACTTCTGCTTCGCCGGCAATTTCATAGCCACGTTGAGCGTAGTCTTCGCGGTTTTCAGGAGCCGTTCCGTCAACGAACGCGGTGGGGAACATTTTAGGGTCGCCAGCGATATCGCCGAGGCCCAAGACGCTCGCAAATGCGTTTTGCTCAAGGGTTGCTTTTGGTGGAGCCGAGGATCCACAGCCGATGCAGGTGAGCAACGCCAGAACAGGGAACAGTTTGATTAGGTTTGGAAGGTTCATCTGGTTTGAAAATGAGGTGAGAGTGTTCAAGAGATTGGGAACTCAGTCCTCCCCTCGCTCTGAGGGGAGATCGTGCAGTTTGTTGATGCAAGTATTTATGCTGCTTTCTCGCACTAAACCTCTCCCGAAACGAAGTTTTGGGGGGGGGGGCATGGGAGGTGGCGAGGATTGCCCTCCCCCGGAAATCTCGCTGGACGCTCGTTTTCCGACCCCTCCCGCTGCGCGGGCGGGGTTCGCAAGACGTCACAAACACAAACCTCAAAAACTTCACGACCTCTGGGAGAGGAGAGTTGGAAGGCGTGCAAGAAAGTAGTTTGGGCCGTTAGGCGAGAGTGCGACGAAGCATCGAGGACAGTTTCGCCGCGTCCGATCGATCAGGGCATTTCGAAGACTTCGCTGTTCTTCGCCGTCGCCAGAGGATGCCAGACGTTCTCTTTGTCCACCGAGTCGGTGATGAAGCGAACGGAGCTGTCAGCCATCAGGATGTTGACTCCTCCGGTGTGGTGACTGCGAGCGGCGGCCCAGATTTCAGCGGTGTCGCGTTGTTCCAAGCAAGCCAAGTAAGGGTTGAGCTTGTCTTCTGGAATGGTTTCGTCGCACGCGGCGAGCACGTCTTTCTCTTTGCTGTTGGGGCTGGTGAAAGCCGAGAAGATCGTGGCACCCATGGCAGGCGACATCCAGGTACCACGGATGTCGGTGCTTGAGTTGTGGTTGAGGATTTCGCTCATTGCCATGGTGTTGCTCATGCCGTCGAGGAAGTCTTCGCTGCCCATGCCGTTTCGGTTTTGGAAGCGGTCGCCAGCAATGCCGTCTTTGATGATCACGTCTTGGTGAACGTAGTAAGTGCCGAATGCACCTGATGTCAGGTCGCTTTCCCACGACAGCATGTCACCCGATCCCCAGTTGGCGGCGTAGTTGGAACCCTTTGCAAGTGATTCCAGTCCGTAGCTTCCGTCTGAGAATTGGTTGGTCACTCGAGGTGCCGAAGGGCAGGAAACGAAAGAGCCCAACTGTTCGCGGCCGATGTGTTCGAATTCAGCGTAGTATTCGCAGTGATCACAAGGGTTCATGGTGTGACCCGTGACGGAATCTTCGCAGCGGGTGATCAGTTCCCAGACACCGGGTTGTTCCATGTAAGGGAACAACATTGGCAACCAGTGCCATCCCAGTTCGTTCTGACCGTGCTGCCAGCCACCGGTTTTGAAGCGGTTGCCGTTTTCGTCATAGTTGACGTTGCCTGGCGGGAACGAACCGAATGCGGCCATGTGGTTGTGCAGGGCGATGCCAAACTGTTTGAAGTTGTTTTGACACTGCATACGACGAGCGGCTTCACGGGCGGCTTGGACGGCTGGCAAAAGCAGACCGACGAGCACACCGATGATGGCGATCACGACCAAGAGTTCGACCAGTGTGAAACCAGATCGCTTTGCGGTCCGTTGATCACACATGCGTGGATTTTGGATTTTCATTGGGTTGTTCTGAAGTTCTCGAGAGGAAGAATGATTGAGATATTCGGATGAGGGTGCCTCCGGAGAACCAAGATCTTTGAGTCCCCGAAATCGAGCGCGGGGATTAAAACAGAAAGCGTGACGGACGTTGTTAACGTTCGGTGAAGTAACTGTGTAAGTAACGCGATGTTTGAGCGTGGTCGGGCTCAAGGTCCTCGTAGCCGGTCTGAGGCGGTTTTCTGGCCCCTAAGCAGGTTGCGAGAACCGAAACAATTTTTGCGTCCATGCAACACCCTCGCTTGAAAGCTGGGAAATGAAGACCGGTGCGATCGACGAACGGCACGGTCCGGTAGCGAACAGCAACGAGGAAGATCCCCCCGAATCGAGCGGTTTCGGCCCATTGGGGCGAATGGTCTTCCCTCAGTGGAGTGGCGAGAGCCATTTTCCTCAACGCCGGAGAATCTTAGGGCTATTGAGTTTGAGTTGCGTTCGGTTGGGCTCGCATCGCTCTTGCGAGGTGGCCAAGCGAAGGACCGTCTCAGCGGCCGCGCATAAAAAATCACCGACATATGTGATGTGTCGGTGATCAATGAATTTGGAGCGAGCTGCCCGAGGACAGTCACGCAAGGATCAGACAGGGAAGCCGACCGGAGCCGGGATGTTTCCAAAACTGGATGAGTTGGCAGCGACCATTGCCGCGAGTCTTGACTCAGGAGCGTGAGATTTGCATCCGAAGAAACCACGCTTTTGAATCACCGTTGCAACCTCTGGTGGCACGTGTTTCTTCCAATCGTCGTCTCCGGATTCGATCATCTTCAAAACTTCCCGAGAGAACGTCGAAAGGTGTTCTGGGTTGTAAGCGTGCAGTTGTTCGATGCAGCCTTTGCCAACCAAGTAGTCGTAGAGTTTTCGCAGTTCGGGCGCGATCTCTAGATTCTCCACGGTGGTCAGTTCACCAGTCTCTCGATCCATCAAAGGATAGACGTAGAGTTTCAAATCGTTTTTAAACATTCGTCCGAACGACTCGAGAATGCCGCCATCGAGTTGGGTGTAGTACTTTTCTTCGAACAGTTCATGCAGACTGCCCGCACCCATCGTGATCGCGATTTTCTTTTTGGTGTATTGCGAGAGATAAGCCGCCAGGCGGTAGTACTCGAAGTAGTCCGAGATCAGCACCGTCATCCCGCAGGCGGCGAGTGTGTCGACGCGAGCGAGGAAGTCTTGCAGGTCGATCTCGCCATTGGCGCGAAGGTTTCGCATCGTGATTTCGGCGAGCGTCACGACTTGGTCTGGATCGACATCGTCTTCTTTGCGGAAGCTCTTTTGTGCAGCTTGGATCATGTCCATGTTCACATGAGTGACAGGACGGTAGCTGCCGCGTTCAACCAAGATTGGTTTTTTGTAGAGCACTTCCGCGGGTTGAAGGACTTCGCCATCAGCCGAGAACATGGCTGCTTTACTGAGTCCGAGTTGCACCAATCGAAGGCTCATCACGCGGTTGTCGACGTGTCGAAACGCGATGCCCGAGAATTCGATCATGTCGATCTCGATCCGCTGCGTGCTGAGGTTGTCCAGCAACGATTCGATCAGCTGATCGGGTTCGTGATTGAGGAAGAATGCACCGTACAACAGATTGACGCCAACGATACCGAGGGCTTCTTGTTGGGCCGCGTTGTTGTTGTCCAGCATTCGGACGTGGATGATGATCTGGCTGTCTTCATCTCGCGGATGAGCTTGGAAACGAATGCCCATCCAACCGTGGCACTCGTTGGTTCCGTGATAGTTGCGAGCCGAGACCGTGTCAGCGAACGCGAAGAATGCGGTTGAATCGCCGCGTTGTTCTTTCAGACGCTCGATGTTCAGTGTGTGTTCGCGGGTCAGCATGTCTTCCAAACGTTGCCGGCAAACGTAACGTTGGCATTCGCCATAGATCGCATCGCTGACCGCCATGTCATAGGCCGACATGCTTTTGGCGATCGTGCCGGCGGCGGCTCCGACGCGAAAGAACCAACGGACGACTTCTTGTCCAGCGCCAATTTCGGCGAACGAACCGTAACGTCGCGGATCCAAGTTGATTTGAAGTGCTTTACGCTCGGTCGATGGACGTTCGTTGGTCATGTTGTTTTCCCGTCTGGAAGAGTTGCCCCAAAATCACAACAACATCTAGGTGACAATTTCGGGACTTCCAAATGCTTTTTTTCGGTCGGGCAAACCAGGCGACGCGTGCCGGCTGTTTGGTCGTTGCAATCGCTACAAACCGGGAATTTGGCGTGTGGCGACTGTCCAAACGGGTGGCTCGGAATGGTTCTGCGAGACCGGCGTGAGAAGCGTTACAATGTGGGATTGGCACTTTGAGTGTTGTTCGAGGCCCGTTCAGGTGATTGAGATGAAAACGAAGATGATGTCACGACGATGGTTCGCGAGTCGTTCAGCCATGGCGATTGGCGGTGCGGCGATGTGGACGACGCCCGGTTTGTTTGCCGAAGAGCTTTTGAAGCCAACGCCGCCGTTGACGGAAGGGCCGTTCTATCCGGATCGATTGCCGCTGGACCAAGACAACGATTTGATTGTCATCGGTGATCACACGACGCCGGCCGTTGGCGATGTGACTCACCTGACCGGTCGCGTGTTGACCGCGGCGGGCTCTCCGGTTCGCAATGCGACGATTGAAATTTGGCAGTGCGATGCCAACGCGGTCTATCTGCATTCGCGTGACAGCGATGGAAAGAAAGAGCAGCAAGACAAGAACTTCCAAGGCTTTGGACGTTTTGAAACCGCCAGCGACGGCGGGTACCGCTTTCGAACAATCAAGCCGGTGCCCTACCCCGGTCGGCCCGCTCCGCACATTCACATCAAGGTCAAACAGGGCGACAAGGATCTGTTGACGACTCAGTTGTTGATTCGTGGTCACGAAGGCAACAAGCGAGATGGCGTGTTTCGGCGAGTAACGGATCCTGCCAAACGCGAATTGTTGGTGGCGGATTTCAAGCCGATGAAAGAATCGAAGATCGGCGAATTCGCTTGTCAGTTCGACGTGATTTTGGGGCAAACGCCCGCCGACGGTTGAAATGCCGAAGATACCGCCTCGAACGAGTTGAAAACTGGGGCGATCCGCCGATCGCCGTGAGTTGCCAATCGCCGTGAGTTGCCAAGAAACGGGTGGTTGGGTAACAAAGTCGGAATTGCCGCGGTCGGCAATGAACCAGGTCAATCGTCGACCGCTGTCATCGCCACCGTTTTAGAACTCGTCGAGAAGGCGTCGTCGTTGAATTTCCCGTTGTTGTTTCGTTTTTTGGGAACGATCTGCCTGTTGATTGGCGGATCGATGGCGTTCAGCCTGCCATTTGCATTTCCGAGCGTTGCCGACCGAACACATTTGCCTCCCGCGACGGAATTTGAATCCGCCGCGGCGAGTGGTTTGTTGGCGAGCATGGCGATTTGCTTTTTCGTCGGAGCCTTCTTTCGTTTCCTGGGACGCGGTCATCGCGGAGGGGGAGAACTGTATCAGAAAGAAGCGATGGCGATCGTTGGGCTTTCGTGGGTCAGTGCGACGGTGCTCGGTGCCCTGCCCTATTACTTGAGCGGCACGATGATCGCGGAGGGTTCTCCGATCACGTTCATCGAAGCGATGTTTGAATCGCAGTCTGGTTTTAGCACGACGGGCGCGACGGTGCTGACTGATCTGGAAACACCCGAATTGGTTCCGCACTGCATTTTGTTTTGGCGGTCCTGGACGCACTTTTTGGGTGGGTTGGGGATCGTTGTTTTGTTCGTGGCGATCCTGGGACAAGGTTCGGCCGGCAAAGCGATGATGCGTGCCGAAATGCCGGGGCCCACCAAAGACGGCAGCATGCCTCGAATGCAGCACACCGCGTTGGTTTTTGCCGCGATCTATGTCGGGCTGAACATGTTGTTGACGTTCATCTACATGTTCGAAGGAATGAGTTCGTTCGATGCGCTCTGTCACGCATTCGGGACGATGGCGACAGGTGGGTTCAGCACATACAACCGATCGCTGGGTGGATTCGACAGCCCGTTGATTGAATACACGACGGTGCTGTTCATGATTCTCGCGGGGACCAACTTCACGCTGCTGTATCTGATGTTGTTGGACATTCCGCGACGACCGCTGACGGCCGCTCGTCGATTGTTTCAAGACGTCGAGTTTCGGACGTATGCGTTGGTGATCGGCGTGGTCACGCTGGGCGTCGTGATCTTCGGATTGCGAGCTGAAGACGAGGGGTTTGGAACGCTTGCCAAAGGCGTTCAAAATGGATTGTTTCAAGTGGTGTCAGTCATCACGACGACCGGCTATGGAACAGCCGACTTCGACGAGTGGAATAACTTTGGCCGCGGGATTTTGTTGTTGTTGATGTTCGTCGGCGGTTGTGCAGGCAGCACTGGCGGGGGAATGAAGGTGATTCGTCACGTTTTGTTCTACAAAATCCTGAGATTGGAGATTGAGCGCGCCCACCGTCCACGTGTTGTTCGGCCTTTGAGAGTGAGCGGTGTTGCCGTCGACGACCCTCAATTGGCACACAATATCCTGCTGTATTTTTGCATGGTGTTGGCCATTTTTGTGATGTCTTGGTTGGCGTTGATCACGTTTGAACCCAACTCGACTTGGGGTGTCGTGATGACGGATACGCCGCCCGAAGAAGTGATCGAGGAATCCGCCAAGGCGGGGAAATCGGGCGAGGAGATCGTGGTGGTGGATCATTCTCAGGCCGGCAAGAAGTTGTTGCACGGTACCTTGGATGAGAAGTTGCTTGACTGCGCGAGTGCGGTCGCGGCGACATTGAACAACATCGGACCGGGTTTGGGCGTCGTGGGTGCCACGCGGAACTACGCAGGGTTCAGCCAAGGTGCCAAGTTGTTGTTTGTATGGCTGATGATGCTGGGACGAGTCGAAATCTTCAGCGTGCTATTGCTATTTGTTCCGTCGTTTTGGCGAAGGGTGTGACACGATGACCACAACGAAATCAAACGCAATGCTCCGTTCCTTTGATCGTGATCCGGCTGCAATCATGAGGTTGGTTTTGGCTTTCGTTGTGACCGCGATCGCACTGCTTCAATGCCAGCAGGCGATTGCGCAGTCGGATGTTGGATCGGGGAAGCGTCGCGGTGTGCTGATTGAGTTCAAAGAGGACATCAATCCGCTGAGCGGAGCGTTGTTAAAACGCAAGTTCGAAGCAGCCGTGGAGTCGGACGCCGACGTGATCATCCTCGATATTCAATCTCCGGGTGGGTTCACCTCGGTGACGTTTGAGTTGATGGACATGGTGTTGGAAACCAAGGATGTCGAAACAGTCGCTTACATTGAAAAAGATGCCATCAGTGGCGCCGCTCTGCTTGCGCTATCAACCGACACGATTCTGATGCGTCCTGATGCACGGATGGGTGATGCAGGTGAAATCGTGATGGGCGAAGACGGCGCGTTTCGATACACACCAGCGAAGAGTCGCAGTGTGCTGGCCCAAAAAGTTCGCGACACTGCCGAAGCCACCGGACGCCCGCTCGCTTTGGCGGAGAAGATGACGGACAAGGACATGGTTGTTTATCAGGCGACCAATAACGAGACCGGCGAGAAGCGTTACCTGTCCGACAAGGACTTGGCATCGCGTGAGGATGCCGATCAATGGGAATTGAGTCCGCCCATCCGCGAGGCTGGCAAAGAGATGTTCTTCACGGTCAACGGTCGCCGTGGTGTTGAATTGGGGATGGTCGATCAAACCATCGAGGGCCGAGATGAGTTGGCGAAGGTGCTGAATCTGCAGGAACCAATCGTCGAGATGGAACGAAGTTGGACGGATACGTTGGTGTTCTTGCTCAACAGTCAGTTCGTCACGTTCTTGTTGCTGTTGATCGGGTTGGTTGCACTCGCGATTGAGTTGTCTGCACCCGGAATCGGCATCGGTGGTTTGACCAGTGTGCTGTGCTTTGGGTTGTTCTTCTGGGCACGTTTTTTGGGAGGAACATCGGGTTGGTTGGAAGTGATTTTGTTTCTGACGGGGATTCTTTTCATCGCCGCTGAGGTGTTTGTCATTCCTGGGTTCGGCGTCGCCGGAATCAGTGGATTGGCGTTGTCGCTCGGAGCATTGGTGATGGCTTCCCGGCGGTTTGCACTGCCCGAGAATGAAATTCAGTGGACATCGCTGGCAACCGACATGATGACGGTGATGGGCGCGTTCCTCGGTTTTTTGGTTTGCTTGGCCGTCATGGCGAAGTACCTCGGGGATATACCCGGATTGAGTCGATTGACCCTGCGCCCGCAAGTCATGGTGGCCGCCGATGGTGGTGCCAGTGCAACGCTGGTCAGTGGACCGGCATGGCAGCGAGTTGAGATCGGTGACACGGGGGCGGCGATGTCACCGTTGCGACCGAGCGGCAAGGTGCAGTTCGGCGATGATGCGGTCGATGTTGTCACGGAGGGAGACTACATCGATCCGGGGACCGAGGTTCGCGTGGTCAACAAGCAAGGAGCTCGGGTCACGGTTCGGAAAGTTTAAGCCCAGACGCGGGTTCGTTCTCGGGGTGAGTCGGCGCCCATTTTTCGTAGGTGCTCGCGACCCAGCTCGAGAGCAGGAACCAAGGGATCAACGCCGCCAACCAGGTCGACGTGATCTGGTTCGATGTCATTCGGGAAGCGAAGAACAGCAACCCGATCGCAACGGCCGCTTCGATCACCGGTTTGACCACCCCTTTGATCAGCAAGATGGTTTCGTTGCGAATGTCTTGCGGCAGAATCGCGTAGGCGGATGTCATGCCCGGATCGTAAAGCGATCGCTTCAGCACGGTCAGACCCTGTCCAAGAGTGAACAGCAGAATCAAAACCGCTTGGGATTGATTGATCAACGCGATGAGGCCAAGGACGCTGAGCAGCAGCGGGTAGGCACAAAGCGGCATTCCAATGCCAAACCGGTCGAGCAGCTTGGTCGCGACGGTGAACTGCACCAAGACAATCAAGATGTCGTTGATGGCGTAGAAGCCGGCGAAGTAGGTCAGCAGCTGGGCTTCGGCGAGCAGGTGATCACCCGCGATGACTTTCCATTGGTAGTCGACCATCGTGACCGCGAAAACGTTGAACGCGATGAGGCTGACCAAACCGTATCGATAGCGAAAAGCCGATGGGCTGGCCGGGATGTGTCTGATTGAACGAATCCCGTTGCGCTCCGATTTCTTCAATGAGCTGATTTCAGAGTGCGGTTTGATTTCGGAAGTGGCTTTCGCGGCAGATGCCTTGGGGATCCATCGCAGCAAGACAATCGTTGCGGCGTCCAAGCCGATGATGATCTTCAGCCAACTTGTGTCTTCAAGCGTGGAGGCTCCGAATCCCATCGCCGCTCCCATCGCGATTCCGGCGATCGGAGCACCGGCGGCAACTAGCACAAACGGCCGTTTGGAGGTTGACGATGCAAACGCATTGTTGACCAACGTCGTGGCATAAATCGTGTTGACGCAGCCCCTCACCTCCGCGATCACGTACAAAGCACCCAGCAATACAAACGAGTGGTGCTCGACCGAAATCATTACGCTCAGCCATCCAGTGATGGACGCCAGACCGATCCAGCTGCCGAAGACGCTGTAGCGAGCCGGGAAGCGTTGGTTGACCAAGTGAGTGATGGCGGAGACGGCGATCACGGTGACAGCGGATGCTGCAAGCGCGACCGGCAACGCATCGGATCCCATCCGCGCGATGAATAGGCTGACGCCCAGTGCCCTGGCAACCGAATAGGTTGCCGAGGTCAAGAAGGTGAACCCGATCAGGGGGATCAGCGTTAGGCGAGGCGGTTTCAAAACGGCAGTGAGCCTCAGTGAGCTGGCCTCGGTGAGTTGAAAGGGGCTGATCTATGTTAATCGCCCGTCCACCTCTCGTTGAGACCATTCGCTACGGCGGGTATTCATTCGACGCCCGCGAAGCCCCATAACTCGTCCTTCCTCGCAATCATCGATTATGAACGTACGCAGGGACGTAGTAGATAATGCGGTTGCGATGTTGGTATTGTCCAAAGTTGCTGTCCCAAGCTGGACGCAAGTTCGGGTTGCTTGCCCAGTAGGAAGCTTCCAATCGAGCTTGGCGTTGACGCGATGCTTCCAAAGCTCGGGCTTGACGCAGTTGCATCGCCATCGACGGCATTTCCTCCGCAGTCGAACCAGGTGCGTGAACGAGTTTGCGATCCGATGGGCTGTTCACCGGATCGGATCCTGCATCCGCAACGGCAGGCGTCATCGGCGGCAATGCTAGCCGCTCAGCATTCCGTTGCGGTGTGTCTCGCTGTGGCGATGCCGAAAAGAGATCGTCCAATCCCTGTGCCGAAGCAGCTGGGGCCAAGGTTGCACTGATCAACAAAGCAAACAGATATGGGACGGTCGATTTCATAGATAAACCCCGGCGAATGGACTGATTTCGGTGGTGGTATCGTCCTGCGGTTGATGCCGTCTGATTGGGGATCGGGCAAATCCCGCTAGTTCGGAAGGCCGCCGCGTGGCTGGAGCCGATTTTGATTGACCGAACGGACACGGGGGATTGCACTGTGAAAGCAGTCGTGACAGCTGCATCCATCGATGATTTTTGGGTAGGAAATTAGGTTTAGGCGGGTTGCAAGGGTCGACTAGTCGCCACGAATCGTCACTTGCGATGGAATCTTGCAACGACAGGGTGCATTTTGTGAACGTTTTGCTAATCTAGAGGTTGGAAACCGAATTCGGGTTGCCGAATCGATATCAAGTTGTCCCACCTTCTTCCTTCCCGAGTCACCATGATTCAACAAACTCTTCGTTGCGTATTCGCACTTGCATTGCTGGCCACGACCGTCGGTTGCCCACCGCCAGCTCCACCGGCTGATGTTGATGTCGATACCGACACCGCTCCAGTTGTCACCGACAACGCTACCGGCGCCGCTGAAATGCCTTCGGACAACGTGACTGGCACCGCAGAAACTCCCGAAGTAGAAGCTCCCGAAGCGGAAACTCCCTGAGTTTCTGATTCACTGGAATTGAAACCAGAGGAATGAATTTGGTCACACTCGACCAAGTTGATTTGAAAACACTCGCTCGGCTCGCGGACGCTTTTGTTCGTGAGCCGTTTGCGTTCCCGGTCTGCTTCGCTGTTACCGGAACGCTCGGTGCGGGCAAAACGCGATGGACGCAAGAGCTTGCCAGAGCCATGGGGCTGAACTCGTCAGAAGTGACCAGTCCCACCTTCACCTTGCTGCGAACCTACCACGCGGAACAGCACACGCTTCATCATGTGGATGCGTATCGTGTTGGTGATGAAGACGAATGGTGGGAACTGGGATTGGAAGAGTGTTACCAAGAACCCGGTTCATGGACGGTCATCGAATGGGCGGACCGGTTTGCTGATGCGATGCCGCCCGAAGCGATTTGGATGCAAATCGAAATCGTTGCTGACTCACCAGAGTCCGGGACTCGCGAAATTCAATTCCGTTGCGCTGACCCAGATCGTTGGAAATGGGTCGAGCGTGTTCTGAAACGTCTTCATGCAACTTCGTAAGCAACGCAGTGAGAACGTTGCTTCCGTGCTACTCACCGCGATGCCCTACAGCACGCCTTTGGTGCTTGGGATCGCATCGCTGCGAGGGTCGCTTTCAACGGCCATGCGGATCGCTCTCGCGGTGGCTTTGAAAACACATTCGCTGATGTGGTGCGCGTTGCTGCCGTGATGCAATAGAACGTGCAGGTTGCACTTCGCATTGACGGCGAACGATTGCCAAAAGTGTTCGACCAGTTCGCTGTCGAACGTTCCGATCTTGGACGCCGCGATGGGAGCGTTGTATTCAAACGCATAGCGTCCGCCCATGTCGACGGCCGACGTGACCAAGCACTCATCCATTGGCAGCGTGAAGTGACCGTAACGACGAACACCTGCGCGATCACCGAGGGCTTGATCGACAGCGGTGCCCAAAGCGATGCCGATGTCTTCGGCGGTGTGGTGATCATCGACATGCAAGTCGCCTTTAGCTTCCACGGTCAGGTCAATCAACGCGTGCTTTGCCAGCAGGTCCAGCATGTGGTCGAGGAATCCAATTCCCGAGTTGCGTTTCCCTGCGCCACTGCCATCCAGGTTGACCGCCAGCTTGATGTCCGTCTCGCCGGTTTTGCGTTCGAGGCTGACTTCGCGCGACGAGTTGGAATTGGAAGAGGTCATGTTGAGTCCGCTCGGGCGGGAAGGGAAAAGTTGAGAGACTGCATCGCGCGTTCGATCATTAGCAGGCACGCATCGATTTGGTCGTCCGTGCCAACACTGATCCGCAATCCGTCGCCCCAATCCGGGAAGTCCATGTATCGGATCAGGATCTGACTTTGTTTGAGGTACTGGTGAATTTCCGCGTGTTTTCCTTCGGGGTGACGGCACCACACGAAATTGGCGTGCGACGGTGTCACGTCGAACCCAAGTGCTCGCAAGCGATCGGTCATTCGTTCGCGGGTGACGTTCATCTTGGCGACGACATCGGCCAGCCAATCCTGGCAGCCCATCGCGGCGGTTGCGGCGGCAATCGAAATCGCGTCGCAGTTGTAGCTGTCCTTGATTTTCGTCAGTTCGGCGATCACGTGCGGTTGTGCGACCAAGAAGCCAAAGCGAATGCCAGCCAACCCGTATGACTTGCTGAGCGTTCGGGTGACGAAGATGTTTTCGTCGGATTGAACCAGGTCGAGACAGTTTTCTTCGGCGAAGTCCGCGTAGGCTTCATCGACGACTAACGGGCAGTTCAGCGAATTGGAAAGTTCAGCAATCTGAGTTTTGGAAACGATCGTTCCGCTGGGGCTGTTCGGATTGGGCAGCAGCACCAGTTTCAGGTCATCGCGATTTTCGCCAAACGATTGTGGCAGTTCCCAAGGTTCGTTGAACGGGACTTGTTCCCAGTTGGCACCTTGGATGTCGGCGAGCGTGCGGTACAGGATGTAGCTTGGGTAAGGCAGACGCAGCGATTCGCCCTCGCCCACAAAGCCGCGAACGAGCAGCGTCAGGATTTCGTCGCTGCCGTTTCCTGCCAGCACCCATTCTGGTCCGGGCAAACCCAGGGCGTCGGCGGCGGCTCTTCGGAAGGAAGTCGCCATCGGGTCGGGATAGCGATTCAGGGGGCCGGTCGCAGCGGATTGGATCGCAGAAACGACCGGGGCCGGAGGCGGGTAGGGATTCTCGTTCGTGTTGAGCTTGATGAATTTGCCCGGCGGAGGTTGTTCCCCCGGAACGTACGGTTTCATCTTGGAAAGCGCGGGACGGTATTGCAACGAATCAACTCGAAGAAGAATGTCAGAAGGGCCGACGATATGCGGTCATTGTAGTCATTTCACGACAACATCCCATTCCGGGCGAAGCCGAAATGGGATGTTGGGTTGGGCGTGGTGGAGTTTGATTGACCGCGAACGGGTCATCGAGGTTCACCGATTCGGAAAGAACGGTTGATTGAACGATGGTGAGCTGACAGCCGCGGGACGCTGTGCGCCAGATGGACGAGTGCTCGGGGTGTTCGGCGGATTCGTTGATGGAGGCGGAAGAGCGTCCTTCTTCTGGATGTCGCTGAGATTCCAACGTTTTCCGTTCAGGCCGTCGGAGGGATTCCAGCTGAGACCAGGAACAAACATCAGCGACGCGATGCTGGGGCCATTGATCGACGCGGTGCCCCATTCGGTTTCGACCGTGATGAGTTTGACGTCCGTTGCTCCGGTGATCGAATCGCCATTGAGCATCACGACAGTGGTCGTTGCATCGTTGGCGGATGCGAAACGGATGCCGGCAACTTCGGAGAGTGGAATGCTGGCGGTGCCGAACGAGGTCTGCATTTGCAGCTGGGTCGTGTCGGTCAGCGTGCCTTCGATTTTTGAATCGTTGACCAATCCAACCGTTACGCTGAGCGGCCGTGCCTTGGACGACGAGCCAGCGTCCTTTACCGGAGCTGCTTTGGTTGGTTCGGCTTTGGCGGGAGATGCCTTGGGAAGTTCCTCGTCTTGGGCGTGGGCCGAAACGGAAACCACTGCCAACGCGGCGGCCAACAGAAGGTGGAAACAACTGCGTTTCATCGGGAAAACTCCGAGAAGATTTGAGCGTAATGGAGCCCGCTCCCTCCACGGGTGCGGGCCAATCATAGGTTAACCGATCAGCGGAAGGAGAGAAGGCAGTCCGCCAGTCAAAACTGGCGGATTGCTCCGTTGATGATCGTCAAATCTGCCCATTTGGTGCGACCCGCCTGAACGCTGCAGTTGCATTCAGGTTGGCGGATTCACTCCGCGAGCAACCCATCCATCGTCGAAACGAGCGATTTGACCGCGTCGACACTGTTTTGGAAGGCCTTGGTTTCTTCGTCGGTCAGCGACAATTCGATGATGCGTTCCACACCACCGCTGCCAAGGACGACTGGGACGCCGACGTAGTAACCGCCCACGCCGTATTCGGATTCGCAGTATGCGGCGACAGGAATGACTCGCTTTTTGTCTTTGACGATCGCTTCGACCATTTGGGCACAGGCTGCGGCGGGAGCGTAGTAAGCGCTGCCGGTCTTCAGCAACGAAACGATCTCGGCTCCGCCCTTGCGAGTCCGGTCAACGATTTCGTCCAAGCGTTCTTTGGAGATCAGTTGTGTGACGGGGATGCCGCCGACGCTGGTGCAGCTTGGGATCGGAACCATCGTGTCGCCGTGGCCACCCATCAACAACGCGCTGATGTCTTCGACGCTGACGCCCAATTCCATTGCCAAGAACGTGCGGTAGCGAGCGGTGTCCAAAACGCCGGCTTGGCCGATGACTTTGGCAGGTTCGAAGCCGGTGACTTTGAACATCTGCTGAACCATCGCGTCGAGCGGGTTGCTGACAACGATGATCACTGCGTTAGGGCTGGTGGCTTTGATTTCTTCGGCAACGCTGGTCACGATTTTCGCGTTGGTGGCCAGCAAATCATCGCGGCTCATGCCAGGTTTGCGTGGCAAGCCAGCGGTAACGACGATCACATCGCTGTCGGCTGTGTCGGCGTAGTCGGTGGTGCCGACAATGTTCGAATCAAACCCCATGATCGGCGAGGCTTGCATCAGGTCCAGAGCCTTGCCGCGAGGCATGTCTTCGGTTCGGGGAATGTCCAGCAGGACGACATCGCCGAGTTCTCCGGCCGCGCACCAGTGAGCACAGGTGGCACCAACATTTCCGGCTCCGACAATGGTGATTTTAGCGCGACGCATGGGGACTCTTGGGGGTAAAGGAGAGCAGGGACGGGCGGGTGAATTGTCCGCTTATGGTGGCATCCATCGACGGAGCGTCAAGAGGGCGCTGGTGCGACGATTGTGACCACTCAAGCGGGTGATTTGGCGCCGCGGGGAACGTTGCAGTGTTCGCGAACGGTCGGTGGCTGAGATCGGTTGTGGCTTGTCCCAGCGGTGGGGTCCCCGAGGATTCGAATACCAAAGAGGGACGGTTGTGCCCGGGAGCGACGAGAGAGTATGTCGCGACCGCGAAAAGTCGCGGGAAGAAAAAAACGAAGCCAGTCTTGCTTCATGCAAGACTGGCTTCGCTCTGTTACCAATTCAAATTGTTACCCGACGCGAACAGTCCTTGTTGGCGACCGGAATTCAAGTTCATCAATGCACCTTGATTGCGTGAGAGAAATCAAGAAGCACCGTTGGGCAACATGAATGAAGGGAGTGACGTCCGTGTCAATCAAAGCAATGAAGCTAAGACGTGGAGTCCAAACCGTCTCCCATGAATCGTTCACAATCGTTGTGACGAACAAAAAAATGGCGAGGCCCTTCGCCATCATTCAGTCAATGGAAAATAGCCGAGTCAATCAAATGACGTCGGACGGCGGCCCCGCTTGCCAAGGGGAAACGTCGAAGAAAGTGTGGGGCGATCGGTGCTTGGCAGACTGTAGAGGAACTCTGGCAAACCGCATCGAACACACTCCGTGAGAAGAGACAAATCATCGACCACAATCGGTTGAACAGAACGTCCAATGCAACCGCCTCACAAGCGTGGTGAGGGGATCGAAGATGTGTGGGTCAAGCGAGCGAAAATTTGGCGTGGTGAACCATCAATGTCAACAACAAAGTCATCAAAAAATCATTCGCGTTGACCGGTCGATTGATTTGACATTGGAAATTGCGACTCGTTCGAGTGAAGTTTTTTTTGTCAACCAACTTCGAAAGCAACTCAACGCCATTCGTGATTGCGACGTCGCAACATCGACGATGCGAAGTGTCGTATGATGTGCGTTAACAGGTTTCCCTTTCTTGGTTGCGGACAGGTTGTTCCACGGATCAGCACGACGATGTCTCGTCATTGCCGCAACACCCGGTGTACGCAACGTGAACGAATTGAACGCGTCTTCCGATGTTGTGTCGGACGAATCTCAAACGCATTCGGATCCCGCATCATCGGGTGTCGATTCAGCCATTGATCCGGGTTACTGGTTCAGCGACGAGTACGTTTCGCGAATGCGGCAGACGCTTGGTCCGGATGCTTGTCGTGCGCTGTCAATCTATCCACTGCCAGAAGCGTTTTGTTTGTCAGTGATCGTGCCGGTCTACAACGAATGTTCGACCGTCCAGTCGGTGCTCAACTCGCTGCGCAACACCGGTCTGCCGATGCAGATCATCGTGGTCGATGACGGATCGAACGATGGATCAGGGGAAGCCCTTAAGCAGTTTCAGGATGAACATCAGGTCTCGTTGCTTCGCCATCCCGAAAATCGCGGCAAGGGTGCGGCGATACGCACCGCCATCGAAGTCGCACAGGGCGACGTTATTGTCATTCAAGATGCCGATAGCGAGTACGACCCAGGTGACTTTCGCGTGATGTTGCAACCGCTTTTGGCGGGTGAAGCCGACGTGGTTTACGGTACTCGATATGGCCATTGCGATCGTCAGGTTTCGCCGTGGTGGCACCAAGCCGTCAACGGCTTTCTGTCTTGGTTGGCCAGCGTTGCGATTGGTCCACGACTGAGTGACGTGGAGACGTGTTACAAGATGGCTCGCCGCGAAGATTTCTTGGACATTTTGCCGAAGCTGAAAGAGAACCGGTTCGGAATCGAGATCGAACTGACTGCGCGTTGGGCTCGCAAAAATTTGCGTTTCACGGAACGGCCGATTCGCTACCACCATCGTTGGTACGACGAAGGCAAAAAGATTGGGTGGCGTGATGGTGTCGCCGCCCTCGGGTGCATCTTCCGTTACGGATTGCTTCGCCGTTGAGCTTCATCTTTGAAGAGGCGCAGTGTCTGATCGTGACTCGCTGGCTGTTTGTGAATCGTTGTGGGTTTGCACGCGGATGCTGAGTCGGTGTCACTTTGCTGAGGTTGTGTCACCCGGACGGCGAGGGGTTTCCCGCAGTTTGTTTGATATTTGATGGCTGAACGGGCGGGCCGGAATGAGCTATCAAGTTTCACGATGTTTGGTTTCACGTTGATTCAGCCGCCGATGACGAGTTTCACGGTGGTTGAACCCACCGAAATCGTTCATTGAGCTGATGATTTCAAGCCTGTTTCGATCTGTTCTTTTGCGGGATGAGTTGAGTATGGTCGCAATCGTGAAACGGAGACTCGACGAGGTCTCAAAAGCCAATCGCAAGATTGTCTACAGCGGACACCAACCATGGTTGGCAAGGTACGCAATGCCTCGTTGAGTAAACGTTTTCGTTGACCCAACACATGCAGTGCGAAGGATTCGCCGAATGCACGAACGGACGATGCGAGCCGTGGCTCGAGGTTTGTTCGTTGCCTGCTGCGCGGGTCCGACCTGTGTGACTTTGCTCATCATCCTGGTGATGTGGTCGCCGTGGTATCACCGTCGTTGTGTTCTCGCGACCGAAGCGGCTCTGGCATTGCAGACCGGATTGGATGTTCGCATCGGTTCTTTGGAACGCATCAACCCGACGACTTGGCAGCTTGGTGATGTCCAACTGCGAGACAACGAGACGAAGCAATCGATCGGTCGGGTGCGAATTGTTTCATGGGTTCAAGAAGACAATCGAACCGTCGTGCGATTGAGCCAGCCGGAGATTCGAGCAGAGTTTCTCAATGACGTTTGGGATTTGGTTCATGACCGGTTCTTGTGCCGACCGGAACACACGTTGAATCCGATCCGTTTGGCGGCCGACGACCTGACCATTCAATCGGCTCATTCGCAGATCACCATTCGCGATTTGGATGGAACGATTCTGCCGGACGAGAAACAAGTCACCGCAATGCTGAGTTGCATGTTGGCGGGCGAGCGTCCCGACATCGAACCGATGGAAATTGAAATCACGCGGCGTCGCGACGAAGGCTTGCCTCGAACGACGGTTTCGTTGCGAACCGGCGAGCTCAACGCTCCGCTCGCGTGGTTGGCCGGCTATCACACCGCGTTTGAAAAGCTGGGCGGTGACGCGACGTTCCACGGAGCGGCAAAGCTTACTCAGGTGCCGAGCCGAGATCGTGGCGGGAACGCTGGTTTGGAGTGGATGTTGGATCTCAGCAGTGCCCGGATCGAAAACATCGACCTGGCGCGGATGACGGAATTCTTGCCTCATCGTTTGGCCGGCCAAGCATCCTTGCAATTGAATCGTTGCCAAATCGTGCCCGGTGGCATGGTCGATGTGGATGGTGTGATTCAAGTTGCTGGCGGTTATATCTCCGCTTCGTTGCTACCGCGATTGGCAGAGGATTTGGGATGCCAATTGACCACCGCGGTTCCGGAAGATTTTCAGTTTGACTTGATTGCCATCGACTTTGATTTGTACGACGGCAAGCTCGCGATGGAAGGCTTGTGCAACGGGCAACGCGGGTTCGAAAAGATGCCGCCGGGAACGATGTTGTGCGCCGGCGGCCAGCCGATTGTGGTGACCGGTCCACAGCAGATCGCGGCGACACAGTTGATGCGTCTCTTTGCGGCTCCTCACAGCGTGTCGGTTCCGGTGTCCGGGCAAACGCTGGAGATGCTTTGGTTGTTACAGCCGCCTCGTGGTCCGCTGACGTTGAACGATACCGTTGGCGGCATCCCGGGTGTGCCTCGTTTCGGCGAGTCGGGACATCCGGTGAATGAGGATCCGCCTCGGATCTCAGGTCGTATCAGCGGTTTTCAATCCGCTCCCGCGCCAAACGGCACGCCTCCGCAGCGTGCGTATTGGTGAGCAATGACGCCGGTCATTGCGTTGCCGGTGACAATCGCTTCAACGATGGGTCCGTTGCATTGCTGCCGAGGATCACTCGGTCAGCCAATGCATCGTTGCTGTTGATCGAGTCCACGTTTTGCGTGATCCGGTAGATCCCACCCAGGCAAGCCGCAGACACGATGAAGCAACATGCGGTCCAGTAAGGATGGTAGGCCGGTCCGTTGGCGGTGCTCAGGATCAGTTCGTTCAGAATCGGCAGGTCCAATTCCGCGACGCGTTGCAATGACACCGACAGTGCGTTGTTGCAAAAGTGAATCGCAATGCCTGGCAAGACGCTTCCGGTTCGAAGAGCAATCCAACCGAGAAGCAAACCCATGAAGGTGGCCGAGATCGATTGTTGAAGCACACCGTGCGAGATACCAAACATGAGCGCGGTGACCAGCACTGCACGCAATGGATGCCCGCCACGAACGAGTCCGCCAAAGATGAATCCGCGGAAAGTGATCTCTTCGCAAATCGCCGGGACGAACGCCATCAGCAGAATCACCGACGTCCAAGGGGCCGATGCAATTTGTTGCGTGAACGGCAGCATTGCTTCGGCGGCTTGATCGCTGAGCGGATACATCGTGCTGATCCATCCGGCCAGCTGGATGTAAAGCGGGTGCAGCATGACGCAAAGCACGCCGATGACTGGCCAAGTTTGCCAGCTAGGAAGGCTGAGCCGTAAGCTGGTGCGAAGTGACGTAGTCAGCATGATCGACATCAGCAAGGTCGGAGCCAAGATCAATCCAAGTTGTGGGATCAAGACCAACGTTGCGATTCCGGCCAGCGTGGTGGGCATCTCGGTCACGGCCAGTTTGCCAAAGAACAAACCAACCAGGACGACGGCACCACATCCAAACGCGACGGTGGGTGTGGCCGCCAGTTGACGGTCACGCCAAAGGTGTCGGAACCACGCACCGAGTTCCCATTGGTCGCCATCGCCGAACAAGACCGACTCGGATTCGAATTGGCGTCGAGCCCATTGGACCGCCATCCACAAACAGATGCCCGTGACCAACGCAACCGTTGGAACGTAGGTCAACGCTTCGAACATGTGTCCTTCGACCAATGTTCGAACCAACAAGAACATGCCGGTGACTGGGATCAAGCTGGTGCCAAGACTCAGCGTGGTTCCCGGCAACATGGGTAGCAGCACAAGCGGCAGGGTGAGCATCATCAAAGGCATCAGATAGTACTGCCCTTCCTTGCTGCTGCGAGCCATCGCGGCGACCGCGAGAGCCAACGCACTGAACAATGCAGACAAAGGAATGAGAGCGACGAAGAGCCACAGCATCGGAATCAACGGCGGCGTTCCCATCGATCCACCGGCGGGGCCGATCGCGATTTGATTGAAGACGAACGTGCTGGTGACCAGCATCGAGCAAGCATTCAAGATTGCAGTCATCATGCTGAACGACATGACAGCGCCCAGCTTTCCCCAAACGATTTCGCTTCGCAGGGTGGGGCTGCAGAGCAGTGTTTCCAAGGTGCCGCGTTCTTTCTCGCCCGCGACCAAGTCGATCGCCGGATAGAACGCGCCGGTCATCGCCCAAATCAGCATGATGAACGGAAGCAGTTTGCTCCAGAAAGCGGCTTCGCGAGTTCGTTCCGGTGCGATGTCGACGTCACGAACTTGAAATGGGTCCAATACCGAAAGCTCCATCCCAGCGGATGACAATCGATTGCGAACCCAGGTTCCTCGCCAGCGATTCAAAATCGATGCCATGCGTTCTCGGGCAACCAAGGATTGATCGGACGCAACGTTGTAGAAGAGTCCGATCGTGCCCTGTTCATTTGGATGCACCGGATTGGCGCCCGACAGTGGCGTCTCAAAGCAGATCACACAGTCATAGATGCCGTCGCGAACCCAGGTTTCGCTTCGTTTGCTGAGGTCGCCGGTGCGTTCGAGTTCGCTGGTGCGATAGGTCGTCACGTTTACATTGCGAACATCCTCGGAAACCGCATCGGCGAATCGATACTGCGGCAATGCCTTTACTGGTGCATCTGATTCCTCTTCAGCCTCCTTCTCAACGAGCAGTGGAGGGATGTCTCCAGTCGCGGCCGACTGAACATGTTCCATCCCGATCACACACACCGAGATCGGATGCTGTTGAGTGAACTGAGCGATCTGAAGAAGCAGCATCCCAACGATGGGATACAGCAAGATTGGAAGGACGATGATCGTGAATAGTGTTCGACGGTCCCGCAGTTGATCTCGCATCTCACGCGCGTAGATCAGTCCGATGGTTTCGAGTCGTGGTCGGTTGACTCGTGCGGCTCGTTCTCGTTTTTGTTTGGATGATTCGCTCATCGAACAACCTCCGTGGTGGCGAGCGTTTCAGTTGTGGTTTGGTAGTTGCCCGACATTAAATTTTGTTCGTTGGATTCTGCGGTTTCGTGCTCGCTGAGCAGTGAGAAGAACAGCTCTTCGAAGTTTTGTTCTTCGTGGCGGTCCACCAGTTCGTCCAGGGTGCCCGAGTCCAAAATCCGCCCGCGGTGCATGATCGCGATTCGATCGCACAACCTTTCAACTTCGCTCATGATGTGAGTGGAGAAGATCAGGCACTTTCCAGCTTCTCGCAATTCGCGAATCACTTCGAGCAAGTTGCGGGCGACCAGCACGTCCAGACCAAGAGTTGCTTCGTCAAAGATCAACACCGGTGGGTCATGCACCAAGGCTCTCGCGATGGAAACTTTTTGCTGCATGCCAGTGGACATTTTGCTGCCCGGCACGTCGCGAAATTCATTCATGCGAAGCTGGCTGAATAGCTTTTCAAGGCGATCATTCAGTTCGTCTCGTTGCATGCCATGAAGACGACCGAAGTAACCCACCATTTCCCATGCGGTCATTCGGTCGTAGATCGCCGTGTTGTTGCTGACAAATCCAATGCGGCGGCGAACTTCGGCTGGTTCGTGCGAGACGTCGTAGCCATCGATCGTTGCGATGCCCGAACTGGGACGCAGCACGGTCGACAAAATTCTCAACACGGTTGTCTTGCCAGCACCGTTTGGGCCAAGCAGTCCAAAGATTTCTCCGGGTTGGACACAAAACGAAATGTGGTCAACGGCCAAGAAACGTCCCCGGCGAAGATCTTCGTAGGCCTTCGTCAGGTGTTGGACATGAATCATGAGGTATCAGCCAGTCGCGGTTGCAAACGATCAATCGGAGGTCCGCGCACGGTTCATGCGGGTTCCTTTGGGAACCGTAACTCTCAGCTTGGCGCGAGGCGACGTTCCAGGGTGCGAATGCGTGCTGCAGAAGTCAAACCGATGACGCGATGAGCGGTTTGTTGGGGCTGGTCCGGTCAATCCGGTTGTGTCGGTGGACCGTTGGCTGGCGATTTGGCAAAGAATGCAAAGCGATTCGCAGTTGCCTTTGGTGCAGAACACCGCGTGGCCGCTTCGACAAAAAGTATCCGGCCCGAATTTCAATCGTGCCTTATTCGCTTCGCAGTACCAGTTGCTCGGTCTCGATGGAGACACAGATGCCTCCGGGGAAGTGGCCGCCATGGTCGATCCCGTCGTCAGCTTTGTCGGCCGGGGTGGCTCCGCTCGAAGTGTGCCAACTCGATCGATCGTTGATCAAACCGGAGAGACGTTGCCAGTGCTGCATCGTCATGGAACCGCGAGACCAACCGAGGCGGTCCCATGCCAGTTGGCTGGCCGCGACGATGACCGGTCGTTCGAACATCCAGTCGCAAGTGGTGTCTGTATCAACCGTTCCTCTTTCAGGATTGGTTGATTGCGACAATCGTTGAGTGCGAATGATCCAGCGGTCGTCGCTGAAATCCGTGAACGCTTCCAACCACCGCTCGGCCAGTCGCCTCATCATTTCGTTCAACTCGTGTTGCAGCGTCCCGGCACGATGAATTGCCTCGACCGCGTTTGGGTATCGGCTTTCGATCAACGGCAGAACGTCGTGGCGGATCCAGTTGCGGGTGTAGACGGTGTGCTGGTTGCTGGCGTCCTCCCGCCACGTTTGACCAATTTCGCGAAGGCCGGCTCGCAGGGTGCCGCGGCGAACTTGCAGGAGAGGCCTGCGAAGAACGATGTCGGTATTCAGTTCGGAAACCTCCGCGATTCCCGCCAATCCGAGCGGGCCGGTTCCGCGAATGAAATGGTGCAGCATCGTCTCGGCTTGATCGTCGGCCGAATGAGCCACGGCCACGTATCGGCACCCGTGTTGCTTGGCGGTTCGTTCGAAGAAATCTCGGCGGATCCCCCGAAGCGTTCGTTCATCGCTCGGCGGACCGGTTGTGGCAGACTCGCTCGGCTGAGCAACGTGATGAACGACGAGAGGCAGTTGCAATTGTTCGCAGAGCTGACGAACAAAAGCTTCGTCGGCATTTGATTCTTCACCGCGGAGCCCGTGATTGCAGTGTGCCACGACGAGCGGCGCAACGGGTTTTGCCGCGGCTTCGTTTGCCGGGGCCAATGCGTTGGACTCCTCCGCCCAGAGTTCCGCCAGCAGGCGAATCAATGCGACGCTATCGGCACCACCGCTGCATCCGACCAATGTGGCGATGTCCGACGATCGGCCGTGCCGGTTTGGCCACGTCGACCGAATCGCATGACGCAGGCGGTGCCAGTTGGGCGATTCGTTGGGGGTGGTTGGAAGCACGTCGCCGATCATTTGGTGGTTGGAAGCGTCGAAGGGGGCTCGTGTCCGTTTCCTGCGTCAGTTGGGTCGGTTACACTCGCGATTCCGTCTTAACACCACCGCTTTCAATCCCGTGCTTCGCATTGGACGTTTTGCTCATGTGGCTGATAATTTATCTGCTGTTCACTCGCTTAGCGACGGTTGGCGTCCCTTTTGCCAACCCAGTTTCGCTGCGATTATGTGTGATGCAAGGCGTCCTGCACCCGCTCGACCACTGGTGCACGCCTGGGATGAACAAGCGGCTTCGAGAATCTAATGAATCCGCAACTCGCCTCCACAATCCTCTATTGCCTATTCTTCTTTTTCCTCGGTATTGCCGCTGTTCTGGCCTTCATCCAGCGTCAGGCCGTCAAACGCCGAGAACGGCTTGATGCCGAAGCCGAAGCGGTTCTCGAATCCGCTCGGCGCGAAGCTGAAACAAGAGGCAATCAAATCATCGTCGACGCTCGCGAAAAAGCATTGGCTATCAAGGCTGAAGCGGATCGTGAAGTGGCGGCCATGCGCGAAACAGAACAAATCCGTGATCGCAAACTCGACGCTCGTGAAGACCAACTCGCGTCGGGACAAGAGTCGCTGCGCAAAGCTCAACGCGGTTTAGAAAGCAGCCAAACGCGACTGGCCGCGCAAATGCGGAATCTGACCGAGCAACGTGCCGAGCTGGATCGATTGGTCCAGGAAAGTCAGCGGTCACTCGAGAAGGTCAGCGGAATGACTCAGGAGGAAGCCGCCGAGAAGTTGATGCAATCGTTGCGTCAAGATCTGGAGCACGAGATCGGTTCGACGGTGCTCAAGCACCAACGAGAGTTGGGCCGACGTGTCGACGCTCAAGCTCGCGAAATGTTGCTGACCGCGATGCAGCGATACGCTTCGGTGCACACGGCGGACACCACGACCAGCACGGTTGGGGTGCCAACGGATGACATGAAAGGCCGCATCATCGGTCGCGAAGGCCGAAACATTCGCGCTTTTGAAAAAGCCACCGGTGTGGACCTGATCATTGACGACACTCCCGGTGTGGTCGTGGTCAGCGGCTTTGATCCGGTCCGCCGTGAGGTCGCTCGCATGTCGCTTGAGAAGCTGATCGCGGACGGTCGGATCCATCCTTCCAAAATTGAAGAGACGGTGGAACAAGCCGGCAAAGAGATCCAGGCGTTTATCTTGCAAAAGGGGCAAGAGGCGGCTGGCGAAGTGAATGTCTCAGGGCTTCACGATCGTGTGATCGAGATGCTCGGACGATTGCATTTCCGAACCTCGTACAGCCAAAACGTTTTGCGGCACAGCGTCGAAGTCGCGTTCTTGGCCGGCATGATGGCCGAAATGATTGGACTGGATGGCGATCTGGCACGTCGTTGTGGATTGCTTCACGACATTGGAAAGGCCGCGGACCACGAGCTCGAAGGTGGGCACCCGAAGATTGGTGCCGACTTGCTTCGTCGCAGCAAAGAGAACGATGAAGTGGTGCACGCGGCCAAGGGGCACCACGATGAAATCGTGACGGAGTTTCCCTACACGATGTTGGTCGCAACCGCGGATGCTTGCAGTGCGTCCCGGCCGGGGGCCCGTCGCGAATCGCTGGAACGCTACGTCAAGCGAATGGAAGAATTGGAATCGATCGCTCAGCGATTCGATGGTGTGCAACAGGCCTACGCGATCTCGGCCGGGCGTGAATTGCGAGTGATGGTCGGCAGCCAACAAGTCAGCGACGAACGAGCCGCCGCGATCTGTCGCGACATCGCATCGACCTTCGAAAAGGAACTGACCTACCCCGGTGAGATCAAAGTCACCGTGGTCCGCGAGGCTCGTTTTACCAACACAGCCAAGTAAGCCCTCGTGTTGCCGGCCCGTACGACTGACTTCCAAGTCCGTCGAAGTGATTCCTCACTCCTTTTCTGCTCGGCCTCTGACTTTCTTCGTCCCGGTAGGGAGGTCAGATGGTAGCCGAGGGTTGCTGCCTAGCATCATACCCCCGGAAAACATGTTTCGCAGTCCAGGCTGACGCCAATCGACTCATTCCAGAAGACTCCCGGCCGATCCGTTTCGACGGCCTCGGAAGGCCATCGTACGGTCTTTCGTCGTGTCCGGCGGCCTCGTTGGGCCACCTTACCTTCAGCTTGCCATGGGGATGATTTGGCTGAGGATGATCGTTGTGACCAAGCCTCCGACCGACAGTGTTGCCAACAGCGGTGTCCAGCTTCGAAGCGATTCGCTTTCGGTCAGTCCGCCCATTTTGGTGAACACCCAGAATCCACTGTCGTTCATCCAGCTTCCCATCAGCGATCCACTGCCGACGGCCGTCGCAACGTAGACCAAGTGAAACGGAGGTTGTTGTCCGCCCAGGATCGCGGCCATCATTCCGGCGCCGATGATCATGGCAACGGTGCTGCTGCCTTGGGCGACTTTCAAGACAGCCGAGATCGACCATGCGAGCAACAGGATCGCCAATCCGGCAGCTTCGCGGCCTTCAAAGAATTGTTGGATTGTGTCCGCGATGTTGGTCGCGCTGAGCATCGCCCCAAAGGCGCCCCCGGCGGCGGTGATCAAGATAATGACGCCGCCACTCATCAGCGATTCCTCGACATCAACGCCGACTTCTCGCCACGACAATTGACGGACGATTTTGAAGGTCAGAATTGCCGACAACGCTGCCAACAGCAGTGCGAAGTTTGGGTTGCTCCATAGACCCAGTGAATTGGCGGTCTTTCGCATCGAACTGTCCCAGCGATGGGCGGCGAGCAACTCTGGGTAGGCCGCATCCAAAAGAGCACGGTTCATTCGACGGCGATCAACCGGTTTCATTCGAAGTTGGTTGGCAGCCATCAATTTGCTGCTGACTTCGGGGATATCGACATCGTCAAAGGCGTCGGCATCATAGAAATCGGGATCAAGCAAAGCGTCGTTCATCGCGGCGACGAACAAGGCTTCTTGTTCAGGTGTGGTCGGTGGTGTCTTCAGCGTTTCGCGTTGCTCGTCGGTCAGTTTGGTGCTGCCGACCAACCGACCAGCGGGTGACATGGCGCTGGCGTCGGTGAATTTTTCGCTGAGCAGTTCGAAGCTCTCGATGTCAGCTGCGGTGATCGCGGCACGATCTTCTTTGTCGGCCAGCGTTGTGGCCAAGGTGCCTGCACCAATCAATGCGACTGGCAGAATGACTGGCAGCATCGAAGCCCAAAGCGACGGCAATTGTTCTTCGGCCAATGGTTCGTGCTTGTCTTCGTTGGCACCCAGCGGTCGCATCGGGACCGGCATCTTTTTGTCGACGATGATCGAAAACACGAGGCCGAGTATCGCCGATGGGATGGCGACGGCTGCACCGACGGCCATCATCATTCCGATGTCCACACCCAAAATCGCGGACACCAATAGCGGGCCGGGAGTTGGTGGAACCAAGGTGTGTGTGATGGCTCCGCCGGTGGCGATGGCCATCAGGTATCGCAGGTAGTTGGCCTGCGTTCGTTTGTGAAGGCTGCGAGCCAGCGGTACCAGAAGATAGAAAACGGTATCGAAGAAGACCGGCACAGCGAGAATGAAACCGCTGACCATCAGACCCAGCGAGGCTTTTTTTTCACCAGTGACACCGACCGCGGTGCGAACGATCCGGTCGGCTGAACCGCTGTCTAGCATGCACTTGCCGATGATCGCCGCCATGGCGATGACGATACCGACGCCACCCGCTGAACCTCCAAAGGCCGAGACGACGGCTTCCATCCGTGATCCCGCATCGGCTCCGGATTGGAATCCAACCAACAGGCTGACGAAAAGGGCTGAGATGATCAAAGCCAGGAAGGCGTTGAGTTTCAGCCCAATGATCATGGCCAAAACACTGACGATGCCTGCCAAAACCATCCAAATGGGAGTCATGGAAATGGATTCGGTGGCTTGTGAGCCAACCTCGGCGGCGGCCTCGGCAGCGTCAAGGTCGCCCGAGAAAATCACGAGCGAGAACAAACCCAAACAAGCGGCCAAGCGTTTCATCGCCGGCCCGTTATCCCAAGGCATCATCCGATTCGTTTCCAATGTCGATTGTGAAGACCAGAGTTTTGGGGGGCAGTGCGGTCTGTCCGCCCAACTTTCGGCCGCCGTGTCTTGCGATTCGTTTCCTACGATTCGACCGAACGCCAGATAGTAACAGAAACCATCGCAGAGTTTGGGTTTCGGGCGTCGTTCGCGCCGTTTCAGAGGATTGCTACCATGACCGGCATCACGGTTTTTGCTTTTGACGACCCGTTTTCTCTCCTTGTTGATCCAGCTATCGCTATGACCGATTTTCGAACCGAACGCGACTCGATGGGCGAAGTCCGCGTGCCGCAAAACGCTTACTACGGTGCCCAAACTCAACGCGCGGTCGAGAACTTTCCTGTCAGCGGCTGGCAGCTTCCGCCATCGATGATCGCCGCGATGGGACGCGTCAAATTGGCTTGCGGGATCGCCAACCGCGATCTCGGAAAGCTGACGGGATCGGGCAAGAACCCGCTCAGCGATGGTCAAGTCGAATCGATGTTGTCTGCCGCCAAAGAAGTGGCCGAGGGACAGTTGGCGGATCAGTTCCCCGTGGACGTGTTCCAAACTGGCAGCGGCACCAGCAGCAACATGAATATCAACGAAGTGCTGTCCAACCGCGCGATCGAAATCGATGGCGGTGACCGGATGGCCGAGGAAAAGTCGATCCACCCCAACGATCACATCAACATGGGGCAATCGACCAACGACACATTCCCCACCGCGATTCACGTTGCGGCGGCTTACGAAATCGAGAATCGTTTGCTGCCCGCTTTGCGCCGCATGCACGAATCGCTGACGGAAAAAGCTCAGGCCTGGGACAAGATCATCAAGATCGGACGAACTCACCTGATGGACGCGACGCCATTGCGTTTGGGGCAAGAGTTCGGCGGATTTGCTCGTCAAATCGAATTGTCGATCGCCCGAGCCGAGGCCGCCCGAGACGCGGTGCTGGAACTGCCAGTCGGTGGTACGGCGGTTGGCAGCGGCATCAACACGCACCCAGAATTTGGTGCTCGCGTCGCGGCCAGTTTGTCGGAGCAAACCGGCATCGCGTTCATCGAAGCGGTCAATCACTTCGAAGGCAACGCCAACCGCGATGGTTTGGTCGACTCACACGGTGGACTGAAATGCGTCGCTCAAACGTTGCTCGGTCTGGCGAACAATATTCGCTGGCTGGGAAGCGGGCCTCGTTGTGGTTTCTATGAAGTCAAATTGCCGACCCGCCAGCCGGGAAGCTCGATCATGCCCGGCAAGGTCAACCCGGTGATGTGCGAGTCGTTGATGCAAGTCGCCGCCCGCGTGATCGGCAACGACACCTGCATGACGGTCAGTGGCGGCTGCGGCGGCAACTTCCAACTCAACATCATGATGCCCGTGATGGCTCACACCATTTTGGAATCCATCGAGTTGCTGGCCGGTGGCGTGACCGCGTTCATCGATTTCTGCTTGGATGGCATGGAACCCAACGAAGAAGCTTGCGAAGCCTCGGTGGAGCAGAGTCTTTCGATGTGCACCAGCCTGAACCCGTTGATCGGCTACGAACAAGCCGCGGCGCTGGCCAAGGAAGCGTTCAAGTCCGGCCAAACGATTCGCGAGCTGTGCAAAGAAAAAGGAATCTTGGCCGACGACGTTCTGACCGAAGCGTTGGATCCTTGGAAAATGACCGAGCCACAAGCGTAGCTCCGATCTATCCAACCTGTAGCTCGGCGGTCCCGCCGAGAAGAACCAACAACCCAAGTACGATGGCCTCCCAAGG
>NZ_ANMO01000258.1 GCF_000338295.1 Rhodopirellula europaea 6C
CCCGCATTATTCACCAAGAGCGTGAGCACGTGTTGATTCACTGGCGATTGCGGCGGGCGGTTTGTTGAGGGCGGTTTTGATCGAAATCTGCGTCGTTGGCGCACAAAGCCCCCCTCCCCAAAGTCGCTTCTCGTTTCGATGGGGCCGATTATTGGCGAAGCACTTCTCGCAAGTGAGCGTGCCTTGGCGGTGGCGTGAATCCGCACGGAACATTGGCTTGCACCGTAGAAGATTCCCAGTTTTCGATGCGGCTGATCAGACGAGACCACAGTGGCTCGGCCGACTCCGCGATTCGCAAAATCAGTCGTCGCGAATGTTTCACCATCCGGCCGCCAACCTTCAGCACGGACCCGACGAACCGCCGCATGTCCCAACCACCACCAACCGCCTCTTCAAGCTCGCCTCGACAGATCGTGTTGAGATTGAAAGCCAACAACGCAAGTAGCATCGTCGCGTCATTCGCCTTGAATCCTTGCGAAGACAAGTGAACGCCGATCGATTCGTTAAACTCACCAAGCCGGTCCTCGAACGTGCCTCGCTTTCGATAGTGAGCGAGCAGCGTGTCAGCATCGCGGGATTCCTCCTCCCAATTGGTCACCAAGAAGAACCAGCGCGGCATCAAGTTCAATTGACCTGTCGTAGGATCAGGCTGATCGACCACAACGAGGATCAATCGTTGGGCATGCTTCCACGAGTCGGCCTGATAGTTCCCAAGCTCAACGGTGTACTCGTACCCGTTCTGCGGTGGCCGCCCTGGTGGACGATGGATGTGCTCGGCAGCCAAGGCGTCGAGTTTCGTGTTGGACTTCAATCGCCCGACAAAACGCCTGTTTTTCGAACTCAGCTCGTCCATCACGCTGCCAATCGTGTAGCCCGCATCGAGTCGGTAATCAACGTGCTGTGCGATCGAGTGGGCGTGGTCGTCGGTCTTCTCGACAAAGCGTTTCATGCCGTTGGCGGTGTGGACTTGGCCTTGGCGAAGCGT
>NZ_ANMO01000259.1 GCF_000338295.1 Rhodopirellula europaea 6C
AGGAAGTTTCTCGCAGCCAGCGTTCAGTCCCTCGATGTGCTTGGCTTGCTGTTCACGAAGCCAGCGTTTCGCGGCAAGTCTCGCGATAAGGGTCAGGAGTTCGTCAGCGTCAAAGGGTTGTTCTTTCTTTGTCATTGGAGACCTGCATAGGATCGGAGTACAGAAACAGTGCGTTCAAATCACGCCAGCCGAGCCACGATGTGCTCTGCATGGTGTTAACTTCGAGTCGAGAAAATGTTGGGAAGAAGCCCGGCGAGAGCGTTTGCTGTCACCGGGCATCGATGCCGAACAAAGCGGTACGGCATCAGGCAAAACAAACCGTGCCAAACCCGCAGCGATACTTCGCTAGCCGGTCGTTCCGTGTAAAAGCTGACTGGGCTTGCTCATCGCTTCTTCCCCCGTCGACGAAACTCCCCGTAGGTTGTCGGCGTCAGAGACATTGGGTAACGCTGCCGAAGCGTGCTTCGGGTGACTTTCTTTCTGCGATCCTCTCGTGGCCTTACTTGGCAGTCGTGCTGCACGGGCCTCGGTTGATAGCGACTGGAGCTTGTGGCATGCGTGCGTGGGTTGCGCATAGGATCCCCTTGTGTTTGAGAGAGCTGAATGTCACCGCAGCCAGAGTGGCTCGGTGCGGCCTCGCGTCAGACGACGCGAAGGCGACGGATCAAAACCTGATCCGCTGAAAAAGTGGTGCGATTGCGAACGATGCAATCGATCCAGGTGAGAAGCCATGCAACAACGTCGGCGGGCAAAGAGTCCTCGCCAGTTGCTAACCGCTGCTCACCTAGACGTAGCTCAAAGTGGCCATAAATTTAGTTCAGCGTTGCAGTGTCCCTGGATCGCCGTTTGGCGTTTGGTTCGATCGGAATCTGCCCACTGATTCGGCTTCAGGCCGAATTGAGATGGCCCAAGACTACAACACACCTGAAATACAATTTTCGACGGCGAGGTCAATGCTCGCCCAACAGTTGCTGAATCGATGCCCTGAGAATCCGCGGGAGACTCCCGATCATCACGGCGGTGAGATCACCGTCTTTGACACGCCGTTTAATCGTCGAGACACTGACCTGCAATGCGTCCGCTGCTTGCTGGTAAGTCAGTGCGAGAGGCTCGCTAGATTGGCCGACCTTCGGACGAGAAAGCTCAATCCGTGTTGATTGGGTCGCCGAGCGTTTGGGAATGGCGATCTTTCGATTCGTAGAACCACTCACCTGTTCGCCAACAACTTGCGGGTGAGGCGACGCATCAGGCTGATGACGATACGTCACGTTGGCGTGCATGTGTGGGCTGCGCATAGGATCCCCTTGGGTTGACAGTGCTGTGTGTCACCGCAGCCAGAGTGGCTCGGTGCGGCCTCGCGTCGCAAGACGCGAAGGCGACGGATTAAAAGCTGATCCACAGACGAAGTGGTGTGATTGCGAACGACGCAATCAAACCAAGTGAGCGGCCATCCAGCAACACCGGCAGGACAGAGAGTCCACTCCAGTTGCTAACCGCTGCTCACCTAGACGTAGCACAAAACAGCCCCGAATTTAGTTTGACTTTCGCGTCTCAAGCCAGAGCTAGAATCCGCACGAAAATCGCGAGCAATGGCGGCCAGCATCTGGTCAGGTTGCGGACTTCGTAGAATGGCCTTGATCGATCTCCTTGCGAACTGCCCGCTCCCCACCAAAATCGGAAGCACGAACTTTGTCGAACTCTGGCGTCTACTTCATCACCTGCGAGTTCCTCGGCAGACGATTCGTGAAGATCGGCCGATCCACCAACATCGCACGACGACGAAGTCAACTGCAATCGGGATGCCCATTCCGTCTCAAGGTGGAACACATCGAAGTGATGTCGGAATCCGAAGCGGTCGTGAAAGAGAAACAGTGGCATGCGATGTTCAAGGACATGCGAAAACGATGCGAGTCGTTCAACGCCATCTCAGATGACGTGAACCCCCAGTTCATGTTCCACTGCCCCCCCTACGAGAACGACATCGAAGCGTTCATCGAACGCCGAAAAGCACGCGACTCAGCCACCGAACTCGACGACGACGACGCCCCAGATCACCAGGAGCAACTCTTGTTTTGATGACCACGAGCGTTTCGCAGCGAACGACAGCCTATTCAACTCACCGGCTCGCCATTGCCTCGATCGCACGGATGCCTCTTTCAACCATCGGCGCGCGTCGGGTTGGTATGAACCAGCCTTGGCGATCCGCACGCCTCGCAGTCTCGATAGAAGCAGGGCCCTTTCCTGCGGAGCTTGGCTTTACATCCTCACCCAAATGTTTCGTGAGGGCGACGAGCCAAAACGACAACCACCCGCGTCAACCGTCACGCGCTAGCGTCCGGTTTCAACGCTTGCCCCTTTCCCGCGTTTTTCGTGGTGGAGAGGTTCAGGGTGTGGGGCAGAATCACAACCCGCCGCGTTAGCAAGGCCGCACGCCTACTCCGCCTCATCCAAATCCGACGTCACCTTCGCGATCAGCAATCGCTCACTGGGTACGTAGCGTTGTCCCATCGTGAACGCAGTCGGCTTGCCCGACTTCGAACGTTTGTCGTTTGGGATGGGCTGGTCCAATGTAATCGTGTCCGGCGAATCCGGAGCCGACAGCATCATGACTTTGAATCGTTCCCCTTCGGGCCGATGCCCTTCGTCCACCAAACGGTTGACCAATTGCCCCAAGGCTCCCGCGTGGGAGTTCTTCTCCATCACCACATCATCGAATGACGCCGTGATCCGCGGGATCAACGGATAAATCACGCCCTGAGAATAGAACCCCATCCGTTGCACGATTTGAAATGAGCGATTCGGTTGGCAGACGTACGCATGCAACTCCTGGTATTCCGGCCAAGCATTCCGAGCGGCCACGACCACCGTGTCATTCAGGCTGGCCGTCAATCCCTCCGCCTCCAGCATCGCTTGTAGCTCGCGCAGCAAGAACGCCTCGCGCTCCGACACAACCTCCTTGGGGTCTTCCAGGAGTTCATTGATCGCTTGATCCAGCGTCGTGAACGAAGTCCAAGCGACACGATCATCGTTGATCTCATCCAGTGTTTTCGGACGCACATCATCCGGCGTCAGCATCAGCAGCGTCAGGTTGGTTTCACTGGCTTCATCCAGACGAGCCAAATGGCGAATGACCTGGTCCTTTCGGACCGTGTTCCTCTGAGTCTTGGTCTCGATCAGCAGTCGCAAACTGCTTTGGATGATTGCATCGGGAATGCCTGCGCCACCCTTGGACGGTTGGTTCTCAAAGCGAATCAACTGGAACTCCGATTGCTCCAGCAGAGCCCCGATCAACCGCTCCATCCGATCAATCGAAAGCGACCGAAGAACAGCCAAACAAGAAGCCGTGACCCGATTCTCACCGGTCGAATACGTAGAAAAGATGCTAGGCACGGAAGTGATGAGCAAATGAGTTCGGGAATCTGCTTGGACGCTGGAGGCTCAACGGATTGTCACTGACTATCAAACCCTTGATCATCGAATTTGAGGGTCCTGCAATTTTCGATCACTGTGCGCACCACATTGTCTGGTACGCCGTCAGGGATATCGACCTCGATTTCCAACGAAACCTGAGCGTCGGCACCTGGAAGACCCGCAAGATGGCTGAGGACCTCTGTGGCGATGCGCCCCGCATCACGTCCTAAACGCGTTGCATCCAATTTGACCGTTCCGTAAAACCTCTTAGGTTGGGTTTGAATTGTGGCTGCAACGCCTGTTCCCGTTGCTGTCCCATTCGTCCCTCCGAGTCCCTTAGTCGTGTAGCCGCCTGGCCCTTCCGCGGACTCCGCCCCGGTTCCTCCTGGCTCGTTGACTGCCTGTGCTTGCTCTTCCTCAGCGGCCATCTGTTTGACTGCGACATCGGATTTGACGACAACTGCCGAGGAATCGGCGTTGATTGTGGTCTGTGTCCCACCGATCAAGCCTTGATAGCGATTGCGGTCGGCGTCGTAGGCGTGTGCGAACGCAAATGTGTCCTGACGCCATGTCAGTGTCGCAAGGCCATCTTCGATCGCTTTGATCAAGACATTCCGATCGGTCAGTCGAGGCAAGTACAAGTACTGCGCCATGTTCTCCGCGAGGTCCTTCACCAACACATGGTCACCCCGCCACAACGGAATGCGATCCAGATCCATCTTCAGTCGAACACCCGAGTACTGCGGCATCAGGTACTCTTCATTGACGAGCTTTAGAGAGGCCCTTTCCGCCAACGAGCCCTGTCCCGTTAGCCGGAACGTTTGCCAGTCAGGACTCTCCGTCGGATTCGGCTGCACAGGGACCAGAAGCCATTGATAGGTCTCCGGAAGACGAGAAGCGACCGTCGAATTGGACTCGGCGAGTTTGGTTTCCGCCTGTCGTTTCTGGAAGCTATCGAGATTCAGTTGCTCCGATTGCTCAACGATCGACTTCCAAGCGAGATACGCCCTCACGGCCTCGATCAATTCGTCGAGTCTCGTTTTATCGGCAGCCAAGAAAACAAGCGAGTTTCGGTAGATTCGCGGACTGTTGCCTCGCTGCTCCAAGATCTCTTTTCCCGCTAGCACGCATTTGCATTCCTGAGCCTTGGGGCGGTGAGGATGGTCGGGGCCCATGATGACCAAACGGACCTCCGGTTCGTCCGCGATATCCGATGAGGTATCGGGGCAGTCGTGGATGCCATGAAACTCTCCCTTCAATCGTTTTTCCTGCTTGATTCTTGCCGCGATTTCTTGCAGCAGAACGTCCAGCTTTTGTTCCGCAGCACGGTCCTGGGCCAACCGCGTCACACTCGGTTGCGTCGAAAACCAGTAGCGAGTTCCATCCACGTACAGGTGAGTTGCCTGATCGGTAAGGCGTCTCAACGCATCACCAAAAATTGGAACGCTCTCCCCAGGTTGAACGCATCCCAAACGAACACGCCGGTCATCAACGCCTTTTTTCGCACTCTCGGCGATTGGGGCACTGCCGATGTAGATCGTTCGAGCAACTCGCCGGCACGCCGAGAGCCTGCCAAGATTCGAGATCTCACGATCGATCTTGCGCGACAACGAATCGTTTCCGTCAACGTCTCGTTCGATAACGTTCGTCCACACGGGTGAGAGCCCCGACTTCGTTGTGATCTCGCTCAATACATGCTGATCATCCATCGGGATCATTGCGGGCATGATCATCAGCGATTTATCGTTGCCTTCCCACAGAGAATAGATTGCACATGCCAATAGCCTCAACACGCCACGTGTTCGTTGGAACTCCTCCAGAGATGCCCAATCGCTGTACAGCCGTTCGAACAATTCAGGGTGAACTGGATATGCGACCTCCATCTTGCGAATGTATTCGGACTCCCGAACTCCGCTAGGGAACTCCGCCTCATGTTGGCGGTACATGCTCGCGAAAGCCTCTAAGACCGCATCTCTCGCGGCAAAGTTCTCACCGCTGATCGGTTCAAACAATCGCCGGCGAACAATCTCATAGCTTTCCTCTTGGCTAGCGGGACGCCACGATGACTTCACTCGAGTGAATGTGTTCTGAAGAATGTCGAGAGCTTTCTGTCCGCCTTCACCACCTACTTCGATTTGCGATTGCGGCAAAGACGCGACCACCAATACCTGAGGTGATTTCGCAGCCTCGGTGAGTGCTTGAGCGAACGTCAGGTTTGCATCGAAACTACCACCGGGTAGTCCGGGGGTTTCGTAGGTTTGGCGAATGTACGCCACCCATTCATCGATCAAGATCAAAGTGGGGCCGGCCGCCTTAAAGAGATCAGACAGCAGGTCACTGCCGGGGGCAGTCCCATTCTTGTCACAATCCGCGACAATGTCGTAGCCTGCCTTTCCCATGAGCTGGTGAGCGATCTCACCCCAAATGGTCCGGACCTCCGTTCCATCGTCCTTTGTATGTGGTTGCCCCGCCGACAGCGCGGTCCCCACAATGACGGCACGAGCGGCTTTGGGTGGCTCATCCACGTTGAGTTCTTTCAGCAGCACATCGACCCCGGCAAGGTCGGCGCTCTTCGCGTCGGAAAAGAGGTGATACAACGCCAACATCGAGTGCGTCTTTCCACCACCAAAGTTCGTCTGCAGTTCGACCACCGGATCGCCTCCCTGTCCGGTCAAACGGCTGATCGCATTCAACAGCAACTCACGCAAACCTTCGGTTAGGTACGTCCTTCGGAAGAACTCGGCTGGATTCCCGTATTCATGAGTCGCGTCACCTCGGATCACTTGTGCCAAGTCAGCGGCGAACTCCGCCTGTGCAAAACGCCCACTAGCAACATCCGGGTGCGGCGTGACCACATCACGCCACGACTTCAAGCCTCCAGTCGGCTGTCCCGACAAAGCGGTCTTGTTCGCACGTTGGGTCTCTTGCTTGGACAATTCCTGAAAGCGAGTTCGCATCACCTCCGATTTCAACCGGTCTACTTCCGCAGCCTGATCACCGGCACCGACCGACGACAACAACCGGTGCATCGTGTCGAGCGCACGCAGCGTATCATCGGTGCTGAATCGTTCCTGGTGAGCCCAGCGGTTTCGGATGTCAGACAATTCGTGAATCATCGCCCGCTCGCCGGCGCCCAGCTTCTTTCGAAACAGATACTGCCATTCTTTGATGATCACACTGATGATCAGTGCGGTGTCCCAGGCGATATTCACGCTCCCCGCCTTAGACGAGGTGGCGGGGTTTTCTCGCATGATCTCGCGAACCTTATCTTCCCAAGAGTCGCTGTGACGGCTCTGCATTTCCTGCGAGACGAACGGCAGCATCCCCTCAACGAAAACGTCCAATGAATCTCCGACTCGATTGCGATTACTTTTTGCCATTTTCAGTGTTCTTTGATTGCCAATTTGCGAGTGCGTTTTAGTGTTTTGCGAGATTAAATCACCGGATGTTCATACTTCCCTCCATCAAATCTTGCGATGAATTCTCGCAGCAGTCGTAGATGTTTCGGGACTGCCGACGCAGCAACTTGGTCGGCACCGAATTCATCGGCATGAGCCACCTGGTTTCGAAAAACTCTCAACTGGTTGAGGCTGTTCTGTGAGTTTGACACATTTCGAAATGCTCCCATCCGAAGCGCGGCATCGATCTTGGGTTTCAGCGTTGCGAGCGAAAGCTTGTCAACGTCGTCGCCTGCTTTCTTCCGCTTCGTGTATTGTTCGTTGATGTCCTTGTTTGCCTTTTTCGAAACGTGCTTCAGCCATGCCTTCTCGTCCTCGCCAACTCGTTCTCGGATCCAATTTGTCAGCAGGATTTCGAAGAGCGTGAGCCGCAAGAAAATGGGAGGGCGTGCGGCAACCTTCTGGATATCACTTAGGGTCACGGCACCTGAAATACAGTCACCCTTCACTAGAAAGACGAACGGGCGTCGATCAGCCTCTTCGAGGAAGTGAATCATTCCGGCATCGGCTGACATCAGGATTTTCTCGTTCAGCGGCGTCATTACGTCGCCTACAGTCTGGCGAATGTACTTTCGTTTTCTAGAGAACAACCCGATGATCCCATCTTCGGTCTTCACCGGAAGATGATCAAAATCGCCCGCCAAAGGACGTGCGACTGCCTGCGCCGCGGTTTCATCGACCTTGCAACACTGAAGCTTGCTCGATTCCGTCGAAATCAACGAGACCGGGAAGTGTGCTTCCGCAGCGTGCAAAGTTTCAAGAGCATTCGAATCAACCGGTGGCGCAGCCCAACGTGTAGCAAGCATTTCGACAGAAGCGTCTTGTTCCATCCTAAAACGCCTTGGTCTGGACTGGCTGTGGCTTCACCTGTCGTGACAGTTTGACGATCTCGGGCCAGCTGACGACCAGGCCGTTGTAGGCGCGAGCTTCTTCGGCGAGCTTTTTCTTCTCGCAGGTTTGGTACAGACGGTACGCCAGTTCGCGGGCGATCTCACCGTTGGACGAGCCGATTCGTGCCAGCAGTGCACCCGTCGCGGCTTCGCCATCGTTTTCGAGCGATCGGATCAGATACTGCGCAACCTCCCACATGGTCAGCCGGGTATCTGTTTCGGGAGCCCAATCCGGCGAGAGCTCGTCACGTTTAAGCAGTCGAACCTTGCCGGCACCGGAGGCGGCGATCCCCGATTCGACGATCCCCGTGACGCTGACGGCCATGGCTTTGGCGAGGGTTTCGGCATCGCCGAAGGGGCCTTCGGTCATGCCGTACTGCTCGAACCAGCGGAGGGCGAACCGCGTTTCGGCGTCAAAATCGGATTCCTGCTCGACGAGCGACTCGTCCAGGACCTGATTGATCAGCTGCAGCGCCTCGCGGACGGACATCGGTGAGCCGTCGGCGTTGACGACCTTGCTGTAGCGGCTGAACACGGCCATCCCCGGCCCGATCGAAGCCTGAGCCAGGTCCACCGGAGCCACGTTGCCCGATTGCAGGTGTTTGATCGCTTCGGGTAACTCTTTGCGCAAAGCGTTCGCAAAGTCTCTTCGCGTGACCATAGAAGCGTCGCTTAGTCTTGGCCGGCAAACCAGAACGATTGAAGAGGCCAGCACATTCTGTGACATCTTCAGACCTACGGTTGACTCGGTGCGCATCGGCCATGTGCCCGTCACCTCATAATTTGCTTTGATGATGCCTTCTAAGAATGTCTCCCAGCCGGTCGATGCAGTGCTCATATCGGCGGTGTCAGTTTCAGATTGTTTGAAGGCGTAGAAAATCGCGACAGGGAAACGCGAATTGCCAACGTCATTCATACGAGCAATTGCCTTACCCAATCCTTCTCCAAAGAAGACCTTTGCGGCTTTCTGGCCTCCTTCGTGTCGGAAAGGCGTTGCGATGAGTTCCTCTTGTTTTGGCGTAAGCATCGTGCCAAACAGAGTCGGGTATATCTTTGACAAGCCCTTCCTGAGCCACACGTAATAGAAGTCAGATAAGTCGGCGTATCCAACGTTGTCGTAATACGGTGGATCGGTAGAAATGACGAAAGGCTCTTCTGATTCGAGCGCGGTCGCATCGCATTGCCTTGTGGTACCAGTCGCCGTCGCGGGCAAGTCGCGAATTGTCTTTTCTGCTGAATCAAACAGCTCAGTTAAAGCGCCGCCGGCATTGGCGAAAGGGTTAACTTCTGCGAAATCCCACGTCATCGCCAGGTTTTGCCGTCCGAATGCTCTTCCGGACTTCCCTTCCTTTGATCTCCAAGATGCAAGTGTGCAATGAAAAGCGGCGGATTTGCTGACTGCCTCACCAAGGTAAGTTGCAACAGCGCGAGCGTGTTCGTCCGGGGCTTTTATTCCAGATGCTTCGGCATCGGTGAGAACTTTATCGTGCACGTCAGATACGAGTTCCGTCAGGCAACTGAGCAAACCCAGTTGGCGATCGGTGAAGAGCTTCTTGTGTTGATTCATACCATAAAGCTGAACTCGAAACCCAAGGGCATTTTCAGGCAGGTCGGTGTCTGGCGGATTTCCCGGATCAACGCCTAATGCAATCTCGGAATGCTCTTCGCTAGGCGAAAAGTAGAGTCGTTTTCGCTTTGCAACCGCCACAATGCAGGTAAGTCTTTGTCCCAAACCAACCGACTTTCCTTCATCACGCGCATGATCGAATGGGATCGGCGACTCCGTTACTAAACACGTTGCCCCTGAACGATTGACAGTTCCGGGATTCGGGTCGAAATCTGTGGGTACACCCGTCTTGATCTGCAACTCATAGTCGCCATTGGAAATCAAAGGACGGATATAGGCCTCTTTCCCTTTCTTTTTGCAGACCCAGAAAGTGCTGAGCAACGGAACTTTGACTTCCTTCGCCGCCGGATTGGGCGACTTCACGGTTCTTGCCCAGAGCCAAGCGATGACGGTCAGCTCTTGCCCGACATACGGCTCCAAATCGGGCCGTCCGTCGTCCACCATTTGCTGCGTGACTTTGACCTTGGGATACAGATGCCCGATGCGCTTCTCCGCCTCGTCCCGCATCCACTTGCCGTAGTAACGCACGTCTTCGGCAAGACCTTGCGCCCCGTTCCATTGAGCATTCTTCAGCTTCCCCTTCTGCGCATCGGGATTGACCGGCGGCTGACCGGCAAACCGGGGCGGTATCTCGATCAACGCCTTGTTAATCAGCACCGGCACCGGGTTCAGATCACTAGCGTAGGCCCGCAGCCCCAGTCGCTGGGCCTCCAGCGGGATGCTGCCGCCGCCCGCAAACGGATCAAGCACCGGTGGGGCGTAATGCGCCAGAAAGTGGTTCACCTGCTCAGGCTTCAAACCCGGCATCTTGAACCGCACGTCATGCGGCGTGTACTCCGGCGGCGGATCGGGCAGGTATTTGGCTTGTTCTTCCGGCAGCTCCGGGGCCGTGGACACCAGCTGCGCGTCGTCCTCCAGCTCGCCATCGGCGACTTTGTTGGCCGCGATGCTGCGGGCGATCTCCAAGCGGGCTCGATTGATGACGTCCGGGTTGTTGCTGTTCTCCCATTCGACCAGCTCGCGAATAAGCTGGTGTAGTTTCTCCCGTTCAGTGCCGGCGACGTTCTCGTCGTGCCCGTACATCGGATCGTCGTCCGGATCGTTGACGAGCGACGAAAACAACACCGCTCGGCAAGCTGCCAACGGTCGCCGAGCCCACCACAGGTGCAAGGTCGATGGATGACCGTGACGGATTGATTTTTCACGCGCAGACGCGGTGTTGATCGCCTCGAGAGGCAACGCAACTTCGATCAGCTTCTTGCGGTAGGTTGTTTGTTGTGGGGTCGGTGCCATTCCGTATCTCTTGCCCTGTTAGCTGATAGCTTCTACGACTGTCGGCGAGTTCCAGCAGTCTCAATGTGTTCGCCGAAATGATTGACGATGAAGCGCTTCTTCTTCTGGTCAATCGCGAAATGCAGACGCAGGTACTCGCCCTTTTTCTTGTTCAGCTTCAAATGAGGTGACATGTCGAATTGCGTTCCCTTGTACGTGAACGAACGCTTTCTCATCATTTTCGAATCATCTTTGGTCATGCTACCTTCGGTTGGGGCATAGTCATATCCGGTTGAGTCTTTGAATTGGCATGAGGGATCACCGGCAACCTCAGTGAAAACTAATTCGTGCAGCACGTTCGCAAAACAAAACAAGAAATTCCAGGCTGTGGCAACGCTTTCTTGCTTTCGCCAGTACTCAGATCCCTGGCTGAATTCAGTCGCCGTCTTGTAGGCGTTTTCGGTCACTGCCAGCTTGTCCGGGAACAACCGCTCTGCCATCTGCAGAGCCTCGGAGAGGCTCTTTGGTAACTCCTTGAAAGTATCAACCGTCTTCTGAATCGTAGCTGCATCTTGATACTGCTGCCGTAGCCTTTCGGCTTCACGTATTTGATATCTCATCTCGGCCTGTGCTTGTTCGGCCGCGTCTTTTTCCTTCGATAGCTGGTTGGCGAATGATTCTATTTCCGCCATCGCTTTCTCGAGTTCGTCATACGCAATAATCATCTCGTTCAGTTCTTCGTCATTCGTAGATGCTGCTCGATCGGCAATTGCCTGACGCAACCGTTTGACCTGCGCAGACCGGCGAACGGAGTGGATGTCATTGAACGACTTAATGTCTCTCGCAGAAAGACAGTCGCTGTTTCGGGCGAATCCGTTTGCAATCGCCTGGATTACCCACTGCTCACCCTGCTCTTCAATTTGGTGCGGTGAGAAATAGCGGTGCCAACGCTGGTTGCCGGTATGCTTCTTGTCAAAATAGCGATGGAAGCATCGGACAGAACCTTCCCCAACCCGGAAGTCATCGCCTAGCAGATAGTTCATCCCCGCTAAGACAGCGTCATCATAGAACGCAAATACATTGGCGTTCCCCAACAAGAAACGATAAAGCTGCACCGGATTGATTGCCAACCCATCCCCATCCTGAGACTTCGTGACAAAAATGAAAGGCAGATGACGATTTTTGTCTCGAAGCCTTTCATAGATTTGTTGCACATTCTCATGGGTAACGACTTCAAACTTGCTTCCTACTGAGGCAGAACCACGTGAACAGCAGAAATCCCGGGCGTTCAGGATGTATCGTAAAAAACGCGGGGTCGCCATAGCCGGCGGTTCTGGATACGGACCGATGTAGTTTGGGATCATCCAATGGTGATTCGATGCAGTTAATCGAACTGTCCCGTCATCTTGTCGCACAAGCCCCACGTCGACGGACCAACGACGACTTGTTTCAGAGGAATCTTTATGGATAAGTTCAAAGACCCACGCCTTTGGATCAGGGTGCGAGTCTGCCAACGCAATCCCCGTCCGAATCTGAGTATCGCCTACGACAAGCCAGGGCTCGTCAAGAGGATTCCCGTTGTAGAACCATGCCCCTCGTAGCAGCCCCTTTTTCGAAGGGGCTACCTTGGTCATCGCCCAGCCCTGGAGAACTTGACGTAGCCGTGACATCAATGATGCACCACTTTCGTCACTTTTCTTCATGCATACATCAAAAGCACATTTGAAGTGCGTTGTCGCATTGATTGGGCGGTAATCGGCCATAGATCGTTTCGTCGACAGTATCGATGGAGAGGGATTGACTTGGAATGGACTCTCACGCCGGCGCAGTACCACGTTTCAGCATGTCCTTGATTTTGTAATCACTACGCGTGACGCCAAAGTCCGGCTCCCGCATGAACGGCGAGCGAACGTATACCGGGAGAAGTGCTGCATCGTTCTCGATCTGCACGATCGCAAGAATGTAGCTGTCACCGGCGTTAACACCGGTGACGATTTCGTTGCGGGTGACAGTGACGGTTTCGCCGCCGAGTAGCCGTCCTTTGACTTCGATGAATCGCAAACGGCCTGTCTGTCCGCAGGCGGATTCGATGTCATACCCGCAGTTCAGATGGCTGACGTCGGTGGGTGTATTGCCGAGGTCGCGTTCGGCCCGCATCACGGCTTCCATCGCCAGCATCTCGCTGCGTTTGGTCTCACGTGCCGCGAGTGCTTCCGCGGACGGTTCTGTCCCCGCGAGCCGATGCAGTAAATGAATCGGTACCACGAGAGCGCCGCCATGTGCGATCGGCGGCAGCGGAGATAGCTTGCGTTCTTCGGCAAGCTCTTTGAGGCGCTCTTGTAAACGATCGCTCAAACGATCGGCTCGTGCTTGGGCGTTCTGCGAGTTCAGTTTAGGCTTCTTCCCCGCTTCTTCTTCGGCCTTCAGCTCTTGTGCGCGGTGATCCCAGTAAGCGATTTCTTGCGTGAGTCGTTTTTTTACGGCATCGTTGGTCTTGTCGACCAAAGCTTCTCGCCGGCGTTTGAGATCTTGGAAGTGCTTGGGTACGAGGTTGCCGATCGCAAAGCTGATCGCTTTTGTCTCAAGATCTGCATTGATCCATGAATCCTGCAGAAGCGGTTCCACCATGTCGAACTCTCGTTTGGTCGCACCACGCATATCGAGATAAGGAGCGGATCCGGCCATTTGAACTTCCCCATCTTGGTCAATGGAGACGAACTGCAACTGACGGCTGACAATACGCCGTCGGCTGCTGTCTTTGATTGTCCGACCGTCTTGAATGGAGTTTTCGAGACAAAAGACGGCACGCACTTTCTCGTCTTTGGCGTTTTCGTCAATCAAAACCGCCCCTTGCTTCAGGAGATCGCGGTGACGCTCGAGAATGATATCGATGACTGAGTCAAGCAGAGGATGTCCAGGGCAGATGAACGCTGCTTGTGGTTTGCCCTGGACGTTGATCAGTTCCTTTTTGAAGGTCGATCGTTGATATTTTTTGAGGACCGATTCACGAGTGCCGATCACGCGGTCACGGCTGCGCACGATGCCGGGCACTCGAGTGATCTCATAACGATCCGTTTCACGTTCTCGCATCGCACCACCAAGCAGTTCCAATGCGGATTGGAAGAAGGTGGAAATGTAGTGGGGCTGCAGTCGGCGTGCGTTGGCCCGTTCCATGTCGTCACGGATCTGACGAACACGGCTGGTATCCATGGTTTCGCCGGCAAGTGATTGATTCTCAATCAAGTCCTGTAGCCGCTCGTGCGCGACGGCACCGTCGACCTTTTCGAACAGTTGAGCTTTCACCTCCGGAAGGCTGTTGTACAGCATTGCATCGCGTAGCATCTCGCGCAGCTGCTTCCCGTCGATCGCCTGTCCGAGCACATCAAAGACGGCTCCGCCCAATGCTTCTCGCTCGACATCAAGCTTTTCAAGCAGTCGCTGGAAAACGGCACCTTCGCGTGTTTCTCCGGCGACGAGGTTCCAGAGGTGACAGACCTCGGTTTGACCAATCCGGTGGATCCGACCGAAACGCTGTTCTAAGCGATTGGGGTTCCAAGGCAGGTCGTAGTTGACCATCAGGTGTGCACACTGGAGGTTAATACCCTCGCCAGCGGCATCAGTTGCGATCAGTACTTTGGTGTCTTCGTCGTGAGTGAAGAGTTCCTGCGCGTTGCGACGTTCTTCGCGAAGCATCCCGCCACTGATTGTGACCACGGACTCTTCGCTGCCAAGCAGTTTGCGGATACGTCGCGTAAGATAGTTTAGGGTGTCGCGGTGCTCGGTGAAGATGACAATCTTTCGACGGGCACCGGTTTCGTCTTTCATGTGCTCGTCGTCGCCAAGTAGCGACGAAAGCTCTTCCCATTTTCGATCATGCCCGCTGTCTCGAACCTGTTTCGCAAAGGTTTCGAGCTGACTCAGGCTATCTATTTCGAGCCGCAATTCGGCAATCGTTTGGGCCGCCGTTGCCCCGTCGACAATTCGTTGTTCTTGCGATTCGTATTCGTCACCTGGAGCGTCCTCAAAGTCCTCGATGTCGTCGTCGTCACTGAAGGAAGGAAGGTCCCAGGCGTTATCAATGCGTGCGGTACCGCCACGTGACAGCAGTTCTTCCTCGCGAACACGATTCTGAAGCCGTTCTCGACGCCGACGTAGCGACTCGTAGATCGCCTCGGGCGAGGATGCCAATCGTCGCTGCAAGATGGTCAGTGCGAATCCGACGGTTCCTTTGCGTCCTCCGTTCTCAAGGGCGCTGGCACGATTGAATTCATTGCGAACATAATCGCTGACCATTCGGTACAGTGCGGCCTCTTCGTTGCTGAGTGGATAGTCGATCGTATGAGCAATTCGTTCGGGAAACAGCTTGGTTTCGTCGAATTTGTAAAGCTGCTCTTTTACCATACGCCGCATCATGTCACTGGCGTCGACCGTGTGAACACCCTGCCGCGACCTTCCTTCAAAACGATCTCCGTCAAGTAACGCCATGAACAACTGGAAGTCCTCTTCCTTGCCGTTGTGCGGCGTGGCCGACATTAGCAGGAAGTGACGTGTGTTCTTGGAGATTTCTCGACCTAGCTTGTAGCGTTTGGTCTCCTTCACCTCCCCACCGAATACGGACGCCGACATCTTGTGTGCTTCGTCGACGATAATCAGGTCATAGTCTTCCGCAGCTTTCAGCTTTTCTTGGACGCGTTCGTTGCGGCTGAGTTTGTCGAGTCGACAGACCACCATGTCGTTCTCGCCAAACCAATTTCCCGTCCGAGCTGCCTCGAAATTGTCGTTGGTCATTACCTCGAAGGGGACCTGAAACTTTTCGAACATCTCGTCCTGCCACTGTTCCACCAGACTTCCTGGCGCGACGATCATGCATCGTCGAAGATCACCTCGAACGATCAACTCTTTGATCAGCAGCCCGGCCATGATCGTTTTTCCTGCTCCGGGGTCGTCGGCGAGCAAGAAACGAAGTGGCTGACGGGTCAGCATCTCTTCGTATACAGCAGAAATCTGGTGGGGATACGGTTCGACGAGAGATGTGTGGACCGCGAGCACTGGATCAAACAGGAATGCAAGACGAATGCGCAATGCCTCGGAAACCAACCGCAGCAGTTCGCCATCACCATTGAAACTCCAAGGGCGACTTGCTTCGACGATTTCAATCGAAGTTTCGTTGTCACGGTAAAGCAGCTCGTCGCCCAACGTCCCGTCGGCTGCACGGTAGGTTATCTGCAACACATCGCTGCCGTGCCATTTCGCATCAATGATTGTGACTTTGCCACTGGGAATGATCCCAGCAACAATAGCGTCTTTCGTGATTTCTTCGAGTTGTGCCACGTGATTCAATCCGCGGAAGCGAGCGAGTGTGTTTGCGGAAAAGTTGGTGCTTGGAGCTACGAATCGACGCATGCGACTTGCAATCCGAGCGGTTGTTCATTTGCACTAGAGCGGCCTCGATCGTTAGTGATCGCATGAGTTTAAGTGCGGTTGAAGGATGGAAACCCGCTCTTCAGATGAACCGTTTCGAGGGCATCTGTTTGGAGCCTCAATGGTTTCAGGCGATCCGTAGACTCCCTCACGTGGTTGCAAACTGAAGCCCACGATCCTATTGTGCCAGGGACCGTCGAACAAGCAGGCAGAGGGGCGGTTTGGCACTGGCAGGTGAAGCTCACCGGAATGACGTGTTCGTTTGTCAATGCGTTTGGTCACACTGGTCTTCATTCGCGACGGACTGCATCCAATTGACACGACACAGGTTTGAGTAACGCATGGATCGCTCACCGTTCTTAAGCGTCAACGAAAAGGATTGGATCGCTTCGAACGAACTGGCTTTCGCGTTCCTCGATCGGTTTCCGGTGACACGCGGCCATGCATTGGTGGTGACTCGCAGGGTCGTGCCGACTTGGTTTGATGCGTCGCCAGACGAACAAGCTGCGTTGATGAGCTTGGTCAACGTGGTCAAGCAACGGCTGGATGAAACGCTGGCCCCCAAGCCCACTGGATACAACGTCGGTTTCAACTGCGGCGAAACCGCGGGCCAAACGGTCATGCATGTTCACATCCATGTGATCCCTCGCTACCTCGGCGATGTGCCGGATCCACGGGGCGGTGTTCGATACGTGATCCCCGAGAAAGCGAACTACCTGGTCGACGAGCCACCGGTCCAGACGGCGGAAGCGAAGTCCAAGAACACAACAAGCGTTCCGCGTTTGGAACTGGCGACGGGGTACCCGGATTCCACATTGTGGGAACGACTCTCGGACCGGATGGCTGATGCGAGGAAGATCGACGTGTTGGCTTCGTTTGTCCAGCCTTCAGGTCTCGCAGTGATCGAAGGTCGGCTGTTCGAAACTCTGCGAAGGGACGCCGCGGTTCGAATCCTCGTCAGCGATTACCTGTACATCTCTCATCCCAAAGCATTGGCTCGATTGCTCGCGTGGCAGGACACAGTCGGAGACGATCAAGACTTGCGTGGTGAGCTGCAGGCGCGGCTGGTGAAACACAAGTCGCTCTCGGGGCAACCAGAATCATTCCACCCCAAGGCGTGGCGAATCATCGATGACCACGGGGCGCTGGTGGCGGTTGGCAGCAGCAACCTGTCGAAGGCTGCACTGGAAACCGGCGTCGAATGGAATCTGATCTGTTCCAGCCGTGGACACGATGGCGTGCCCGATGATTTTGTTCAGGCGTATGACGAACTGTGGCAGTCCGCGGAGCCGCTGACTTCTGATTTGGTGGAGCAGTATCGGCTGGATGCAAAGGCTTATCGCAAAGAACACTTTCAAGCGGAAAGCATCGACAACACAACGATTCCCGAGCCTCGGCCGTGGCAAGCGGCGGCGTTGAAGTCGCTTGCAAGGTTGCGTGCCGACGGTTTTGCGAAGGCGTTGATCTCGGTGGCCACCGGGATGGGAAAGACTTGGCTGGCTGCCTTTGATGTGCGACAAGTCGGTGACGCACTCGGACGCCGCCCGCGAGTGCTGGTGATTGCACACCGCTCGCACATTTTGACGCAAGCCGAGAGCGTTTTGTCCCAACTGCTGGACGACGCGTTCAAAGAGGGTGATTCGCTGGCCTCGCGTACGTCGTGGTATGTCGGCTCACGCAGCGAACTGGACGGTGAGTTGGTGGTCGCCTCGATTCAGAAACTCGCCCGCCCCGAAGGTCTGAAGCGGTTGGCGAACGAACATTTCGACTACGCAATCATTGACGAAGTTCACCACGCAGAAGCACCCACATACCGCCGCGTGATGGCAAAGCTGGACGCAGATTTCGTCCTGGGGCTGACCGCGACTCCCGAACGCACCGATGGCGTCGATGTGGTCAGTATCTTCGACGACAACTTGGCCTATCACGCCTCCATCGGAACGGGCATCGAAGAGGGAGCGTTGGTTCCGTTCCACTACGTCGGCATCCGAGACACGGTGGACTTCGAGCAAGTCCCGTGGCGCAACGGCCGGTTCGATCCCGACGAACTGGAACAACGCGTCGCCACGAGTGAGCGGATGGAACGACTGTGGCAAGCGATCAACGAGCATCCCGGTGAGCGAACGATCGTTTTTTGTTGCTCCCGGCGTCATGCAGTGTTCGCGCGTGATTGGCTGCGTGGAAAAGGCATCAGCGCGGCAGCGGTCTTCTCAGGCGGAGGCGGTGACAGCTACGGCGAATCACTGGAACAGTTGCGTGATGGCTCGCTTGAAACACTCTGCGTGGTCGACATGTTCAACGAGGGTCTGGATGTCCCGGCGGTCGATCGCGTCGTGATGCTGCGACCAACGGAGTCGAAGGTTGTCTTCCTTCAGCAGCTCGGCCGTGGATTGCGAGCTAGCGTGGGCAAGACACGGTTGTTGGTGATCGACTTCGTCGGCAATCACCGCTTGTTTGCTCAGCGAATGCTCCACCTGTTGTCACTGGGAAACCACACGGCTCAGTGGGGTGATTTGCGGAAGTGGATCCAGGGTGCGTCCCCTGAGCTGCCCGAAGGTTGCTTGCTGGATGTTGAACTGGTCGCCAAGGATTTGCTGAAGCAATTCCTTCCAACGGGAGCCGCGGCCGGCGTCGAGGCGTATCGCGGGCTGCGTGATGAATTGGGGCGTCGCCCGACGCCATCGGAATTGATCGCTCGCGGGTACATTCCAGGAACGATCAGTCGCAGTGCGGGAAGCTGGTTTGCATTCGCCGATGACGAAGGTGATCTGAATGATGCGGAACAGCAGACGCTTCGCTCGTTCGGTGATTGGTTCAAGACGGTGGAGACGACCAGTCTGAACAAGTCGTACAAGATGGTGGTGCTTCGCGTGCTGCTGGATCAGTCGTCGTTCTTTGATCCGGTTGATTTGCCAGAGTTTGCCAAACGCTGTCGGACTCACATGCTGGAACACCCTGTCCTCCGGCGAGATCTGCTGGAGGGCAAGCACGCAATCGACCATCGTCATGCAAGCGACTCGGAGTGGATGGCGTGGTGGATCAAATGGCCCATTGATCGATGGCTGGTTAATCAAAACGGATCGCGATGGTTCAAGCGGACAGGTGATCAACTGCAGTTGGCAATTGATTGCCCGCCTGAACTGCATGCTTCCCTTGAGTCCGTGACGGAAGAACTGGTCGAGGGACGTCTGGCTCGGTACATCCAATCGAAACGCCTGGCAGAGTTGCCCGAGACAGCGAATTCGTTCACGGGAAAGGTCTCGCATGCGAATGGAAAAGCAATCGTGTTCATCCCAACGGTGGAGAAAGAACCGGGGCGACCGGTGGGGCCAACCGAAGTGCAATTGACCAATGGAGACCTTTGGACGTTCAAGTTTGTGAAAGTCGCTTGCAACGTCGCGTACCCGAAAGGCGAAAAAAAGAATCGTTTGTCGGAGTTGCTCCGCCAGTGGTTTGGGGAGGACGCGGGGCTGCCGGGAACGGATTTCCGTGTGCATTTTCAGTTGAGTGAGGGACGTTGGCATGTGCAGCCGACCGGCGTTGAGGACGCCGTTGCTGCTGATACTTCCAAACGTCCGATCACAGATGCACTGGCCGAACCGGATGAGCCGGAATGGATCATTGAGCCGTCGGTCAAAGACTCTGCGAAGTACGCGAGCCACGTGCCCGTCTACGACTTGGTTGCCGCAGCCGGAGGTTTTGGGCCGGAAGGTGTTCCGGAAGAGATCGGATGGATCGAGGGCACCGACCGCAAGCTATCAACGGGAATGTTCGCCGCTCGCGGGATCGGTCGCTCCATGGAGCCGCGAATCACCACAGGAAGTTTGTGTCTGTTTCGTCCCTGTCCGGCCGGCTCGCGACAGAACCGCATGGTGCTCGTTCAGATCAACACGCATGCGGACCCGGTGGATGGTGGACGTTATACGGTGAAGCGATACCATTCCACCAAGGGCGGAGGCGAAGACGGTTGGCAACACCAAACGATCGAATTGCAGCCACTCAATCCCGAGTATTCGGCAATCCAAATCGACGAGGAAGCGGCAACGGACCTCAGGGTGCTCGGTGAATTTGTTGCGGTCTTGCACGAAGCAACCCCACACGATGAAAGCCGCTGATGCCAAAGACGACTCTCGTGATCGTTCCATGCGGAAGCAGCAAGGTTTGGTCGAAGAATCCAACGGCCGGACCAACGATTGCCCGCGATGCGTACGTGGGATCGCCGTTCAAGGTGAACCGCAAGTACGCGGAGTGCATCGGCGATCAATGGCTGATCCTCAGTGCGAAGCACGGTTTCATTGATCCGGACTTCATGCTGCCGGGCCCCTACGAAGTCACCTTCAAAAAGAAGTCGTCGGGCCCGATTGACTTGGAAAAGCTATCGCAGCAAATCAAAGATCGCAGGCTGGCAACGTTCGATGAAGTGATCGGTTTGGGTGGGAAGGAATATCGTCACGCGATCGAGACCGCATTCGAGGGAACGGAGGTGGACCTTCAGTTCCCATTCGCTGGCCTGCCAATCGGCAAAGCGATGCAAGCCGCAAAGCGAGCGGCCGAGAATGCGAATATTGGCGAAGGGTGATCCTTCAAGCAGAATGCGGCTCAAAGCAGTTCGAAGATTGATTGGCAGTATACGGTCAGCACGACCGGTTGCCGGCGATCGAATCAGCTATCGCATTGCCCCGGCCGCACCGTGGAGATTTCAAAGATGCGGGAGACGGCGTTTTGCCCGCAATTGATTCGTTGGTTTGATCCGAACGCGATCCGTTCCGATTAGCGTGGAGCTTGGCGAGTCCAAAATTCTGCGACGAATCTCGTTGGTATGCATCGAGAAAGTCGGGAGACCCCACTGTGCAAATTGAACGAAAACGAGCGATCAGGGAGGCTCTCGCTACATTGGCTTCAAGCCACGCGATCGTCATGCAGCAACTCGAGTTGGCGATCGAAATGCTCAACGAAGAAGTTGACATCGATGATATTCCGCTGCCCGTCCAAACACTTCATCGGTTCGGATCGCGACAGAACTCACTCGTTGATCCCAGTTCGCAATCAGTTTTGTGGAAGGGCCAAGTCTGCTTTCTCGGAAACAATCTCTTGTTCCGATTCTTTGAACGCATTTCGCGATCGCCCAACCAATTCATCTCCTACGACATCCTGCTCGACGAGGTCTGGGGCGGACGCCGGGAACATTCCAGCATCCGCGGTGTGGCAAAACGTCTTCGTGATCGCTTGGCGTTGGGCGGAATGGCAGAGCTGTCTAGCAAGATCGACGGATCAAACTCGGGGTTCTATCGTTTGATCTTGGTTTGATCACTGCTTCAAAATCAAACGCAAATCAAACACAGAATCACCAATAGTCAAACGGAGATCAAACGGGGACGAGACATACTGCGATTGAAATTCGGCTCTCGAGCCAATGCCACGCCCATCTGTCTCGGATTAGGAGTCCCCAAGATGAGTCAAACGTCTGAAGAACCGGAAACCAAACCCGCCCGAGCCGCGCAGTACGTTCGGATGTCGACTGAGCATCAGCAATACTCGACCGCGAACCAAGACGATGTCATCCAGGAGTACGCAAGAAAGCGGAATCTCGTGATCGTGAAAACTTACGCTGACGAGGGCAAGAGCGGTCTTAACGTGGCCGGTCGGCGGTCCCTGCAAGCTCTGATCGCGGATGTGCAGAACGGCGTCGCTGACTACGAAGCGATTCTGGTCTATGACGTCAGCCGATGGGGCCGTTTCCAAGATGCCGACGAAAGTGCGTACTACGAATACCTGTGCAAGCGGGCCGGCATCTCCGTTCATTACTGTGCCGAGCAGTTTGAGAATGACGGCGGGCCAACTTCTACGATCATCAAGAGCGTCAAGCGAGCGATGGCCGGCGAATACAGTCGCGAGTTGTCGACCAAGGTGTTCCAGGGTCAATGCCGCTTGATTGAACTGGGTTATCGACAAGGCGGACCAGCCGGGTTTGGACTCCGGCGGATGCTGATCGACCAATCGGGTGAAACGAAGGCTCAGTTGGCTCGCGGTGAGTGCAAGAGCTTGCAAACAGACCGTGTTATTCTGGTGAAAGGCCCAGAACAGGAAGTCGACACCGTTAATCGTGTTTATCAGATGTTCGTCGTGGACGGTTTGCGGGAGCGCCAAATTGCCGAGCATCTGAATTCCGATGGCATCGCCACTGACCTCGGACGAGCATGGAATCGCGGCACGGTTCGTCAATTGCTAACGAACGAAAAGTACATTGGAAACAATGTCTACAACCGAACCTCGTTCAAACTGAAACAGCGCCGCGTTTGCAACGAGTCAGACATTTGGATTCGCAAGGACGCCGCGTTTGAAGCGATCGTAAGCCAGGAATTGTTCTACACCGCTCAAGGGATCATTCGGGAGCGCGCCAAATGCTACAGCGACGAGGAGATGATTTCATGCCTGCGGTTGCTGATGGAGCAGAATTCCACACTGTCGGCGGGGCTGATTGACGCAGCCGACAACGCGCCTACCTCGTCGACGTACCGCACGCGATTTGGCAGCCTGATTCGGGCGTATCGTTTGGCCGGGTACCAGCCCAATCGTGACTACGAATACATCGAGATCAACCAGAAACTTCGGGAGATGTACCCCGACTTGATCGGCGATGTGATGTCTAGGTTGGGGGCGGCCGGTGCGTCCGTCACGCAAGATGTAGACACTGACCTGTTGCTTATCAATGGCGAATACAGTGCGTCGATGATGCTTTCACGCTGCCGGCAAACAAAAGCCGGTGCGCTCCGATGGATGATCAATGTCGAACAAAAAATTGCTCCCGACATCACAATCTTGGTCCGAATGGATGCAACCAATGAGCGCGTCGTCGATTATTACTTGTTGCCGATCATGGATATTCAGTCGCCGCGTCTACTGCTGTGCGAAACGAATGGGGTTCACTTGGACACCTACCAATTCGACAGCCTTGATTACTTCACCTCGCTGTCCGAACGGATCAAGATCGAGGTGGCAGCATGACTAGCAAAGCGGAACGAGAGATCCAGCGGATCGCACTCGACAAGATTACGGTGGTGAATCCACGCGACCGGGGACAAACGAAATTCCGCCAGATCGTCAACAACATCGCCAACATTGGGTTGAAGAAACCAATCACGGTAACGCCGAAACCGTCCAGCGACGACGAGTTTTTGCTGGTGTGCGGACAGGGTCGATTTGAAGCGTACAAGAAACTGGGACAGACGGAAATTCCCGCGATCATCATCGATGTTTCCGAGGACCAACTGCTGTTGATGAGTTTGGTTGAGAACCTCGCAAGACGGAAACCATCGTGCGTTGAGATGGTTCACGAGATCGGTGCGTTGAAGGAACGAGGCTACTCGTTCGCCGACATTGCTAAGAAGACAGACCTGGCTGTGTCGTACATACGTGGAATCGTAAAGCTGATCCAGCGCGGCGAAGAGCGGCTAGTGATGGCGGTGGAGCGGGGCCAGATTCCGGTCAGCGTCGCTGTGACGATTGCTGTCGCCGATGATCACGACATCCAACGTGCGTTGACTGAAGCATACGAATCAAACGACCTACGTGGAAAGAAGCTGTTGGCAACTCGTCGTCTGATCGAGAAGCGTCAAACCGATGGAAAAACATTGCGAAGCGGCCCGCGACGCACCAAATCGGTGGTGTCAGGGAAGAAGCTTTTGGAGACTTACCAAGCCGAATCCGCCAAACAGAGGTTGGTAATTCAGAAGTCAAAACTCTGCGAGACGCGATTGCTATTCGTTGTTTCCGCGATTCGCCAGTTGATCGAAGACAAGCGTTTCGTCGAACTACTTCGGTCAGAAAAACTGGACACGATGCCGGCGTACCTCGCGACCGAACTCAACAAGAAAGGGCCGACATCATGACATCCAGGGTAGAACTCGCCTGCGAAACGATGGTACGTGAATTGGCGTTATCGGAAATCCTCCCGATGCGTAAAATCGCGAAGAATCTCAAAGGCACCGTCAAGTATCGACAGATCGTTGCTTCCATCAAACAGATTGGTTTGATTGAACCGCTGGTCGTCCACCGCGAGAAGGGAAGCATGGGGCAATACATGTTGCTCGACGGCAATGTTCGATACGAAGTGATGAAGGACCTGAAGATCGATACCGTCAAATGTTTGGTCGCTCTCGACGATGAAGCGTTCACGTACAACCACAAGGTAAATCGTTTATCAGCAATTCAAGAGCACTTCATGATCATGAAAGCAGTCAAGAGTGGTGTTTCAGAAACCAAGATCGCGGATGCCCTCGATATCGACGTTGCTCAGATTCGGAAAAAACGAGACCTACTGGTCGGAATCTGCCCAGAAGCGGTAGAGCTCCTGAAAGGCAAGAAGGCAACTAGCGCCACGTTCGTACAGATGCGCAAGGTCATCCCGATGCGGCAAATCGAGATGGCCGAGCTGATGTGTGCGACGAGCAACTTCTCTGCCTCCTATTCCAAATGTTTGATTGCGGCGACTCCGACGGAACAACTTGTGGACAAGGAATGCTCCCGCGAGGTCGAGGGCCTTTCGTCGATCGACATGGCTAGGATGGAACGCGAGATGGACTCCCTCGCGAAGGACTTCAAGCAAATCGACGAGGTCCACGGAAAGAACGTGCTTAACTTGGTCATCGCAGTTGGTTATCTCAAGTGCTTACTCGACAACGCTCGGGTCGTCCGGTATCTCGCGGGGAACTATCCCGAAATCCTCACCGAGCTGCAAAAGGTTTCCGAATCACGAATGCTGGAAGTTGACATGGACCAGTAGTTCGCGAATCTCCCCCGATGAACGAGCCATCAAGATGGTCTCTATATCCGGGGAGTCCTCACGCCTCGTTTTGGCGTCGGCGGGCAACCAAACAGAATGCTGCCGACCATTCAGCCACTTCACTCGCCGACCGTATAAGAGGAGCTGTAAGGAACAACTCAGGCGGTGGTTGCCGAAAGTCAATCGCGACATTCAATGAGACGTTAGCCACAACAAGCCAAAAGCGTCTCCGATCGATGAAAGCCGTATCCTCTTGCGACAGCGGTCTCGGAGCGGTGGTGTCTCAGTGCTAGCGACACCGATGCGATTTCGACCGGAGTCTCCAAGCTAGCAGTCGTTGCATTCGATGCTACAAAGGACGACCAAGCGATCAACGCTTAAAAGCCCACCACAATCCGTTGATTCCGGAACCCCCGGGATCCGAATCGGTTGAACGCTCACACCTTGAACAGTAGCGTGCCAACCTAAATTTTGGGTCCGTCTCGGTTTGGCATCAACTGTAGCAGTACATGTAGATCGGTAATCCAAGCAATACTAGCCACCCAAACGCCGCGATCAGATACTCAGGCGAGGACCGATCGACCGTGCCTCCCTTCCCAACGTATCCAGTGAACTCGCCGAGGTCTTCCGCAAACCAAATGAGCCCGAGCGGCGGGACCAGCAAGATCATCATTCCGGGAATGGCGACGAACCCTGCCATGAAGACCGAGATTGAGGTGTAGACGATTACCAAGCACAGTGCTGCAATTTTACTCAACGTGACTACCATTTCGGTGCCTCGCTTAGAAACAACTGGAAACTCAAGTTGGGCAACCAACACATTGTAAGCACGCAACACATCGATGACTCGGAATACCTGCTTGAATTTCCTCCGTTTGCTACTTGCGAAGCGAGTGTTCCACCTTTGCTTTGTCAGCTACCATCAACTGGGCTAAGCAGTTCCGTATAAACGGGAGACAGGTCAGGAAGCTCAGCTGTTTCACACAGAAGGGGCGTTTCGGGATGAGTCAGATTGGTTGGTCGATTCCGCGGGAACCGGGATGAACTTGGCCAAAATTGACAATGACTTTTCGGGCAACTTGTGCGTCACCACCATTGTGTTCGCCAGTGCATTAAAACCGATCTCCACCAGCGAAACCAAATCTAAAAGCCTCCGAAGCCTGAACGATTCTGTCGATAGAGCATCATGCCAACCCTTGAAACCCTGCGAAAAGATGAAGCCGTCATCAATGATCTTCGAATGTTGCCATTTGAGTTCGATATGATCGACTTCGACGATGACGATGATTGGATCTCGTTTGACCCTCCGGTTGATTTTTCAATCATCGCAGGTGACTATTCTGGCGGTGTTTACCTGCTGTACGGAGGTGAAAAGGATGCGAATCGTCCAGTATTCCATGTTTCATCGGAGGCAAAGGCTTCTCGAATTGGGGACAATTTAATTGAAGCACTGGAGCACATCGTCACGATCCCTCACTGGAGTGGCGCAGCCCACGCTGACTTGTCGACAATGAAGGATCTCGCGGTGCAACAAGCTGATTCGAATATTGAATGGATCGCGATTCGAGATCGAATTTGCCGGTCGCTAAATGTCGACCCGAACGCCAACCATCTACCACGGCTTCATGCTTCTCTGGCGAAAGGTGTTGAGATAAAACTGCTAGTAAACGGGAACACCACGATCAACGGCTTCGCAACGAACTGGGATGAGTTGTGATATCGTGGGAGAAATGGGAAGCAACTGCCTGTTCAATAGCTGTCGGCGTTGGCGTTTTCGCACCATCGAGGTCGTGTCGCCACAGGTTCGTTGGTAGTGGTAGTGTTTCCCATCTGAAAAACGATCTTTCGCGAGTTGTCAACGATCATGCCACATTTCTGGCTTGTCCCAAAGGATCAACGCCACAACAACTTCGTACTTCGTCATGAGGCCACCAAATCAAACCCCGTGGCATTGCGGGAACGCTATGCCGCTCTTCAGTGTGCCAAGTGCAAAAAGATTGATGAATCAATTGCGATTCAGCGCGGCATTGATGAAGACGTTCGGATCGTTGCTCGCCAAGACTACGTTTTGTGTGGTGACGGGCTGATCGCCGTCAGTCAGCGTCTTCGAGATTTGCTTGCTGAGAACAACATTAACGGTGTGCGTTTCGCTCCTATTCCAGCGAGCTCAAACTACTTCATCTTGGTTCCAGCGCTTACCGCCCCTACCGACGTAGAGACCTGTGGGATGGAGTTCCGCAGGAGATGCTCCGTATGTGGGCGATTTCGCGAGACGCTGTTCTTTCCGTTGGCGGCATCCATGGAGTTTCCTTCCGATCAGAGGCTTCTACTTGCTTCTTCGATCCGATTCGAATTTGCGTTGGGAGAGACGTTTTGCTTCATGGCGTCTGATTACGTGGTGGATATCCTTAAAGCATCCAAAATCACCGGCCTGGAGTATCAAGTTGTTGACTGAATGATTCCTATCGGGCGAAAACATTGGGCCGTGCCGACGATGGACAGCATGGCGTACCTCCAATGAAAAACCGTCTCACCACCCCCAGTGACCGCCTCCGCTAGCACCTCGATCAAATGAAAAACCAAGGCCTGTTCATTGAGATCGGAGACGCCTATTTGCAGTTGGTTCATCTCGACGCCGGAATTGACGAAGCCGTCGCAAGAATTCAGAGAGCTGCCGAGTCACTCACAACCGAATCGATCAGCGAATTACTGCGCGACGGTGATTCGTGGCGTGAACGTATGGTTGGTCTAGTGTTGGCCTCGCACAATGGCATCCAAAAGCACTCCCAAGATCTGATCGCAGCTCTGCAGAACACGGGAGGCATCAGCATTGTGCCGATCTATGCGGCGACATCCATCGCTGTTCGCGATTTCGCGTGCCCCTACGATCGGAAAATATCCGATTCATTGGACCGTGATGCATGGGATGGCGAAATCGGATTTGCAATTGACTGGTTGCATTACACGATCGGAATCGGCGATACGCCAGGCAAAGCAATGGGGCCCAATTACGGCCAGGATTTCGCGAAACACCGGAGCTTTTATGCTAAGCTGAGCATGGCTGGCCAAACATGAATGCAGAACGACTGACAGCCCGTAGCCGATTGTGCAACGATGCCACTTGAGTATCGCGGTTCAGTTCCTTTCGAGATCGTTATGGCTGAGCAAAAAACGACCTGTTCATCGTGCGGACGCGAGATTCGCCTAGTGACTGCGGAACGTCGACATGGCATGTGCGTTCCCTGTCATCGTAATGCCGCAAAACCTCTTGAAGAGCTGTTGGCGGATCAGGTATTCGAACGCATTGATGCCGTCATTGGTCCGGCCACCGACCCTAAGGCCGCTGTGCAGGACCTTCAAGCTTTGCCGCCCGGGTACGCGCTGTGTTATGCGTTTCAACACGTCCATGCCGAAATCCTGAACGGCGGGATTTCGCAACTCTATTCCAACTCCGCGTGGTCATTGATTCTTCAAGCGGAGGAGGCGGCTCGTCAAGCTGGCGTTTCAAGAGTTTCGAACCTACTGCGTGAAATCGTTTTCTATTACCATCAGCGGAACCGTTCCAAGCACAAACGCAGTCTCGCTGAGGACTATTTCGCCTCCCTGCCATCGAACTGGGACAAGTCACTGAAGCAACTTGATGACGACTTTTTTTGCATGGAACAGGACGCGAATTCTGTCATCCTGAGGTTATGCTGCGATAACCAAGAATTATTCACCGATGCTTGATTCGAGCAAGACAAGAAACTCGTGTGGCGGAATGGACGACTAACCGTTGGCTGATTGGTAACGTTATTCGATTGAACATTCATTGAAGATTGCTATGGGTGAGTACGCTAAAGAAAAATGGTACCGCGATCGCGCCAGCCAGATGGTTGCGAAATATGGTGACTTTCCACCACCGTGGGTTTACGCCGACAACTCGCATCCATACAGCATCGGATGGCGGATGGGCGATGGCGAATCCCACCTCACGGCGTTTGACGAATGGTGGGTACAACAAGACAAATCGTTTGATGATCGCATCGCGTATTTCCGCAAGTGGCCAGCCCCGCCGCGCTGGTGTGGATGGATGGCAGACGCGATATGGGATCTCGAACCGTGGGAAAGCGAAGGAGATTTTGATTACACGGAGTATTTCTCCAAGCTGAAGAAGCTTGGTTTTGAGGGTACGGACGAGTACGAGGCCGACTTATCCAAGGAGGAATACGACTAGTGTAAATTAGCGAAACCCGCACCAACCGGATTCTCTTTTTGCTTCATGTTTACGGACAAGCCAACTTCATGGTCAAGAAACGTAGTCTTCGAGAGACGGTGCAAAACAAGATTGCGACCGGAACGCGTACGTACGAGAAACGCCGTGGCTTGGATGGCACGGAAGGCCAGATTATCGGGCGGCAGCTCAAGACCGGCGAGGTCCGCAGAATTGATTACCAGCGGCGAGAGCTCCCCTGGGAAGAGTATCGATTGATCTTCCAAGCCGCTCGAGATCTTTTGTTGAGCCGCGGATACGAGAAGAACTCACCCGATCTGGAAGCGCAGAACTTGTTCGCAGAAATGATCCCTGACAGTGCTGAGCTCAGACAAGAACGCAAGACAACTCTTAAACAACTGAAGTCTCGTGACGAGAAGACGCGTTTCCTGGCGGCAAAGCACTTGGACAAATTGGCTCGCCATCGTCACCAGGATGAATGTGTGGTTCGGCACCCCGATATCGTTGCCGCATTGATCGACGCGCTGGACAAAGAATCGCGACGCAAAAACAGCTCAGTCCGATTGCAGGAGATGCTGATTCAGGGACTGGGAAGGGTGCAGTCGGTCTGGTAGCAAGCGATTTCATTGGATTTCAAACGGTTTGGTTTGTCGATTGATAGGATATCGGTGGC
>NZ_ANMO01000260.1 GCF_000338295.1 Rhodopirellula europaea 6C
CTGCGAATTAGGTAACGCACACTTTCTGGAGCTCACATGAGATTGCTGGCATTTCTCCTCTGCTGCGTAGGGTGCACACTTCTGCCCGCTGACGAGCAGCGATTCATAACGGTCACTGCGACTGGCGAAGTAAATGTGATCCCTGACGAAGTAGTGCTTGAACTTAATGTTCGCACGCGCGAGAAGAAGCTATTGGATGCCAAACGAAAGAGTGACTCCGTTTCACGTTCCCTGCTACAGCGGCTCAGCGACCACAAAGTCCCCAAAGCCGACATAAAGCTGGACGACCTAGAAGTTACACCGTACTACGGAGAGTATGGAGAACGCCAAGAAACACCGATTGCGTACAACTATTCGCGATCAATCTTGGTTCGGCTGACGGACTTCGACAAGATCGAAGTACTTTTGGCTGACGCTTTCGATAAGGGACTTACAAATGTCTCACGCATGCAATTTCGCGTTAGCAGTCAGCGAAAGCATCAGTTTGAGGCGAGGCGGTTGGCGGTAACACATGCGAAAGAAAAGGCTGAACACCTGACGGAACTTACTGGCATGAAGCTTGGGCCGGCACTGCAGATCGAGGAGCACATTGAGTACAACGAAGCTGCTGCTGACTTTTTTGCGGTTGCAGATGCGGCTCAAACGGGCAACAAAACTGTGAACTCACTTCACGGCAATAAGTACACTTTTGTTGTGCAACGTGATGACGCCAGTGCAGAGTCCCTGAAACTCAATACGCCTGGTCAAGTTTCCATTTCAGCTGACGTGACAATTAAGTTTGAGATGCTACCCGCGAAAAACGCAGAACCATGACATGCACGGGAGGACGGCTTGCGCGGTTTTCGAAGTGGAGAGTCTTTCGTCCGTCCCCCGTGATGTCTACCGTTATCCGACTGAGATCATGAACGCTTCACGGATTGCCCTGATTTGCGCTGTTGCCTGTTTGGCTGTCGGCGGTTGCTCTTCTGATTCCATGCAGCAACCCTTGGCTGGCCGCTACTACCAAGGCGACGGCCTGGGATACAATCTCGACCTAAAGCTACACGAAAATGGAACATTCACATGCGACTGGACTGGCTGCCTTGGGCACTACGGCAAAACCACAGGAACCTGGATTAGCAGTAATGACCAGATAGACTTGACTGCTGACACTGCATTGGGGATGTTCGAGGACGACCCAATTTCGGATCTCATTATCGCAAATGTTGGCGGCGAACGTCGCCTTGTGTTTGAATCGGACGCTGACCTCATGGGCGACGCCGACATGCTCGTTGCATTTAGTTTTGGACCGTACCCGGATTGAGAAAAAGGCGGATAACCAGCGCATTCACCGGAGCCGGGCTTGCGCGTTATCACGAATGGAGCATCAACCGTTCCGGCCCGGTGATGCGTGTCGTTATCGGACTGAAGACAGGAACTGCTTTTGATGCTTGAGCGTTGTGTGAATCTGGCCCTGTTTCGCCACGATGCGTCACATGTGTACGAACTGCCGTTCGAGAAAGACGCTCGCTACCGCTGTTGCCAGACGTACGGTGGAACACGATCACATCACGGCGACTCACACTTCTCAGTCGATTTCTGGATGCCGATTGGAAGCGTCATCTGTGCTGCAAGAAGTGGCTGCGTCGTTCGCTCGCTCGATACCAATGAACTTCCAACCGACGGATGCAACTCGATCCGTATTTGTCACGATGACTTTTCGGTTGCGTGCTATGCACACATTCGCCTAAACGGCGCTCTTGTGTCCGATGGAGAGTGGGTCGATGTCGGGCAACCCATCGCGTTATCTGGCAATACGGGATGCTCTGGACGGCCACACCTGCATTTCCACGTGCAAACGGCCTACGACAAGACGCGAATCCCGACCCTGTTCCGCACAAGTATTGGCGTGCTTGACATGCTGATTGACAATGAGTTCTATAGCCAGACGGACGTTTCCGTTCGGTCACCAACCGAAGAATCCGATAACCATCGCATGCAACGGAGGACGGGTGGTCTGTTTTCTCGTCTGCTTGCAAGTCTTTCGCCCGTCCCCGCTGATGCGTAACGTTCTGCCACTAAGAGAAACCGTCACAGCATGTCAACTCGATTCGAGATACTGAAGAACGGTGAGCGTGTGTGTATCTCCGGAATTAATGGGGACGGTGTACTCTCGGTCGGCCTCACATACGTGAAACATCCTGGCCAAGAACACTCCCACGATCTACAGATCGGCGGCCTTGGAATGTTCGACGGATCGCAAGATCGGCAACATCACGCAGGCTGGCCATCACCTGAGGTTACGACAGGTGATGAAATCACGATTCGTATTCTCCCCGCTGGCGATTACGACGAACCCCATGGCATGACCGGCAGCCCGAAGCAAACAGTAGACGATCCAGACTTTGGCCAACTGAATTACTATGTCGACGCATGGGATGCCGACATTCCCTTTGATTCCGCCCCGATTGAATCCGCTCACATCCACATTCGGGCTGATGATTCCGGCCCTTCACAACACCAGCGTGACCTGATTGTTGAACTGCCGGTCCGACACTCCAAGCTATGGCCAGACATCTGCACGGCATTGGCCAAATGTCACCCCGAGATCAAAACTTCGGACGAATTGTCTTCTCGGCTGGTGCCTCATGTTGGCATCAACTTGTATGATGACTCAAACACGATCGAGATCACGTACCGCGTTGAAGGCGATCCGGAATTCCGCGGCTGTTTCGTCACCCTTCGTGATTGGGAGATCGCAGAGGTTTGCATGGCCGAATGACTTGGCAGAACAAAGCAATGCACCCGAGTCGCGAAGTCGGGCGGTTTGACAATGGACAATCTCTCGTCGCGACCGGGTGATTGCAGA
>NZ_ANMO01000261.1 GCF_000338295.1 Rhodopirellula europaea 6C
AAAAGCCTTGCCGCTCAATCCCCCTGTGGCCCTGAGCTTCTGTGGCCCTTTCCCACTTCCCGCCTTGACCGGCGTGGCGGGATCCGATTATCGTCAGATTCATGAGCGGACAACTTTGCCTCCTGCTGAATCTCGACCTCGGCCTTCTAGCGAACGGCCTGAGCGGATTCGTGGTGGACGCCTGACGGCGGTTGTCTCAATTTTCCATCGAATGAATTTGCCCGGGCCGCACTTGCCGCGACTCGGGTTTTTTTGTGCCCGAATGCATGTGCGGCGGGTGCGATTCCGGGGCTCTGAAGTTTATCTTCTTCCCTTTCCGAGATTGCAGTCCCATGTCTGACCAACCGACACCTGATGCCATGACCCAGTCCGCCGAAGCCTCGTCCTCTGACAACTTGGCCACTCGCCAAATCCGCATCTTCGACACCACGCTGCGTGATGGCGAACAATCGCCTGGTGCCAGCATGAACTTGGCGGAGAAGCTCGAGGTCGCTTCGGCTCTGGTCGATTTGGGTGTCGACATCATCGAGGCCGGTTTCCCAATCGCCTCCCCAGGTGACTTCGAATCCGTCCGGCAAATCGCCACCACCGTTCGCGGTGCCACGATCTGCGGGTTGGCTCGCTGTGCTGAAAAGGACATCGATCGAGCATGGGAAGCTTTGAAGACCGCCCCGCAGGCTCGCATTCACGTGTTCTTGGCCACCAGCGCCATTCACCGCGAATTCAAATTGCGGATGACGCCGGACGAGATTGTCGAACGGGCGGTCGCGGGAGTTCGCCGTGCCGCTTCGCATTGCGACGACGTGGAGTTCTCGCCCGAAGACGCATGTCGGACCGAGCACGATTTCTTGTGCCGCGTGGTCGAAGCCGCGATTGATGCGGGAGCCACCACGATCAACGTGCCCGACACAGTCGGCTACACCACGCCAGGTGAAATCTACGACCGCTTCAAAATGTTGCGGGACCGGGTGCCGAACATGGACAAAGCCGTCTTGAGCACGCACTGCCACGACGACTTGGGCATGGCGGTCGCCAATTCGCTGGCCGCGGTCGACGCGGGCGCCGGACAGATCGAATGCACGATCAACGGCATCGGTGAACGCGCCGGCAACGCGGCGCTCGAGGAATTGGTGATGGCGATGAAGACTCGCCAGGACTTCTATCACTGCCAAACGAACATCAATTCCAAACGCTTGGTCCCCGTCAGTCGTCTGGTCAGCAAGACAACCGGCATCAATGTGCAACGCAATAAAGCGATCGTCGGTCGCAACGCGTTCGCGCACGAGTCCGGCATTCACCAAGACGGGATGCTGAAGGAACGCACCACGTATGAGATCATGTCGCCCGAAGAAGTCGGCTTCACCAAAACCGATTTGGTCTTGGGCAAACACAGCGGACGTGCGGCACTCGCCGATCGAGCCAAACAGTTGGGCATGACGTTGACTGGGGAACAATTGCAAGAAGTCTTCGAGGCATTCAAGGAACTCGCCGACAAGAAGAAAGAGATCTACGACGGTGACATCGTCGCGTTGGTCCAGCAAAAGATCAGCGAGACGGTGGCTCCGGAATGGACGTTGGTCGATTACGAAGTCACCAGCGGCAAGAACCAAACACCAAACGTGCGAGTCACCCTGCGTCGCGACGACCAGGAATTCACCGAGCAAGTTGCACAGGGTGATGGACCGATTGATGCTGCGTTTTGGGCAGTTGAAAAGATCACCGGCATCCAAGTCGTCTGCAAAGACTTTCGAGTCCGCAGTGCGACGCTGGGCCGTGACGCGATCGGCGAAGTCAACCTGGAAGTCGAGCATGAGGGCAAGACTTATCGCGGGACCGGCGTGAGCACGGACAGTGTCGAGAGCACGATCTTGGCCATGCTCAACGCCATCAACCGCATCGTCGCGGGCGTTGCCTCCGACCCCGGCGAACTGCCCCAACCCTGATCGGCCATCCCAAGTTCCACGTAGCTCACTGGGGCCCTCCAGTAAGCCGAGCGCAACCGTAGCTCACTGGGGCCCTCCAGTGAGCCGAGCGCAACCGTAGCTCACTGGGGCCCTCCAGTGAGCCGAGCGCAAATTCACGGTGGGGACCACCGTGCTACGAGTTGGCTGATCTCGCCGTTTGCGATCCAGGTTCTCGGGCCGTTTCTGCTCGCAACATGAAGGATGCTCACGCGTGAATGGATGCGACGCGGACTAGCATTCCAGAGCCACAGGACGGAACAATTGGGGACAATGGTTCTACTCTGATCCACGCGCAACCGTAGCTCACTGGGGCCCTCCAGTGAGCCGAGCGCAAATTCACGGTGGGGACCACCGTGCTACGGGTTGGCTGACTGCTACAGGTTGGCTCGCTTGGACGCTAGCGATCCAAATTTTCGGGTCGTTTCTTTAGCGTCACCTCGACCGTCATCGGTTCGCCATCGCGGGTCAGCTCAACGTTCAACAACGTTCCCTGCCCCAGATTCGCGATCAGACGCATCAGGTGACCAACATCGCTGACTCGAACGCCATCGATCTTCAAAAGGATATCGCCGATTCTTAGACCAGCGATGGCGGCCGGAGAATCTTCCCCCGTCACGCCTGAGATCAACGCACCTCGGACGCGTAAGTCGTCGCCGCGGTGCATCGAGTCGGGAACTTCCGACAACAGCACTCCGAGCCATCCACGTTCGACCTTGCCCGTTTCACGGATGCGGTCGTAGATCTGGCGAGTCACGTTGCTGGGGATCGAAAAGCTGACGCCCTGATACGTGTCGCCCACGATTGCGGTGTTGATGCCGATCAACCGCCCGCGAGCGTCAACGAGCGGACCGCCGCTGTTACCTGGATTCACGGCCACATCGCTTTGCATGAAGTCTTGGTATCGAGCACTGGAACCATGTTGAACGCCAGCCCGGACGACACGGTGCTTGCCACTCAGGATTCCAAACGTGATCGTCCGGTCCAGACCAAACGGGCTGCCGACGGCCCACACGGGTGAGCCGACACGCAGCGCGTCGCTGTCTCCCCAGGCAATCGGGATCAATCCGTCCGCGTCGACTTTTAGCACCGCCAAGTCAGTGGGCATGTCGCTGCCGACCAATGCGGCGGGAAGCCGACGACCATCGCTGAGGGTCACGCTGATCGCGATGCCATCGGCGATCACGTGACGGTTGGTCAGGATGTAGCCACCTTCGTCGATCACCACGCCGCTGCCTTGATCCGACAGCGTGTAGCTATCTTCGCCGAGCAAACGTTGCAGATTGCGATCCTCTTCCGAAACAGAACGCTCCACGTCGATGTGGACCACGGTGGGCCCGACCGCGGACGTGACCATTTCGTAGGCACGGCTGAGTGAATCCAATGAAACGTTGCGAAGACCTTCGACGCCGGTTTCGTTTTCCGCACGCATTTCACCGCGGTGCCAGGCATAGCGAATCTCTTCGACAATGTGTGGGACGCTGTAGCGAGCGAGCAACAACATCAACGCCATCGTGGCCAGCAACGTCAGGCTTTGCAGGATCGGATGCGGCTGCACTGCAGTTTGGCTGCGTTCTGATTCAGAACACCGGTCCGAAACAGGTGGTTTGGAGATCGGTGGCGGTGGTCCGTCAAATTTTTCATCCTGACGCAAATTCGCCGGCAGCGATTCGTTACTTGCCGAGTCAGCTCCACTCGGACTTGAATCGTCTGGCTTCACCGACTCGCGGTTTTCCGCCTCACCATGTTCCGCGGATCCGAACCACTCCGTACCCATCCCATCTTTGGCCGCATTCAGCATGGCGGCCTCGGCGTCTTTGTCAGATGAAAAAACCGAGGGCACGGGGATCGGAGTGATCCCATCGAGCGACATCGGTTCGTCGGAGGGTTTGTCGGTTCGCATGGCCACATTTCCAAAAGGAAGACGCATTCGGCCGAAACCGAAAGCGAGGAGGTGCTGGTCCCCGTGGGAGAGATGCATTCAGGATGGAGATTGATTGTAGCGACCCGACGAAGCGAGACCGTAACAATTTTGTGCCCGACCCGTTCACAGAGGGGTGCGAGGGAGCAAACCGGGGCCGATCACAGCGATTTTTGCGGCTGGAAGGGTACATTCTCGGCCAGAGACGGTCGCAGCAATCTTTTCGAGGGCATCCGTCGGTTTTCAAACCTAAACTTGCTGCGCGCGTTCGATGCGCGGTCAAACAAATTCGACCGAAAAGAGGTCCAAGAATTTGGACTCGATTCGTGCATCCGTTGCTTTGCCGTTAGCCGGAGCAACCCTGCTGTCCCGAACGCGAAAACACCGACTTGCGACCATTGTGGAAAGATTCCACCGCATGGTCTTGTGGAATGTCCGATATCTAGGTGTGTCCCGGACACCGATTGCCTCCCAGCAAGGTTTGCCCAACGCAAACAAGTGGTTCCACGGACGACCAATTTAAAACCAAACCTTCCATGGAGATTCCCTATGAGCCGTTTCCTCGTTCCTGCCGTTTTGGCCTTGGCTGTCGTCGCTTGTAACGTTCAAGAAGCAAGTGCTTTCGGACACCTGAAGTCGTTGTTCGGCGGATGTGACAGTGGCTGCGACGTCGCTTGCGAACCAACTTGCGGTTGCGAGCCAATCTGCGAACCTGTTTGTGGTTGCGAAGTTGTCGAACCTTGCTGTGCACCAAAGCAAGGCTTGCTTCAGCGTTTGTTCGCTAAGAAGCACGGTTGCGACGCTTGCTGCGAGCCAGTTTGTGAGCCTGTCTGCGGATGTGAGCCAGTTTGCGAACCAGTTTGCGGTTGCGAAGTTGTCGACCCTTGCTGCGACAGCGCACCTTGCTGCGATCGTCCTGTAATGGGCTTGTTCAAGAAGCTGTTCAGCCGCAAGAACGCTTGCTGCGACAGCGGATGCGACATCGTTGAGCCAACTTGCGGTTGCGAGTACATCGAGCCTTCCTGTGGCTTCGAAGCACCAGCTTGCGGTTGCGGACACTGATCCGAAGAACCCAACACTGACTCAAATGACTCGGTTCGTGTACGAAGCCACGAACTGAGTCACCCTTGAGATTCCGATTGCCCTCGCGTTTGAAACTTCGGTTTTGAATGCGAGGGTTTTTCTATGCGCGCTCGCAAACACTCAGAAGCAAACCACCCCAGCGCACCGTTTGGTCATTGCTCAAATCCGATCGACAAATCGGGCAAACCGTTCAGCTCTGACATTCCGGACACCAATGCATCTTTCGCGATGCAACCGAGTCCACCGCAATGTTGCCACCGCACCGCGGACAATCCGTTTTTCCGTAGATACGAAAACGCTCGTTGCCAGCCAGCTCTTCCAATGGTTTACCAGCCTCTTTGGTGGCGACGGTGATGATGCGACCGTGCTTCAGCCCCAATTTCATCATCTTGACCAGTGATTTCCAAAGCCGCGTGAATTGGTATGGCGTGAGTTTGTTGCCGGGAATGTGAGGGTCCAACCCGGTCTCGAACAAGGCTTCGGCTCGAAAGATGTTCCCCACGCCAGCGACAATGGATTGATCCAGCAACAGGCCGCCGATGGGTTTGCCGCTTTTTGAAATCACCGACCACACGTCGGTCTTTTTGCCACCATTCAAAGGGTCAGGCCCCAAGGAATCCCGAATTGATTGCTGGGCTTCCTGATCGATCAACCGACACTGGCTCGGGCCGCGAAGATCCAACGTGTGCGTCGGGCTGATCGCTCGCAAGCGGACTTGTCCCCGCGGCGGTTCGGGCGGCGAAGCTTGTTCGGCGTAGCTTCCGTAACGTCCCAAGTGGACGTGAACGATACGGTTCCCCTCGAACTCGTAGAATAGATGTTTACCAGCCGCTTGCACTGATTCGAGCACGCGGCCGCTGACGGCACCGGCTCCATCGCTGAACCGACCTTGCGGACTGGAGACATACAACCGTTCCCCCGCGTAGCGCTGATTGTGCTCACGAGCTAGATAGTGAGTCTTGTGTCCTTCAGGCATGACAGACTGACGCGGTGGCTTGGACGGACGAGAACGTTGGCAGCCGACTGTAGCCAGGCGTCTAGCGGCCTGTTAATTCTGTCGTCTACCGAATGAAAACAATTAGCCGATGGGCGTTAGTCCCGCCTGTTCAATCTTTGGGGTTGCAGGTCGAGGACACGGTGCAACTTTTGTCACCTCTCCCTCAACTTCGTTGGGGGAGAGGTCAGGCGCGGCGTTCAGCCGTCGTCTGGGAGAGGGGGCGAATCCCCTCAGGTTGAAAACTGCAACGCCAATTAGCGACGCAAATTGCGTGAATGCCCCCTCACCCGAGCAACGCCTGAAGGGCG
>NZ_ANMO01000262.1 GCF_000338295.1 Rhodopirellula europaea 6C
ACTTGGAACAAAGCGAACCGTCCAACCCGGCCCCGCAAGAATCAACGCAGCCCGTCCAATTACCCAGCCAGGTACAACCTGGCCTACGCCCCACGACTCTTCCCGTCACAACGCCCTCATCGATTCGGATAGACTGCGTCGTTCGATGATCGCCGTCTCGTCCCCTCGCAGCAAAAGTCCCCGCCTTGTCCGCCTCAGATCCCGCCCCTGAACCCGATGCATCGGTTACCTCCGACGCTCCCACGCCAACTCCCGCCTCCGACAAAGCCTCCCGGTTGGGTTTGGTTTTGTTCGTCATCTACCTGTTGCTCTACGGCGGGTTTGTGCTGCTCAACGCCTTTCGAGCCGAGACGATGGACACGATCGTTTTCGCCGGCTTAAACCTGGCGATTGTCTACGGATTCGCATTGATCTTGGTCGCGATCGGCATGGCACTGATCTACGGCATGAAGAGTGTCGACGAGCCTGAAGCAACGGAGGCATCGGAATGATTTACGAACCCTCCATGACCGCCGTCGTTGTCTTTTTCATCTTCGTCGGCTTCACGATCGGCCTGAGTTTTTACCTGGGCGGCAAAGCCAAATCGTCGGCGGGCTACTTCGCCGCCCACGGTCAAATCCCTTGGTTCATCAACGGGATCGCCTTCGCGGGAGACTACCTGTCCGCAGCATCGTTCCTGGGCATTTGCGGGATGATCGCCGCGTATGGCTACGACGGCTTCCTGTATTCGATCGGCTACTTGGCCGGTTGGATCGTGGCCTTGTTCGTGATCGCCGAACCAATGAAACGACTCGGCAAGTTCACCTTCGCAGATGCTCTCGACGCCAAGTTCGATTCCAAGGGCATCAAGGCCGCCGCTGGAATCAGCACGTTGATCGTCAGCGTGTTTTATCTGATTCCACAAATGGTTGGCGCCGGAGTGCTGATTCAACCCTTGCTGGGTTTCCCACACTGGGTCGGGGTGCTGTTGGTCGGTGCCGTCGTGATCACGATCGTTGTCACCGCGGGCATGGTCTCGACCACCTGGGTCCAGTTCCTGAAAGGATCGTTGCTGGTTGTCTTCAGCGCGATTTTGGTCGTGATGGTGCTGCAACAAGGGTTCAAAGTCGACAACGAATCCTTCCCATCTAGCAGCCTACCTATCAGCGAATTCGATCGGCAAGCCATCGCGGAGGCCATGAACTGTGAACTGGTCGAATCGTCCAGTTGGGCCGACAACGATCAGTACCTCCAGTTCACTCGCGAGGACGGCGACGGCTACGACGTTTACCGCGCCGACATACAAGAAGGCGGAACGATGATCGTTTCGGAAGCCCAGTCGATCACAACGATGCCCAATGGCGACACGTTGATCGGTGGGCTTCCCAAGGGGGACCAACCTGGTGAAGGCCACCTGCGTCCCGTCGGTCGAATCAAAGTTCTGCCGAACGAATACATCGGACAAGCCGAAACAGGCCCGCTCGGTCCGCTCGAGTTCTTCGACGTTCTCAATCGCAGCACGGTTGTGCTGTGGGGCAACGAGACATTGAAGAACGAAGATGGCTCGACCACCAAAGTCTTCTACCAGAAACCAACCAGCGGTTCGCAGGTTCTGCGGCCCGGCGAGCACCCGCGGTTCGCTGGCATTCGCAGCGATAGTTGGACGGGCAAGTTCAACTTCCTGTCGCTGATGCTGGCATTGTTCTGCGGCACCGCATCGTTGCCACACATTTTGATTCGCTACTACACGGTCAAAGACGCCGCCGCAGCTCGCAAGAGCACCATCGTTGGCATCACCAGCATCGGGTTCTTCTACGTCCTGACGCTTTACCTAGGCTTGGGTGCCATGACCAGCGGCACGCTGGATGTCACGAACAGCAACATGGCCGCACCGCTGCTCGCTCGCGGGATGAGCGGGCTGCTGTTCGCCATCATTTCCGCAATTGCATTCACGACAGTTCTGGGAACGGTCAGCGGTTTGATTCTGGCCAGCAGTGGAGCCGTCGCCCACGACTTGCTGAGCGGTGTGATGGGGATGAAGTTCAGCGAAAACAGCCAGGTTCGAATCGCGAAAATCGCGGCCGTGGTTGTCGGTGCCATCGCGATTGTATTAGGGATCCTGTTCCGCAATCTCAACGTCAGCTACCTGGTCGGCTGGGCCTTCAGCATCGCGGCCAGTGCGAACTTGCCCGCGCTGATCATGCTGCTGTTTTGGAAACGCACGACCGCCCAAGGCATTGTGGCCAGCGTCATCGTCGGCATGTTCAGTTCGTTGGGCTGGATTTTGTTGTCCGCAGACACCTTCGAAAAGGTCTACGGCATCGATCCATTGAGCAGCCCCGTGCCGTTCAGCCAACCAGGCATCGTGACGATCCCGTTGGCCTTGATCACATTGGTCGTGGTGTCGCTGATGACAAAGAACGGAAAGGCCACCACAACGTAGCCGAATTCGCCAGAATTCGGATTCCATCAACTTCCCAACCCGACGCGTCAGCGAGGGACCACGCTGAATCCTGGCGAAGCCAGCCACCAGGCAACGTAGGCCAGGTTATCACCTGGCACCCAGCCAATGCATTGGAACAAAGCGAGGCGTCCAACCACGCCCCGCAAGATTCAACGCGGCCCGTCCATTCACCCCGCCAGGTACAACCTGGCCTACGACGCACTCGTCACAACCCGCCGCGTTAGCAAGGCCAACCCTACGTAGCCGGATTCGCCAGAATTCGGATCCCACCACGTCAACACTTCAAATTCTGGCGAATCCAGCTACACCCGTAGGCCAGGTTATCACCTGGCATCCAGCCAATGCATTGGAACAAAGCGAGGCGTCCAAACACACTCGCAAGACTCCATGTCGTTCGTCCAGCCACCCCGCCAGGCACAGCCTGGCCTACGACGCCGCGCGGTTGATCAGCCCTAACACTTCCGCACGTGACTTCGGGTCGGTCTTGAACGCGCCTCGCATGGCACTGGTCAGACACAAGCTGCCGGGTTTGCGAATGCCTCGCATCGTCATGCAACTGTGAGTCGACTCGACCACCACGGCAACGCCTCTCGCCGACAAGCGATCCTCGATCAAATTGGCGACCGTGTGGGTGAGACGTTCTTGAACTTGCGGGCGCCGCGCGACCTCTTCAACCACGCGAGCCAACTTGCTCAGGCCCACGACCTTGCCGCTCGGCAAATACGCGACTGTGTGCCTTGCCCGTGAACGGCAACAAGTGGTGCTCACACATGCTGCAGAAACTGATGTCTCGCACCAACACAATTTCGTCGTAGTCCTCCGCAAACACTTTCGCGAGGTGACGGCCAGGTTCGGATTTCAATCCCGCGAACATTTCGGCGTACATCCGCGCAACGCGGGCCGGTGTTTCCAACAACCCATCCCGATCGGGATCTTCACCGACCGCTTCCAAAATCTCACGCACGGCCGATTCGATTCGAGCGAAATCGACTTCGTTGTGGGGTGCGTTCTTGTCGACAAAAAAGGGCGTTTGTTCGGCAGGTTGTTCTTTGTCGACCACGGGCTTGTTTGAATCCTGATTTGATGGAGCAATCGTGTTGTCTGAATCGCGAAACAACTTACGACTATAAACGAGTGGCTAGCGTTGCGAAGACGCCTCACGCTAAATCGGCTCAAAACCCTGGCGATAGAAGCCCATGATGTTCCCGAAGATGCGAAAAATCATGAAGATCAAGAACATCGAGACAACAATCCAAATGACGGCAGACGCAACTCCCGCGATCGTTTCCATCGCCCTTTTGGCTCGTTCGTCGTAGTCTCTGGCCAAGTGGTCAATGGATTCCGCATCCGTCCCCGACAGTTCCGCAATCTCGATCTGAGTGATGAATTCTTCGGGGAACAAATGAGTTTTGTTCAATGCTTCGCTCAAAGTCGCCCCGCCGCGTATTGCCTCTTCGGCCGGCTTGGCACCACTTCGATAATACGAACTGTCGGTCGCATCCAACGACAACTTCGTTGAGTCAATCGGGTTGATCCCGGCATCCAACGAAAGTGACAACGTCCAGGCAAACCGGGCCAACGTGATCGTTTGAATCGCACCACCGATCTTGGGAATTTGATACACCAGCGGCACGACATTCTGGATCCCGCCAATGTTCTTCCGGAACGCAAAGTAGATCCCGCCAATCACCGCCGCAACGACACCGAGGTAGGCCCAGAAGATCAGGACTCCTTTAGGTCCACGCAATCCAAACCCGAGCATGTCTGTCATCTGGCCGCCGGTCGGAGCGGTCAGCACACCCATCAACCAAATCATCAGCGACACCACACCGATGCCGAGCAACAATTGAAGTCCCGGCCAAGCGATCGCGCGAAGGAAGTTCTGACGAAGCGTGTACTGCTGAGCGTAGTGTTCAGACAGCGTCAACATCGTTCGTTCGAGCCGACCGGTCGTTTCGCCAACGCGTGTCATCACCACCAGCAACGGTGGAAAGAACTGCTTCTGATGCCGCATCATTTCGCTGATCGCGTGACCGTCTTTGGCACCCTCACGAATTTTGGTCATCGCGATGCGTTGCTGGGCCGAGCCATGCTTGGCTTCGCTTTCCAACAACTTCAACAAGTCCGCTCCGGCCCCCAATCCAACTCCAAACCGCCGACAAAAATCGCGGCAGGAACGGACGCCCATCTGTCGCGACATCACGGCGTCACCTCTGAATTCTTAGCGGAGCGGCGCAAGCCGCCCGGTGCGTGACCGGAGGGCTCGCGCCCTGCCGCTTCGATTTTGGATCGGGAAACGTGACCATCAGCCGGAACCCACGTTGGCAGCTCACCAAAGTGCTGCGTGTATTCCCGTTTCGCATAAGCCAATAGGTACTCTGGGTTAGCTGACTTCACCGCCGCCATATGACTCGATGAAGTTCGCGAAGGCGGACTTTGTTTCGACAAACGAACCAATCGATGAAGTGCCAACTCGTACGCTCCTTGGGCTCGCAAGCGATCACCAGCCTCCAACAATCGCCTGGCGTTTTGAACCAACGCTTTCACATCCGCGATCGTTTCCAGTTGCGTTTGATCGCGTGCAAACTGCCGCGGATCGGCGTCCCCCAATAGCTGACGATCGATTTCATCGTGATCGATGATGGTCGCCGAGACCGATGCGTTTCCCGCCCGAGTGGAACCGCCTTGTGCTCCGCCGGGCGAAAACCGACCGCGTGATGAACGCCCACTTTGGTAAGACGACACGCCGCCCATCGATCCAGTCCCGCGATCGGGAATCAACATGCCGCCGGTGGAAGAAAATCGACGAACGCTGGGAAGCTGCACCACCTGCGCCGAGGCCAACTCAGCCCCAGAGATCAAAAGCAAGGAGACGGTAACGACCCGGGCGAGGGCGAGACTCTTAGCGGAGCGGCGCGAGCGGCCCAGTGTGCGACCGGAGGGCTCGCGCCCCGCCGCTAATTTCGCGAACACCCAATTCATTTCCAATCGGCTCTCGCCTCTCCCACCGGGAGATCGTGCCGTTTGTAAATGCTGTGTT
>NZ_ANMO01000263.1 GCF_000338295.1 Rhodopirellula europaea 6C
GTCGTCGTTTCAAATGCTTTCGCGAGAGCGGGTTTGCCGGCGAAGAACGATCGCCAAGCGGGGCCTGGCCTACGTGGTGGGGTGGATTGCAAAGTGCAAATTGACAAATGCAACTTGCAAAATGTTCGTGGCTCGGCAAGCGTGATTCCACCGGTCAGCACTTGCCACTTTGCAATGTCCACTTTGCAATTTGCAATTGCCCGTAGGCCATGTCTCACATGGCGACCGCGCCGATGCTTTGAAACAAAGCGAGTCGTCCTTTCAAATGCTTTCGCGAGAGCGGCGTTTGCCGACGAAGAGCGATCGCCAAGCGGGGCCTGGCCTACTTGACGCCGAGGCGTTTTTGGAGGGTCTTCAGGTCGGTGGTCATCGCTTCAAGATGCTGGGGCACAAGCTTGGGATCACGATGGTCGAGGTATTCTTCGTGCAATGAGATCGGGCAATTCAGGTCGCTGGCTTTCACCGCATCGAAGAACTTTTGACTGACCAGCCCATCGCCCAGCGGCACGTTGGTGACTCGGCCATCGACCCATTGGAAATCTTTGACGTACAGCATCCGAACGCGAGGCTGGATCATTCGCCAAGTCACCGGCCAACTCATGCCGCCTTCGACTTGTGCGTGCCGGATGTCATAGACAACGCCCATGTGGTCCGGCGAGATGTCAGAAAGAACTCGATCCAGATCCCACAGCGACGCACCCAGGTAATTTTCTCCAGCGTGGTTTTGATAGAGCGCCTGCATGCCGATCTTCCCGCAGTAATCCGCGAGTTCGCCAAATTGTTGCTTCCAGTGATCAAGTTGGTGTTTGACTGGCTGCTTGCGGTTGTACTTGCCATACCGCATGCGGAATCGCGAGACGCCCAAATCGGCGGCCGTTTCGAGGACGGTGGCTCGATGAGGATCGTCCATCGAGCCAATGTCGGTCGTGATGAGGGTGATTTCGAGACCGTGTTTTTGCATCGCTCGCTGCATCACGGGCAGCTTCTCGGCCGCGTCGGCGGGTTCGACGTTGCCACCTTTTCGCACGGTGGCTTCGACGCCATCAAAGCCCGCTTTTGCAAGTGCCGCGGCCATCTCATCAAACGACATCGAGTTGAGCGGTTTGGTGAAAACGCAAATGGGCCAACGGCCGTTGGTTTCAGAATCGGCCGCGAAAAGATTGCTGGTTGGCAGCGAAGCAAGGGATGCGGCAGCGAGAGAGCCCGCAAGGAAATCGCGGCGGTGGGGCATGATGGATTCCGTGTGAACGGTGAGCTGTGGGGTGGGATTCGAGAGCCGCGAAAGCCGAGTGGCGATCAGTGGCTGGTTCCAGTTTAACCGAACCGTTCGCCACCGTTTTCATGCGTGTGGCTGTGCCGAGTTCATCGGCGAAGAATGGGGCACGCCCCGACGAGTGAGCGAGCTATCGCTGGCTAGCTGACGAAGGCGGATTCGAGTCCGCGAGTTTGTGAGAGAAACTCTTTGATCGACGGCAATCGGTTGTCCACGTTGGGCTCGATCATTCGCGTGATCACGCGAGCAACTTTGGGATGAACGTCTTCGCGGCGTTCCAGGATCGGAGTCGCGGTTTCGGTATCGTGTTGCAGCGCCGCTCGCCCGGTGACAATCTCACCTTGCCATGGATGTTGGAATGTCAGCAGGCAGTAGAACGTCACGCCAAGCGAGAACACATCGACGCGTTTGTCGGTCGCTCGGCGGCGTACGATTTCGGGGCACATGTAAAGCGGTGTCCCGGTTCGGTTTCCCGGAGCCATGAACGGAGGTGTCGCTGGCACGGTCAAGCCGAAGTCGATCAGTCGCACGCCGGAGACGGTTTCTTCGCCGTCTTTGGGTGGAGTGCAAATGAAGTTGCGGGGGCAGACGTCGCGGTGGATGAAGCCTTGTTCGTGCACGTATGCGAGTGACTCGGCCATCTCTCGCATCAGCAGCATTTCTTTGCCGTTGATGACTTCACGTTTCTTGCGAACGATGACGTCTTGGATACCGGCACCGGCGATGTATTCCATCACCAAGATACGTTGGTTCTTTGCCGTGATTCCATGTTCGAAAGTCTTCACGATCAGCGGATGCTTCATCTGCATCGCGATCTCGCCTTCGGAAGGTTTGTTCAAACCTTTAAAGCGGCTTTCGAACAGTTCGTATTTTTCAGGGTCGAGGATTTTGACCCCGACGTTCTCTTTTCGTTCCAGGTCGTAAGCAACGAAGAAGTTGCTCATCGTTCCCGTCGCTGCGGTCCGTGAACGCTCGAATCGTTTTTCAACGTCGATTCTCTTTAGCGAACCACCGCCGCCTTTGGAGAATGCGCCCATGATCGAATCGAGCAAGCCCATCGGTTACTTCCCGCAATAGTCGATGGCGGTGGCGATTTCCGTCTTCAACGATTTTCGATGAACGATGCGATCGATGTAGCCATGTTCCAGCAGGAATTCGCTGGTTTGGAACCCTTCGGGCAATTCGATGCCGATGGTCGCTTTGATCGTTCGCGGCCCGGCGAAACCGATCAAGGCTTTGGGTTCAGCGAAGACCAAGTCGCCGAGGGATGCGAAGCTGGCAGCGACGCCGCCCATGGTTGGGTTGGTCAGCACGCTGATGAACAAACCGCCCGCGGCGTGGTATCGCGAAAGGGCAGCGGAGACCTTGGCCATTTGCATCAGCGACAGAATGCCTTCATGCATTCGAGCACCACCACCGGAAGCGCTGATGATGATCAAAGCCAAGTTTTGTTCGGTGGCACGTTCGATCAATCGAGTCAGGCGTTCGCCGACAACCGATCCCATGCTGCCCATGATGAAGGCACTGTCGGTCACTGCGAAAGCGACTCGTCGAGCGCGGATCATGCCGGTGCCGGTCAGGACCGCGTCGGTCAGTCCGGTGCGTTTTTGTTCGCCAACCAGGCGTTCGGCGTAGGAACGACGATCGCGAAATTCCAACGGGTCGGTTGGCCGAAGATGTTCGTTCATCGGTTCGAACGTGCCATCATCGAGCACTTGAGCGACACGTTCCCACGCGCTCACGTAAAAGTGATGGTCGCACTGTGGGCAGACGTTCAGACGCTGCTGAACTTCTTTGTAGAACAGCGAGGCGCCGCACGAGTCGCACTTCCGCCACACGCCCTCAGGCACACCTCGTTTCCGATTCCCGGCCGTGTTCGGCGCGGGGCGGTTGGGTGCGTTGGGGGTTGGTGCTGCGTCGGTTGCGGTCGACGTCGATGAGGGGTTCGGTTGCCCGTTTTTTTCCACTGCGGGGTTTTCCACTGCGGTATCCATTTCCACTTTCAGGATCAGTCCAAGAGCATGTCGTCCACGGTCATTCCACCGGGGATCATTGGCAGCACGTGTTCTTGGTAGGGCACTTCGACGTCCAGCAAGAAGGGGCCTTTGTGATCAATCATTTCTCGCATGGCACCTTCGAGGTCCGCTTTCTTTTTGACCGTGGCGGCACCGCATCCGTAGCCTTTGGCGATTTGCACAAAGTTCGGGTACCGGTCGCTGGCGTATTCGAAGCGATCCGCGGTGCTCTTGCCCTTGGCTTCTTCGTGATCGATGGGGCCAAGGTAGGTGTGAGCACGGTTGCGATCCATGAATCGGTCTTCCCACTGAACCACCATTCCCAGGTGTTGGTTGTTCAGCAGCAGGACTTTCACGGGCAGCTTTTCGCAGAAGCACGTTGCGAGTTCTTGGATATTCATCTGGAAGCTGCCGTCGCCATCGATGTCGATGACCAGGGCGTCCGGGTGAGCGGCTTGCACGCCCATGGCGGCCGGCAATCCAAAGCCCATCGTGCCGAGTCCCGAGCTGCTCATCCAAGTCCGAGGGTTGCGGAACTTGAAGAACTGAGCGGCCCACATTTGGTGCTGTCCCACGCCAACGCTGACGTAGGTCTCGCGATCGGCGGTGATGTCGCTGAGCGTCGCGATCGCGTGCTGTTGCAAAATGCCGTCGAACGAGTTGTCGTACTTCAGTGGGTACTTGGCTTTCAGCTCGGTGCAGGTTTTCTGCCAAGCTTCGATTTCGGGAGGCTGAACGATTTTGTTCAGCTGAACAAGCACATCCTTCACGTCGCCGCGAACCGGGATGTGGGCTTGTTTGTTCTTGTTCAGTTCTGACGAATCGATGTCGACGTGGATGATTTTCGCGTCTTTCGCGAACGCTTCCACTTTGCCGGTCACTCGGTCATCAAAACGCACGCCCAATGCGATCAACAAATCGCAATCGCGAACGGCGTAGTTGGCGTAGGCGGCACCGTGCATGCCCAACCAATCGAGCGAACGAGGGTCATCGGGCGAGACCGCGCCCAGTCCCATGATGGTTGTGACCGTTGGAATGCCTGTTTTCTTGATCAGCTCGCGAAGTTCTTCGCTGGCTTCACCAGAAATGATCCCGCCACCGGCGTAGATGACAGGTCGACGAGCCAGTTTGATGGCCGCAGCCATCTGCTTGATCGTTTCGCCGGCGACTTTGGGAGCCTCGGGGCTGTATCCCGGCAGATCCATTTCTGGATCCATGTCGATTGGGAAATTGCCCAACTGCACGTCTTTGGGCATGTCCACCAAAACGGGGCCGGGGCGACCGCTGGTTGCGATGTGGAAGGCTTCCTTCATGACGCGAGGCAAATCGGCCAAGTCGGTCACGAGGTAGTGGTGTTTGGTGATTCCGCGGCAGATTTCCACCATCGGAGTTTCTTGGAACGCGTCGGTTCCGATCGCTCCCGTGGGAACTTGGCCGGTGATGCACAGCATGGGGATGCTGTCCAGTTTCGCGTCCGCGATGGCGGTGACCAAGTTGGTGGCACCGGGGCCGCTGGTTGCCATCACCACGCCGATTTTGCCGGTGCTGCGCGAGTAACCCTGTGCGGCGAAGGCACCGCCTTGCTCGTGCCGGGGCAAAATCGTGCGGATCGAGTCCCCGTACCGGGTCAGGGCTTGGTGCATCGGCATGCTGCATCCGCCGGGGTAGGCGAACAAGACTTCGACGCCGTGATCGACCAACGATTTGACGAGAACATCGGCTCCATTCATCGGTTGCTGATCGCCTTTCGCGGCGTTGGCGCTGGAAGAGCTCGAAGCGGTACTCATCGGTGGTGGTCTACTGGGGACAGAGTGGGATTCGAAAAGAGTCGAAATGGACCTTGCTCCGATCATCAAAAACTTCCGAAGCTAGGACCCTCCAACGTAAATTCCTCAGCCCTGACTGGCAATGGTGAAAACGCGGAACTGTCCTCAATGACCTTTGTTTCAGACCTGTTCGCGATCGCCCTAGGCGGCTCCATTGGGGCTGTTCTGCGCTACTTGATCACGTTGACGGTGGTTTCTGCCCCGCTAAGTGGTTGGTTGACGCTTCATGGCAGTGTCGGCACGACGCTTGCCAACTTGCTCGGGTGCTGCGCCCTGGGGGGACTATTCCAGTTCTCTCAAGCCCTGGTGGCGTCTGATTGGGTCGCAACGGGCTGGGCAGCCTCTTTGGCACACCCCCGCACACTCTTGGCGGTGCGAATCGGTGTTTTGGGCAGTTTGACGACATTCAGCACCCTGATCGGCGAAACCGCCGTGTTCGCCTCGCAAGGCCGTATTCTGGCCAGTTCGATGCTGCTGGGGATCAATGTCATCGCTGGTTGGTGCCTCTTTTGGGCCGCTGCGGCGGTCGTTCGGAATTGGACCTCATGATCGCTTCTGTCGTTTCACTTCCCATTCAAAATTGGGGCGTTCGGTTGCTGCCGTTGCTGGCGGCCCTGCTCGCCGGATGGATCGCCACTCCCGCCGCCGGCCAAACCATGCCGGGTTTTTACCGAGCGTTTGGCAACACGGGCACGACCCGCAGTCGTCATGTGGCCACCGCTCCGGAAAGCTTTGATCTGCCGGCCGCCTATGTTTCGACCTCGCAGTTCGCCGACGACGCCTCGTTGCATGCGGTTTCGGTCTCGCCAGACGGCAAAGTCCTGGTCGCGGTCGGTGATTGGGGCGTGATCGTCCGCAGCGAAGACGCTGGGCTGACGTGGCGAAACTTCGCTTCGGGAGTCGACGTCGCGTTGTGTGATGTTCGCTTTTTGACCGAAACCCGAGTGGTCGCGGTCGGCGGTGGCTACGAACCGGTCACCGGGCTGAGTCGCGGCGTGGCTTTGGCCAGCGACGATGCGGGACGAAGTTGGCACCGCGTGGATTCGTCCGATGCGACCAAGTTGCATCGCATGGCGATTCGCAACAGCTTTGATGCCGAGCCGCTCCCCGCCGGGTCGATCGAGGCAATTGGTGATGACTCCGAGGCGACCACCGCAAACCGATTTCACTCGTTCGATGGCGGGCTGACTTGGTTGGAAGACACATCGCAATCGATCGAATCCAAAAACACGCTGCGAGATTGGCTGCGTCAAGATGTTCTGGACCAGGCCAGTCAATCGGCTCGGCAAACCAAAGGCGAAGGTTGGCGAGTCCGTGTTGGCACGCATGGTTTGATTGAACGATCCACCGACAATGGCGAAACGTGGCAACCGGTCCGTGGTGCTGATCGAGGTGCCGCGGTGATGTTCGTGGCGGCTTCGGAACACTCCGTGCCGTGGGCGTTGATCGGTCGTGAAGCTCTGGAGATGAATCGGCGTGTTGTTGTGGTGATGGATTCCGCCACACCTGCAAATTCAGAAACCGTCCGCCTGCTTGGTCGACTTCGACATGCCGCGATGCGACTGGGAGTCGGTCGAACCGATTGGTGCAGCACCGCAACATCGGAACAGGAACCATCAGCGGGCCTGTTGCGCGAGCATCAACCAGCGGTGGTGGTGTTGGATGCCGATTTGCCAGCGTCGACGCGGGATGCTTGGGTCAGTGCAACATTGGACGATTCCAACTTTCCTCGGACCGCATCGCTGATACGCAAACAGCCTCGACGCGTTTACACCAGCGAGCTGCAATTCGATTCCGCTGGCAGTTCCTCGCGTGCGGTGGCACTTCGCAGTGATGCGTTGTTGTCCGGCCGAGCTGTTTTGGTGGGCGACCTGGCATCGGATGCGATGATGGTGGTGACTCCTGGGATGGCGGTGCCAGACAGCGTGGTGGTGTCGCCAGTTCCGGGAACCTCCACCGAACTTCGGCGAGATCTGTCGTTGACCGGTGGGCTGGTCTTGGCGTCTGGTCAGGAATCAAGTGCTGGGACGACCGACCAAGCCTCACGCAGACGTTTGCAAATCGCGACTGCCAGAATGAGTCAGCTGACACGGCTGAAAGACTTGCTGTTGGATCCAGGGCTTCGGCCAAAGGAACTC
>NZ_ANMO01000264.1 GCF_000338295.1 Rhodopirellula europaea 6C
CGTTATTTGGCAAAAGCCCCTATCTCGAATGGAGTCACCTAATGAAGTCCTTTCGCAATTCCATCGCTGTCACGCTTGTCGCGGCTTGTGGAGTGCTCACTGCGGTCTTCGCTGCACCGCCCACTTCCGATAACGACCGTTCTGGCAACTCCTACCATCTATTCACGAAAGCTCTGCACGCTGACGACACGGGCGTCGTTGCGATTCCGTCACGGTTCAAATGGAGCGTCGAGACCTCCGTCGCGGGATACGACTTGCAAGCCCAACCAATTGCTGATTCACGCGTGATGCTACGGCTCTACGATCCAACCGAAAACTTTACTGCCATCACCGCTCAAATGGATTTGGAGACCGCGGAGAAATTACAGCGAGAGCTTGCCGACATGATAGCCAAGAAACGCCAGAACCCTGACTTCCATCACAGACCGAGACTATACGATCCAAGCTTGCTTCCCACTGGGGACATTATTGGCGTCGACGAGAATGGCGTGGCTTGCATCAAACAAACATATCCTGGATCAAACAAGACTGAGATTCTCAGTGGCCCAATTTACGCTCCCGAGAAGAAAGCCAAATAACCATCGCATGCAACGGAGCCGGCGGTCGGATCGGTTTTGAAGTCAATGCATCTCGCGCCGGCCCGCTGATGCGTGTCGTTCTGCCCAATAGAAGACTGACGCATTGAAACGCAGGACTCGACGATCGCTGACTCTATTCGCTGTCCTGCTCGTCGCGGTGGGGTGGCCTCCAATCTACACCGTGTTCGTTCATCCGCTCATTCGACAAATCCTTTTCGATTCCCATTTGTCCAATGAAGAACTTACGAAGCTCTTGTACGCAAGCCGGTACACTATCGATATTCCGGCAGAGCTTGACGGGTATTTTCTTACCTTCGATGCGATCGTCGATGGCAAGACAACTCGCGGGGGCGGTTCTTCGGTCGAAGGCGGATCAACGATCACTCTCCTTTTGCGTCGCAACCAACAAGCTCGCAAGATTGAATATTGTTGGCTAGATCGTAATACTGTGGCTCGCGGGATACTGGACGATCCTTTGTCAGGTGCAGGGACCTTCAGTGTCAAAGAGGACGGTGCGATCACACCTGGCGACTGGGTCCTGCGCGGCGGACGGAAGAGCGTGCAGGTGTATCCTGCAGACGATCCTGCAGAGTTCGAGCTGCGACTTGCATTTGACGATCCATGAGGCAGAACCATCGGTTGCAACGGAGGCCGCGAGTTGACTTTATTGAAGTGGTGAGTCGTTCGCGCGGCCCCGCTGAACCGTAA
>NZ_ANMO01000265.1 GCF_000338295.1 Rhodopirellula europaea 6C
GGGTTGTTATGGCGACGAAGCGGCGGTGACTCCCGCGATTGATTCCGTTGCCGCCGATGGCATGGTGTTTCGAAACGCGTTTGCCACCACGGCATCGTGCAGTGCCAGCCGAAGTGTGGTGATGAGTGGTTTGCACAACCATCGTAACGGACAGTTTGGACATCAACATCATTATCACAAGTTTGCTTCGTTCAACGACGTCGCCGGGCTGGCTCTGCCGCGTGTGATGGCAAATACCGGCTACCGCACCGGGCACATTGGCAAATATCACGTCGCGCCCGAATCGGTTTACCACTACGAAACGTACCTGAAAGCCAATTCGCGTAGCGCCGTCCAGATGGCGGAAACCGCGAAGGATTTTCTGACGGACCAAGAAGACGACCGTCCGTTCTTCCTGTACTTCGCAACATCCGACCCACACCGCGGCGGTGGCGTTGACAAAACGTCGGACCTGGAGCTGAAACCCGACTTGTTCGGCAACAAGCCTCGGCGCGGTTCGTATCCCGGCATCGAAGAGGTTTTCTTTGACCCGGCCGACGTGGTCATTCCGCCTTTTTTGCCAGATACACCGGAAACGCGATCCGAGCTGGCGCAGTACTACCAATCATGTGCCCGAATTGACCAAGGTGTCGCGCGGTTGATTGAGATCCTCAAAGAAGCTGACCTTTACGACAAAACCATGATCTTATTCACGAGCGATCATGGAATGGCGTTCGCTGGCGGCAAGACGACCGTGTACGAAGGTGGCCTGCGCGTCCCGATGGTTGTTCGTGATCCGTATCAAGAGAAACGCGGTGTCGAAAGCGATTCGATGATCAGTCACATCGACATCACGCCGACGATCCTGGATTTCGCCGGTGGATTGGACCGAAAGACCAACGCGCCGAAGAAATTGGTTCCTGCCAAGAAGCTTCGCAACGAATTGGGGGCTTCACCGATGGACAACCACAATGGCAACAAGCCACTGGACCACTACCACGGCCGAAGCTGGATGGACGTGTTGGCGGATCCGGACAAGCCACATCACGAAGAGATCTTTGCTTCACACACGTTCCATGAAATTCAGATGTACTACCCAATGCGGGTCATCCGCGACGGCAAGTACAAACTGATCTGGAACATCGCCCATGCGTTGGACTACCCCTTCGCCAGCGATTTGTGGGCGGCCAGTTCATGGCAGGCTCAATTGGCCAAGGGTTTGGACGCACCGTACGGCCAGCAAACTGTCGGCAAGTACATCCATCGCCCCGAGTTTGAACTATTCGACATCGAGGCCGACCCGAACGAGTCCACGAACCTGGCTACCAGCAGCAGCCACACGGATATCCTGGAGGCGTACCAAGCCAAGCTGAAGAAGCTGCAGAAGAAGTACGACGACCCCTGGATCATGAAGTGGGATTACGAGTGATCGTAACCGGAAGGCAGTACAAGCACTTGTGGTTGTTGCCCGGGTGAGTTTCCGTATCGGCCGTGGGGAGCGGGGTGACGCCTCGCTTTGTCCCAAAGCATCGGCTCGATTGCCAGGTACAACCTGGCCTACAGGCGGGCGAGGTATTCAGGCGTGACTTGCTAGTGTCTTTGGGCGTTTGAGCTGATGTAGGCCAGGTTCCACCTGGCGATGGTTGTCGCCGTCCGAATTCTTGGTGAATCCGGCTACCTCAGAGGTAAGTTTGGCTCGTGAGCCGCTCGCCCACGTCGGGGCCAGAGAAAAAGAAGTGAGAGTGCTGGGACTCGAACCCAGGACCATTCGATTAAAAGTCGAATGCTCTGCCAACTGAGCTACACTCTCGACCGACGACGAATCGCCGGTTTGAACTAGACCGAAACGGTGAAGCAAAATTCACCAACATTCGAGAACGAATGTCAGAGAAAGAAACCTGCCAATTGCAGAAGCAAACTGGCCGACCGAGTTCAAGCGGAGCGGACAGGATTCGAACCTGCGGAACCAGTTTCCCGGTTCACCGATTTAGCAAACCGGCGCTTTCGACCACTCAGCCACCGCTCCTGGTGGAAACGTGCCCGCGGAACGTTGCCGCCGCGTGACGTGTTTCGGTCAGGCGGGATTGTGCTTCATTCCGCTTTCCGCTGCAACCCTTTCTGGCCTCTGACAGCCTGACACGAGGAACTTTTTTGAGGTTCGCAACCCCGCCGGATGTCGCAACCGACTCAGTCGCCTCAATTGGAACCCCAACCAGCAGAGATCCATTCGAAGAAGCGGTCCCGCGAACTCTGCCGCGGGCTGTTTCGTTGCACTACACTGGTCTTTTCCATATCGAGCTTTTTCCACGTCGATTCGCCAATTCGTTGAATTTGACGAACCGCCGCATTCCCACCACGTCCCCACCTGATCACGAACACCATGCGACCTCTTTTTGCGAACGTATTGTCGGCCGCTTTGGCGGCATCCACTCTCTCCGCCTACTCCTCGCTGGTGTCTGCCGAAGACGCTAGGCCAGCAAAAGTCGTTTTCCAAGACGACTTTGAGAACGGCGACGACAAATGGGAATACCTCGATCCGAAGACTTGGAAGCTGAACACTCCATCGGGAGAATCCAAGAACGGGTCGATCGAGATCACCGAACGCAAATCCGAGTACACACCACCAACCCGAAGCCCGGGCCATGTGGCGTTGGTGAAAGATCTCGAGGTAGGCAGCTTTGAGATTCAATTTCGTGTTCGCAGCACGCTGGACACCGGCAACCACCGAGATTGTTGCGTGTTCTTTGGGTACCAAGATTCCGCGCACTTCTACTACGTCCATTTGGGTGCCAAGCCCGATCCGCACAGCGGCCAAATCATGATCGTCAATGACGCTCCCCGATTGGCTTTGACAACCAACGAAAAGTTGACTCCATGGGACAACGACTGGCACAACGTGTTGCTTCGCCGGGATGTCGAAAGCGGAAAGATTGAAATCTACTTTGACGACATGGGAACGCCTCACATGAGCGTCGTCGACAAGACCTTCGGGGCGGGACGTGTCGGGTTGGGATCGTTCGACGACTTGAACGAGTTCGATGATGTCGTGATCCGTGAAATGGACTGACGATTTTGATGACGGATCTCGCGCTGGGCTGGGGGGAGCTGGAGGCATGAGTTCATGCTCGGCCCTCCCCTCGCTTCGCTCGACCCTCCCTGAGGGAGGGTGAAGTTTTCGAGGTCCCGAATCAACAAGGACAACGAGAAGCCACTCCATTCCACCACAGGAACAGCATGAGCACGGACGAAGATTCGACCAACGAAACGCATTGGGATCTCGCCCCGAAGTTTGACTTCGTCGACGCCCATCGTTTGCCTTTCTCGAGTGACAAGGTGTCGCTGAAAAAGATCGACACGGAGTGTTCAGGACCGTTCGAAGGCAAGGCTCACGGTCGAGCGTTCACGCACCAAGCGAACATCGAAATTCGTGACCTGCAATACCGCATGTACACGGAAGGCAAGCAATCTCTGCTGATCGTTCTGCAGGCTCCCGACGCGGCCGGCAAAGATGGCTTGATCCGCAAGGTGCTCGGCCAGATGAATCCGCAGGGCTGCCGGACTTATCCGTTCAAGGTTCCGTCGTCGGAAGAACGTGCTCATGACTTCCTATGGCGAATCCACAAGGCGACGCCCGCGGCCGGCAAGGTGTCCGTCTTCAACCGTTCGCACTACGAAGACGTCTTGGTCGTGCGGGTGGAGGATTTGGTTCCGAAGTCAGTTTGGAAGGAACGCTATGAGATCATCAACAACTTCGAAAAGTTGCTGGCTCATCGTGGCACTCGAATCCTGAAGTTTTACCTGCACATCAGTCCGCGAGAACAACTCGAGCGATTCAAGAAGCGGCTCGATGACCCGACCAAGCACTGGAAGCTGAACGCGGGCGATTACGCCGCTCGTGACAAATGGGGCGACTACCGCGAGGCATACGAAGATGCGATGGAGAAATGCCATTCAAAAATCGCTCCTTGGCACGTGATTCCGGCCGACAAAAAATGGTACCGCGATGCGTCGGTTGCAGCGATCGTTCGTGACACGCTGCGTGACATGGACCCGAAACTGCCGGAGATCGATGCTGATCTGGATGAAATCCGCCGGCTCTATGAACGCGAATTGGATGAACTGAACGAGTGATTCGCCACGCTCGATTGCGGTTTTCTCCAGCAGGGTGCCTTGTCAGACGCGGATTCGTCTGAAAACTCACGGTTCCGACACGAGTGATCGCAGGAATTACGATTCGCCACCGATGACGAATTCGACCGATCGGTCGCTCGCAAGACGCGGCCACAGCCAACAACGACCACACTTTTCTCGACTGATTGCTTTCGTTCATGAAAATTCGCCGCAACCCGACTCGCCCGGTCAACATCGGATCGATCACGATCGGCGACGGTCACCCGATCGCCGTTCAAAGCATGACGGCGACCAAAACGCAAAACATCGACGCGACGGTCGAGCAAGCCGAAGCCCTGCACGCTCGCGGTGCCGGAGTCGTCCGGATTGCGGTCGACAGCGACAAGGACGCAGAGGCGTTGGCCGAGATCCGCAAGCAAACGCAAGCCAATCTCGCCGTCGATTTGCAAGAGAACTTTCGATTGGCGGAAAAAGTCGCTCCGCACGTCGACAAGATTCGATACAACCCCGGCCACTTGTATCACCACGCACGTGAGCTGACCTGGCAGGAAAAGGTTCGCTACCTAATCGATATCGCCGGCAGCAACGAGTGCGCGGTTCGCATCGGTGTGAACTGCGGCAGCGTCGACCCGGCGAAGAAAGAGAAGTACGACCACGACGATTCGATCACACCGATGTTGGAATCGGCTCTTGAGCACTGCGAATTGGTCGACTCACTGGGTTTCCACAACTTTGTCGTTTCGCTGAAGGACAGCGATCCGTCCAAGGTCGTTCAGGTGAACACGCTGTTCGCTGAAAAACGCCCCGATGTCGCTTTGCACTTGGGCGTCACCGAGGCTGGGATGCCGCCGGATGGAATCATCAAGACGCGAATCGCGTTTGAGCAATTGATCGGCAAAGGCATCGGGGACACCGTCCGAGTTTCGCTGACGTTGCCGAACCCTCGCAAACCCGAAGAGATCGACGCGGGCAAGCAAATCGTCGAGGATATTCATGCGGGGCGAGTGCGCAGCGTGGTGAAATTCGACGATTCGAAACTGAACATCATCAGTTGCCCCAGCTGTTCGCGGGTCGAAAACGAAGCGTTCATCGATTTGGCCGCGAAGGTCAAGGAGATGACCACGTTCGCTCAAGAGTATTCGATCACCATCGCGGTGATGGGATGCCGAGTGAACGGGCCCGGCGAAACCGACGATGCGGACCTCGGGTTGTGGTGCGGGCCTGCAAAAGTCAATCTAAAGCGCGGCCCGGAAGCTTTGGGCGCGTTCGGTTACGACGAGATCTTGCCAAAATTGAAGCAGGAACTCGACGATCTGATCGCCGCCAAGCAATAGCTTCTCGCCCAATTCAAATGCCGATTCGCGGATCAATGATCGACCGCGATGGATCGGATCCAATTTCAATCCACTCTGTCCTCTGATTTAGTTTCCCCATGGCCAGCGACGAACTTTACGAACGATACAACGAAGTCGAAAAACTCATCGACGAAGAAAAATACGAAGAAGCCATCGCGGGCCTGACCCCGTTGGTGGAAGAAGATGAGACCTTCGTGCTGGCACACCTGGCACTCGCTCGCGTGTACACCAAAACCGGGCAACACGACGAAGCGATCGCCCACGGCAAGAAGGCTTGTGAGTTGGAACCCGAGGACGCGTTCAATTTCACCGCGATGAGCGTCACCTACCAACGGGCCTGGGCGGGAACGCAGAACCAGGCGTACATCGCCGCCGCGGAAGACGCGATGGCACGGGCCCAGCAACTCAACGCGATGTAGAGCTTGCCCGACGTTGTGAGTGACGGCAGTACCGAGGAAATCCGGGAGTGACGTCCAACGGCCAATAGGAAGTGGCGCCGTCCCGCTAGGATGGCTCCGAATTCTTGGCGAATCCGGCTACGGTGATGCTACTGGTTTTGGCCCCATTCCTCGTCGTACAAACGCACGAGGATTTGATCGTTCAGTCGATTCGGCGGCACATCTCGCGGCTGCTGATCCGCTGGCAGATCAAACAGACTGGCCATCGTCGACGGCGTCAGGTATCGCAGATCGGTCATCTCTGCCGACAACTGAGGCGGCAACTGCCAGCTGGATCCATACTCAGCGCCTTCTGCCTGCTCCGGGTCTTGGGCGTGCCGGGCGAGAGCAAACCCCCAGATGCCAAACGTTGGCACCGGTGCATGATAGGGCGTGACGTCAAACCCGGACGCCTGCATCGTCCGCAGGATGCACCAGTAGGATTTGGGGGCCACCAGCGGCGAAGTGCACTGGATCGCCAACCCAGCCTCATCAGTCATCCGCTCACGCAGCATCGAGTAGAACCGCGAAGAATACAGTTTTCCGATTGAATAGTTGCCTGGATCGGGAAAGTCAATCACGACGGCGTCAAACTGCTCATCGCCTTCGCCCACCCACAAGAACGCGTCTCGATGGACCAGCGTGACACGGTCCATTTCCAACGATCGACCATTCAGTTCCGCAAGCGGTTCGAACTGGGTCGCCAAACGCGTCATCGCGGGGTCCAGGTCCACCAATGTGACCGAATCGACGTGGTCATATCGCAAGATCTCACGAACGGCCAATCCATCGCCGCCGCCGAGCACCAACACTCGACGAGCTTCTTTGCACACGGACATCACCGGGTGCACGAGTGCCTCGTGGTATCGGTATTCGTCGACACTGTTGAATTGCAGGTGCCCATTCAGATAAAGCTGAAACCCTTTCTCGTTGCGAGTCACCGCGATGCGTTGATACGGCGAGGTGTCGGCGTAAACGATACGCCCGCCGAGCGTGTTCTCTTCGGCGAGGCTGGTGATCGAGTCAGCTTTGATGAAGCCAGCGATCAACAAACCAATGACTAAAAAAGCACGCCCTCGAAGTCCATCCAGTCCCTTCTTCGCAAGCAGTGGACGCAGCAAATACGTCCCCCACAATCCGACCAATGCGTTGAGCAACCCGAACACAATCGCGGTTCGATTGAGCCCCAGTCTTGGGACCAGAAAGATGGGAAACAGCAGCGAAGCGAACAGGGCTCCCAGATAGTCAAACGCGAGAACCCGGGAGATCAACTCTTCAAACTCGAGGTGTTCTTTGAGAATCCGCATCAGCAGCGGAAGCTCCAAACCCACCAGCGTTCCGATCACGATCACGCTGCCGAAGAGTAGCCACTGAAACCACTCGATCATCGGGAACGCGAGAAACAGAAGCGGAGTCGAAAACCCGCCCAACAATGCGAGCGCCAATTCGACTTCGATGAACACGCGAGCC
>NZ_ANMO01000266.1 GCF_000338295.1 Rhodopirellula europaea 6C
ACCGCACACTCGATCCGTGCATGACCGCTCGCGAATGCCTCAGCAAATCGGCTGGCGACAAGGTCAACGCGATTCGTTTGTACCGAATGGAAACCGGTTGTGACCTCGAACAAGCACGCATCGCGATCGAATCCAATATGGTAATGGGATGGTAGTGGACCCCGCCGAGTCCTCACCGATTCCATCACTTCCAGATTGAGATTCCATGATGAATGCAGCGTCGCCTCCTAACCCATGGCTGTGGTTTGCGTGGTTGATGCTTGTTCCGTTGCTGGTCGGCTGCGATGGCTGTCGTCAAACCGAAGAAACCGATCTGAAGGAAGAAGTCGCGGAGCAAAAGCTGCCGCCGTTCACCATCAGCTCCGCCAAAGCGTTCCCGGCCACACGTGCGGATGCGGGAACCAAAGGTGCCACGGACGGAACCATCAAACCAGGACACTGGTTCGCCGCGGGAGTTGCACTGAAAAGCAATCGCGAAGACGAACGCGGTGCGATCATCACCGACACGAAAATCGTTCGTCCGGCCAATGTGATGAACGACGAAGTCGAACGTTCCGAATTGGAGGCCAAGATTGCGAACGCATCGGCGAGAACGGTTGGCAAATCCTTCCGAGTTCGACGGCCAGCGGTTCTGCCAAAGGGCCAACGCCGCGAGTTAGAAACCCGAGCGTTGGCGTCGGAGGCGGGCGGCAGATTGATCGAAGGCCTCGAGTTTGATGGCGATTTTGTCTCTTCGCGAACCGGCGCCGCCGTGCCGCTCCGGCCGAGCAAGTTCGCGGCGCTCCAACCACAATCGTTTTTCTTTGTCGTTCTCACCGAACGATCCGAGCGCTTCACGCGATTGCAAACCGCGGACTGGGTCGAACCACTGAGGGCCAACAACGAGTTTTATCGACCAAGAGAAAACTACCGCATCGTCATCCCGCCGACAAAAGGCGTCCTGCCACTGTCCGAAACCATGCTGGATTGGACCTCCACCGCAGTGCTGTTTTGGGACGACCTGACCTCATCAGCACTGACGCCCGGTCAGCGGAACGCGATCGTTGATTGGTTGCATTTTGGAGGCACGCTGATCGTCAATGGACCATCGGGAACGGACGCGATTGATGACCCAAGATTGAAAGCTTTGCTGCCAATCGAAGCCGACGGGAACAAGGAACTCAACGGCGACAACGCCATCGCGTTTCTGAAATCACACCGGGTCAAAACCGACGAATCCATTCCTGCGATCGAAGCGAGATTGTCGGGCGACAACAGCACGGTCTCCGTGGCCGGCCAACCCGCCGCCGAATCGACTTCATTGGGCGAAGGCGACTTGGTCTACCAGCGACGAATTGGCCGCGGACGGATCGTGCAAAGCCGCGTGGACCTGCTGAGCGAATGGATGACGGCTTGGAAATCCTACGACAGCTTCTTCAACGGCGCCGTTCTGGCTCGACCGCCACGTGTATGCGAGAAACTCGAAGCGTTTCGTGTGTCCGCGCCGCAGTCTTTCCTAAGAGAAGATGAAATCGACACCGTCTCAGAAGAAGAGATGGCGGCGATCATCAATCAACCAACGGTGCAGCAACGCCTGGTGGGAATGACAATCGAAGATGCCCCTCCCACGATCAACTCCGGCTTCCGCCTTTTCGCTCGAGACATGCGACTGGGCAAGCTTCCAAGCCAGAGCGACGCCCAAGACGAACCGGACAGTGATGAAGCGTCGGTCGGATCCGGGCGTCAAAAACCGTCCAGAACGCTCCAGATTGCTTCTGCCAAAGACTACCGAAACCGTCTGGACCAGGAGGTGCTGCAACATCCAGTCAGCGGTGTTGGCGGCTGGAAAGACGACAGCGCACTGTTGATGTCCTTTCGGAACTCGTTGCAAGATCGCATTGGAGTCACGATTCCCGATTCGTCGCTGGTTGTGAAGAGCTTGCTGATCTACTTGATCGTTCTCATCCCGCTCAACTACGCCGTGTTCCGGTGGATGGGACGTCTGGAATGGGCTTGGCTGGCGATGATTCCGATCGCGTTGGTGGGAGCGTTCATGGTCGCCCGAGCGGCTCAGCTTGACATGGGTTTTGCCCGAAGCCGCAACGAGCTGGCGTTTTTAGAGATCCCACGCGACCATGATCGCGGACACCTGACCCGCACGATCGCGTTGTACAACTCGCTCGCCAGCAACTATTCGATCCAGTTCGAGAATCCCGACGCCGCGATCACGATGCTCGCATCTCGGCGAACCGACTCTCGCAACGAAGCCATGTTCGGCTCCGATGGACTGACACTTCAACTTGGTTTTGACGCAGGTCCGCGTCTCGACGGAATCGCGGTTGGCAGTAACTCCTACGGTTCCGTTCACGTCGAGCAAATGGTCCCGGTCGGCGGCCAACTCTCGTTGTCCCAAGACGGCAGCACGCTCAGCAATAATTCCAATTTGGAACTAACGGACGTATACGTCATCCGACAACCAGCCGGATCAAGCGAAACTTCGATGACCGAAATCGCGGTGCTCGGCAGTGTCGCTCCCGGGGAAAATCCAAAGGTGTCGTATCAGCCCGCGGACCAAGTGCGAGTCCCCGGCGACGTCGATTCGGGCGTGCGGCTTTGCATGCAAAGAATCCTGGCCAGCACTTACATCGAACCCGGCACAACACGGTTGCTGGGGCGACTTGCCAAGGTCCCACTCGATCAAGCGGACGCGGACGAGAGTCCAGCATGGGGCGGCTTGGAAATCCAACCGGTCTGCAGCCAAGTGGAGGCGGACACGATCGTGTTGGCACACTTGGAATACCCGGCCGTGCCCGCGGCTCAACCCGACGAAAACTTGATGGACGACTTCCGCAGTCGAACCAACACGCTGGAAGAAGAGAGGGCGAAGAAAGCAAAAGAGAAGAAAGCAGAAGAATCGAGGAAGAAACGCGAAGAAGAATCCGCGGGCACTGCCGTCACCGAAGAATCCGACACCACGAAGGAAACGCCATGATCACCTTGGAAGGCTTTGGCAAAGACTATGGTGAGTTCACCGCGGTCGAATCGATCGATTTGCAAATCGACGCAGGAGAAACGTTTGGTTTCATCGGCCCAAACGGTGCTGGCAAAAGCACCACGATTCGCTTCCTCGCCACGTTGTTGCGAGCCACCCGCGGACGCGGTGAGGTTGCCGGATGCGACGTGATGAATGACCCGATGGGTGTTCGCCGCGCGATCGGCTACATGCCCGATAACTTTGGCGTCTACGACGGAATGCGGGTTTGGGAGTTCTTGGACTTCTTCGCCGTTGCGTACGGCATCGCTCGATCGCAGCGTGGCCCCATCATCGACAACGTGCTCGAACTGCTGGACCTGGGTCACAAACGAGACGACTTCGTCAACGGCTTGTCGCGCGGGATGAAGCAACGGTTGTGCCTCGCCAAAACTTTGGTGCACGATCCACCGGTGCTGATTCTGGATGAACCCGCCAGCGGATTGGATCCGCGAGCACGTGTGGAAGTCAAAGCGTTGCTGAAAGAGCTACGCAGGATGGGCAAGACCATCCTGATCAGCAGCCACATTCTGACGGAGCTCGCCGATTGCTGCACATCGATCGGCATCATCGAACGCGGCCAACTGTTGATGAGCGGCCCGATTGATCAGGTGTATCGCAAGATCCGGCGCAACCGCACGGTCGAAATCGCATTCACCGAGAACGCCGAAGCCGGCATCTCGATCCTTCGCAGCAGCCCCGCTCTTCGCGACCTGGAAATGCGTCCCGATCGAGTGATCGCGGAACTGGAAACCGATGACGCGGGTTTGTCGACGTTGCTCAATCACTTGATTGCGCAGGGCGTTCAAATGCGATCGTTCTACGACCGCGATCCGACGCTGGAAGACGTCTTCATGAGCGTCACCGAGGGACTGGTCTCGTAGGCCTGGTTTTCACCGGCCGCTTTCAACGTCTAGTGCTGCTCACAACACGAAAACTGCCACCGGCACTCGGCTAGCTCGAGCCGTTGGCACCTGACTCAATTCAGCCGATCACTCTTCCGGAGCTTCTCGACGGAAGACAGCGACGATGTCATCGACCGGCACGACAAACAACTGGTTGTCGTGTTCCAAGTCCACCGGGATCGCATTCTTCGGGTGAAATAGAATTTTGTCGTACTGACGCAGCGGCAACTCTTCATCGTTTTCGACCACGGCACTGATCGTTACGATCCGGCCCGTGATGGTCGGAATCTCGGCTGCGTCAGGCAGAGCGATTCCGCCACGCGTTTCTCGCTTGGGTTCGTCCTTGCGAACCAAAACGCGATCGCCGATCGGTTCGACGTATTCGAATACTTTCGGCGCGGTTTTCTTTTTAGCCATGTCTTGTTTCTTTGGTGCACATTCAGATGAAGCGTCCGGGGGGACTCAAAGAATCCCCAGGACACCCCGCGAAACGTCGCAAAGATGTCCGAGTCGGGTGGGAACAATCGAAAAGGGCCCTAGTGACCGTCCACTTTTGAGAAAATCATTTTGCCAGCGTTGGTTTGCAGCGTGCTGGTCACACGCACGTCGATCTCTTGCCCGATTTTGTGACGACCTCCTTCGACGACGACCATCGTGCCATCGTCGAGATAGCCGATGCCTTGTTCGGGGCCTTCGCCGGGTTTGATGATTCGCAATCGGAACGATTCATCTGGCAAGAAGACTGGCCGCAACGAGTTGCTGATCTCGTTGAGATTGATCACCGGAACACCTTGGACCTTGGCAACCTTGTTCAGGTTGTAATCGCCGGTGACGACTTTGCCTTCCAAGTGCTTGGCCAACAACACCAACTTCAGGTCGACCGTTTGGCCAGCCAATTCAGGCAGCTCACGGTCGAAGATCTGCAAGTCAACGTTCTCGTCCGCACGCAGCCGGTTCAGCACGTCCAAACCACGGCGGCCTCGCGTGCGACGCAATTTGTCACTGCTATCAGCGATCGCTTGCAGTTCGCTCAGGGCAAACCGCGGCATGATCAATTGGTTGTCGAAAACTCCCGTCGCGACCAAGTCCGCGATCCGGCCATCGATGACGACGCTGGTGTCCAGAACCAAGGGCTTGAACCCTTTGACTTCACGAACAAATTCTACGTACGGAATGAGGAAGCGGAAGTCATCTTTGGTTTGCAGCAACACCGACGTGCAGACATAACACAGCACCAAACCGACGACCAATTGGAAGACCCGCAGATTGCTGGTCATCTCGATCAGCGGTGCCGCCGCAATCGTCAGAATGAAAGTCAGCAGGACCCCGATCAGCACCCCGAAATACACCGACGTGATTGTGTCGATCCGTTTCCGCGGCACGTAGATGTCCAGCACCACGATCGCCACAGCCAGCCCCATGATGGCGACAAACGTCAACCACGGAACCGCCTCTGACCCGCCGCTAGGCAGGGAGGTGTTGATGATCGCTGAAACGCCTCCGGCGCACAGCAAAAAGATGAATCGCAGGACAATCAGTGCCATGGTGGGTGCAGCGTTGGTCAAAACGCCGCTTCAGCAAATACGGGGATGAAAAGAGGGAGGCTCCAGTGTAGATGGTACCGCTGGAACGCCCAGGGGGTTCGCCTGTGCAGGAGAACCCTAGGTTAACGGTTGCCACAAATCGATTGAGTGGGTCCACGGGAGACAAATTGTCCGACCGGAACCAGGGAACTCGTGCTCTCCCGACGGATCAGAAGCGTGCTCAGCACTGATTTGCTCACCAATCCGACAACGGCCCATTCTTGGACTGCCGCAGGACGGAAAACTGCTGGTCGCAGAACCGGTCCGTCATTCCCGCCAAGTACTCGCCCACCACCCGGGCTTTCGGCCGGTGCTCAAGTCGACGCCGGAACCGCATGGGCAACCGATCGGGGTTCTCATGCAGAGCCTCAAACAGCGTCCGAACACGATTCGCGGCTGCTTCCCGGACGGGCATCAACCGATCGTGCCGGTAGACGGCCTCGAACAAAAAGCTCTCTAACTCGGCTCGTTCCGACGCCATCGTCTGCGAATGCCCGACTCGAATCCCAGCCTGACAGGCAGCATCGGCCGACAAACCGTCCGCGTCCTGCAGCCGCTCGATCGATATATGAAGCAAGTCGCCGACCTGCAAATCGATCAGCTCGTGAACCAACAATTGACGCAGCGGCCCGATTGGCAACTCGCCCGCTTTTTCACGAACGCGTTCCAACGTCCGGCGGATGATCGCCAGCTCTGACAAAGCGTCGATCGACAGCAATCCCATCTGCAATGCGTCATCGATATCGTGAGCGTCGTAGGCGATCGAATCTGCCGCGTCGACAATTTGGACTTCCAGCAACGGAGCATGACCAACAGCGGCTTCGGCCTTGTGTGCCCGGGTGTCTTGGCCGGCCAAAGTCTCCTGCGACAGGTTCAAACCGGGAAACGCGTGGTATCGCTGTTCGAGTTCTTGAACGATCGTCAGAGCAAATTGGTTGTGCGAGAAACCTCCGACCGATTGCATGCACTCCGAGAGAACGTCCTCTCCGCAGTGACCAAAGGGCGGATGCCCGATGTCGTGCATCAACGCGAGAGCCTCGGTGAGGTCTTCGTTGAGCCGGAGGACTCGGGCCAGCGTCCGGGCGACGGAGGCGACTTCAAACGTGTGAGTCAATCGAGTCCGGTGATACGTGCCCATCTCGCCGGTGAACACTTGCATCTTCCCTGAAAGCCGCCGAAACGCACTGCTGTGCAAGATCCGGTCTCGGTCGCGACCGTAGGGGCCGCGGTAAGCATGAGGCTGCTCGGGGTGCACTCGTCCCGCCGTGTCAGAGCTGTGCATGGCGTAGGACGCCAGCAGCAAGTGTTCGCGATCGGCATAACGGCGAAGATCGATCATCGGACCGGCTAGAGACATGAGTCGTCGTTCCATCAATGCCGACCGACGTCGGCGTTTTTATTTTGTCAGCGAATGATATCAGTGGTCAGTAGAAAGCGGATTCTCCGGCGACACCTCCACCATCAGATGGCAAGCCATGGCAGATTCCGTCTCTACCCTCCTAACATGCAGCACGATTCGCGCCGCGACGATACTTTGCGCCGCATTAACGCGGCGAATCTCAAATCCGTCCCCATCCAAACGGTGAAGAAGCGGACTCGAACTGGCCATCCTCAGCCGCCCGGCAGCCATTTTGCGACACAATGGCTTAAGACGGGTGGGCTGACGCCAGTTCAGCGTAGCTTTCAAGGCGTCATTCTCCCATAGCATCTGAAGCTGCCGACCTACTCACAACGAGCGACCTGGGCACGGCTGTTTTAAACCGCGTCATTTTGCACCGTTTCTTGCCTTCAAACGGCTTTCCACCCGAATTCAGAGGCGAATTGTCCACAAAAATAACATTAGTCCTTCCTCCCCGGTGGACGGGGTAAGATGCGCCCAACGAATCGGTTGCTGATTCGAAAGATCGGAATAGACTGAGCCCGCCGAATCGGTGCGGTCCCTACAAACGGTTCTCGCGTCTTTTTCCGACCAATCACTATGATCGGCCTTCCATCCACCTTGATTGACAGCATGACTGACCCAGTAATCGGCTCCGATTCGCCCGTCCCCGCCGCTTCGGCGACCACCACCGCCCCGATCACCAACCGATTCCGCCCGGCCAAAGTCATCATGGCCCTCCCGGCGTACAACGAAGAGCAATCGTTGCCGGAATTGCTGGAACGAATTGGCGAAGCATTCGCGGACAGCGGACTGCCCTACGAAGTCGTCATCGTCGACGATGGCAGCAAAGACGACACGGCGAAAATCGCTTCGCAAATGTCGTTTCAAATGCCCATCCACTTGGTGCGGCACGAAGTCAACCAAGGACTCGGCGTCACCATCCGGGACGGCTTGAAAGAGGCGGTCGACCGCGCCGGCGAACGCGACATCATTGTTACGATGGATGCCGACAACACGCATCCACCAGGATTGATCAACCGAATGGTGCAGTCGGTCCACGAAGGATGCGACTGCGTGATCGCGTCTCGTTTCCAAAACGGTGCCCGAGTCGTTGGTGTGCCGATCGAGCGTCACTTCCTCAGCATCGGGGCTCGCATGTTGTTCACGGTATTGTTCCCAACACGTGGCGTTCGCGATTACACGTCGGGCTATCGAGCCTATCGTGCATCAGCGCTGCGAGACGCCTTTGATCATTACGGTGACGACTTCGTTGGTGAGACCGGCTTCTCGTGCATGGCCGACATCTTGCTGAAGCTTCGCAAACAAGGTTGCGTGTTCGGCGAATCGCCACTGCGTCTGCGTTACGACCAAAAGGGCGGCGACAGCAAAATGCAAGTCTTCAAAACCATCTGGTTGACACTGAAGATGCTCGGTCGCCACCGAGTCAAAGGAGCTTGATTGATGTCGGTTGCCACCTCGCCTGATTCGACATCCAACGCCAAGTCCTTCGACACCAACTCTGACACCGCAGCTGATGGAACTCCCAGTAGCAACTGGTTGGTCATCGGTGGTGGTGTCATGGGATTGCAGGTTGCTCGCGACCTGATCGATCGCGGTCAAAAAGTCACGATCGCCGAAGCCGCACCCACCTTTGGTGGATTGACCAGTGCATGGAACTTGGGCGATGTGGTTTGGGACCGCTTCTATCACGTCACGCTGCTAAGCGACACCAAACTGCGAGACCTACTGACCGATCTCGGTTTGGAATCGCAAATGGATTGGGTCGAAACCAAAACGGGTTTCTACTCCGGTGGACAACTGATCTCGATGAGCAACACGGCGGAATTCCTGAAGTTTCCGCCGCTGAACCTGATCCAGAAACTTCGTCTCGGCGGAACGATTTTCTACGCCTCAAAGATCAAAAACTGGCGACGCCTCGAAAAGCTATCCGTCGAAAAATGGTTGCGACGTTGGTCCGGCAAAGGCGTCTTTGAAAAGATCTGGCAACCACTCCTGCAAGCCAAACTCGGCGAAGCCTACAAGCAAACATCCGCCGCGTTCATCTGGGCCCACACCGCTCGGATGTACAAAGCCCGACGCAGCGGGATGAAGACCGAAATGTTTGGCTATGTGCCCGGCGGCTACGCGACCATTCTGGATAAGTGGGTTGGATGGCTGAAAGATCGCGGGGCTCGAACGCTCACGTCGTCTCCGGCACGCCAAGTCCGCAAGCTCGAAAGCGGTGAGTTCGAAGTCGATTTCGGCGATGGACGAATCGAGAAGTTCGACAACGTTGTTTCCACCATCGCGTCGCCCGTGATCGCCGACACGGTTCCGCAACTTTCCGAGGAAGAAAAGAAACGACATCGCGGCATCCGCTACCTCGGCGTGGTTTGTGCTTCGATGCTGATGAAAAAACCAATCAGCGAATACTACGTGACGAACATCACCGACACATGGGTTCCGCTGACCGCTGTGATCGAGATGTCAACGATCGTGAACCCAGACAAACAGCTCGGCGGCAACCACTTGGTCTATTTGCCAAAGTACCTGCCGGATGATCACGAGGGCCTGAACGAATCCGACGAAGACTACAAAGAGAAATGCTTGTCGACGCTTGAGAAGATGTACGACCATTTCTCCCGCGATCAAGTTCTCGATTTTAAAATCGCTCGCGCGAAATACGTCGCCGCACTTGCGACGATCGATTACTCGACACGATTGCCTGACATTGTGACCAGCGTCCCTGGCTTCTACGCTTTGAACTCCGCTCACATCGTCAAAGGCAATCTGAACGTCAACGAGACGATCACGCTGGGCGAAGAAAAGTTCACCGAAGAAGTCTGGCCCGACTACCAACGACGTGTTGTGAAGTAGTGGCTCAAACGCTTCGGCTATCAACCGACGCCATGCCACCACTCAACGCTTTGTGCCCATGATCGATGCCGCCGCCGAACCGCGATTGCTCGGCGTGTTGCTCGCCGGTGGTCTCTCATCGCGAATGGGAACCCCCAAAGGCTTGTTGCCCCATCCAAACGGTGGCACCTACCTCGACCACAGTCTGCAACGCCTGCAATCCGTCTGCGGCAAACACATCGCGGTCAGCCTCGCGGCCGATGAAATGGACGCCGCGTCTGCATTGCCATCGGATATCTTGCCCGCGGAGATCACCCGACTGCGTGATGCGCGTCCGAATCTTGGACCGGCGATGGGCGTGCACGTGTCGCTGCAACACGCCGCCTCGAATGGATACCTGGGCTGCCTGTTCACCCCGGTGGATTTGCCCGACTTGTTGGCCGATGATTTGGCGAGCCTGATCCAAACCTGGCGTGAACAGCCCACGAAGATTTTACTCGCCCGGCAAAGCGATCCCGAGCGTTTGCAACCTTTGGTCGGAATCTATCCCGTCAGCGATCTGGATCGAATCCAAAGCGTGGTCGAATCAACACATCGCAGCCTGTATCGGTTCCTACAATCAACCGACCATCGAACCTTCGATCTACCGGCATCACGCCTTCGCAACGTCAACACACCCGCGGATCGAGACCCATCCTTCGACCGCAATCAACCCTCTGAATGAACGCCCATGAACGCCGCCCCCAATTTCGCGTTCGACTCACCCGAAGAAGCCATTGATGCACTCGCCCGGCGACTCGGGACAACCGGCATCCAGCAAGTCGAACTCAGCGAGTCACACGATCCAACGCGATCGCTTCACCGTCGAGTTCTCGCCTCACCGATTGTTGCCGACCGCGACAGCCCCGCGGCGGACGTGTCGGCAATGGATGGATACGCGATTCGTGAATCGGACTTGCTGAAAGAAGGGCCGATCGAAGTGACCGGCGAAAGCGTCCCGGGTTCACCTCCACCGCCCGAGTCCGACACCGGCGTCATTCGAATTTTCACCGGCGCAATCATTCCGGATGGCTGCGATCGGGTGATCCAGCGAGAACACACCGATGAAACCACAGCGGGCTCGCCGCCCGATTCCAGTTCGCTCGGCCAAATCCAGTGGACAGACAAAGCCAAGTCGATCCCATCGGGAGCCAACATTCGACGCCAGGGAGAAAACCTTTCGGCGGGCTCGATCGCGATCAAGGCAGGCTTGGAATTGACCTCCCCTCGGCTCGCTGCGTTGACCAACTTTGGCATTCAACAAGTCGACCTCCACGCTCCCGTTCGCGTCGCGGTGTTGACGACCGGAGACGAATTGGCATCCGCCACAAACTCGGATCAATCGCCATTGCCGCCTTGGAAGATTCGAAACAGCAACGCGTCGGCGTTGCTCGGTTTGTTGGCCAATCAACCCTGGGTTGATTGTGCACCTCCGATGCACGCGATCGACGAACCCGCCGCACTCCTGCCCGCAGTCCAACATGCGATCGAGCATCACGACGTGGTGCTAATGACCGGCGGAGTTTCGATGGGCGACTACGACTACGTGCCTCGAATCTTGCAAGAAGCCGGTGCAGAGATCGTCTTTCACAAACTTCCGCTGCGACCTGGCAAACCGATCTTGGGCGCCGTTCACCAAAGTGAATCCAAATCGACGCTGATCCTCGGATTGCCCGGTAACCCAGTCAGCGCGACGATGGGAGCCCGACGATTCGCGATGCCACTGATTCGCAAATTGGCCGGCATGACAAACTGGGAGGAGCTACCTCCGCTGGTGATGCTCGAAGAGGTCAGCGAGAAGACACTGCCGCTGCATTGGCTGCGCGGCGTCCGCATGACACAGCCTGGTCTGGCGGCATTGGTGATCGGCAAGGGTTCGGGCGATGTCGCCACACTCGCCGCAACAGACGGCTTCATCGAGATGCCGCCTCATGCAAATCATGCTGGGCCGTGGCCTTATTTCGCGTGGTGATTGATCCCGCCATTGTTGATGTTGCAAAAGAAAAACGCCCGAGCATCGGAATGCTCGAGCGTTTTCGAATGCAATCTTGGAAACAAAAATCAGGCGAACTGATAACCTTCTTCGCCGTGGTCTGAAATGTCCAAACCACGCTGTTCGCTTTCGGCTGGGACTCGCAATCCGATGAAGACGTCGATCAGCTTCAGCAGGATCAGACTTCCCACTCCGGCGAACACGTATGTGACCAACACGGCCACGATCTGACCGATGACCAAGGTGAAGTCACCGCCTGATTCGATCAAACCGATTGGCACGCCGTCGCTGACGTCCCATGCCGCGCGAGTCGCGAAAACACCGGTCAAGATTGCACCGAGCGTTCCGCCGACTCCGTGGACACCAAACGCGTCCAACGCATCGTCGTAACGAAGTTTGTGCTTCAAAGTCGAGCAGGCCCAATAACAAACACCGCCCGCCATCGCTCCCATGATCAAAGCTGGCATGGGCTGAACAAATCCGGCGGCGGGAGTGATGCAAACCAATCCGGCAACCGCACCACTGCTGGCGCCCAGAACGGTTGGCTTGCCGAGGACCAGCCACTCGAGCGTCACCCAGGCGACCGCTCCGGCGGCAGCCGAAAAGTGAGTCACGGCGAAAGCACTGGCAGTCAAATCATCCGACGCAAGTTCACTGCCGGCGTTGAAGCCAAACCAACCCACCCACAACATCGCGGCACCAAGTGCCGTGTAGGTCAGGTTGTGCGGTTGCAAAGGTTCGCGTGGGTAACCCATCCGAGGACCGATCAACAACGCCGCGACCAAAGCCGAGATCCCGCTGCTGATGTGAACAACCGTTCCGCCCGCGAAGTCGAGTGCTCCTCCGGCCAAGGCTTTGTCACCAGCGAAGTACGAAAGTGGTCCTTCGTCCCAAACCCAGTGTGTCAGCGGGCAGTAGATGAATGTTCCCCACAAAATCGAGAAAACCACCATCGCGCTGAACTTCATCCGTTCCGCGAAAGCACCGCAGATCAGAGCGGGCGTGATGATGAAGAACATGCCTTGGAACAACATGTGAGTCATTCGCGTCATCGCACCTTCCATTGGCGTGATGGCTTTGCCCAAGTCATCGTCCCAATATCGTTGCACGCCTTCCATGAACACGTAGTCAAAGTTGCCGAACCAGCCACCGGATCCGCCGAACGCGAACGAGTAACCGTAAAGTGCCCAAAGCACAGTCATCATTCCCATCAGGAAGATGCACTGCATCATCACGCTGAGAACGTTTTTGCGACGGACCAAACCGCCGTAGAACATCGCCAAACCTGGTGCGGTCATGAACAACACCAAAGCACAACAAACCAGCATCCAACCGTTGTGTCCGGCCAGCAGAGCCTCATCAACTCCAGCTTGCAGGCTTTCCAAAGTCGGAGCCGCCGGCTCCTCGGCTGCTTCGGTTTCCTCCGCCGGGGCAGCTTCCTCCGCCGAAGCCGACGGTTCGGCCGGTGATGTCTCAGTGGCCGAGGTTTCTGCGACCTCGTCCTGAGCCATCACGCTGGCAACCGGCAGGCCAGCCAGGGGCACACCGAGAATGCACGTGAGCAAACAAACGACAACCAACACGCGTGACAACATTCCGGGCAGGCTCCAGTGAAAAGTCGATGGGGATGATGGTGGATGAGACGCCATTTGCGAATCATCCCAACCAGAGAGGACAACCGCGACTTCTCGCTACGATGGGTTCGCTCCCCCGGGGAAACGGACGGTAATCGAAGCGACTGACGCGTGTGTTCTTCACGATTTCCGGTAGAATACGATGACGGCCGAACCCGGGACACCCTGCCCATCGCTTCAAAGGTGTCATCCTGCTCGTAACCACGCCCTTTCGCGGCCTTCCCACCCATCATGTGGCCTCATGCGTTCCGTTTCTTTGATTCACCAAAGCACGAAAATTGCTGGCTTTGTGCTGTTTTTCGCCCTCGCTCCGGTCTCCCACGCCGACACGCCCGAGGAAATTGCCGCTCAAATTGAAAGCTTGTCCAGCGATTCATATTTGCGACGAGAGAACGCCACCGAAGCACTTTTGAAGGCCGGCCCCGCCGCAATCGAGCCCCTGGTCAAAGTGCTTGAACGCGGCGACCTGGAAACGACCCAACGCGCGATCGGCATCCTGCAATCGATCGCCATGGATCGGCCGATCATCGAAGGAGAATCCGGGAAGCCAAAACTAGCCCGTGTGGCCCCCAACGAACCGAACGCTTGGGAGACGCTGCTGTCGCTGTCGACAATGGGTGGCAGTCGTGGTGAAAGAGCCTCCATGGCGGTCGAAGAAATCACCCAAGTCCGACGTGCTCAGACAATTCAAACGTTGTCTCTGCAAAGTGCCGTGATCGGCGTCAAAGAATTTGTCTACGGCGCGACGACCACTCTGCAACGCGTTGTCGAAATCAACGACGCGTACCAAGGCGATGATTCGCTTTTGGAGCTACTGCGTTGGATCGATCGGGTCGAGTTTGCTCGTATCGAAGGTCCCGCCATTCGCAAGGGAGTCGTGAAAGGCGTGACCCAGATGCCCGATCTCAAAACGCTGTCGCTGCTCTATGGCGACATCGACATGGAAACGATGAAGGTCATTGGCGACCTTGATTCCATCGATCACCTGGAATTCCGCTACGTCCCACTGAACGACGAACTGCTCGATGCCATCGCGAAACTTCCGATTCGCATTTCACTGACGCTCAACGGCACCGATCTCTCATCCAAACAAGTTGACGCGCTGCGGCAAACGTTGCCAGGCTTGAACATCGAATTCAAACGCGGCGGCTTTCTGGGTGTACGTTGCAACGACTCGTTGAACGAATGCATCATTCAAAGTGTCGTCGAAGATAGCGGAGCCGAACTCGCGGGACTACAGCGCGACGATGTGATCGTTCGAGCCAACGGCGAACCGGTTCGCAGATTCGCGGACCTGCAAGCTGTGATCAACACGCGAGACCCAGGGCAAAACATTCACATTGTTTACCGGCGACTCAACCGCGAGTATGAAACCGATGCAAAACTTGGCAAACTGACCGAACCCAACTAGCTCTCAGCCTGCATCGGTTCACGCTCGCAACTCCTCTCGCATTCACGCTAACACCATCGACACCGAAGCTCCGCAGATCGATTCCGGCAATTGGCAAGATTCCAACTGGCGTTCTCGAGTGCGCAAGCGACTGCTGACTTGGTTCTCGGACAACGCTCGTGATCTTCCCTGGCGACGCGATCACTCGCCGTACCGGGTTTGGATCAGCGAGATCATGTGCCAGCAAACTCAGGTGGCCACGGTTCTGCCGTACTTCGAACGCTTCCTCAGCACCTATCCAACGATTCGCGATTTGGCGGATGCTGACGAAAGCCAACTGATGCGAATGTGGGAAGGGCTGGGTTATTACCGCCGCGCCCGATCGCTGCACGCCGCAGCGAAGAAGATGGTGGAAGAACACGACGGCGAGTTCCCGGAATCCTTTGACGACGTGTTGGCATTGCCAGGCATCGGCCGCTACACCGCGGGAGCGATCCAGTCGATTTCTCGCAACCAAGCGTTTCCGATTTTGGAAGGCAATACGCAACGAGTCTTCAGCCGTTGGATCGGCTTGACCGTTCCGCCAACCGAAAAGGTCGCTCAAGCCCGACTGTGGGAATTGTCCGACAAAATGCTGCCACGCCGAAAGTCAGACGATCGTTCCAACGGCCCGGCGGGATTCAACCAAGCCGCGATGGAACTGGGCGCTCTGATCTGTTCTCCTCGCTCGCCAAAGTGCGGTGAGTGCCCGGTGGCGACAATCTGCCACGCCAACCAAATGGGGCTGCAGGACGAAATCCCGGGCAAAATCAGCAAGGTCCAATACGAGTCTCGAACCGAAATCGCCGTCGTGATTTCTCGCGACGATCGGTACCTCGTGCGAACAATTCCCGAAGGAGTTCGGTTCGCCGGAATGATCGATTTTCCTCGCGCCGGTCCGCCGGAAGCCGATGACGTGGTGGGAATGGAATCGTGGCTGGCAGGCCAACTGGGCGGCGATGTGAAACTCGGGATGCGTTTAAAAACCATTAAACACGCGGTCACTCGCTACCGAATGACCTTGCACGTTCACCTTGGCGAGTGGAACGTGAACAGCGACCGCGTCGCAGAGGACGGACCGATGCCGGACTCCTGGCAATGGGCAACGGTCGATGAGTTGGCGGACATGCCAATGAGTGTGACCGGGCGAAGAATCGTCCGCCTACTCGACCGTCCGCAGCGTTCGCTTTTCTCCGAACTCTGAGCCGACTCGACGACACTCGGGTTCAAAACGAATCGCCTCGTTTTGAGTCGCGAATCGTGCTAGAGATGCTAAACTGTGAGTCCTGCCTCGAGGCAAGAAACCAAAGCGTTTCGCAATGCCTTGGCATCGGTTTTCCTTCTGCCAATGCGAGCGGAGAGAACGAGCCGGATTCGTCCGCCCGATGCTTCGTTTCAACAACGCCTTCCTAAACACTTTGAATTTCATCATGACCATTCATCGCTTTTTGATGTGTGCCGCGGCGACTTTGGTTGCCGCCGGCCCCACCGTTTTCGCCGCAGAAACCGTTTCGCTCGGTGACCCAACACTCACCGCTGGAATCCCCGGCGACGGCCCTCTGACGCTGGAACAAGCCCAGCGTTTTCTGGCCAACGCCGACAATCACACGGAACTGAACGTTGAACTTCCCAAGGGGCTCGACGCCGCCTCGGGCAACATTCATATCCCTGAGGACAACCCGATCACGCGAGCCAAAATCGAATTGGGACGCCAGTTGTACTTCGACCCTCGTTTATCGGCCGACGGCACGATCTCGTGCGCGACTTGTCACGCACCTGAAACCGGCTGGGGTGCTCCCACTCAATTCGGCGAAGGCATCCGAGGCCAAACCGGCAACCGAAACTCACCGGTCTCGTTCAATCGCATTCTCAGCAAACATCAATTCCATGATGGCCGCGCTGCGTCGTTAGAAGAGCAGGCTGTTGGACCGATCGCCAACCCCATCGAAATGGGCAACACCCACGAAGTCTGCGTGAAAACGCTCGCCGACAACCCCGTCTACAAGGCCCAATTCGACAAGATCTTTGAAGACGGCGTGACGATCGACAACGTTGGCAAAGCACTTGCCACGTTTGAACGAGCGATCGTGACCGGGCCAGCTCCTTACGATTACTACGCTCCTTTGTCGGCGTTTGAGAAAACGTTTGCCGAGGATTTGGAATACCTCGAAGAAGAACCCGCCCTCGCCGAGCAATACGCCAAGCTAAAAGAAGAAGCCGCCAAAAACCCAATGTCCGAATCATCGATTCGCGGCATGGAACTGACATTCGGCAAAGCCAACTGCACCGCTTGCCATGCGGGCGCGAACTTCACCGATGAACAATTTCATAACATCGGTGTGGGCATGGCTTCAGAGAATCCTGACTTGGGTCGTTTCGAAGTGACCAAGGAAGAAAAGGATCGCGGCGCATTCAAAACGCCCACAATGCGAAACGTCGCCGACACGGGGCCTTACATGCACGACGGCAGCCAAGCGACTTTGGAAGAAGTCATCGAGTGGTACAACAAAGGCGGGCACCCAAACCCGTACTTGAGCGACAAGATGAAACCATTGAACTTGACTGAACAAGAAAAAGCAGACCTAGTCGAGTTCATGCGACAGGGACTGCAAAGCGACTTCCCCGTCATCGAAGTCGGACGCTTGCCAGCCGAAAGCTGATCCGCCGGTCAACCTGTAGCTCGGTGGTCCCCCCACAGAGAACGAGGTCGTGCCGTTTTGAAGTGCCGAGCTCGGAAGGTTGAAATCACCCTCCTGAACGCAGTTGGGGAGGGTCGGAATGCGAGCGTTCAGCGAGAATTCCGGGGAGGGTAGTGCGCGTCTTTTCCCATGCTCGGCCCTCACCCCCGCGTACGCCTGAACGGCGTCGCTCTCCCCAAACTTCGTTTCGAAGGAGGTACGCCGTGTGTAAATCCGCCGAAAGGCGGCACCTAAAAACTACACAACCTCGAACCACGGCGGAGGACCGCCGTGCTACAGTTCCGCACGCCTCGCTTTGTTCCAAAGCATTGGCTTGGTTGCCAGGTGATAACCTGGCCTACTTCGCGGCGCGACTCATCGCGTTCACATGAGCTCTTCGGCAGGTTTATTTCGTCGACGTGCGACGCCGGTGTCGACCGCGGCTTTCGCGACCGCCTGAGCAACGACTTTCGCTACGCGCCGGTCAAACACGCTGGGGATCACATAATCATCCAGCAGATCTGACTCGGGAATCGTTGCCGCGATCGCTTCCGCGGCGGCCAACTTCATCTCGTTGTTGATCGTCGTCGCTCGGACGTCCAACACCCCTCGGAACAAACCGGGAAAGCACAACACGTTGTTGATCTGGTTTGGAAAATCACTCCGTCCCGTCGCCATGATGCGGACGTGAGGAGCCGCTTTGGCCGGCAAGATTTCTGGATCCGGGTTGGCCAACGCAAACACGATCGGATCGGCGGCCATCGCGGCGACATCTTCCGTCTGCAGCACATTGGGTGCTGACACACCGATGAACACGTCGGCTCCTTGAATCACTTCGGAAAGCTTACCTGACGCACCACGCGGATTGGTGTTGTCAGCGATCCACTGCTTCGATGCATCCGGCTGACTGGGTTCGCCCGCATGAATGGCTCCGTCGCGATCGCACACCACGATGTCCTTCGCCCCCGAGATCAAAAGCAACTTCACAATCGCGGTTCCCGCCGCACCGGCACCGTTGACCACAACCCGAATACCGGAAAGTGTTTTGCCAACGCGAAGCAGACTGTTCTTGAGTCCCGCCAACACCACGATCGCGGTGCCGTGTTGATCGTCGTGAAAGACCGGAATCTCAAGCTCTTTGTCCAACCGTTCTTCGATCTCGATGCAACGTGGTGCCGAGATGTCTTCCAAGTTGATTCCACCAAACGTCGGTGCGAGCTGACGAACGGTTTCGATGATCGCCTCGGTGTCCTGCGTATCCAAGCAAATCGGGAACGCGTCGACGTTCGCGAATTCTTTGAACAGCATTGCTTTTCCTTCCATCACCGGCATGGCGGCGCGAGGCCCGATGTTCCCCAATCCCAAAACAGCGGAACCATCACTGACCACTGCAACGGTGTTTTGCCGGATGGTCAGAGCGAACGATGAATCAGGATCTTCCGCAATTGCATTGCAAACTCGAGCAACGCCAGGCGTGTAGGCCATCGACAAATCGTCACGCGTTTTGATGGGCATCTTCGGCAGGACTTCGATCTTGCCGCCCAAGTGCATCAGGAACACACGGTCGGAGGTGTGCACCACCTCCACTTCTTCTACGGTGCGTAGATGCTCGACGATCCGCTTGCCGTGGTCGACATCGCGAGCGTTGACCGTGAAGTCACGCGAGATTTTGCCGCCGCGAATGTTGACGATGTCGACGGCTCCGATCGCCCCATCCGCCTCGCCGATCGCGGTGGTGATCTTGCCCATCGCACCCGGCGAATCGGAATAACGCAAACGGATCGTGATGGCGTACGACGGACTGTGCTGGTTCATCTTGGCGAGTCACCCTTCATGGCTGGGGTGTCGGCGGTCGGGTCAACAAGCGAACCTTGTACCACGTCGCCGCAATCACGTCATTGCCAGACGATTTCTGCCGCGTCTCTTCACGCCGCTCAAGTTTCGTAGCTGATTTTGCCGTGACGTTGCGAGCGGCTGATTTTGTCCATGCTATAGAGCCCCGCGAGAACAAACTCGACGCACGAGGCTCGCATCGCTTCGTTTTCGCTCGCATTGACCTCAAACGCTCGGTCCCAAGCCGGCGGAACATGCTGCAAACGCTCAGCGTACTCGCTGCTCGGCAACATCGTTCCGACTTCCACGCGAACGCCGCCACGGAAGATCTCCGCGATTTCGGCCAGCCCGTGTTCTTCGATGTATTCACCAAACACAGTCTGAATGGCTTCCGCGATCACCGAATCGATCACTTGTTTCTCGGACATCTGATGCGTGCCCATCAGATCCAATTCCAACTTGCCGAGGCTGCTGGCATACAGATGCCCGAGGTCACTGATCCGAGGAACGGCGGGACTTTCACCGTGCACGATGCCGCGCTGCCGAGCCGATGCGACGATCGTCCGGAAATTCGCCAGCGAGAAACGCGCGGACACGCCCGACGCCTGATCGATGTACTTGCTTTGGCGAGCTTGATGGGTGATTTCCTCGATGATCTGGTACATGAACAATGGCACATGCACCGGGTAAGGACCGCCCAAATCATCACCAACCTCTTGCTGCAGGATTTCGATTCCCTGCGTCCGTTCAGCTGGATAGTGAGTTTGCACGATCGTCCCGATCCGGTCCTTCAGCTGAGGAATGACTTTGCCGGACCGGTTGTAGGTCGACGGGTTGGCCGAAAACAAAATCATCACGTCGAGCTCAAACCGAATTGGATAGCCACGAATCTGTACGTCGCGTTCTTCCAAGATATTGAACAAACCGACTTGGACCAAATCATCCAGCTCGGGCAATTCATTCATCGCGAAAATGCCGCGGTGCATTCGCGGAATCAAGCCAAACGAGAGTGCTTCCTCGGCGCTCATGCTGACTCCGCCGGTCAGTTTCGCTGGATCGATTTCGCCGATGATGTCGGCGAATTTGGTCCCGGGAGACAACCGTTCCGCATACCGTTCACTGCGATGCCACCACCCGAGCTGGATGTCTTCGGGCGAATGCTCGGCAACCAAACGCTTGCCCAATGACGAAATCGGGTTCAGCGGGTCCTCGTGAACGGGAAGATCGGGGTGATCGATGTAAGGAATCCACGGGTCGAGAAATTGGACCAACTGCCGCATGATTCGGCTTTTCGCTTGTCCTTTTTCACCCATGAACAACATGTCGTGACCAGCCAACAAAGCCAGACTGATTTCCGGAATGACCGTGTCTTCGTATCCCACGATGCCCGGAAACAACTCTTCGCGGTCGGCCAGCATCCGCGAAAAGTTGTCGCGGATTTCTTGTTTGACCGTTTTGGACTTCCATCCGCTCTCGATCAATTGCTGCAAATTGCGGGCTTCGGGGGCATCCATCGTCGTTTTCGCGGGACTTGGCACAGGGCTGGTCACGTGTGGGCTCTGGGAAAAGAGGCGTCGGTGCAGGGAAGCATCTCGCTGCGATGCATCCTATCTGATTCAATCGTATGCAACCGGGGAGGCCCTTGGTTCGGACATCTCTGCCGAATCGGAGACTCTTTCCGAATTGGTGCAATCCAACGTGGAAGCGAACCCGATATGGCAAAAGGCCATGGAAAGCGGGAGTTTTGGGGCCAGGACGCGTTGACGAAACCCTCACCGGGTGCTTATCTTTCGCGGTTTGAAATTCGTCCACTCCACCCATTCTAAGATCGCCCGTTCGCGGGCTTGTCTGCCATGGCCGTCCCAAAACGCAAGCACTCCAATAGCCGTACCGGCAAACGCCGCGCCCACGATCACTTGAAAAAGCGTCAAGTGACGTACTGCCCGCAGTGCAGCACCGCCGTGCCGACTCACGTCGTATGCCCGAAATGCGGTTATTACCAAGGTCGCACAGTCGTTGAATCGACTGACCAGTAGTTCCAACCGCCACAGCATTCTGAACTGAGAACGACCTGCCGTGAGTCTTGACGCAGCGAAACCAGCGATCCTGTTTCCCGGCCAAGGTGCTCAGACGCCCGGCATGGGAACTTGGTTGTGCGCGAATTACCCCATTGCCAACGACCTATTTGACGAAGCCGCCGATGTCCTGGGATACGATCTGAAATCCCTTTGTGCAGACGGCCCCGCTGAAAAACTGAACGAAACCGTTCACAGTCAACCAGCTTTGTTCGTTGTCGGAGTGGCGGCCGCTCGGGTTCACGATGACCTGAATCCGGAACTTGCCAAAAAGATCGTGGCCGCCGCGGGTCTCAGTTTGGGTGAGTACACCGCCGTTTGCTACGCCGGTGGAGTCTCCTTTGCCGATGGCTTGAAACTGGTTCAAAAGCGAGGCGAAGCCATGCAGGCTTGTGCTGATGCAACCGAATCGGGCATGGCAAGCGTGCTGGGGCTGGACCTTGAGAAACTGACGTCGGTTTGCGAAGAGTGCCGCAGCGGGGACGAAATCCTGCAACCGGCCAACCTTCTGTGCCCAGGCAACATCGCCGTGTCAGGACATCGATCCGCTCTGGAACGACTCGAGCCGGCGGCTTCCGCTGCCGGTGCGATGAAGGTCGTGCCACTCAGCGTCGCCGGCGCTTTTCACACTCCCATCATGGATGGCGCAGTGGAACAACTCACACGGGCTCTAGAAGAGGTCGAGTTGTCGGACACGCGAATTCCGGTGTACAGCAACGTCGACGCGAAACCACACACCTCCGCTGATGAAATTCGCCAGTTGCTGGCACGTCAAGTCGTCAACCCAGTCCGCTGGGACGACTCCATCAACGCGATGCTCGGCGACGGAGTGGATGGTTTCCTGGAAGCAGGAACCGGTCGCGTGTTGCGAGGAACGATCAAACGGATCGCTCGCAAAACACCCACGGACGGTTTCGGCGACCAACCCTGATTCACCGAAGTCCACACCAAACAGCTACGAAGCGGAATTCAAATACGACGGCCTTGGTAGGCCGTCGTACAACCGCCGATGAACGCATCTGAACGTCCTCGCTCGGAAACGGGCCAGTAAAACATTCGCGTTCTTGCCCCACTTTCTCCCCAAACTCCCAACCCCACAGACTTGCCCCCATGGATCTCTCCCTGTCGGTTGATTTGAAAGATCAGGTTGCCATCGTCACCGGTGCCAGCCAAGGCCTCGGACGCGCTGTCGCCGTCGCACTGGGACAAAACGGAGCCCATGTGGTCTGCGTCGCTCGCAATGCAGAGAAGCTGGCCGCCACCGTCGCTGAAATCGAAGCAGCCGGTGGTAAAGGCGAAGCCCTGCCTTGCGACGTCACCGATCGCAAAGCTGCCGCCGAAGCCATAGAGGGAACTCACAAAAAACACGGTCGCCTGGACATCCTGGTCAACAACGCCGGGATCACTCGCGACAAACTGATGCGAGGCATGTCCGACGAGGAATGGGATTCCGTCATCGCCACCAACCTGACCAGTTGCTTCGTGTGCTGCCGCTCGGCCGCCGGAGTGATGCGTCGCAGCAAGTACGGACGAATCATCAACATGGCCAGCATCTCGGGCCTGATCGGCAACCCCGGTCAAGCCAACTACTCGGCCAGTAAAGCGGGCATGATTGGAATGACGCGAACGATGAGCAAAGAGCTCGTCTCACGGGGCGTGACCGTCAACGCGGTTGCTCCAGGCTTTATCGCCAGCGAAATGACGGCGGAACTCGGCGAAGTCGTCTTGGAAGAAGTCAAGAAACGAATCCCTGCCAAGCGAGTTGGACAACCCGAGGACGTCGCCGCGGCGGTATTGTTCTTGGCCAGTCGCGATGCCAGCTACATTTCAGGGCAAACCATCGTCGTTGACGGTGGAATGGTCGGCTAACGGCATATTGACGCGTTTTAGCTGCGTCCCCTATGTTCTGCCACGAGCGGCTATGGAGTGCCGCCTCGGTTGTGCCCTGCCCCACAGATCTGCACTTTCCCTTTTCGAATTAACTGACATTTAATCGGAGTTACGCCCATGGCGTCTATCGAAGAACGCGTGGTCGACATTGTTTCTGAACAGCTCGGCGTTGATAAAGACAAAATCACCCGCGAAACATCGTTCGTCAACGACCTCGGTGCCGACTCGCTCGACACTGTTGAATTGGTGATGGAGCTCGAAGAAGAGTTCGACATCAGCATTCCAGATGACTCCGCCGAAAAGATCCAAAAGGTCGGCGAAGCAATCGATTTCATCGAAAAGGAAAAAGGCGAAGACGCCTAGTTTTCGGTGAGCCTGTTTGTTGGACGAATTCACTTCGACCAACAGCAGCGTGAATACGATGGAACGCCTCGCGGGATCTTTCTTGCAAGATCCGTGAGGGGCTCCCAACCGATGGCGGCGAAGCCGGACGCGGTTTTGCCCATTGTGAAAATCCAGCTGTGTGTGCTCCAGCCATTCGTGCTTGTGCCCATGCGTTTGTTCCGATCGCCGGATCCTTGTCTGCCCTCATTCAAACGAGCGGCCTGATACGACGTCAAATCGTCCGTCACCCGGCAATGTTTCGCCAATCGCAATCATCCGCAACGCAGACTGCATCGCCGCCATTTCACTCTGTCAATTCGTTATATTGACAAGGTGCTGGCGGCGTTTTTTGTTATGTTGCCTTCCGCGTGTGCCGCGGTCCCTTCTCTCAACACTCAACCACGTTAATTCGTCACCACGCTCATGACGGACGCTTCTTCAACGCCTTCTTACGATCCTTCCATGTCACGACGTGTCGTGATCACCGGTTTGGGTGCCGTCACACCTTTAGGCTGCGACGTCGAAACTCTTTGGTCAGCCTTGTTGGCCGGAAAGTCCGGGATCCATGAACTGTCCATTATGGACACGTCGAAATACAAGGTTCACTTTGGCGGTGACATCCCTGACTTCAATGTCGCAGATCATGTCGAACCAAAAGAAGCCAAGCGTCTGGATCGATTCACTCAATTCGCTGTTCACGCTGGAGCTCAAGCGGTCCAGGATTCGGGTATCGACTGGGAGAAAACTGATTGCACTCGTTGTGGTGTGATCTTGGGTTCGGGCATCGGCGGCCTCAACGAAATCGAAGAACAAATCGAGCGCATGCTCAACAAGGGCCCCGACCGAGTCAGCCCGTTCACCGTCCCAAAGATGATGGTCAATGCCGCCGGCGGAAACATCTCCATTCGATACGGACTGAAAGGCCCGAACTACGCGGTCGCGACCGCCTGTGCGAGTGCAACCAACGCGATGGGCGATGCTCTACGCAGCATTCGTGGTGGCGAAACCGATGTCGTGATCACCGGCGGCACCGAAGCCGCAATCACGCGAATGGGATTGGCCGCTTTCCAAAATATGAAGGCTCTTTCGACTCGCAACGACGATCCTCAAAGAGCCAGTCGTCCATTCGATTCCGATCGCGATGGATTTGTTCTGGCCGAGGGTGCCGGACTGCTAGTCTTCGAAGAACTCGAACACGCGAAGGCTCGCGGCGCGAAAATCTACGCGGAAGTCCTCGGCTATGGGACAACCAGCGACGCAGGCCATATCACAGCTCCCGATCCAGAAGGATTGGGTGCCGCCGCCGCCATGCGAGCGGCGATCCAAGACAGTGGCCGCGCGGCCTCTGAAATTGATTATATTAATGCTCACGGGACGAGCACACCTTTGGGTGATAAAGCAGAAACTCGCGCGATCCATACCGTTTTAGGGGACCATGCCCAAAACGTTGCAATCAGCAGCACCAAAAGCGCTCTAGGACACTCCTTGGGTGCGAGTGGCGGGATCGAAGCGGTCATTCTGTGCCAAACGATTCAAAATAACGTGATTGCCCCAACAATTAATCTCGATACACCAGATCCAAGTTGCGATCTTGACTACGTTCCCAACCAACCTAGGGAACAAAAAGTCGACTTGGCAATGAGCAACAGCTTCGGATTTGGCGGTCACAACGCGTGCGTTCTCTTTGGACGGTTCTCTCATGACGGCTCTTGATAATCCGAACTCCGATTTGTTCGACCCCAATGCATCGTCGCAAGAAGACGCTGGTCCTGAACCAGTCGTTTACTTGGTGGATGACCAACAAGCCGAATTGGACTTGCTGCAACGCTGGTGCTCTCAAGAAGGCTTGAAAACAGAAACCTTCAATCAAGCCGAAGACCTACTCAAGCTTTTGCACGCCGACTCACACGGTTGTGTCGTCGCTGACTTGCGAATGCCACGCCTGAGCGGTTTGGAATTGCAAGCCGAAATGTCGCGTCGCGAGCTGACCATTCCGGTCATCTTGGTCACCGGCCACGGCGATGCTGAAAACTGCCGAGCTGCATTCCAGCAAGGCGTGTTCGATTTCATCGAAAAGGGTTTCCGTCACGAGGAAATCTTGCATGCGATCAACAGTGCGATCCGCAAGCATCGTCGCGATCGCTTCCGTCACCAAGTCCGCAAAGAAGCCCTGGACTTGCTGCGAAAGATTTCGCCTCGCGAAACAGAAGTCATGTTGCTTCTCGCGGGCGGATCGCCCCTGAAGGGCATCGCTCAAGAGCTCAGCATCAGCGTTCAGACCGCATCGAAGCACCGCGGCAGCATCTTCACCAAGCTCAACATCGATAACGAAGTCGACTTGTACAAAATGCTGTTGGCTGCCGAAGTCAACTTGGACGTCGGTCCCGCTGCGTTGATCCCACCAGCACCTTAATCAACTCGTGAAAAAATTCGCGTGGTGAAAGTCTTCGTCTTACACCAATGATGCGTCGATCTTTTCTCGACTTAGCTCACCTGCATCGAGACCTCGCTCACTTTCGCCGGCTCATTCAGCCGGCGATTTTGCTTTGCTAACCGCTGGCAAAATTCGCATCGTTCCGCGGACTCCCGGTCTCGCGGTTTGGTCGGGATTGCGAAGCGTGGCCCACATCCGGACCTGCGCATTTACCGGATGAACTTCGAGCGACACAAACGTCACCTCGCCGCCTAGCACGATGCTTTGATCTTTACCATCAATCGACTGCGTCCATTCAAATTCGACAGGACGCCCCTTCAGCTCGCTTCCGTGCACGCGTCCGTCGACAAATCCGCTCACTCGGATCGGGTCCAAAGAAACAACACGCAGCAATGGTGCGCCGGCTTCGACCCACTCGCCCACCGAGACCATTGTTTCGGCCACACTGCCTTCGACCGGTGAATCAACGCGGTACTCAGACAACCTGAACTTGGCCATTTCCACCAACGATAGTTTCTCGTCCGCTTGGGCCTCCGCGACTTCCAACTCCTTGCGAGCCTGTTCAATCGACAACCCCGCTTGGTCGATCACCAACTGCAATCGATCAATTTCTGTCGCAGTCACGCTGTTCTGATAGCGTTTGTTCGCGTCGATGCTTTGCTCCAACTCACGCATCCGAACCTCGCGTGTCCGCTCGGCATATCGCTGATCAACATCGCTGGTCGATCGCAATTCAGCCGCCTTCGCGGCCGATTCGGCTGCCGCCAGTTCTGCCTTCGCCCGCCGATCGTCCAACTGAACGAGCACATCGCTTTTGGAAATTCCCTGTCCCTCGGTCACCGCTACCGACATGACTCGTCCGGCAATCGGTGCTGCCAATGTGATATCGGTGACCAAAACCGTTTGGGCATTTTCGATCACGATCGCATTCGAATCATCGGCAGATAAGACGGATGGTCCACCGACCGTCATCGCGACCGTTACTGCAGCCAACGCCGCCGGAGTTGCGGCCATCCAGCGAAGCGTAAACGCATCAGCGAGACGATGGAACAGATTCGAAATTTTGAGTTCGGTGCCAGAAACGAGCATCAGCAACTCTCCGACGAGGCATGTTGAGTGAATCAAACCAATCATCAGTCTAATTCAATCGCCGTCGACTGCCGCCCGCTTTCGAAACGGGCTACTGATCAGGCAGAAATGCCAAACCGGGTCGGGATTTGTTACGATGCTCGCCGTCGGCTCATCATCTCGTCCAACACCATGCGACCGACCGACGAAACAAAGAAACTCATTCGTTCTCCTTGGAACCGCCCCCGGAAACTGTCGTGCAACAAGTCAAACTCTTCAAAGGTGTGGATTCCGAATTGCCCGAACTCGAGCGGCAAATCAATCGTTGGATCCGCAAAAGCGGTGCTCGTGTCCTTTCCATCAATGGCAACCTGGCGCCGGCGCCTGCCGCCGGCAGCGGCCCGATGAATTCGTTCGCCGCCGGAGATGTCCTGATCATCGTGCACGTCGAAATTGACACGCCTCAGGGTTAATCAGGGTTCCAAACCGAAATCGCGAATGGTCGTCAGCGTTTTCAGCTCGAGACCTTTCTGTGCGAATGCCTCGGCACCTCCCGCCAAGCGGTCGATGATCGCGAGCACGTACTGGACTTCCAGTCCGAATGCTTCGACCGCTTCCACGGCTTTCAATGCACTGCCGCCGCTGGTGATCACGTCTTCTACGATCACAACTTTTTGGCCGGGTGTGACAGGACCTTCGACCTGTTGCCCCATACCGTGCCCCTTGGGTTCCTTGCGAACCATAAAGCCTTTCAGATCCACGTCATCGCCACCGGCCAAAGTCACGATCGATGCGGTGATTGGATCGGCACCAATCGCCATTCCACCAACGGCCGCGGGCATGACACCAGATTCCTTTGCGTTCGCCAACACTACGTCCAGCATCGCTCGCCCAATCAAACCGGCACCCTTGGGGTGCAAAGTGACGCGGCGGCAGTCCAGGTAGTAGTTCGCTTTTTTGCCGCTTGCCAGCGTGAACTCACCACGCTGGAGTGCTTCGGTTTCCATCAAGGCGATCAACGGGGCAAGGTCACGATTGGCCGAGTCAGACGACATCCAAGTATTCTCCAGCGAGGAAGTGAGCGGTTCAATCGGAACGAATACCACAATCGCTTCGATTCAGACACCCGCCCCAACCTATCCCAGCGGTCCAACCCGACAGCCGTTCGATTCACGATACCAATCGGGGCCTTGCATGGCGCCAGCACCGGCTAAAATACCCACTCCTCTCAACCCGCATATTCTCTCGCCAGCGTGCTCCATGCCTTCCTCTGTTTTTCGCGGCTCCCTTCGTTTCGTCTTCGCGATCGCCTTCGCGGGTGCATCGGCTTGCGTGAACCAGGCTCTCGTGACCGCGGATGAAACGACTCAGTGGCTACAATTGATCGAGCAATCCAAGTCCGAGTTGGATGCGAATCGACTGCCATCGCAAGAACAAACCGAAGCCGATGTGGTGGCGGCGATGAACGCGGCGGACGCTTTTTTTCAGCGAGTGACAGATCCTTCCAACCACGATGCCTGGATGAGATTTCTGGACTTCGCCCCGCTTCAATCCGCGATCGAAGGCAATGAGTCCGTCGCGAAACGAGGCAACGCTGCGGTCGAGCTTTCTCAACGCCTCAGCGGCCCCGAGGAAGGCCTCGAGCTTTCACGATTGGTCGCACTGCGTGAGTCACTCGACCGCTACTTAGCTGCACTCCGCTATGGCAATCCCGAACGCGGGCTCGCCGTGATCGAGCGGCAACTTGAAACACTTGCCGGCATCCTTTCGTCTGAAGAAAACGCTGACGAACAAACCGAATCCATGCCGCGAACGCTGGCCGATTTGTTCGGCGAAGAAGTCGCCCAAATCGAATCGATCGTCGAAACTCTGGCCGCAGCCAACCAAGCCAGCGATTTGGTTGCTCGCATCACCGGACGTTACTCATCACCCAATCTGCGTGCCTTCGTCGACGGTCGCGTGATCAGTGACGCCATCACCCGTCCGGTCAACAATCCTGAACGAGTCAATGATTGCTTGCTCGGCACCCGCATCATTGGCGACGCCCGAGTCGTCGGAAACGTTACTGGTTCGTTGCTACCGTCCGAGGGAAACATCCGTTTGCTCATTCGACTCGACGGACAATTTTCGACATCAACGAAAGGCTACAACGGGCCGGTCACTCTACGATCATCCGGCTTCGGTCAAGTCTACGCGGCTCGACAATTGGTCATCACCGAAAAGCGAGTCTTTGCTGGCGAGCCAATCGCAACAGCCAGCCTTTCGACGCAGATCAATCAAATCAATCACCCGCTCAAACTCGTTCGCAAAATCGCTTCGAAGAAAGCGGCCGAGATGAAACCGCAAGCCGAAGCGATCTCTCGCAGAAAGCTACAAGATCGCTTGCTCGAAGGCTTTCGCCAACAAACCGATAAAGAGGCGTCACGCACGTTCCCAGACCTCGATGCGAAGATGAGCCCATGGTTGCGTCGACTGGACCTCCCCGCACCGACTCGCACGATCGGATCAACCACCGATACAGTGCATGTGCGAGCGACCATGCGGCGACCGTTCGGGTTGTCTGCCCCGGGTGAAGGCCCATCTCTGTCGATGGTTCGAACCGCGACCTCATCGGGAACCTACCCCGGTGGCTACAGCGCCGCGATCCAGGTGCACGAAAGTATCCTGAACAACACCGTGATGAAGTTGTTGGCCGGAGAAACATTCACGCCAGAAAAACTGCGCGACCTCACCAGCTCGTTCGGCATCCCTTCGGACAAAGACGCGTCCGCGGAAACGGATGTGACCGACGACGAACCAGCAGAATCTTTCGAAGTCGACTTCTCCGGGTTCCGTCCGGTCTACTTCGAAGCTCGCGACCAAACCCTTCGAATCGGGTTGCGTGGCGATCGCTTTGCTCAAGGTGACCGGGAACTGGATCGCCGATTGGAAGTTTCCGCGGTGTATCGTCCCGCGATCACCGAAGACGGACGCATGATCCTGATTCGCGACGAAGACATCGATTTGAAATTCCCTGGTGGCCGTCGCTTGACGCTTTCACAAACCGCCATCAAAGCCAACATCGAAGAAGGCTTTGACAAGCTGTTCCCGATGACGCTTCTTCATCGCGAATGGACGCTTCCATCAACGCTGCAGCTACCTACACTCGCGGGCCGCTCCGCCAAGGTCATCGGCATCGACGCCCAAGACGGCTGGCTCACCCTCGTCGTCCGCTAGTCCACCCACGATGGTCACCCAAGACCGTCGCCGAACAACACCCGTACGATAGTCACCCAAGACCGTCGCCCAACTGCCCACAGAACAGTCGGAATGAGAATTGCGTAAGCTGCAGGGATACCTCCTTCCCAAGCCAACGCAATGAATCCTACCGAAATCCAAGCCATCGACCCCGTCTGCGGCATGTCGGTGGACCCTGCCAAGTCTCTCTCCAGTCGTCACGACGGCCGAACCTTCTACTTTTGCTGTGCTGGCTGCCAGAAGAAGTTTGAAGCTGACCCCGATGGTGTTCTGGAATCTCGAAAGACAAAAAACGCTGATTCCAAATCGTCGGACTGCTGCGGAACCAAACCATCTTGCTGCGGTGGCGGTTCACACGGCAAGTCGCAAACCAGCACGACCGACGATCCCGAAGCCGTCTACACCTGTCCAATGCACCTGGAGATCGAACAGATCGGCCCGGGAGACTGCCCGATCTGCGGGATGGATTTGGAACCCAAGTTCGTTGATCCGACGTCTTCGGGGGACGAAGCCCAGTACAACGATATGAAACGCCGGTTCTGGATCGGCGTCGCACTTTCGGTTCCGCTGTTAATCCTGTCGATGGGGCCTATGATCGGCCTTCCCATCAATCGCTGGATCTCGCCCAGCATCAACGGCTGGCTGCAATTCGCACTCGCGACTCCCGTCGTGTTCTGGTGCGGATGGCCCCTTCTGGTCCGCGGTGCCAAATCGTTCCGATCTTGGAACCTCAACATGTTCTCCTTGATCGCGTTGGGATCATTGGCCGCGTTCGGATTCAGCACCCTCGCGATTCTGCTTCCCGACTGGATCCCCGCTGCTTTCTACGAAGCCGACCGACCACCGCTGTACTTCGAAGCGGCCGCGGTGATCATCACGTTGGTGCTGCTCGGCCAAGTCCTCGAACTGCGAGCTCGCCAACAAACCGGCGGTGCGATCCGCGAACTGATGCAGCTCACACCTGACACCGCCCATCGAATCGATGGGGACGACGAACGAGATGTCTCCCTCGACGAAATTCAATCGGGCGACCGCTTGCGAATTCGACCAGGCGAGAAGATCCCCGTCGACGGCGAAGTCACCAGCGGATCCTCGCGGGTTGACGAATCAATGCTGACGGGCGAACCAGTCCCGGTTGAAAAGAACGAAGGCGACACGCTCACCGGAGGAACGCTCAATCAATCGGGTTCGCTGGAGATGACAGCCACACAAGTGGGCAGCGACACGGTCCTGCACCGGATCGTGCAAATGGTCGCCGACGCTCAACGCAGCCAAGCCCCAATTCAAAAACTCGTCGATCAAGTGGCCCAGTACTTTGTGCCAGCCGTCATCCTCAGTTCCATTCTCGCGTTCATCGCGTGGTCAATCCTTGGCCCCGAACCTTCGCTGGCCTACGCCTTCGTATCCGCGATCGCCGTTTTGATTATCGCCTGCCCGTGTGCACTGGGGCTAGCAACTCCCATGTCAGTCATGGTGGGCGTGGGACGGGGTGCCAAAGAAGGCGTCTTGATTCGCGATGCGGAAATCCTGGAGATCATGGAAAAGGTCGATACTGTCGTCGTCGACAAAACGGGAACCCTCACCAAGGGGCGTCCCACGGTCACCGCAATCGAATCGCAAGGCGACTGGAGCGAATCCGATGTCTTGTCGATTGCCGCCGCGGTCGAACAATCCAGCGAACATCCGCTCGGCCGAGCGATCGTCGAATACACAGACTCCGTCGACACTCAAAAACGTGTCGCAAAGGATTTTCAAAGCACAACCGGGAAAGGCGTGGTTGCTCAGGTCGATGGCAAACAGGTTGCGATCGGCAACCCCAATTGGTTGTCCGATCTGAATGTGGCGGGCTTGGACGCTGTGCACGATCAAGCGGAACAGTACCAAGCGGACGCAGCCACGGTGGTTTACGTCGCTATCGATCGCTCGCTCGCCGCAATCATTGCCATCAAAGATCCGATCAAGCCGAGCACGCCCGATGCGATCAAAGCCCTGCACTCACTGGGTCTGCAAGTCATGATGCTGACCGGCGACGCTCGATCCACCGCCGAGGCCGTGGCGCAACAACTTGGGATCGATGACTTCCGAGCGAACGTGTCACCGGAAGCCAAACACGACTTCGTTCAGCAACTCAAGCAAGAGGGCAAAACGGTTGCGATGTGTGGTGACGGCATCAACGACGCACCGGCCCTGGCCGCATCCAATGTCGGAATCGCAATGGGCACCGGAACCAGCGTCGCGATGGAGTCGGCTGGAGTGACATTGGTCGGCGGTGACTTGCGAGGCGTGGTCGCCGCGAAACAGCTCAGCCAAAAGACGATGCGAAACATCCGCCAAAACCTATTTTTCGCGTTCGCGTACAACGCCTTGGGAATCCCCATCGCGGCCGGTCTGCTGTATCCATTCTTTGGAATCTTGCTCAGCCCCATGATCGCCGCCGCCGCGATGAGCTTCAGCAGCGTCTCCGTCATCGGCAACGCCCTTCGACTCCGCACCATCCAGCTGAACGCACCGAACTAAATTGATGACGATCCTTGGACTCACGTTCGGAGTGGGATACGCGGCGGTTCGCGTCTGACTCTGTTAGCGGCAGGGCGCAAGCCCTCCGGTTCCGCACGCAACCACCAAACCGACGTCGGACTCACATTGCTGACTCATAACGAGTTCGCACTCGAACCGCCTACGTCCTGAGCTTCCGACGCGTACGTTGTCGCAGCCGCAAGCGAATCCTCATCAAACAAATATCTCACACTTCCCTTCCGCGTCCACCAGCGATCACGCACGCATTCTTCAGCGACACCCAACTGACGCTCACGTTCTTTCATCCGCCGCTTGCCCCATGACTTCAATTGATCTCGAACCTTCTCACCGTCGTAGTTCGGTGCCGTCACAACAACATGACAATGGTTGGTTCGACAATTGACAGCGTGCAAATACCAACACCGCTTTTTGCAATGTTCGCGAACGACGGATTCGATCATTGTTCGCTGCTCTGGTAACAAAATGACTGCCGATTCGATCATCTGGCCACGACACCAATTCGCGAGCCGAGGTTGCGGCACCTGGTCCCCGCGATGCCACTTGGTCCAGCCGCGATCATCGCCTGGCATCCAGGTTCCATAGCACGTCCAAGTCAAAAAGAATGCAATTGGGTCGTCTTGCAACCTCAAACTCCTCGTGAAATGAGCGGTTCAGTTCGGACACGTTGCTCACTCTTCGGTGCTACCGGAGCAAGCCGTACGGTGCCGCTTGTATTCTACCTGGTAAACAGATAACTCATTTCCTTCCCGGATCGCCTAGTACGTCAACTGAAAATGCGAAGACCGGCACCGGGCGGCTTGCGCCACTCCGCTAACAAAATCTCGCTCCCGTCAAGTCTTCGGTCAACCAAATCCCCACCCTCGTTAGCGGCAGGGCGCGAGCCCTCCGGTCCCACACGGCAATCCAGCAAGCACCGTCACCGCGACAAGATTCGCCGCCGGAGTTCCGTCACCTCGTTCCTTGATCCGGCCTACGAGACTCGCGCAAACCATTTGTGTTTCGGCACGACCCCAGATCCTCTCCTTGAAGCCAGCGCGCTGTCACCATGGAAGCGGACTCGATATTGCACGCAATGAAACTGGCGACGGCATTGTCCCACGTTTCGTCAATTGACCAGTCTTCCAGATCGACCGAGATGTCACCCCCTAAGTCAGTGTCAATCCACACGTGCCGATTTGGGAACTCAAGGCTTTGAAACGATATTGTTGTGAGACCACACTCCGCACGATTCGTCTCTCTCAAGCCGACCTCACCGATCAACGCGGACCGAAGTTCGAGCGTTGGTTTGGATTTTGGAATCAACATAGTCCCTCCAATTTCCTCTGCCCTATTGCCAGGATCTAAAGCTTCTTCTCCACCACGCTATCGATCTTGTCCTGCATGCTTTGCTCGCGATCGGTACGCGTTCCGACTTTGATGTTGGTCGTGATGCGTGGAGCACCGATCGCGTGCACACGTTCGTGGCAAACCTTGATCGCCGCGAACACTTCGTCCCACTCACCTTCGATGTTCGTGCCATACGCGTGAAGTTGGTGTTCCAAGCCAGCTTCTTCCAATACTTTCTGGCACTCGGCAACGTACTTACCCACCGAAACTCCCACGCCCATCGGGACGACACATAAATCGACAATGACTTTCATCTCAGTTGAATCCCTCACTCTTTGGCTCGTTCGGTTGATTGCCCTTTGAGTTTACGCGGTCGTGACTTCAACGGCACCGCCCATCGACATACGACCTGTAATTCAAGCCTGGAACGAACAACCAGATTCGCCTGCGTTCTCGCAAATTCGACGCGATACCCCAGAAAAGATCGGACTTTCGAGAACCACCCGATTTCGCTACCGTCGGATCGAAATATGAAAGCAAAGTACATTTCCGGCGGTCGTGTCGGAGGAATGCAGGATGCAAGACCGGAGCGTGAAAGTGGAAATGAAGACTTGGTTGCCAGTGTGCCTGTTGGGCATGCTGATCGTCGTTCCCGCGTGCCGCTCCACGGCACCATCCGCCCCGCCGATCGTATCTGAACCAACGATCCCCGATTTCCCAGAAGCCCAGCCGCCGAAACCAAACTTTGTTTCGTTTGTCGACCGGCCTGAATTACAAGCTGGCACGGGCCCCATGGACTCGGACGCGTCCCTGGAGTTCACCGAAACCAGCTCCGGTCTGAAATATCGGATCCTTCGAAAATCGGACGGCAAAAAACCGACTGCCTTTGACACCGTTTCGGTCCACTACCGAGGCTGGCTCAACAACGGCAAAGTCTTCGACAATTCCTATGACCGCGGTGAAGCAACCACCTTTCCCCTGGACGGCGTCATCGCTGGATGGACGGAAGGGATGCAACTCATCGGCGAAGGCGGGATGATCGAACTGTGGGTGCCATCCTATCTTGGATACGGCGAACGTGGCTCGCCTGGATCCATCCCCGCCCACGCGATTCTGCACTTCATCGTCGAACTCGAAAGCGTGAAGTAGACGCCCGCTCGGATCGGTCTACGAAGCTTCAACCTCAGCTTCAGCGTTCGTGCCGAAGAAGTTGTTCAGGCCGAAGAAATTCGCCGACCTCATTCGCTGGCACCGGCGACCGGAATGAACTGCACCGCATCCGCGATGACGTAGCCATCTGAATCGTCGTTTCTGATCTCGACGACCGCGGATGCATCGCATTCAAACTCACCTAGTTTCGCTCGACCACCGGATTTTGAATCGCGTTGATTCACGCGAATCTCGTGCTGCTTTCCCGATGCGTCCGTGACTGCCACCAACGTGTTGCTGGCGCGGTTGGGGTGCACCGGCCACATCAAGTTCACCTGGTAGCGTCCCGGTCGTTTCAATTTGGCTTGATAGACCACAACGCATTCGCCTTTGCTGGCGTCACTATCGTGCAAGTAATTCATCCCGACGCGTTGCCCCGATGAGTTGCTGACCATCCAAGCACCTTCCGTCTTGGCTTGAGAGTTGTCGACGACGATGCCATCAAGTGTTTTCGGATCAATCCCAGGTTTAGCTTCTGGGCCGGTGTATGCCAGCACTTGTTTGTCTTCCAGCAAACGATTCGCCAATCGTTCATAGTCAACATTTTGAACCGCGACTTGGTCGTCGATCGCAATCGCCGCCGCGGTGGCGGTTGTTTGACCAAGCACCATGAACACGGGTTCCATCCGGATCGAACCAAACGCGATGTGCGTGGCCGATAAACAAACCGGCACCAACAAATTGGAAACCTCACGCCGCTTAGGAACCAACGAACGATAACTGATTCCGTATGGCGGAAAACCACCGACCTGAACATCGCCTTCGTTTCGCACGTGTCCGTTTTCGTCGACGTAACGTTGCTGGTTGTGCGAATCCATTGTGTACGCCGCCAATCCGATCGAGTCTTCGACCGGCACCCCCTGGCAGTTCTTCTGTGTCATCACATACTCACCGACCATCCGTCGCGCTTCGCGAATGTAGAGTTGGTCTTGCCAGCCATTGCCCTCAACAAATTCGTCCTTGCACATTCCCCAACGCGAAACTTGCCTGCGAACGTTTTCGGGAACGCGAGGGTGATTGGCCAACGTCCACATCAAACCTTGTTGATACAAGAGATGTTCCGCGACGATCTTTTCACGCTCTTCGTAGCTGGCTTCCGGATAGTCGTAGTTTTGGCCGATGAAGTCCGTTGAGAAGCCCAATCGATTGTTCGTGTCGGTCTTGCGGTTGGGCATGGAAGAATTGATCCACGGAGCCGCGTCTTCACCCGCTTCGTAGTTGCGAAGCATCAACTCGTACCACAGCGGCTGATATCCATCCGGTTTTTCGAACGGGATTCGATTCTGAGGATGATCGGTCAAGCACATCCGAAAGCAGTAGGCCTGCACCCGGTGGTCAGCACCGCCTTCTTCACCCGGTCCTTCTGGATCGATGTGCGGAAGCAACCCGCTGCTGGCATCGCCGGGAACGACATACGGATCAATGCCTTTTCGAAGCTGGTGATGAATCGCCATCTTGGTCTGCACACCATTGAGCGTTTCGCCGTATTGCGAGTTCGCCTCTCGTCCCACTGTGTAGCTGACACCCGCGGCGGCCATCAGGTCGCCTTCGTAAGTCGCGTCGATAAACATGCGGGCCCGATAGGTTTCACCCGACTCCATTCGAATCGCGATGATCCGAGCCGGCAGGCTACGAGTCATCATCACTGCGGACCGATCGAGACGTTTGCCGTAGTCGACTCGGATGCCGTCTCGTTCAATCCAATCTTCGTAGATCGACAACGCCGCGCTGGGTTCAAACGTCCACATCGCAGCTTCCCCCGCCGCGGTTTTCGATTGACCTCCGCCACGATACTCATACGATCGTTGAAACTTCCATGCCGCGGGTTCTTGGTAGTATTCCGCGACGTCTTCGTAGAACTCGCGAGCGATCCCTCCAATGGCCGCCTTGTTCCCGATGTCGGTTTGCCCCAATCCGCCCGTGGTCAGACCACCGATACGTTGACTGGGTTCGATCACGATCACCGTCTTGCCCATCCGATGAGCCTGAACCGCAGCGGCGATTCCGGCCGAGGTGCCGCCGTAGACAACCAGGTCCACTGGTTCGGGATCCGCCGCTCTGGTTGGCACCGACCAAACGGCCATTACCAGCACCAATGAAAAAACGATGTTCGCTCGTGTTGTCCGACTCATGCAAACGTCCTGGGAGAAATTGTGATCAAGTGAAAATCAAGGCAGTCAATTCAGCGATTCAACTCGTTGCGAGTGAAGCAGTGTTCTTCCACGACTTCACCACCAATCAGATGTTCTTGGATGATGCGTTCGAGCACCTCCGGAGTGCAGTCGCGATACCAAACGCCATCGGGATAGACAACCGCGATCGGGCCGGCCGCACAAACCTGCAAACAGTTGGCTTTGGTGCGAATGACACTGGCGTCAGTCCCAACCAGACCAAGTTCTTTGAGCCGTCGCTTGAGGTAGTTCCACGACTCCAAACTGGCTTCCTTGTCGCAGCACTTGGGCTTGGTCTGATCCGCACACAAAAACAGATGTCGTTTCGCGGTATGGATACCGAGCTTGCCCGCGATCGCTCGCAAGGATTCAGGGTCGCTTGGATTGATGGCTTCTTTCGATTTGGAGTTTGATTCAGAGGTCATGGGGTCTCCTTGACTGACGTCGTTTCTGGTTCGGGCCGTGGTTCCCAAGCGTCATAGTGTTTCGCGGATTGCCCTGACCAATACGGCGAAGATCCCCACAACGGAACCGTTGTCAGCATGGATTCCCACGCTCCCAGTTCGCCATACAGTTCGCGAAAGCGGTCGGGGTTCTGTGCCGACAAGTCATGGCTTTCGGAGACGTCGGTGGAAACCTCAAACAACTCAGCCGGGCGATGCGAGGGACGTAGAAGCTTGTCAGTACCATCCAAGATCGCTGCTTGACCTTGCAATCGCCAATACAATCGCCGACTGGGCGGTTCGCTGCCATCAACCAAATGAGGCGTCATTTCAATTCCGTCGTGTGTGCCAGCCAAACGGTTCATGCGTTTGCGATTGGACGCGTCTTCGTGAGACATGGGTTCAGCAAGTGCCAACGGCTGAGCGCCAGCCGCGGAACAAAACGTCGGCAGCAAGTCCAGCGAACTGATCACGCCGTCGTAGCGTTTGCCAGCTGGAAACTTGGCCGGCCAAGTCCAAATCATGGGCACGCGAATCCCGCCTTCTCGCATGGATCCTTTCACACCTCGAAGTGGCCCATTCCAACTGCCGTTGTTGGTCGCACCGCCGTTGTCGGAAAAGAAAACCAACAACGTGTTTTTCCACTGCCCGGTTTCTTCCAAGTGCTTGCGAATTCGACCGACGCCGCGATCAAGCGCGAACATCATCGCCGCGTAGGTCCGGCGTTTCTTGTTTTGAATGTTTGCGAAGCGAGCCAAGTCGGCTTCCGTGGCGTGCATCGGCGTGTGCGGCGCGTTGTACGAGTAAAACACAAACCAGGGCTGATCCGGTTTCGCGGCTTCGTGCTGATCGATGAATCGCAAACCTTCGTCGGTGAAGAAGTCCGTCAGGTATTCGTTGGAAAAATCTTCCACACGTTGCCCGTTCCGTTCGATGACGTGATTCATCGTCGTCGGAAAGTAGTGATGACTGCCGGTAAGCATCCCACAGAAGTGATCGAAGCCTCGACGATTGGGATGATGCATCTCGCCCATCCCCAAGTGCCACTTGCCAATCAAAGCGGTCGCATAACCGGCCGCGCCGAGATGGTCGCCCAGCGTTTTCTCGCTGACCGGCAATCCCAACAACTCGGGCCGAGTCGCGTAGCGTTCGTCCGATGCATTCAGGTTGCCTTCGTAGCCAAACCGCCGAGGATCACGGCCGGTCAGCAACCCTGCTCTTGAAGGCGAACACACCGCACTGGCCACGTAGGCCTGCGAGCACAACACGCCGGACTCGGCCAATCGATCCAGGTTTGGCGTTTGTAAAGTTTGGCTGCCCATGCATCCCATGTCACCGTAGCCCATATCGTCGGCCAGGATCACCACAATGTTTGGCGGGGCCGATTCAGCGGCACGCGAAGCTTTGGTGGCGAAGAAAACAGTCAGTGACAGGAAAACGAGGCGAGAAACCGCGGCAAGGTTGGGCGCTGGCATGTTGGCTGGGGCGGGGTTCGATCTGGAAGGCGGGACTGAGGGGAGGCACAGTGTATTTGACACCAGGGCATCCACCCAAGATGCTAGCGACTCTAGCGACCAAGAAGACAAAAAACATCTCTCCCCGTCGCTTCACAGGTGTTCATCCTTCAATAGCGACACCGTGTTCCCGCCGCGTTTCGACGCACCTTCCCCACCATCCAACGCAATGTCCAAGCCATCCTTCCTCGCAAAGGCTGTCGCTGTCTTTGGTTGTCTCATTGCATCAAGCTCGCCATTCGCGGTGGCCGACGACGAGGATAGCCCGAACATCTTGTTCATTCTGGCGGATGACTTGGCGTGGTCGGACCTTGGCTGCTACGGGCACCCGTGGCATGACACACCTCATTTGGATCGGTTGGCATCCGAGGGTGCTCGCTTCACTCAAGCGTATTCGCCCGCCCCCATTTGTTCCGCCTCACGGGCATCGATTCTGACCGGCAAGACACCCGCTCGACTGCAGTTCGAATTTGTCACCAAGAACGAACCGGGACGGCAGAAGATCGACTTCCCAACGCCGATGTCAGCACCTCCGTTGACACTGAACCTACCGCTCAAAGAGCGAACCATCGCTGAGTGCTTGAAAGACGAGGGTTATCAAACCGCGTTCTTTGGCAAGTGGCATGTCAGCTCTCACCATGAACGTTATTTGGGATGGAGCCCCACACACGGCCCGGTGAAGCAAGGGTTCGAGATCGCCGAGGAAGACTACGGAGCGCATCCTTACGATTGGCAACATTCACCCATCGAAACGATCACCGAGGTTGGAAAATTCGCGTCTGATTCCATGGTTCAGCGTGTCGGCGACTTTCTTCGACAGGAACACGACCGTCCGTACTTCGCGATGGCGTCTTCGTTTTATGTCCACACGCCAGTCCGAACGCCGTGCCAATGGCTGCGAGAAAAGTATGATGCTCGGGTTCCCTCCGATTCGAAGAAGCGAAAGAACCGGATCGAATACGCCGCCTTCTTGGAAACGTTCGACCATCACGTTGGCCAAATCCTTGATTCACTGGAGGAATCCGGACAAGCCGATCGGACCATCGTGGTTTTCTGTTCCGACAACGGTGGTCATCCGGAGTACACCGCCAACGCACCGCTGCGAGGTTCCAAATGGAACCTGTACGAAGGTGGCATTCGTGTGCCGATGATCGTTCGCTGGCCGGATGTTGTCCAACCACAAACTGAAATTAAACGTCCGGTGATCGGGTACGACTTGCTACCCACAATGGTCGACTGGGCGGGCGGTAATCCACCGAAGTGTGATGGAGAAAGCTTTGCTGACTCGTTGCGTGGCAAGTCCACGTCGACCGGCGAACCACGTCCCCTGATTTGGCATTTTCCGTACTACCATCCCGAGAAAGGGTTTGCCAAAGCACCGGACTCGATCGGCATCGATGATTTTGCTACCAGCCGGACTCGCCCGCAGTCAGCAATTCGACGTGGCCGGTACAAGCTGTTGCAATTCGCGGAGGACAATCGAGTGGAGCTCTACGATCTTTCCAGCGACATCGGCGAACAGAAGGATTTATCTACCCAGCAAGCGGAGCTCACATCGCAGTTGCGACGTGAATTGCAGCGGACACTGCAACAACACAACGCCCGCTTCCCAATCACCAAGTGATGCTCACGGTTTTGTTTCAAGAACCGATTGATGATCAAGCACGACGGCAGACGCCGGTTCTGCAGATCAAATGGACCAAAGCGTTTGCTTACTCTTAACCTCCCGATTTAAGTCAGTCTCCGAGGTCCTAGTGGTCTATCACAGCTGAAAGTTTGGGTTGATCGTAGTGGACGAGGCCACGAGGCCTTGGATTTGACGCCAGTTCAGGACTCGTGGCCTCGTCCACTACCCTACAAACAAGTCGTGACAGACCACTAAAACATTTAGAATGCACCTGAGCTTTAGATCAACATCGGTCTCTACTACCGTGGGTACAGCGTCAGCGATGAGTTTCGTCTGAACTCATGGACCAGCGTTCTGCTGACAGACAACTGGTCAGTCTCGCTCCGCGGTGAGCATCTTTGGCGTACCGATTACGAAGGATCCGACTCTTCAGCCGACAATTTGGTGATCTCAACCAACGTCGAAGAATTCCGAGGCGGTTACTGGTACAACCTCGGAATCGGCACCCAGTTGATGGCTCACGAGCACTACCTCAACTTTGAAATCGTTCCCACCATCGCACAAGACCTCGACGGCATCCAACTCGAAACGGACTACTCCGTCATCGCGAGTTGGTCCAAGGCTTGGTGAGCGAACGAAGTACTATCGCTCCTCAACTGGTTGGCTTCCGACCGAGGAACAAGTAATACGGTGCCTTGATGAGCGGCATGTAGGGAACGCTTCCCAACCGCTCGTCGCAACGTTCGGTCTCGAATTGGCGGCTGAGCATCGCAAGATGATCGCTGGACAAGTAGACATTGTCCGACGCAAACCAAAGCGACCAAAATGTCCGCCGCAGCCAACCATGTTGGCGACTCGTTGCCGCGGCATGTTTGCGTGAGACGTGAAAGTCGGTCACGGCGATGATTCCGCCCGGCTTGAGGATTCGCCGAGCAATCAAAACGCTCTCGAACCAATCCGGAATCATCGTCAACGAATACGAATACGTGACGACGTCCACGCTATTTTCAGGCAGTTCAAACTTGGTCGCATCCGCATGATGCAGCGTCACATTTTTGAGTTCACGCTCCTCAATCCGCTCCGAGGCGACCTTCAAAAGTGATTGCGAAAGGTCGACTAGGTGAACCTCGGAAAGGGCCTTCGACTGTTCTTCCACGGAGAACAAGTTGTGTCCGGTACCCGCACCGAAATCGACCCAAACACCGTCCTCAGGGAAGTCCACCCACGACATTAATTCTGACCGCCCGTGCAGAAGCCTCGCACGAAACGAATCATAGTGCGACGCCTGGCCTTCGTAAAAACTTTCCAATCGCTCGCCGTGAGTGTCACCGCGAACGGGACGGACCAACAAGTGCCAAAGGACTTTGAGATCGTCAAAACGGGAAGTGGGTTTGATGGCCTCACTCATGCTGCGACTCCAGCGGACGCGGGCGTCGTGCTGACTTCACCGGAGGGGCGTCCGAATAAATCAGCGATGTAGAAGCTGCCATAGGTGTGAACCCGGTCGCGAGCGTGCAGGGATGTCGCCAATTCCTCATGGTAATGAAGCAGATCGCCCAATTGAACTTGGCTGCCTTCATGCTGCAACATCAAAGGATTGACAAAGTCGACCGCCAACGCCGCACTTCGCCACAAAACGCGAGCGTCGGAGGTGGCACGATTCAGAATGCTTTGCCACTCCGATGCCAACAACTCGGGATAGCGGTCGTACAACCAATCCATGTGATCAAGCAACACAAATCGCGAGATGGGCTGATTATGGCCGGTCAAGAAGCCTTCGACCGTGTTGGTGTGCGTGTGAACGCGATCGACCAAACCACCTTTCAGCGTTTCAAAGTTCGCCTCTTTGAGATATTCCGGGCAGCACTCAGGCGTGTAGCTCCCCGTCAGGTAGACTCGCCAAAAGTAGTTGTCACGAAGCGGCAGCGTTTTAAACACCGCTTCGATCCGGTCTTGGATAAATCCACCGATACCACCGGGATAGCATTGATCGAGCTGGTTGCGTTGACTGCGGGGGACACCGAGCATCGCCAGCGTTGTGTCACGACGCAACGCCCAACGAAGCGGTTTGCTCCAGAGCAACCGATTGATGTCGCGTTCCTGATAGATCTCTCGCTGTTGATCCACCGATTCCGCTTGCAGCAACTCCGAGATCGCTTCCTTCAAACCGGCGGGACGTTTCAGGTAGCCGTTGACCAACCAAGCGAACAATCCCGATGTGCCGCGAAAGTAAAAACTCTTCCGACGAGACGTTCCATCAAAGAAGTCCAAACGTCGGTCCCAAATCGCACGTGCGTCCGGCGTCAACGAACCACGAACATGATTGTGGTAGAGCGATTGCCAATCGGAATGGTAACCGCGACCAAACACGTCGAAGAAGTCTTGGAATTTCAGCGTGCGAATGGAGGCGCACTTCAGTTCCAACAACGCGTTTTGCAGCGGGTTCATGTCCACCGCGTGAACGGACTTGGGGGCCTGCAGTGCATAGTCCAACGCATTGCAACCGGCGGAGGTGATCACCAGAACAGAATCGTCCGATCCCAGCGAAAGAGCTTGCCGGTCAATCCGAGGATCTTCCCAACAAGTGTTGTAGACCAGGTTCTTTTGGTGAACGACTTTGAAGCACTTGTTGCCGAGCCAATTTGCGACCATGCGGAGTTGTCTTTCGATTGATTGAGAAATACTGAGTGATTCAATGCGTCAAGCGGCGTAACCGTGCGATGCCGTTTCGCCGTTGACCGAAACGAGTTCGTTTGCTTCGACGTCGGCCGTTTCGCTGTCATCGAAACACCGACGAATGGCTTCTTTATGTGCAGGCAGGCGGAGGAACAAATCCTCGTCGTAGCGTCGGACCAAGTGCAGTTGACCATCGTGGCGTTCCACCAGCCCGGTGCAGTTCTCGACCCAATCGCCCGTGTTGCAGTACCACATCGAATCGCTGCTCACGATGTCAGGCGTGTGGATGTGACCGCAGATGACTCCATTGCATTCGCGTTGTTTCGCGTGATCCAGAATGCGACTTTCGAAATCGCTGACGAAGCGAATCCAACGCTTGACTCGGTCTTTGAGAACCGAGCAAACCCCATAGGGATTGCGATCGCTCGGCTGCCATGCTCGATGGAACAAACGGTTCATGCTCAAGCACGCGTCATAGACCGCTGTCGTTCCCTTGGACAACCAAGGAACGTTGCTCTCGACGCAATCGAAAAGATCACCGTGCGTGATCAGGAACTTCCAGCCCGCTTCGGTCTCCAAAACGAACTCATTGCCGACTTCAAATCGTGGCAACGTCGCCAAACACCCTGCCCGAAAAGCCGGGTTGCGTAGGAATGCGTCATGGTTGCCGGCGACGTAATGAATCTTTGTGCCGCGTCGAGCCAGGCTAATCAGATGAGCAATGATCTCGTCGCAAACACTCGACCAGTGCCAACCCGTGTTGATCTTCCAGCCATCGATGAAGTCCCCAACCAAGTACAACGACTCGGGCTGGAACTCACGCAGAAACACCAGAAACTCTTCGGCACGCGAATGCTTCGATCCGAGATGCACATCGCTTACCAAGAGGGTCCGGACCGACGTCGGGGCGGGCCTCTGCATGCCAGCGTCCTTGGCTTGGAAGGGATGGGAACGTCCGACCACGACTCAAACAGATCCTGCGTTGAGTCACCGGTGTGGAATCCAGCGTTGGTCGACCGTTGCTTGAAATTGATTTCGAGCGAAGAGTATCAACCGAGTGTGACGTTCTTGTTAACGCTCGATGCGGGTTGCAGGAAAGTTCCCAACCAAGACAGAACCCCGTGTTCCTGAATCGAATCGACGTCGCAATCCGGCGCGACAACCGGAACATCATCGCGCATAAAAAGATCGCCCGATGTGAGACACACCGGGCGATCGAATTGCTTTCTTGGCTTCCGAAGTCGCGACCTAGAATCGCATTTGATACTGGAAGTAGAAGAAGTCGGCGTCCAAGTCCTGCACACCGGCGGTGGTGCTGTAGTACTTGCCCGAATTGAAGTGCGAGTAGCCGATCAAAGCACTGTTGCGTGGGTTGAGCGCGATCTGGAACAAGACATCAATTTCGTGCCCGAGTTCACGATCGCCCGCAGCGTTGCCAGGATTGCTTGGATTCATCACGACGTTAAACGGAGTGGTTTTCTCGTCCAACATGAAGTAGTGGTACCAGAGCACCAACTTGACCTTCTCGCCGAAGAACGGCGTGATGAACTGAGCGTTGATGTCATGAATGTTTCGACGCCCAAACAAATCCATGAAGCCCAGATACTTGTGAGCCAACGGGAACATGTGGTCGAAGCCATCGCCACCGCGAAGATCGTCATCTCCACCCGAAGCGTAGTCGTACCAGAACCAAAGCGTTGGTTTCCAATCACTGGTCATCGCGACTTGACGTCCCAAACCACCAGTGAAGAACCCGGCACTGTGGTCGGTCCCATCGCTGTTGGTTCCGAATTGTGTTCCGCCTTCGTACTCGTACAACCAATTCGAGTCAGTCTTGCCAACGATACGGCTACCGATTGTGTGGTAATCGAAATTGGTGGTGTCGTTGTTAAGGCCGAGGTAGTAGTTTTCCCACTGCCCCAACCAAGTGTCTTTGCGGGTCATGTACGCGCCAAAGAACTGAACGTCTTGGTTTGTGGCATCCCACTTGTCTTCGTAGGCAGCGGTGCGTTTCACGGGGTGGGTGTAGAACGCATCGATCGAACCGTCTTTGTTTGCGTAGGTCGCACGCACACCATCAAAGGTACGACGAGTGTTGGCCCAATCCAAAGGCGAGATCAAACGCTGAGCCCCCAACAACAACTCTTGGCGACCACCGCGAACAGACAGGTTGTCCGTCAACTGTGCTTCCAAGAACAAGTTTTGTGCTTCGCCGCGGTTCTCTTCGATTGGACGGTTGTTGAACAACTCCCCGCCCGAGTCCGCGTACAAGTACTCGCCGTAGAACCGAAGATTGTCTGACAAACGCCAGTTGGCAAACATGCGGTAACGAGTCAACCAAAAGTTATCATCGTTGCCGGTGATGCCCAATCCGCGGTGGTTATTTTCGTTGTGATAGCGAACGCGTGCTTCGCCACCCACGTCCAATGTGCCGTTGAACATTCCCTTCAGCGAGTCGCCGAAGAACGATGGGCCGTCGTAGCAAGGGTCATCGAGGTAGCTGAAGTCGTTGGCATAAAAGACGCCTTGATAGGCACCTTTCATCTTTGCCATCGCAGCTTCTTTCTTCTTCTTCGTGCAGCAACCGTTTGCACAGCAGGTGCAGGGTGCGGAGTACGAAGCGTATGGGTCCGAGTACGTGGACGTGTCCACGACTGGTTCCGCGATTGGTGACTGCGAATCAACAATCGAGGAAGCAGCGGGCTCTTCCGTCGAAGAAGTCGGCGAAGGACCAGGTTCCGTGAGAGCCCCCGAGTCCTGTTGAAATACGAGGACCTCGACCGGTTCGAGACCGGAAGTGTCTTGAGCGTGAGCGTGAGTGGAAATGGCTGCTGTTGCGATCGCGATCGCACTGAGCAAGCGGCGTTTCCAGTTGCGTTGGGACATGGCGTTGTGCCTCCTTCATGGAGTGGACTGTGAATTCGAATCATCCGGATCGATTTGGATCGCCTTGTTTCCTTCCGCCTGAGATAAAGGAAGTCCAATGAATCGGAGATGAAACGAACTCAACATCCAAGTCTTCATAGCGACCCGTTTTGGCTATCGGCGCATTCAAAGTGATGCTGAATCCGCAAGTGCAAAGGGTTGCAATATGTGTCCCCACCAACCGCACTCAGACGTTGCAATGATCAAAGTCCCCCAACTCAATCAGCAGCGGATTTGCTTTGCTCGCAACGGTTTGCGGTGACGTTTTCACACGACCACTCCGCGACCATTTGCGGCAAAATGACGGGGTAAGAGAGAGCTTCGCACTCGAAAAGTCTGTTTAAGAATAGGCATTCTCCCCCGTGCTACTGCGGACAGATTCTGGTCCGAAACACGTCTCTAAGCACCTGCCCAATTCGCGTGCAGAGTCGCTTTCGATCTGCTGAAGACTTAAGCAGAGCCGATGCTGCCAATGATTTTTCAATCGGCCGAAGAAGTCGTTTTGCGCATGAATCACTCATTGGGATACCACTAGGTGCCCTTACCCACCACAAACACCGGTAGCGCACTTCGCGCCCCTGCATCCGGCATGACGCTTGCGACTCCTCAAACCTGTATCACTGATGCCACTTTATTGCTCTCGGTTTCAGCACTCTTCTCGTCGGACAGTTTTCCAATGCTTTTTCGCGTTCCCGGCTTCTGCCTCGAATCACAGAGCGTACCGCTCATCTCCACCGAATCAGAAGTCACTTCGCGGAGCGAATCAGCGGGAACGCGCCAAACGGCAAATTCGAAAAAGACCGCCGGATCCGCATGGAAGAAAGCGATCACAGCCACAAACAAATTCGCGTTGCTCGGTTGTATCGCTCTCGCCAGTGTCTTCACCGGTTGTTCTGACTCCGGCGTCTCACTGGAGGATCTCGAAGCCGCCGCAGCAAAGGTTGATATCAGCAAGATTGAAGTCGACGTCGATCCAACCGAGTCCGCCGCAATGTTGGACTTGGAAAAATCGGACCTCACATTCGGCTTCATCAAACTGACCGACTGTGCCCCCTTGGTGATCGCCAAAGAGATGGGCTACTTCGACGACGAAGGTCTCAACGTCACACTCGAAACACAATCGAACTGGAAGATCCTGCTCGACAATGTCATCAACGGGCAACTCGACGGCGCACACATGTTGGCCGGCCAGCCCATCGGTGCAACGATCGGTGTTGGCACCCAGTCGCCAATCGTGACCGCGTACAGCCTGGACTACAACGGCAACGGCATCACGGTCAGCAATGAAGTCTGGGCACAGATGCAGGAGAACGATCCTGACCTAAAGAGCCCCACCCCCAAACATCCCATCAGTGCCGCCAGCCTAAAACCGATCGTTGACGACTACCTGCAAGACGCGGGCGAACCGTTCCCAATGGGCATGGTGTTCCCGGTCAGCACTCACAACTACGAGATCCGTTATTGGTTGGCCGCTTCGGGAATCCACCCGGGCATGTACACCGAGTCTGACATCAAGGGCTTCACCGACGCGCAAGTCAAATTGTCGACGGTTCCACCCCCGCAAATGCCACAGAACTTGGAAGCTGACATCGTCAAAGGTTACTGCGTTGGCGAACCATGGAATCAAAAAGCGGTCGTGACCGGCATCGGTGTTCCCGTCACCACCAACTACGACATCTGGAAGAACAACCCTGAAAAGGTCTTCGGTGTCACCGAAGAATGGGCGGAGAAGCATCCACAAACTCACTTGGCCGTGATCAAGGCTCTGATCCGAGCTGGTAAATGGTTGGATGCAACCGATGACTCCGGCAAACTGGTCAATCGCGAAGAAGCCGTCGAGATCCTCAGCCGCAAAGACTATGTCGGTGCAGAGAAGGAAGTGATCGGCAACTCGATGATGGGCACGTTCGTCTTCCAATCCACCGACGTTCGCGAAATGCCTGACTTCAACGTGTTCTTCAAGCACGAAGCCAGCTACCCGCACTACAGCGATGCGATTTGGTTCCTGACTCAGATGCGACGCTGGGGACAAATCACGGAATCCAAACCAGCCAGCTGGTACGCCGAAACCGCCAAGAAGATCTACAAGCCAGAGATCTATCGCCAGGCTGCTGAGCTGTTGATTAGCGAAGGCAAACTCGATCCGAACGAGATCCCAGCCCCAGACTACGACGGCTACCGCGCCGTCACAACTGAGTTCATCGACGGGAACAAGTACGACGCGAAAGATCCGATTGGCTACATCAACAGCTTTGAAATTGGCAACAAGGACGACGAGTCGTTGGCCAAGAAATAGCCACCCCATTTGGGCTCTCACGAGCCCGCTTTGATTCCCTTTTTGCATTCACCTTTCCACCATTTTTTGGACGTATCCCCTGATGAATTGGCGTGGCAATCTTCTCCGCTTCTGCGACGTGGCCGGACTTCCGATTCTTGAACCGTTTGTTCGACTGGCAGCAGGCGAGGACAAACGGGAACAGTGCATTGGAATCGCGAAATTCATTTTGCTTCCAATCGTGGCGGTCAGCGTGTTTCTGTTGCTCTGGGCCGGAGCCGCATCAACGGTTGTGACGGACAGTGCCAAACTGCCCAGTCCACAAGCGACTTGGGCGGCGGGCAAGCAGCTGATCGCAATGCATTACGACCAACGCGCCGCCGACAAAGCGGCCAAACAAGGAAAGCTGACGGAAGCGGTTCAGCTATTGGCCGAGTCAAACGCCTACACCGCTGCGGCGGCAAAGGAAACCGGTCAAACCAAAACACTTCTTGAGAACAAATCGTTGACGTTGAAGAAGCGAGCTGTCACCGCCGCAAACTTCACGCCCTCGAGCGCCCCAACGTTCATCGATCAAATTTGGACGAGCGTCAAAACGGTGTTCTTCGGTTTCTTCTTGGCGACCATCGTTGCGGTTCCGGTTGGAGTCCTCTGCGGGATGAGTCCATGGTTCAACGCGGCCATGACACCGTTCATTCAGATCTTCAAACCCGTCAGTCCTCTGGCTTGGTTGCCTTTGGCGTTCATCGTCATCATGTGGTACTACGCCGGTTACTCCAGCGGCGAAACGTTTTTCAACAAAGCATTCCTGATCTCAGCATCGACCGTGTGCTTGTGTTCACTTTGGCCCACGTTGGTCAACACAACGCTCGGTGTTGCCAGTGTCGACAAAGACTTCATCAACGTTGCCGACGTGCTTCGGCTGTCTTGGTGGCAACGTCTGACCAAGATCATCTTGCCGGCCAGTTTGCCACTGATGTTTGCGGGAATGCGGATCAGTCTGGGCGTTGGCTGGATGGTTTTGATCGCCGCCGACATGCTCGCTCAAAACCCCGGACTGGGAAAGTTTGTGTGGGACGAATTTCAAAACGGTAGCGAACTCACTTACGCCCGCATCGCCTTCAGC
>NZ_ANMO01000267.1 GCF_000338295.1 Rhodopirellula europaea 6C
GGATGGAGAGCTGAATTGAATCACCCAGTAACCGACGGAGGCGCTCCGTCGGCAAACGAATGTCAGCCATGCCAGAGCCATCAGCTTGCTATTGCCACGTGTTTGCTGGGGAGCCCATCGCTTGTAGCGATGGTTGTGTTGATGCCGACTGAGAGCCTCAGTCGGCTACGAGGTGGCTGACAACGGTTACCTCTCCGCGGTTGTTGGATCCCTCCCAACACGCACAACCAGTCGCGGAGCGACGGCAGCCGAATGCCTTGGGGTTTCAACCCAAGGTCCTCCTCAAAGGGCGAGTTGACCTCAAACTTGCAAGCGAGGACATCATTCGTAGGCCATGTTTTACATGGCATCTCGTCCGATGCTTTGGAACAAAGCGAGGCGTGCGACTCTCGTTGCGTTTCCACCAGAACCCACTTCGTACGGTCCAGCCAACTTGAGCAAGCGAAATAATGTTGAACGTCAAAGACCCCAACGTCATTCAGTTTTCGAAGCGAACCGCTGGAGGTACTTGCTGAGCTTGAGTTTCTTGCGGGTGCTGTCGCTGGTCATGTAGCGGACGCTGCCGAAGACGGGACGTTTTGGGCCCCAGGCTCGGTCGGTGCGGCCGAGCACCCAAAGGATGCCGCAGTACGAGTTCGGATCGCGACCGTCCAAGCCGTACTTGTTGTTCAGGTGGATCATGAAATCGAGGGCTTCTTCGGGCGTTCTTGTCCAATGCAAAATCTTCTTGCCCCACAGCATTCGCATGTAGTTGTGCATCTCGCCGGTTTCCACTAACTCACGCTGCGCCGCGTTCCATAGCTCGTCGTGAGTCTCGGCGTTCTCAAACTCCTCCAGCGTGTAGAGATGCGGTCGTTCGTCATCACGTGTTTCGGCCAACGTCTTCTTCGCCCAATCCGGCAATGATTCGAGCGAGTCGTAGGTGTCTGGATTTTGGAAACTCCAATTGAAGCCGATCTCTCGCCATGTCAGCAGTTGATCGAGCAAGGCTTCCGCGTTTTCGCCGACGTTCCAAAAGCCATGGTTCTTGCCGTTGGGTTTCGAAGTCTGGTCGGCGGACCAGCCCTCATGTTCCAGCAACGAAGAAACCATTTCGTGCACCGAAATGTGACCGAAGTGAAGATGAGGGCTCAGGCCAGTCGTGGCGTGTTCATCGGGATGGTTGCGGTCGTCGTTGTACTGCGACAGTTTGGAGTCCAGGAATTCTTTCCAGCGACGAGAACCTTCCACCGTTCCGCCGGGCGTTGCTTTGGATGGACGAACCGAGTGATCGATCGGGATTTTCGACAAGCCGCCTTCGCTGAGCAGTTTTTCGAGATTCGCGGCCGGCCATTTGGAGAGAACGTTCGACGGGAGCAATTTCTTGCGACGCTCGGCCATCGATTCGCCATCGGGGCAGGGGAGGGCAGGGCGGTCGTCCGGGGCCAACGGGTTGGCAAGTGGCAAATGTTCGAGAGCTGGCAGGATGTTCTTCTGCATGAACCGCCGGTAGCTGTGTGCGACCGTATAAGTCTTCTCCGCCGCTCGCAGTGGGAGAACTCCGTTGGAATCAATCAATTCCAGACGGGCGGGCAGTTTGTCTTTGACCGCGTCAATCATGTGGGGCAGAAAGAAGCACGGGTATTCGTCGGTGACGACCGTGCACGCGTTTTTGGCTAGCCGATGAAGCAGTGGCGAGCCGGCCCCTGGTTTGGGTTCGACGTACGGGTAGTAGACCACCGGCAGAGATTCGGCGGCGGCCGCGTTGTCCCGCATGCCTTCGATAATGAATCGATGGATCCGGTCGCTGGCCCATTGGTAACGAACTCGCAGGGGTTCGAAGATCAGCAGCGGTTTCTCGAATTCGATCGCCCGGTCGATCGCATGCTGCAACGCGAAATTCCAGTGCAGCCGCCGTTGGGCGATCATCCAATAGACGACGTAGTCGCCCTCGTGTCGGGGCGGGTGGTCGTTGGCGAATTGATGCCGCTGGGGAGGGAGCGTGGAAGTCATGGCGATGGGAATTGGATGGGAGTCGTCAGTTCGGGGCTTGGCTAGTAGAGTGTGCGGACACGCCAAGGGCCATGCAATTTTGTCGCGACGACGCTCACCGTATCGAATTCTCGCTGTCTGCTTGCTGATCGGGTATCTGCTCGCATCGGCGGCCTATATGTGGTTGTCTGCGCTGTGGATCACGGGCTCGCACCCGCATTTTCGGGTGGTCGATTTGCTGGTGCCGCGAGCCAACGACGTGGTCATTTTTACTTTTTTCTTGGTGGTAGGGGCCAGTGTCGGCAGCTTCCTGAATGTCGTCGTTTGGCGATTGCCTCAGCGTTTGAATGTGAACGGCCATTCGTTTTGTCCGAGGTGTCGAAATCGGCTTCGGGCTCGTGACAATGTGCCGATCTTTGGTTGGCTGTGGTTGAGCGGGCGATGTCGAGATTGCCGGCTCCCGATCTCGTCCCGGTACCCGATCGTCGAAACGTTGGTCGGGATCACGTTCGCTTTGGTGGGCTCGACCGAGTTGACGCGTTGGAGTCTGCCGTATTTCGGCGATTCCGTGCGGACGAATTGGATGTCGACTCCGATCGTTGACGCAGATTTGTTGACATTGATCTTGTATCACGTGGTCGCGGTGGCAACCGCTTGGGCGATGGGGCTGATCCGCTTTGATGGAAACGCGTTGCCATCACGGTTGACGTTGTTCGCTGCGATAACGTTGCTAGGCGGGATGTTTGCGTTTCCGCAGGCGATGGTTGTTCCGTGGCAACTCGTTGGTGAGTCGATGCCGGCGGGCATTGGCACTTGGCCGCCGAGCGGGTGGATGACGACCGGTGCCGATTGGTCGGTGAGACTGGTTCAAATCGGATTGCGATTGTTGACGTCGCTCGTGGCGGCGGGCTTTTTTGCTCGAGTATTGGCGAAAAGCTTTTGCCCCTCGGCGGACATGAAAATGGATCCCCTTGGATCTTCGACCAAGCGATTGATTGATTTGATGATCCTGATTGCGGTGCCCTCGATCGTGGTTGGCTGGCAAGCGGTGATGGGCGTGATCTTGCTCGCGGCGATTTTTGCGAAGATTCTGGGCATGTGCGAATTCGCCCAATCGCGAGATTCACTGGGGCGTTTTGCCGTCAGTTTGCCGGTTGCCACAAGCGTGCAATTGTTGCTGTGGCGGGGTTTGGTGGCGTCCCAGGTCTGGCCCAGCGAGCAAGCATCGCAGGTTGGGTTGATTGTTTCGTTTTTCGGAGTTCTAACGATTCCGTTGTGGCTGGATGAAAACGGGGAATCGTTTCCTCCGATGGGCGATGAAAGTGGCAACGGCGGAGTCTCGGAGCAATTCGATGAGGACGTTCGAGAGGCTCAGGCATCCAGGAAAGACCCAGATGCTTTGCAACAGGGCGACTCGTTTGAGTTAAACTGATTACCCAGCGAACGATCATCAAGTTGAGGGGAAGTGGACGAAGCCAGCTCGAACCGAAACGAACGCACCCCGGCGAATCACGCGCCGACTGAAGAAGGGGCGTTGATCGAAGCGGCGCTGTCAGGTGACGCGTCGGCCTTTGAAGGCTTGGTGATCCGTCATCAAGACCGGCTGCATCACGCCATGATTCATGTCACCGGTTCGGTCCATGATGCCGAGGAAGTGACCCAAGAGGCCTTCATTCGGGCGTTCGTCAAACTGGACACGTTCCAGCAAAACAGCCAGTTCTTTACCTGGTTGTATCGAGTCGCGTTCAACATCGCTTTGTCGCGAAAACGCCGTCAAAAGGTTCGGCTTTCGTTGGACCAGCAACGTGAGGAAATTGGCGAAGAAGTCGTTTGTGGTGGCGAGGCCGTCGATGCGAACATGATTCGTCAGGATGACGTTTCGTTGGTGCAATTGGCTCTGCAGCAACTCAGCGATGAGCACCGCAGCATTCTTGTCTTGCGAGAGATGAACGAATCTTCTTATGAGGAAATGGCTGAGATTTTGGAACTGTCCATCGGGACCGTTCGCAGCCGTTTGAATCGGGCTCGCAAGCAATTGCGATTGGCGATTGAACAGCTGCGAGAACCCGAGTCAGAATCCTCGGGCGAACCGAGCTCCTGAGCCGGTTGGCTGGGGAAGAGGTTTGTTGAACGGGCGATGTGGGACGGGGTGGAAGGCTCCAAAGCTTGGCCGAAGTATCAGCTTGTTCCGGCAGAAGGCACCTGACACCTATTTCCCGACCGTTCATTGCTCGGTCTTGGGGGACAATCATGGTCGATCCCACTCCGCACCCAAACGTTGGCAACCACCTCGATGTTGTGCACGACGTACGCGATCAGTCCAACGCGTCCGGTCCACCATCGGCTTCGGGACGTGACGGAACGCCGGGAAATCCGCGTCCATTCTTAGGCATTCAGTTCCGATGCTGCCAAACCTATGGTCGCATTTACCGCAACGATCAGCGGACCGCGTATCGCGGCGGATGCCCCAAATGTGGTGCGAGGATGGAGATTCCGATTGGCAGCGGCGGGACGAACAAACGATTTTTCTCGGCTGGTTGAATTTGGATTCAGCCCGTTTGCGTCGCGGTTTCTCTTTCGCCGTCGATCGTGGTGCGTGTCGATTTATCCACAAAATCGGAAAAAAACTGCCGTTCAGGCCTCGTTACAACCGAAACAGTCCATAGCACCGATCGGACCGGCTGTCGGCCGTTCCTTTTTGCCACGAGCACGGCGGTCGGTGAATGACACCTCACAAAGGACTGTAGGGAGGCATTTCCATGCGACGCAAATATTTTGGACTGGCGATGGCCGCGATTGCCACGCTGGGGCCTGCTCAGGCCTTTGGCGGTGATCGCGAGATCGCACAACAAGTCATGAAACGGCTCAAAGTCAGCCGTGATGCAGGCGAACTGAAGAACTTCAACCTCGACATGAAAGTCAACGACGGCGTGGTGTTGTTCCGCGGCACCGTCGATGGCTCGGAGCAACAAGACTTGGTCTTGGCCGCTTTGAAAGACGTCGATGGCGTTGTCAATGTTGTCAACAAACTCGAAGTTCTCGAAGCAAAAATTTACAAACCCAAAGCCGCTGCAATCGCAGCTGTCGAACCAGCTGAAGCGTTTGACTTCAAAGGTGCTTTGGAAACCGAAGCTCAAGAAGTTGTTCCTGGTGAAGTTGCACCCGTCGCCGGCGAAGAAGCCGCTGACTCGCAGACTCGCACCGTGGCCGCTTGGGAAAACGCTGGCGGAGAAGCCAACAGCGACGAAGCGATCACGCAATCGGTCGCCGCCGCCTTGGGCAAAGCTCAGTCGGTTGGTCACTTGAAAGACTTCGGAGTCGACGTCAACGCATACGACGGCATCGTTGAAATCACCGGCGAAGCTGCTTCGGCATCGCAACGTGAATTGATCGCCGAAATCGCTCGTCACGCTCCTGGAGCACGCGGCGTTCGCGATCTGATGAGCGTGAAGGCTGGTTCGAACACCGGTTTGGTTGCAACACCTGCTTCGCACCGCACCGGTGGACTGCAGCCATTGCCACCAGCCAACCGTGGTCAAGTCCAAGCACGTCCCGTTTCTTACGGACAAGCTGGCGGACAAATGATCAACGGTGAAATGGTTGTGCCCGGCAGCATGGTGACTCATGGTGGTGGCGTGCCAGCCGCACCTGCACCAATGGCTCAAGCACCTGTCATGGGACAACCCGTTCCAATGGCACCTGCCGCACCAGTCGGAGCACCTCGCTACGATTCGCCAAACCTGCCGAACTACGCATGGCCAGGCTACGCAGCGTATCCAAACTACGCCGCACTGACTTACCCACAACAGTACAGCCCATCGGCGTTCCCATACATCGGACCTTTCTACCCCTACCCACAAGTTCCTTTGGGATGGCGTAAAGTGTCGCTCGAATGGGACGACGGTTGGTGGTTCTTGGACTTCACTGACAAGTAGTTCAGTCAAGTTGTCCAGACACTTGATCCAGCGAGTCACTTGACCCAAACGAATCAACGAAAAACCCTCGCAAGTTCTCTTGCGAGGGTTTTTTCGTGGTTTCAACACTTGGCCACGTTGGAACTAAATTTGTCTCGGTGGGGAACGCCGAGCTACAGCTTGGGATGTTCGCCAACCTGTAGCACGGCGGTCCCCGCCGTGAGTCGTTCAGTCTGCAGCAGATAAACGCCACGCGATACTTCAGATCACAAAACCCGTGTTCCCAAGTGGTCGCCCATGCGAGCGTAGAGTTCGCGGTGTTGGCGAGAGTTTTCAACTAGGTCTGCATCAAATTGGATTCGGCCGGGTTCGAACAGGACCATGGTCGAGGAACCACCAAACCGGAAGTAGCCTTTTTCGTCGCCCTTTGAGATGGTTTCACCCGGCGAGTAAGTCTGTTGGATGCTGCCGACACACGTGGCACCAATTTCGAGCAACAACACTGTTCCGAAGGATTCTGTTTCGAGCTGTGTAAGGCAGCGTTTGTTGCTGGTCAGGATGTGGATGTTCTGGCGCAAGGCAATCGGATTGACGGAATACAGCGGGCCGTTGATCAAGCGGCTCGCACCGGGCACGCCGGAGGCAGGGAAGTGAAAGCGGTGATAGTCGACCGGGCACAATCGCGAAAGCAGCAGGCTGCCGCTCGCATAGCGGTCCGCGAGGGCAGAGTCTTGCAGCAGTGTTGGCAGATCGAACATCTCGCCTTTGACAAACAGCCCTTCGCATTTCGATAGGTCGGGAATGCAAAGATGCCGGCCGTCGGCGGGGAAGACCACCGAGTTCGGATCCGCATCGATCGGGCGTGCTTCCGGTTTCAGCTTGCGGAAGAAAAACTCGTTGAAGTTGGCGAACTCATCCACGTCACGCACGAACTCATCCGCATCGAGTTCATAGTCTTGGATGAACGGAGCAATCTTTTCGCGTGTCTTCGGTTGGTCCATTCGCCAACCGTACCAATGCGAGAACAGCGTTCGCTTCACGGCCAGCGAAAGCGAAAGACGTCCGGCGATCGTGCCGTACGTCCAACGCAATGCTTTGTCGCCATACACCTTTTCGATGCGGTCTTCGTCGGTGTATCGGTCGTGATAGACGATTTCATCCATGAGTGGTTCTTGTTTGAATTGTAGTGGACGAGGCCACGAGTCCGGTCGCACGACCCACGCGTGGGATTCTATGATTCGTCCACTACGAGAGTGGAGTTGCGATGGATCAGCGTGGCAACTGATCCCAGTCGATTGCAGGCTGCTGGCCCGCGGTGGACTCTCGCTCGAAGGTCTGATCCAGATCAACGGGTTCTGAAAAGAAGCCGCAGTTCTTTAAGTAGAAATGGTCGGTTTGGCTTCCACCGGCATAGTCCAGGCGATGACGACCGCGAGCAGTGTTGTCGCCGGTGAACTTGGCTCGCGTGATCTCATGCCATTTGCCGTTCACGTCACAAACCCATTGGTTGCCGTAGTGAGCCGATCGTTGCAGGTGGCCTTGTTCTGGCGAGAAGTTTTCGAGGAAAGAGTGGAAGCCGGTCAGGTGCTTGTCCGTCTTGGGACGTCGAAAGGTCGCTACCAATCGCCATTCGTCTTTTGCTTTGTCGCCGAACCAAGACGTGTAGAGCGTGTTGCCGTTGCCATCGGGTTTGACTTCGGTCAGAAAGCGGTACGTCTTGCCAGCTTCCCAGGGATATAGAAAGAAGCTTTGTCCGCCGGAACCTTCGTTGCCAAAGTCTTTCGCGACGACGTTTTTGCCTTTCGCAAGAGTCGCAACTCGATCTTCGTCAGGAATCTCGTTGGGGTTATCCGTGCGGAAGGGGCTCCAGATTGAAAACAGGACTCGCCGTTCCGTGGGGCTGTTGACCTGCATGCCGAAGTAACCTTCGCCGAAACCGTTGGCCATGAAGTAAGTCCCCATTTGGTCTTGGCCGACGGGGACCGTGATTTCACTGTAGGCGTACGTCAGGTTCATTCCTCGGGGCAATCGGTAGGAGAGATGGACCGATGGACCGCGACGACCCCAATAGAACATGTTGCCATCGTTTGTTTGTACATAGTCGAGTTGCAGGTCGGCTTTCGCGGGTGTGACCACCAAGTCCGTGATCTGTGCGGATCCGGATGCTTCGCCATTGGCTGCTGGCGCAAGTTGCAGATCGACCCGAACGTACCCCGCTTTCGCGACCTCGATCTCACCGAGCGGGTAGGTCTTGGCAGATGTGGGTTTCAGATCGCAGGAGAGCTTGGTTTCGCCGATCGTCGCAAGGATGGTCGCGGGGCGATCGTTCGCGTTGCCTTTCAGGCCTAACTCAAGCGTGTCTGCGGCATCGACGTGAAAGTAGATGGAGTAGACCTCGCCCGAATCGCGAAGCCGCATTGAGCCGCCGCGTCGCATCGATCGGCCGCCGGGTTCGGGCTGTGTGCGGAACGCATTGCCCGCCACCGGCACGGACCACTCTTTCGCGGAGGAGAGTCCCTGCGAGGTCAGGAGTGTGACAAGGCTGATCAGGAGCGGTTGAAAAACAAGTCGGGAAATCATGGTGTCGATCTGGTGAGACGGGCGTGGGCAGGAACCAAGGAATCTTTTCGCGAGTCGGGAAAGAGGCTGCGTTGAACCCGTTTGGGACGGGATTTCATCGAGCCCGCCACTCTTTCACTCCGGCGGATGGTCTCGCGGCATTCGAACCTATCCCATATCGAAACCATCCTGCAAGCAGGTGGAAAGGTGCTGTGAGCAGGGGTTTTCGAACTGCTCCTAGCAAGCCACCATGGTGGCCGAAGCTGGCGAGCGACTTTCGACCTCCGCCAGGCCCCCATACCACCCCACGACGGAACACAACCCAAGAGACCATCATGGCCACCGCAAGTGCACGACATATTCTCGTTGAAACCGAAGAAGCCTGTCAGGATCTGAAAGATCAGATCGAAAAAGGGCAGGATTTCGGTGCCATCGCCGCTGAGTTTTCCTCCTGCCCGTCCGGCAAATCTGGTGGAGCGTTGGGAACCTTCAGCCCCGGCCAAATGGTTAAAGAGTTCGACGAAGTGGTTTTCAGCGGTGAGCTGGGCAAGGTTCACGGCCCCGTCAAAACCCAATTTGGCTATCACTTGATCGAGATCACGCAGCGCGTCGATTGATTCCAACGGCTGGTCCATGATCAAGACGTTTGGACAGGCTTATCAGTTTGTGCTGAAGAACAAGGTTTGCACCGTCTTCGGCAGCAAGAACTCGCCGTACCCGTCGTTGTGGGACAACACCGATTTATCGGAAGACAAACCCAAGACGGGCGGTTGGAGCCCCAAGGTAATGGCCGTCTGGGATTGGAAGACTCGCATCCCGCAAACCTATCCCGCGGAAGTTTTCTACGGGAAGGTGAGCGGCGGGGACGCGGCGTTGATGCAAATGCAGCACTTTCGTGACGTGCATTACGCCGAGGCGTACCAACCCGTCCACGAATTGGATGTGCTCTGTCAAGAAATCTTTGAGCTGATCCGTTTGGAAGCAGACTACACCGGTCCGCTTCGCAAGCGAGCCATCGAGCGATTCGCGTGCACGAAGAGCCAATTCGACACGGCGCTCAAGAAACTGCAGATCAGTTTAAACATCGTGCGTTCCAACGACCCAAAGTTGAAGAACGACTTCTGGTTGCCCATGCGGGAAGTCCATCTCGATATTGTACAGCAGCACGAGCGATGAAGTCCGGCAACCGTAGGCCAGGTTGTACCTGGCACTTACGCTTTGGTGTTGTGGACTGGATTCGTTTGCGCAAGTTCTGTTCGACGATTTAGCCCCATCGGGGCAGCCCTATGACAGCCAGGGCAACGCCCTGGGTTGCGGTTGCCCCTTTGGGGCGTGGGGCAGATACATGACCAACGCCGCATTGTCCGTATCAATCCTCAATTTTTCGTTGCACAGCGTCGGACGCGACGTTTTTCGACTTGTCCAGCAACGACACGATCACCATTGCGAGAAAGCTGGCGGCGAGCCCCATCAGTTGCGACGGGATCAAGAACTCCGGAAGCACGTATTCGCACGCTAGCCAGGTTGCCACACCGGACACGATCGATGCCATCGCTCCGAGAGTGGTCGCTCGTTTCCAATACAGCCCGACGGCCAGCGGAACCAGTGCACCGACAAGCGGCACGCTGTACGCCTGCTGAATCATTTCGTACATCGTGTTGTTGCTGGTCAAGGCTTGGTGCAGAGCCAAGGCACCAAACATTAGCAGGACGATTCGCAGCCAACGCAACATGTTTTTGTCGTCAAGGTCGGATCGAAACGGACGGATGACGTTTTCGACAATCAGACTGCTCGGCGCGAGCAATGTTCCGCTGGCGGTAGAAAGGATTGCCGAGACCAATGCACCGAGAAAAACAGTTTGCACCCAGAACGGTGTGGATTGCATGACCGCGTGTGGAAGTGTTCGCTGGACTTCGCGAAGATCACCGCTGTTGAATTGTTGCAAGTGATCCGGATCGATCACCACCGCGGCGTAAGCGATGAACATCGGTACGAACGCAAACATGCAGTAGAACATCCCGCCCAGCAAAGTTCCCGTCATGGCGGTGCGTTCGTCTTTGGCGCTGGTGACACGCTGAAAGACATCTTGTTGTGGGATCGAACCGAGCGCCGCGGTCAGAAATCCGCCGATGTAGATCCACCACTGACCGGATTGCCCCCAGTCGGGAAAGATCTGCAGACGCCCCGTTTCGCGAGCAGAATCGATGACGACAGACACGCCGCCGGCCGCATGAGCCATGTAAACCGACACCACTAACAGACCGATGATGATCACGAACGTCTGAATCATGTCGGTGAGCGCCACCGACCACATGCCGCCCATTACCGTGTAGAAGCCGACAATGGTGAAGCCAATCACGATGCCGTGGTTGATGGTCAGCGCGTCGTAGCCGATGCCTTTGCCCAGGACGGATATCACCAGACCGAGTGCGGTGAGCTGAGCCGCGGCCCAGCCCAGGTATGACGCGGAGATGACAACGGACGTCAAAACCTCGATCGAGCGACCATAGCGTTTGCGATAAAAGTCGCCGATCGTTAGCAAGTCCATTCGGTAGAAGGCTCGCGCGAAGAACAACGCCACGAGCACCAAGCAGATCGAAAACCCAAACGGGTCGCCGGGGATAGCGCGCAGTCCTTGCCCGGCAAAAGTGGCTGAAACCGAAAGCACGGTCTCGGCACCAAACCAAGTTGCGAAGACGCAAGCGAAGTTCATGTAGAGCGGAAGCGAGCGTCCCGCGACCATGAAGTCCTGCGCATTGCCGACGCGTCGGGCTGCGAACAACCCGATCGCGATTGTGAGAAGCAAATAGGCCAGGACGGCGGCGATCAATCCCATCGGCGTGTCGTCCGTCAGTCGATTGCGACGCTGTTGGCCATCGGCAATCCGTTGAAAGGCGATGCACTGGCGGCAGCGTAAGCACCCATCGATGGAACCAAGACCAATTCACCGACTTCCAAATCAGGAAGCCACTGATCACGTGAAACAATGTCGGTGGAGTCGCAGGTTGGTCCGGCAACGACGCATGGAACGGTCTCTCGCGAGCCATCGTTTTCGACGAGCAACGGGAAGTCCGTGTGGTCGAAGATCTTGCCCGAGAACGATCCGTAGATTCCATCGTCGAGGAAGAACCAAGGCAGTTCCCATCGACGACTCTTGCCGATCACGCGAGTGATCAAGGTCACGCTTTCGGTGCACAGCCCACGACCAGGTTCGGCGATCAAGCGAATCGGCAGGTCGCCGAAGATGTCTCGCAGTCCGTTGGTGATGACTTCGCCAAAGGTTTCGATCGAAGGAGCGTCTTCGCGATACGGAGCTGGGAAACCGCCGCCGATGTCGAGGACTTCCAAGTGGTGTCCGGCTTGGGTGGCTTCGTCCCAAACTGCACGAACGCTGCGAAGCACTTCGACATAGTCTTGCGGGTTGAGGCACTGGCTGCCGACATGGAACGAGAACCCACGAATTTTCAGGCCTTTGGCTTTCGCCGTTGCCAGCAGTTCCAACGCTTCGTGCATGGGACAACCGAACTTCGCCGACAGGTTGATTCGGCTGGAGGCTCCGGTCGTTGCCAAACGCAACAGCAAGTTCACGTCGGGAGTCAGGCGGCGGATCTTTTCCGCTTCGATCGGGTTGTCGAAAACGAACCAGTTCACGCCGGCTTCATAGCATTCCCAAAGGTTTGCATCGGTCTTGCACGGGTGAGTGTGCAGCATGCGATCCGGCGTGAAGCCAGCGGCGAGTGCCGCCTTTAGTTCGCCAGGCGAGCATACGTCGATGAATGCATTTTCGCCGTTGAGCGTCGACAGGAAATGCAGGTCCGGGTTGGCTTTCGCCGCATAGTAAAGATCGACACCGGGCAGGGCGTTCTTCATGGCCCAGTAGGTTTCGATGGCTTTGGATCGTGATACGACAAGCAAAGGGGTGCCGTGTTTTTCAGCGAGCTCTTTGGCGAGGTCGAAGGAAAGGTTCGGCTGAGCCGTTCGGGCGTTGGGTGCGCGCAGAATGGTCGATGCGATCATGCGGCTGGGGTGCCTCCAATTGGGGACCAAGGTCAGTTGAGATACGAAATACAGTCAAAACTTCGAAGCCATGTGGCTTCGTCTGAGGGTTCCGATGGAACCCTGGCCGACTTCTTCTTCGCTGTTATCGAGCCGCGTCCTGGGCGCAATAACGTGTTGACCTTGGGGAGATCGCAATGGAGGTTGCGGCACCTTGCGGTATGGCAACGTTGTGCGTTTGGAGTGGGCGATTCCGCTAGGAAACGTCCTGCCAACACACTTCCGCCGCGCCCGTGATGGGCGAGACCTGGTGTCGTGCTGATTGAATCGCAGTGAGTCGATTCGCATCACGGAAATGTGATTGCACGCTCACTGTTTTTCAATCGGTTGCGGAAGATATCGACCGCGAATCGAAAAGTCGAGAGAGGAAATCACGATTTCAGTCGATTGTGTCGTTCAGCGTGATCCACCCAGTCCCGCGGACATAGACCGATTCGTCGGCTCGATTGCTCTGCGTTGTCACGAATCCGGGTGATTCTGCGATGGTTTCGCAGGGCTCTGCTCGGGACATAAGTGGACAGGGCTGCTATAGTGTGATCGCAAACTTCTTCTTCTCCTCTTTGCAGCGATCCGTTTTGTCTGACGTGTCTTCGGTTCCCGAATCTCTCGAGCGACTCGAGGTGGCTTTGACTCCTCAAGAGCGTTTTGAGGAGTATTTGCAGAGCAAAGGCCAGCGACAGACGAAGCCTCGTAAGTTTCTAGTCGAGAAGATTTTCGCTCAGCACGCCCACTTTGACGCGGATGAGCTGATCGACAAGTTGCCTCGCAAGGGCGAGCCCAACTACGTCAGTTCCGCGACGGTGTATCGATCGCTGCGGGAATTCGTCGACGCTGGGTTGCTGAATTGCTTTCAGCTCGATGGCCGCACGGTTTACGAACTGGATTACGGCTACCCGCCCCACGATCACCTGTACTGCACGCGTTGCCGCAAATTGATCGAGTTCCGCAGCGAGGAACTGATTGCGACGCGAGACGAAGCCGCCGCAAAACACGGTTTTCGCGTTTCCGGACACCGGATGCTGGTCAGCGGTGTGTGCCGCGAATGCGGGAAGAACCGACGCAAAAAACGCAAGCAAGACTTGGTCTGAGTCGGCTGGCAGCGATCGGATTGGCTGCGATTCTTTTTGCCGGCGGCCAGGCTTCCTTGATCGGGCTTCGCCGCTCAGGCTTCTTCGGGAAGTTCGGCCATCCGGATCTGTTGCAGAATCGCGTTGAAGACCTGCTCGGCGGCTTCGAAGTCCGACATTTCGGCTTGGAGTTGAGCCAGGATCCGTCCCGCGATCGGCATTTGTTCGCGGGTTGGGGCAGGGGCGTCCAGCAGCACGACGCGTGACATGACGACGAGGTCCAAGTAGTAGAACCGGAGGTCAACGGCGCGTTCACCTTCTGCGGCACCCGGCAGAATGACGTTGTCACGTTCCAGGTCTTCGTATTGTCCGCGGAGCATTTGGTCGATTTCACCCAGGACGACTTCGTCTTCTCGGGTGATTGGCAGCGTTTCCAGCGAGACGAATCCGCCGCCGGGCAGATCGAACGTGGCACCCTGGTCGCCTTCATCTTCGGCTCGCTCGACCAGCGTCCAGTTGTCCGGGTACAGCAGTTTCAGGCCGAAGCCTTCGAATGTCGCGGGCATGTGTTTGTTCAGTCGTTTTGGGGGCCGGACAATCGCTGGCGCAGGTCATCGGGCACGTTGGTTTTGACCAGTTTGCCGCCCGCTTTCAGGTCGCAACACACGGCGGTGATTTTGCCGGTGGCGATGCGGCGGCCTTCGCAGGTCAATTCGAAGCGATAGCTGATGCTGGATCGACCAATTCGGTCGACATGCAAATCAATCTGCAGGATGTCTTCGAATCGGGCGGGGCCGTGAAAGTCGCAACTGGCGGCGACTCGGGGCCAAGTCAATCGTTCCTCGGACTCGTGGTGCGGCATCACGGGGATGCCGACCGATCGCAGGAACTCGTGTTCGGCCGCTTCCATCATGGGGAAGAAGGCCGAGAAGTGAACGATTCCAGCCGCATCGGTGTCTCGAAACTCGACGCGGCGTTGTGTCTGGTAGACCGGAGCCCGTTGGATCGGGGCTCCGTCAGAGGCAGAATCGTTCACTGATTTGCCGATTTGGCTTATTCGCCGACGTATGGCAGCAAGGCCATGAAGCGGGCTCGTTTGATCGCGGCCGTGACAGCGTGTTGGCTGGCAGCGGTACAACCACTCTTGCGGCGGCCCATGATGCGTCCTTGACGGTTGACCATCTTGGACAGCAATTCGAGGTCCTTGTAGTCAACGTACATCGGACGTGGACGATGGCCATCGACGAAGATAGGGTCCTTACGGCGGGTACGGCTGCGGACTCGTGAGCGTTTGCGGGCACGGCTACGCGTGCTCATTGGACGTGGAGGCATGAAGCTTTTCGAAAATATCGAAGGCGAATGGACTGATTCGGCCGGAAAACCAATGTTTCCGGCTCGCCAATGTGTCCCGAGAATGCAAAAAGGTTGCGATCGCGGGCCACACAGTGTGCCGAGATCGGCGTTTCCACGCAATCCCTTTTGCCTATTCTGCCTGATAAAGCTTTTCTTGGGCGATCAGTGTCCGCACAGGATGCGGGACCTGAAAACGGATGCTCCGTCCAGAAGCCACTCGTCGGCGAAGATCGCTGCTGCTGATTTCGATCTGGGGCATCCGGATCTGAGACTCACGAATCCTCTGAATCTGCGGTTCGTCGGTCATACTGTTCAGAATCGAGTAGTCCGGTGGAGGGTCACCTCCGCGAGCGATCACGGCCAATTGGCACCGTTTCAGGATCTGCTGGGGTTCTCGCCAGCGATCAAACGAGGCCAACGAATCGGCTCCGATGATCAGATACAGCGGGCGGTTGGGAAATTGTTCCTGCAAATGTTCCAGGGTCAGCAGGGTGTAGCTGACGCTGTCTTGCCGGAGTTCCCAGTCGTCGATGACGTGCCCGGATTGTCCACTGAGTGCCAACCGCAGCATTTGCAGACGGTGCTCGTTGCTGGCCACCGGCCCGTGGGGTTTGAGCGGGCTGGTCGCAGCCGGGATCCAACGCACATGTTCAATCGGCAATTGTTCGAGCGCCGATTCGGCCATCCAAAGGTGCCCGACATGAACCGGGTCGAAGGACCCACCCAGGATGCCGATCCCTTGCTTCGATGGTGGGGTGGTTTCAGATGCTGACACGGAACGACCTTCGATGGTTTCTGACTTGAATCGACGCAAGCATAACTTCGCTCAACGGAAGCGGGCAGGTTGCCTCTCGCGCCGATCGTCCACTCCGGCCCCGAGACAACTATTGTCGATCGGCGATGTGTTTCTTTTGGTGTCGAATCAATTCGTTCAATTTACCCATCGTTTCGCAGGTGCATTGGAAATGACAGATCAACATTTCGTCGGTGGAGTCGGCACCCCACGAGACCGGCTTGGGCGGCGAGTTTGGGTTCAACGGGTTGTTGGCTGAATTGTCATACCAAGCGTCCACGTGAAGGATCGTTCCCTTCTTCAATCGCACGGGTTCGGCAAACGAATACTTGCCTTGCCAATTGAAGTCCCAGTCTTTGATCCACAACAACGGTTTGGCCTCGCCATCGGGTGACTTCGACCAAACTTTCATTTCGCGGCCAAAGATATGCATGTGCGGCACCGCATCCAGCAACACCGTGTCCACGGGCAATGTGTACGTCGCGCGTTGCAAGTGGTGATTTTCGCCCGGCGGGATACGGATTCGTTTGTTGCCGACTTGGACTTCGGTGACGATCTTCTTGGCCGACGGCGGCGCGAAGTAGATCCCAATCTTCGACTTGTCTTGATGTGGTTTGCCGGTTGTGACGTAGTGGATTTCCGCCACGATATCGCTGCCCTTTGGCACAAAACGTCCCATCCCCTCAGGTAATCGTCGCGGGCTCATTCCTGGAAACCAACTGCTCAGCGTGCCTTCGGGTTCAAAGCGTGGCCCGCCAAAACTGGAGTACCCCGGTGCTGGATCCGATTGGTCCAATCGTCGCCCTTTTCCTTTGGTGTCCAGAAAGAAACTGGCGTGGTGAACGGACTGAGGCGTCCCAGGATGAAAATCGATCGCGTTGACCAACCGGTGTTGCTTCAAACCGGTTGGGATGACGAAGTACTGGCGAATGTCAGGGCCGCTGGATGGGATCGAGAACGTTTCGTTCATTTCCAAGACCAAATCCGGTTCACCCAGTGGCCAACCATTCGATGTCGGCACAGGAGCCGGAAGATCTTTCGGGTCGCCCGCCGGTTTGCCATCGCGAACCCAAACGTTCAGCAATGACATTTCATGGTTGGTCAATCGCAGTTCATCTTGAAATCGCGTGAACCCAGTGGCCGGTTTCCATGGTGGCATGAACCGCGAATGCGTCACTTCCAAAATTTGATTGGCGTGTCCACTGACATCGTTGTAGCTCAACAACGGAAACGGAGCCGACCCGTTTTGGCAATGACACCCTGCGCAGTTCGCTTGGATCACCGGCGCAACATCGCGTGCGTAGGTCACCTCGCCTGCGATCGCTTTGTTCGGCGGATCCTCCAACAAGCAACCGATGGGTTTCGTTTTCGGCACGTCCACCGGACGTCGAGCGATGACGGCGCGGATCGCATCTTGCAAATAAGACTCGGCGGCGTGATCTTTCTTGCGGCCGACTTGAACATGCCGGTCGTCAATCGCACCGTTGTAAAGCATCTTGCCGTTCGGCCGAATCAACATCGCCTGGGGCGTATGGGTTGGCGAAAGAGCCAAACGCAATTCGCCTGAACCGTCAAACAGCACCGGAAACTCAACTCGATAATCGACGCTATGCTTTTTCGCGTCCGAGCGTGTCACCGACGGATCGGAAATCACACCGACCAGCTCGATGCCTTGTGCGCCGTATTCCGATGCGTACTCATTGAGCAACGGCAAATAACCGTTGCTGATTGGACAATGCGTGGACAAGAAGACGACCGCGACGGCCTTGGCGTCGTTGGACTGTCCCAATCGAATCAACCGGCCATCCAGGTCGAGACCTTTCAGCACTCCGGTGTGCGAAGAGTCGTTGGCAAATCCTTGATTGGAAGCGAACGGCAACAGGATGCAGACCAAAAGCATGCAAACAGCGTTCGCAGATATCAAACCAGCGCGTCGACCACGATACGAACCGATCGCGGTCCCTTGGATTTGATCGGGAACCATGCACCCACTTCATGTTTGCGGCAACGGGGCACGCCGAATGGCATGCAAGACAAGGCCGAGTAGTGTACAGGACTGGCACGCGCGAATGGGAAAGTTTGTTCCGCCAGACGACTTTGCGAAAGTTTCGGCAGCGTATGACGCTGCGGTGGAGCGGACGAGGCAGAACCAACGCACCGTGGCGGCTAACTCAGGATACCGTCGACCACATGGGCTTCTTCGACGCCGGTCAGTTTGAAATCCAAGCCTTGGAACTTGTACGTGAAGCGGTTGTGGTCAATCCCGAGCATGTGCAACATCGTTGCGTGGAAATCACGGACGTGGACAGGATTCTTCACCGCGTTGTAGCCGAACTCATCCGTCGCACCGTAACTGGTTCCACCCTTGATTCCGCCACCGGCCAAGCAAATCGAGAAGCCCTTGATGTGGTGATCGCGTCCATCGCCTTGGGCCATCGGTGTCCGGCCAAATTCACCACCCCAAACGATCAGGGTGTCGTCCAGCATGCCTCGCTGTTTCAAGTCTTGAATCAGGGCGGCGGATCCTTGATCAACGAGTGACCCGGTCTTTTCAGTGCCACGCTTCACACCGCCGTGGTGATCCCAACCGCGATGGTACAGCTGGATGAAACGCACACCGCGTTCAGCCAAACGACGCGCCATCAAGCAGTTGCTGCCGAAGGACCCATCGCCAGGTTTGCAGCCATACATTTTCACGATGTGGTCGGGTTCATCGGACATGTCGGTTAGCTCAGGAACCGACGTTTGCATTCGGAAAGCCATTTCATACGCGCTGATGCGTGTTGCGATTTCCGGGTCATGCAGTGATTCGTTGCGATGCATGTTGATCCGCGCGACCGCATCGACAATATCACGCTGTTGCGAATGATTGACTCCCGCAGGACGACCCACGTAGTGAACTGGATTTCCGGACGCGTGCATTTGAACCCCTTGCACACGACTGGGCAGAAATCCTGAGTGCCATTGTCGGGAGCTGATCGGTTGACTTTGGCCGCCTCCTTCGCTGGTCAAGACGATGAAACCAGGCAGGTTCTGTGTCTCGGCGCCCAGTCCGTACAACACCCAAGACCCCATCGACGGTCGACCACTGATTGCCGTGCCCGTGTTGAAAAAGGTGTGGGCCGGATCATGGTTGATCTGCTCGGTGTGCATGGATTTCACCACACACAAGTCATCCGCCATCTTGGACAAATGCGGCAACACGGATGAAATCTCCAGACCGCTCTTGCCATGTTTTGCAAACGCGTGCTGGGGACCCAAGACGCGCAGGGCGCGGTTTTGCAATTGTGCAATCGGCTGGCCCTTGGTCAGCGACTCTGGCATCGGCTGACCGTCGAGTCGAGCCAGTTCAGGCTTGTGATCAAACGTTTCCAAATGACTGGGGCCGCCCGCCATGCAGAGATGGATGACGCGTTTGATTCGAGGTGGATGGTGAATGCCTTCGGATGCCAGCGACGTGCTTTCATTCAGCATCGAAGCCAGCGCAACCGATCCAACGCCGGCGCGTTTCAAGAACGTTCGCCGGGCGAGATGGTCATCGGTCATAGCTGGAAGAATTGCCATGGTGAATCAATACCGGTTGATGGTTTCGTGAAGGTTGAGGATGACTCGAGCGACGCTCGTCCAGGATGCCCATTCGACCGGATCCAACTCAGCCGTCGAACTCTGTTCCCCGGCGGAAACCAAAGCCTTGGCCAAGTCGGGTTCTTGAACGTAATGTCGGAGGTGTTCTGTTTGGATTGTGCGAAGCTCTTCCGCAATGACCGCATCGATCGGCCTCGAAACAGCGGTTCGATATGCCCACTCGATGCGTTCATCGACCGTGGTGCCGCCCTCACGCATGATTCGACTGGCGAACATCGTTGCGGCTTCGATAAATGTCGGATCATTCAGTAGTGTGAGGGCTTGCAACGGGGTGTTGGATTGTGCTCGGATCGCGGTGCATTCTTCGCGGCTGGGGGCGTCGAAGGCTTTCAACATCGGATGCAGGAAAGTCCGTTGCCAATGCGTGTAGACACCGCGTCGATATTGGTTGTCGCCTTGATCCGGAACGTAATTTCGTCTGGGAAAGTTCAGCTGATCGTAGTAACCCTCCGGCTGATACGGCTTCACGCTCGGCCCACCGATTTCCTCGACCAACAAACCGCTGATCATCAACGCTGTGTCGCGGACCATTTCAGCACTGACTCGGAACCGCCCCTGCCGCGCAAACAATTCGTTGAACGGATCGAGTGCCTCCAATTCCGGCGATGCGTTGGAGGTTTGACGATACGTGGCGCTCATCGCGATTTGTTTTAGAAGATGCTGAATGTCCCAACCGGATTCAATGAATTCCACCGCCAAGTGATCCAGCAATTCGGGGTGACTTGGAAAGGTGCCCTGTCCACCCAGGTCATCGAAGCTGGAGCAGATCCCTCGTCCAAACATCAAGTACCAAAGACGGTTCACCATCGTCCGAGCTGTCAGAACGTTTTCGCTGTCACAGAGCCAGTTGGCGAGATCGAGACGGGTGGCGCGTCGATTGTCGGTTTGAAGTGTGCCCAAGAATTCGGGGATGGCGGGCTGAACGATTTCCCCCGACTCATCCATCCAATTTCCGCGGTGAAGGATTCGGATCTCACGCGGTGCAACGGCTCGTGAGATGACCATGGTCGGGATGGATTTTTCAAACTCAGAGACCTGTGCTCGAGCCAGCTTCAACGTTTCTGCTTGCTCCGTGATCAGCGGGTCATGCTCAACGAAGTAGTCACGCAGTTGCTTGATCTGATCTTTTGTTCTCGCCTCCATATCAACCAGCAAAGCAGCCCGGACTTCGCTGGGAAAACCGTCCGTTTCAATCCAGCCCGCCTGGTCCCAGTGGACGATGCCATCGAACTGGGTGAACGCCATCCCATGAATGGTCTTGCCAGGTGCGAAGCCGACGTCAGCGGCCGCCACACTTAGGCGGATCCATTTTCCAGCTTCGGGCAAATCTCCCATGCGTTTGTGTCCGTGCCAGCTTTGAGTCTTGGCACCAAACCCGACCTTGTCGTCTCCCCAAAATGCCCGGTGATCCCAACCGCTTGGATCATCTGGGCCACCGTGCCACTGCAACATGATTGTTTTTGGCGGCGACTGAGGATCAAGGTAGACCCACGCAAACAACTCTGTGTTCGCTTTAACTTCGATTGGTTCCTTCGCGTCAGTGAACAGGTGCTGGATGACTCCATTGCCGGTCTGACGCCGCGAAGTTTCTCCGCTGTGCACCGGATGTTGATCGGCGGTCACATGATTCCATTCGCCCGACTTTGTTCCACCTGTTGACAATTGGTCATCGACCCAGGTGTGTTCTTCAGCTTGGGATTTGGATTGTTTGATCGATTCAATCGCCCGTGCTTCCCATTCAGGCAGGGACGCCAATTGCTCTTGGGTAATCGATTCAAGACTGGCTTCGGCTTCCGTCACTTTTAGTCGCAAGGCATCGAGTTGTGCCTGCTGTTCTTCGTTGGGAACCGGGATCTGTGGAGGCCGTTCACGTTGTGAATACTTGCCCCTTTCTTCGATGTCAGCGAAGAACGCACCGAGAGAATAGAAGTCCTTTGCGGTGTAAGGGTCATACTTGTGATCATGACATTGGGCACACCCAACCGTTGCTCCCATGAAAACCTGGGACACGTTTCGAACACGATCGGCAAAGTAGATCGAAAGGTACTCTTTGGGTTGCGCGCCACCCTCTTCCGTCGTTTGATTCAAACGGTTGTATCCCGAGGCTACCAATTGATCGATCGTGGGATTGGGAAGCAGGTCGCCGGCAAGTTGCTCACGAACGAACTGGTCGTACGGCATGTTGCTGTTGAACGCGTCGATCACGTAGTCACGATACGGTGAATGCGAAACGTTTTGATCGCCGTGGTACCCCACCGTGTCGGCGTATCGCACCAAGTCCAACCAATAGATCGCCATGCGTTCGCCAAAACGACTTGACGATAGCAGGCGGTCGATGAGTCGTTCATAGCTTTCGTTGCTGTGGTCCTTTTCGAACGCTTCCACTTCCTCGGGTGTCGGTGGAAGGCCAGTCAAATCAAACGACAACCGACGAATCAATGTGGTCGGGTCCGCTTTCGGCGATGGGTTCACCGACGCGTCTTGCAGTCTGCGTGCCACAAACTGATCGATCCAGTTTTCTCCCCATGCCGTGTTGACTGAAGGCGGCGCCACATTGCGTGGCAAAGGGGTGTAGGCCCAGTGAGGTTCGTACGGTGCCCCCTCGTTGATCCAACGACGCACCAAGTCGATCTCGGCGTCGCTGAGAGGTTTGTGCAATTCCGATGGAGGCATGACGAGGTCGTCATCATCAGACGTGATCCGCAAAAAGATCTCGCTCGATTCCGCGTTCCCGGGAACGATTGCGCCAAACTCCATTGCCGCTTCGCGAACGTCCAATCGCAGTCCTGCTTCAACAGTGTTTGCATCGAGTCCGTGACAAGCAAAACAGCGGTCCGTCAGAATCGGTCGGATGTCTCGATTGAACGAGAGTGGACGATCGGTCGCGGAAACAGAGGTTTGAGCCTCATCGCTCGGTTCGGCCGAAACAACGTTTTCCACAAAACCGACCGCGAAAGCGATGGTTAGTAGCAGACCAAGGAGGGAACGCATTCAAGAAGTCCGAATGGTTTGGTGGGGAGGGAATCGGCTGGTCGGGGACGCATCGCCGCAATCACGACGTTGCGATTCATGTAGTGTAAACGAAAGGACTCACAATCACTCGAGTGCTTCACTGGCGGCGAAGTTCGTGCCCCCCGCTTTGGAAGTTCTTCCGGTGGAATCGGCACTTCCCATCGCTCCGCTGGCGTCCGAGGTGCACCGGGTTGCTCTCAGCCGAGCTTGCCGATTTCCAATCCAAACGCTGACAAATCCTGGTTGGCAAACGCGGCGGATTAGGGACCTTGATCACTGATTAAATGCCGACCAAATGGTTGACTTCGCGTCAGACGGATGCCTTGGGACGTGTTCGATTTCATTCGTTACCTTAGCGGGCATGAAGCTTCCCAAGTTCTTTCGTCGTTTCGGTCCCGGCCTGCTCGTCACGGCAGCTTTCATTGGGCCGGGGACCGTCACCAAAGCCACGACGGCAGGTGCCAACTTTGGCCACACGCTGTTGTGGGCGGTGGGTTTCTCTGTGATCGCGACGATCGTCTTTCAAGAAATGGCGTCGCGATTGGGGATCGTCACCGGACGTGGTTTGGGAGAGGCGATCCGTCCAACCATCCGCAACGCGTTCGCCCGTGGATTGGCCATTGTGCTGGTCGTCTCGGCTATCATCGTCGGAAACGCTGCCTACCAAGCGGGCAATATCGCCGGTGCCGCGGTGGGTATTTCAGCCGCAACGGGAATGCAGCATCAAGCTGTCGTGTCGATCGTGATCGGCTTGGCAGCCTGGGGCATCTTGATGATCGGACACTATCGATCGCTACAGCGGATTTTGGTTGCGTTGGTGGTGACGATGAGCAGTGTGTTTTTATTGACCGCGTTCAGTGTTCCGATCGATTGGCGATCGTTCGCGTTAGGTTGGATCAAGCCGACCATTCCCGATGGCGGATTGAAAGAAGTCTTGGCGATCATTGGCACGACGGTTGTGCCCTACAACCTGTTTCTTCACGCCACCGCATCGTCCGAAAAATGGTCCGGCGAGAAGGAATCCGTCAGCGACGAAACCGTTCGCGACGCGATCCAGCAAAGCCGCGGCGACACGATTCTCAGTGTGGGCTTGGGCGGATTGGTGACCGCCGCCGTGATGGCCACGGCCGCCGCCGCTTTCTTTAGGAGTGACGCCGGTTTCACGAACCTTGCCGACGCCGCGCGGCAGCTCGAACCGCTGCTTGGCAACCATGCACGTTGGTTGTTCGGTGTGGGGCTGTTCGCCGCGGGGTTGACCAGCACCATCACCGCTCCGCTGGCCGCCGCTTACGCCGCTGCCGGTTGTTTTGGCTGGCCCATCGATCTGAAAGACTGGCGGCTGCGAACGGTCTTCACCACCGTGGTTGTGTTTGGCACTTCGTTCGCCGCCAGCGGATCAAAGCCCACGGACATCATCACGTTTGCTCAAATCGCCAACGGATTACTGCTGCCTTTGCTCGCTATCTTCTTGCTCGCGGTCATGAACAATGCAGCGCTGCTCGGCAAGCACCGCAATCACTGGATTGCCAACACGCTCGGCGTGCTAACGGTTGTCGTCGTCACTGTTCTTGGATTGCGTAGCCTCGTCAGCGTTTTCTTCTCGGGATGATCTTTCGCGATTCGAACGCTTCAACTCGCTCGCTTGAGCGTGCTGCTGCAGCTACGATGCAGAGACCCGCATTCCCTCCCTCCAAGGAGGTCGTGCAGTATTTGAGTGCTGTGTTCGTGACGTCTTGCAAACCCCGCCCGCGCAGCGGGAGGGGTCGGAAAGCGAGCGTTCAGTGAGATTTCCGGGGGAGGGCAACGCGCGCCACCTCCCATGCCTGGCCCCCTCCCTCGCGT
>NZ_ANMO01000268.1 GCF_000338295.1 Rhodopirellula europaea 6C
GCCGAGACGCAAGAGGAGATGTCCAATGACGGCTGCCAGACGTCGATCGCGATGCTGCTGCTTGGCTGTCTTGCGATCGCAACCGTACTGGGTCTGCAATTCATCCTTGGGTTGTGACCTGCTGTGCGTAGTGTCCGCCAACATGGATTTTACGCTAGGCCTTCGGCACACCTTCCATGTTTGGCCACGCGGGCTGGCCTTGGTACAATTCCTAGTAGTTCAGGCATCGTTCGCTTCGTTTAGGGCGGTGTCGTAAAAACCTTCCGTTAGCCGCTCGAACTAAACTTGAAGATCGCCCGAAAACTTCAGATTCTCCGGCAAGAAGGATGGCTCGCCAATCACAATGGTGACGTTGCTTCAGCAGAGCGACTGTATCTGGAGGCCCATGAACTTGCGTCCGAATTGCCAGAAGAAGCCGCACTCGTCTGTAACATTCTGGCCGACTTCTATTGCGACCAAAAGCAGTTTTCGGATGCTGAACGGTTCGCACGGCAAGGGTTGGCGATTCGCGAAACCCTCGATTCGCAGATACTTGTCGGCAACGATCTTATGATGCTCGCGATGGTGCTGGAGGAATCGGGCCAGCTTGCGGCTGCCGAACCATACGCACAGCGAGGCTCGGACATTTACGAAATGCAATATGGCCCCGAGCACTCTGAAGTTCATCGCATGCAATCCGTTTTGGCGAGAATACAAACCGCACTTCAGCGCGATGTCGGCGGCTAACATGGTTTTTACGCTAGGCCTTCGGCACACCTTGGCTCTTTGGCAACGGGCCATGGCCTTGGTACAATCTTCCGTAATTCAGGCATCGTTCGCTTCGTTCAGGGCGGTGTCGTAAAAACCTTCCGTTGTGCGGCAAAAGCAACTCGTGGCGGAACATCCATACATCGTGCTGCATCCCGTTGGAAGCGTTCAACTTCAGGACGACCTTCCGACCTCCGTTCGCGCCAATCGCGGCGCAATCCTCTCGCGGTACTGGGTTGGCCTGACCTACTACCGCTCAGATGGAATCACGCTTTCAATGTCGCCTGCGGACGATGACCTGCCGACACCAACGCTCACGAACCGTTTCCTGTCGTTTATCTACAACCCCACTCGTGACATGGATGTCGTTTACACCGAAGACGGGGCATACGAAATCCCGCCTCTCAAGAAGACGATCCTTGAATACGTTGGCCGTGACGACGATATTCTCACACAATTCATGGATCATTCGCAGATTTCCTCTGCACTCAAGCGTGCGAACGATTTTCCAGCTGTCGTGGATGTACTTGAACGGATGTTCGGGCGTGACTTCTAACGCATTTGCCGCACAACATGGTTTTTACGCTAGGCCTTCGGCACACCTTCCACGTTTGGCGTCGCGGGCTGGCATTGGTACAATTTCCGTAGTTCAGGCATCGTTCGCTTCGTTTAGGGCGGTGTCGTAAAAACCTTCCGTTATGCGACCTAGCCGTATGTTGATGCAGTCTTTCGCGTGTGACCGTTGCTCCGCCACCTTCTGGTGCGGTGGCATTTGCGGTGCATACATACTCGAAGGCGGATCCGATATGCCGGTCTTTTCCGCTGAGTCTTGGTGCCACGACTGCAACGCTCTGGTTGAAGCTGAGGCATTTCCAGGCGTTGACGCCTTTGAACGCGCACTGGCTCGACTTCTCGCGAACGGGCTGGACGACGACGATCGCGAAACGGCGAAGCTTCTCGAGACCGCTGAGGACACATTCCTTGCGCAACAGATTTCCGACTGGCGTACGCGTCTTGACTGGCGCAAGAATCGCGTGTCTGCACCACGCTGCTTGACATGCGGTTCCACCCACATCCATGTCCTATTCGATGAATCGCGATTCACTTCCTTTGCTGATGCTCTCGCGGGGTTTTCTCATCCGAACTGCGGCGGAACATTCCGCCGTGCAGAGATCGGACACGGACACCCGAGCGGTGTGACCCAATTCGACAGCGAGGGGTTACAGCTTGATCGCGAATCACCGGTCGCATAACATGGTTTTTACGCTAGGCCTTCGGCACACCTTCGTTGGTAGGCAACGTGCGTTGGCATTGGTACAATTTGTCGTGATTCAAACTCCACCGCTTCGGTAACGGCGGTGTCGTAAAAACCTTCCGTTGTGCGACCTCCGCAATGAGTATCGTTGACCGTCACCAAGCTTGCCTCGACGCGGAAGCGTCCGGTGACCGGTCTGCTGCGTGGGACGCGTTGGTTGCTGCACGCCAATACTTGAAACAATGCGACGACGCGGATTGGGCGTGGCTCGAATCGTCTCTCGATGATCCGACACGCAAATGGTTCGTCGCCGCGGTCTTTGACCGTGAATCGTTGCCCCGTCGCCTGTTGTCCGCAATGGTGCGGGCGGCTGTACTCGAGCGCAACGTTTCAAACAACCGTGCATTCATTGATCCCTGCCTCCGTACTTACGGCCTCGATCGCGTCAAGCCGATGGTTGATGAATACCTTGATTCCGATGTCCCCGGTGCTCAATCCGGTGCGAAACGCCTACAATACTGGTTACGTGAACCATACAAACGTCGCGGTACATTCTGATAGCTCCGGTCGCACAACATGGTTTTTACGCTGGGGCCTTCGGCACACCTTCCCACTTTGGCAACGCGGGCTGGCCTTGGTACAATTTTCGTAGTTCAGGCATCGTTCACTTCTTTCAGGGCGGTGTCGTAAAAACCTTCCGTTATGCGGACATGACCGAATCCGAATTCATCGCTAAACTGACTGCTGTCCTCGACGGACAATCCGACGCCGCGCGCACTCAGATTCCGCTGCTGCTTGCATCGCTACCCGACGCTGCAACACGCCTCGACCTGCAGATCTTCCCCGCACAGGACGGCGGCGGCTTTTTCACTGTTCGCGCCTCGGTCGACGGCCCCAACCTGTACGTCATCAACAAATCCATCGACGCTCACGCCGACCTTTTCGACGCAAAATACACCGAAGATGGCGTCCAACCTCCAATTCCAATCGTGGACTGCTTTGACGTGGATTATCCCGTCAACGACATTGTGGTCGACTGCGCAGCGAAATGGTTGCAAACCGTCTGGCACTCCTTTGGCGGCATTAAATGTGATATTCCGGTCGTAATCGTTGGCCACGATGATTATGGGACTGTCACGCCAGTCGAACTCCACTCTGGCGCTGCCGCATAACATGGTTTTTACGCTGAGGCCCTTCGGGCACACCTTGGCCTTTTGGCAACGGGCCATGGCCTTGGTACAATCTTCCGTAGTTCAGGCATCGCTCGCTTCGTTCAGGGCGGTGTCGTAAAAACCTTCCGTTGTACGGCCCAGATCACTCAGATGGACACCGAATTGGTAACCGCAACTCAGGTGTTTGAACTCGCCGGAGGGCGTGTCGTGGTTGCCGACGAGTTCTTCCACGATTTCGCTGACCGTTCGGCCCCCTTCGATCTCGACGTCGTTGTGGTTTCGCCGTCTGGTGATCGCGTGCCCATGACTGCGTGCATCTCGCATCCACTGATCCATGCGCGGCCGTCTCGTGCACCGGGATTCGTCTGCACATTCGACGGTACGACAAAATCTACGATTCCCATTGGTTCACGCATCGTGCTGCCCAGCGCGTAGGGCCGTACAACATGGTTTTTACGCTAGGCCTTCGGCACACCTTCGTTGGTAGGCAACGTGCGTTGGCATTGGTACAATTTCCGTAATTCAGACATCGCCCGCTTCGTTTAGGGCGGTGTCGTAAAAACCTTCCGTTGTACGCCTCCCGTGGACACTGCTGCATCACAAAAGCTATCCGAAGCAATACTGGGATTCTGTGACTCACAGACTTTCAGTGATCCAGTCACCGAGCGCTGGCTTGCTGACCTCCGCGACTGTGCCTCGCTGATCGAATCGCAAGACGTGGATGCCGCTATCGCTGCTTGGGGTGTCGCGAATCGAAACCTGTCAGATTGCGTCCCTTGGACCGATGACATACTGCGAGGGTTTCAATCGCTTATTCGTGATATCCGCATTCTCCGCGGCACGCACTCTGAGATTCCAACTGCGTTCACGCGGTAACGGCGTACAACATGGTTTTTACGCTAGGCCTTCGGCAAGCCGCTGTCGTTTGTCCAAGCCGCCCTCTGGTGGTAGAATCTTCCATTGTTCATACATCGTTCGCTTCGTTCAGGGCGGTGTCGTAAAAACCTTCCGTTGTCGGGACGAAGATGTTTGACGAAGTCGCGGAATACATCATCGAATTCTATCCTGATCTGGTTTCGCCAGCGGAATCTCAAGCCCGTCAGTGGCTGCTTTTCCCCGGACACGCGAAAGAGCCTCGCGAACTCCCCGTTGACCCGAATGCCGTTGCGCTAATCAAACTTGGGCCCGAACAACTTCACATACACATAAGGGATCGTGTAGTGCGTGATCACGGTTCCGAGCTGATTTTCAACCGTTGCCCGCAATGTCGTCGTGTGGTGCGAACACCACTCGCGCAGCAATGCTTGCACTGTGGACATGACTGGCACAACAACTCGCGGACGGGTGCTACTTCTTAATTGTCTATCGACATGGCTAACTCGTGCGTCGTTCACGCCCGACAACATGGTTTTTACGCTGAGGCCTGCGGCACACCTTCCCTGTTTGGCGACGCGGGCTTGCCTTGGTAGAATCTATCGCAGTTCAGACATCACTCGCTTCGTTCAGGGCGGTGTCGTAAAAACCTTCCGTTAGACGACCTCAGAGTTTGGTGATTTTGCGATCACCTGGAACGACGCGAAGAATCTCCACTGTGTCTTCGTGACGGCGATGGAATATCACGTAGCGTCCAACGAAGTTGCACCGCACATCGCTGCCCAGCTTGGACTGCAACTCGCCCATTTCTGGCTGAGACGCAATTAGCAGGCACTTATCCTCGATCTTCTCTACCCATGACACGGCGGCATTCGGTTTGTCCCGTGAGATGTAATGCAGAATGGCGATCAAATCCTCCTGCGCGGCCGTGGTGTATAGCGGCTTTTTCATCCGTGTTTTGCTTCTGCTGCCATCGCTTTCAGTTGGGCGAATACTGTATCGTGATCGTGCAATTCGCCCTTGTCGGCTTGGTCAATTCCAACCTGAACCGCTTCTCGAAGTTTCTCATTAGAAACCAACATTCGTATTCCTTCGCTTACGGCCTCCTGCACCGAATCATACCTTCCACTGGTCACCAATGCCTCGATGGCTGATCTTTGATCGTGTGGTAATTGGATGTCCATTTTTGCTCACTCGAATTGATGCTCGAAACGCGACACAACGGTCGTCTAACATGGTTTTTACGCTGAGGCCCTTCGGGCACACCTTCGATATAGTGCTGACCTCGACTCCATTATACAAGCAAATCCAGTTCAGGACATCTCTCGCTTCGTTTAGGGCGGTGTCGTAAAAACCTTCCGTTATGTGCCCCTAGATTTTAGGTTCGTCAACATCGCCGCGAATAACTCGGACGACCTCGAGAAATCCTTCGACGCAGCGAAAGAAAATCACGTAGCTGCCAACATACGTGGCTCGAATCCCGTCGCCAAGTTCCGGACGCGCATCGCCGACGTCGGGATGTTTGGCCACCAACCGGCACTTCTCTCGCAGCTTTTCAACCCATTGACGGGCCGCGTCTGGTTTATCGCGGGCAATGAATCGAGCGATCTGCCTGAGGTCTTCTTTCGATTCCGCAGAATACCGAAGTCTCGGCATGTTCTCAGCTTCCTTGCTGTTCGGCTTCTACCTTGTCAATTTCCGCGTTGATCTCGTTAAACACGGTTTCTTCGTCGTAGAATTCGCCCGCATCCAATTGCTCAACGCCTTTCTTAATCTCGCCACGCAATTGCTCTCGTCCCATCAGTAGCTTGATGCCCTCGACAATGGCATCTTCCTCGGAACTGTATCTTCCTTGGGCAACAAGACCTTTCACGAAGTCATTGACTTCGCTTGGGAGGTTCAAATTCATGGCTCAACTCCGATGGGCCGGGGCACATAACATGGTTTTTACGCTGGGCCCTTCGGGCACACCTCCGTTGTGGTGCGGGCCTCGCTTCCATTATACAATCAAATCCAGTAAATGACATCGTTTGCTTCGTTTAGGGCGGTGTCGTAGAAACTTACCGTTGTGTGACGCAAATGGACGATCTCTCCAGCTTCGAGCGTTCTGTTTCCGCTGCGCTACTTCAAGCGGGTTGCGACACTTTCACCGCTTCCGACCTGCAACGGCACACTCGTGAGGTTCGCGACGACATCTACGCCGACGAACTTGCTCACGGCGGCGACATTGCCTCGCCCTTCGTCAACTTCATTATCACGCACGACGTGGCAATCTTCACGATCTTTGACGACCCATTCTTGGTCTACGTTATTCCCTGCACAGAACGCGAAATGATCTCAGATACGGACGCATTCGCCATGTTCGAGGTTCCAGAGCACATTGAACTGCTGGCCAACAAATACGGCAGATCCGCTCCCGACGCGACGATTTCCCGGTCACTTGCCGAAACCTGGTTGGGCTAACCCGCGCGTAAGCGTCACACAACATGGTGTTTACGCTAGGCTTCGGCACACCTTCCCACTTTGGCAACGCGGGCTGGCATTGGTAGAATTTATCGCGATTCAGGCATCGCTCGCTTCGTTCAGGGCGGGTGTCGTGGAAACTCTCTTTTCGGCGACAATCTCTATTGTGGATCCATCGCAGTTTTCGCTCTCCGATCGCATCGCAATCGCCAATGCCAATTATGGACGCGATTTTGGATGGCACGTTTTATCTGGCCTTGGTGAACCGCTCGCTGCGTTGACGGATCATCACGACGTGGACATGTTTTGGAGTTCGTACGTCGTTGCACCACTGGATGGCCATACCTCGACGCTAACTGAAGGCTTTTGGAATCACGACTGTCACCGTATTCGTAATATCAAGTATCCCAATTTTGTTGTCGAAACTTTTGGGCATTTTGATCCGCAAACGACTCGTGCGTCGATACGCGCTGGCTGCATCAATGTGAGTTTCACTTGGTTTGACCGGGTGCGTTCGCCCTGGTGGTTCTTTCGATGTTGGTTGAAGTAGGTTGTGAGTCTCTGGTTTTCCGGCTGTGTATCATTGAATTGACGCGTGCCTTGTTCAGGGAGCTGTGTTGGTCCTCTCGGCCACGTTGGGGTGGTGGACTCGGCACCGGTCAATGCCATTCACCGAAGTCGGTGACGGCGGTGTGGAATTGTTCCATCCATGAGTTGCTGGTTTGACTGGAACGAACAAGCGAATTGCATCCGGCATGTTGTCGCTCGTTTTGCTGTCGATGCTCGGTTGGTGCGTGGTTGCTCGAGTTGGCGATCTGCGTACTTGGGTCGCTCTCGGGCTTGGCGTGACGCTCGGTTGGCTTTACACGGCGTTTGGGCGTCTTCCTGGCTGGATCGTTGAGAACAGTGGCGGATCCATCTCCGATGACGACGATCCGTCCAACGTTTCCGCACGCGTCTATCTTCCGATCCTGCTGGGCGTGATCCTGATTGCATTCGCCGCGTTTGTCGGGGCCGTGTTGTTCATGTAGTTCGTGTTTGGCTCGGCGGCACCTTTTCTTCTACTCAATACTGAGCAGGTCGGCAGGAGTGTTTCGGCATTTGAATTGTGATGGCAAACGCTATTATTCCCACGTGCAGCCGGAGCCAACGCCCGAACGGCTCACGTGGTTTTGCCAGATCATTCTTGCCGACGTGCTTATTTCAACTCGATGCGTTTCGGTTGGGCTGTTTCGGAATCCATGGTCCGTGGGAGTTGGAATACGTCACCTGCGGCGTTTGAGAAGTACAGGTGGGAGTGCGACGGTTTTCGTCCGTGTCCATCGGCCCAAATGGCGAAGAAGTCCGGATGTGTGTTGAGGGCTCTGCGAATGTAGGTGTGGTTCATGTCGCTGCCTTTGGTCAATTGCCGCAGCTTGCTCCAGGTCGCGCCTTGGTCAACGCTTTTCCACATCGCGACTTCGCCGCCCGGGTTGTAGGGCTGCGGTCCCTTTTCCGTTGGCCCGATGACTCGCCAGTCGTCTTCGTCCAGCAGCCATAGTTCTCCGGCGTCGTAGTTGTTGTCTGAAGTGGTGATGGGAGAGCGTTTCCATTCGCTACCCGTCCAACGTGCCAACATCCACGTGCGCGGATCGTTTTTGGGTCCAGACTCGTAGCCTTTGCTGGTGATGTACAGCAGGACTGGCCGGTCGTTGTTGTCATAGCGAAGGTCTTTGAGATACACATTCAGGCCTTCCGCTTCGTAGTTGTGGATCAAAGCCTTGTTGTGGATGTCTTTAATCGGCAGTGTTAGCTCCTTGCCGTCGACCGTTGTCCATGTGTCGCCGTTGTCGGCGGTCTCGATGTAGTACAGGTTGGTCCGCCAATTGAGGCCTTTGCTCTGAGGATGATAGTTGAACATCGATCCCGCTTTGCCAGCGCCGATGCCGCTGACTTGGTAGTGACCTTGTCCGATCGCGGCCAATTTCTGCCACGCACTCCACTCGCGACCGTCGACGCTGCTCATGAAGCAAATCGTGCGAGCGGCAGGGTAGTTGTAGCGAGTGAAGAAGGCTTGGAAGCCGCTGCCCGAGTGCCACATTTGCATGTAGGAGAAATTGGTGATCGGCGTTCGGTCGTCTCCTTTGGATCGGGTCGCTTCCACCAATTCAAATTCGTTGATGTCGTAGGGGCGTTTACTGCGGTGGATGTAGGAAGGTCGCGACAAACCGTGTGAGGTTGAAAAGATCCAAATGTGACCTTCGTCATCGACGGAAATCACTGGGTTGTCGTGAGCGTCGTCGGTTTGCTTGTCCAACAGGATGGTGGGACGCGGCACGGTGTTGGCTTCGTGGTCGAAGTACGAGACCATGTGGAGCAATTTGCGATTGTCGTCGGCCGTCGCGCCTCCGAAGCAGAAGAACGTTTTGTTGACCTGCTCGCAGTAGATCGCGAATGGTTTGTGCTTGGAGCAGTAGGTTCCCAATCCACCGCTGTACTTGTAAACGTATTCGTCGCTCGATGGTTGGTTCATGTACCAAACGCCGCGATAGCCATCAGCCTTTTGATTCAACGTGACTGGTTCTTCGGCAACGGCAAAGTCGACGAAGTTTGTTAAAGCGGTGGCGAGCAACAGGATGGTTAGTCCGAGAAGTTTCTTCATGGTGCTTCGTGATGGGGAAAGGGGGTGGGGATTGGATCGACGATTGGCTACTGACGTGCGGCGGCAGCCGCGGCGCGGATGAAATCTCCTCGCGTGGCGCTGCCGTTGGCCTTGGGAAGAGCGTCGGGCGGAACACCGATCGAAGCGGCCAACGCACGCCATCGATGATCCAACTTTTCGTCGAGTGTTTTGTCCATTTCAACTGCGTGGCACGGTACGGCTTCGGAGTACTGGCCGTGCAGCTTCTTGCCGCGAGGTTTTCGTGGCGTTCCTTCTGAATAAAGCTTCCGCAATCCTCCGGCGGCACCCCACCACTGCACGACCGCGAAGTCGGGTGAGTCAGGTAGCACATCGCTGACATAGATCGTGGCGGAACGATCGGCGTGCAGATTTCGTTGCAGATGCGAGACGTCGACTTGCTTCACGGGCTGGTTCAGTTGCACGGCGATCGAGGCGGCGTGCCCGGCGGCTTGTCCCAACGACATCCACACCGGTTCTAAACGCAACGCGCAGAAACCGACGTGTGATGACGAAACCGCGCACGACACCAGCAGGTTGTTAACGTCTTTGGGAAGCAAGACTCCGTAGGGAATCTGATACGGCGGCACCGGATTGTAGAACTCACCGGAATGTTTGCCTCCGAAACGGGGACCTTCATGGTGGGTTCCGTGGCAATTGTTGCCGTAGTCCGCCATGGCGATTGAGTCTCGGTGGAACTTGGCTCGCGTGCCTTCCTTGGCGTATTCGCTGTCCGCTTGCGTGTAGATATGGACGCCCTGCATTCGGCGAGCTTCGCGCACATACAGTTGCGGTGGCAGATGATCGGTGTCCAGGAATTCGTCCCGGCACCATCCCCACTGCAACGCTTCCTGGCGAAACTTATCGGGAACCTCTGGATCATTCTGCAAGAAGTACAGCAGGCCGACTTGGTCTCTCAGGTGTTCGGCATAGATCGCTTGGCGTTCTTCTGGCGTGCCGTTCGGCCAACCGAGGTTTTTGCCTGGCAACGACAATCGTACCAGGCCTCGGGATACATCGTTGATGTCGTACTTGCCGCCGGGCAACACCGGCAGGTGGGCTTTGAATATGCACTTGCTGGGATAGTCGAAGACACGTTGGATTTTGTCCGACGCGATCGCATCCAGCACGCCCACAAAATCTTCGCGTCGGTAACCAGGCGGAGCGACAGGCATCACCCGGTTGGCTTCATCTTGGGTCATGATGAAGCGGAAGTTGTATGCTTGCAGTTGATCATCAGCGGTTTCCGGTGCCAGTGATTCGCCGTGTTCATCACGTCCTTCCCGACCGGCACGCCATTCGACTCCCGCCATCGCCATCAGGTCGCCTTCGTAAGTCCCATCCACAAAGGCTTTGCCGCGAACGGTTCGCTTGTTGCCTTGTGGATTAACCAAGGTGACTGACTCGATGCGCCTCTGCGGTCGGGATTTGGTGAGCTTCAATGCCACGAGAAGATGTTGATGAACCAGTTCAACGTTGGGTTGCTCGTCCAGCAAAGCATGGAAGACGGTGAGGTTGACTTTGGGTTCGCCAAAGGTGCCATGGTACGAGGCCTTCACCTGCGGCGAGTCAGGGCCGTAGGTTTTGGCGTAGTGGGTTTCCACTCGATTCGCAAAGTCCAGGAACGCTCCGCTGAGGCTTTCGAGCGAATGGAAGTCGGTGTGAGACAAACCGCTGGTGACCAGGCCACCGATCCGGTTGGTCGGCTCGATCAAGAGGACCGAATGCCCTGATTTGCCAGCGGCCACCGCTGCGGCAATGCCCGAAGGTGTGGCTCCGTATACCACCACGTCAACGTTTGAATCAGCGTCCGCGTTCGGTGCTAACCCAAAGCTCGTGATCGATATCAGGATCACGACCAGCCACGTGCAACGACTCATGTTGGAAACTCCATCGGTGGAAACGCTCTGAAGCCAAACATCATAACTTCTTCGGCCGACTGATTTGTGACCGTAGAACAGGTGTATCCGTGGTTGGTGCGATCAACTAATTAAAGCGAGACTTCTGTAACGATAGCGACAGTCATCAAGAGATGATCCAACCGACGAGCCCGGCGAAGAGCGTGTAGTAAAGGAAGGCGGGAAGGGTACGACGAAGTACCAAGCCTTCTTGGCCAAGCAAGCCGACCACGGCGCAGGCGGCGACCACGTTGTGAACGCAGATCATATTGCCCGCTGCACCTCCGACCGCTTGAAGTGCGACGCCCCATGTCGGATCAGTGCCGATGTGTTGTGCGACGGAAAATTGGAACTCAGAAAACATCATGTTGCTGAATGTGTTGGAACCAGCGATGAACGCACCCAACCCGCCGACCAACGGCGCAACCAGCGGCCACCCGTTGCCCATCCACTGTCCCGCTTGAGTCGCAAGCACGATCGGCATCTTGTCCAACGTTCCATCGCGACCGCCGTCAGAATGAATGAAGACTTGAACCATCGGCACCGAAAACAGCAACGGAATTGAAGCTCGGGCGATCATGCGAAAGCTTCGACGCCATGCCAATCGCGTCGCCTCGATTGGTGTTTGGTGGAGGGCGATCGTCAGCAGCGAAACCACCACGAAGATCGATCCGGGTAGGTACAGCGGTTCGATCCGAACGCTGACCGATGAGACGCCAAAGATCGAATCGAAATTCCAAGCGACCGAACGGATCGCTTCCGTGACGGGGCCGACCAAACGTGTGATCAATAACAGCACCGCGACCAACAAATATGGCGTCCAAGCCAACCAGGGTGGCAGGGCACGGGCTGGCGTTGAAGACGCGAGCGTGTCTTGCTGTTTTGTGTCCGATTCTTGTCCGGTCCATTCCCGCGGCCACGTCGATGAGTCCGCGAATGTCCACACGGTTGCGTCCTTGGGCATCATCCAACCGCGACGGGCGGCTGTGGTCACCAAGGTCAAACCAACCAACGCTCCAATCAGCGACGGAAATTCGGGCCCCAGGAAAACCGCGGTCAAAACGTACGGGACCGTCATAGAAAGCGAGGCGAACAGGGCGAATCGCCAGACGGCCAATCCTTCGGAGAATCGACGATTGGCACCGAACGTTTTCGTCAGCACACAAACCATGATCAACGGGATGAACAAGCCAACGGTCGCGTGCAGAACCGCGACTTTAANCGCGATCAGGTGCAAG
>NZ_ANMO01000269.1:0-27500 GCF_000338295.1 Rhodopirellula europaea 6C
TTCACGTGCCGATGTCCTCCTTCAGCGACCAAGAGATCCAACAACTCCGCATGGTCCACGTCCTCAACGGCGGCGAAGTCCGAAGCTACGCCGCCGACTTCATCCGAAAAGCCTAACCGCTCTTCCAAACAAAGTCTCAGCAAAACGATACGTTGTCACCACCGGCACGAACCAGTGAATGCGGGACAACATCGCTGAATTGGTTGGGCCAGTCCCAACGGGATGACACGTCGTTGCCACGGGCGTGAGCCCGTGGAGCAGCAGCAACTCACAACAAGAAAGCCCTGAAGGGGCGACAGACGCTCGGACTCGCGCCCTCGAAAAGGGGACGGGGGTCTTTTCTGCTATCCTGTCACTGAACCAACTGCTCCAAGATCACTTTTTCCCTACAGGTGTGCGTGATGCCTCGACAAAAACGTCTGGATGTGGCCGGCGGGATCTACCATGCGTTGAATCGCGGGAATTCCAAGCAAAAGATTTTCCACAAGCCGGAAGACTACGCGGCCTTCGAGCGTGTGTTGGGCCAAGGACTGGAACGCTACGAAGTGCAAATCTACTCCTACGTCCTGATGCCAAACCACTGGCATCTCGTACTTCGCCCCGACCGCGACGGGCAAATGGGAAAGATGCTGCGTTGGGTCACCGCCACGCACACCCAACGCTATCACGCTCACTACCACACCGCAGGCGAAGGACATCTGTACCAGTCCCGCTTCAAGAGCTTTCCCATCAAAGACGATGAGCACTTCCTGACAGTGTGCCGATATGTGGAACGCAATCCAGTGCGAGCAAATTTGGTCAAACGAGCCGAGTTGTGGCAACACGGTTCATTCCACCGCTGGACAAACCATTCCGACCGAGATCCAAAACTCTTGTCGGCCTGGCCAATCCGTCGCACGGCAAACTGGAGTAAACGCGTCAATCAAGCACTCAGCGAAAAGGAGATCGAGATGATTCGAACGAGCGTCCAGCGAGGCCGCCCCTTCGGCGACATCGACTGGGTCGAAAAACTCGCTGATAAACACGACCTGTGGTCAACACTCCGATCACGAGGAAGGCCCAAGTCGACCAAACGCACTTAATTGCCCGCCGGCTTCTTTTCCTCGCCAGAGTTGACATATTTGACCTCATTGATGCGGTCCAATACGTAGGCGTTGAGAGGAAGCGAGTCTTCAACAATGCCGTCGTCAGCCGCGGGTGCTTGCGAGATACTGAGCAACTTCACTGTTGTGACGCTCGTTCCTGTGCTAATCACCGTCGATGTTGGAAGCCGACCGACTTTATCAAACAACTCATGCGACTTGAAGACAACGCTGTTGCGACCCGAGGATTCAACAGGGCAGAGGCTTCCGTTCGAGAACGAGTATTCCCCCTGGAAATACGCAAGCAGATCGCCAGTCTTGGTGTCGAATACGACATACGTGAACGGTGTCCCACAAAAAAACACAGTCTTCCCATTGAAATCAGCGGTCTCTTCCCATATTCCCGAAGCGCCTGCAATTTCTGCAATCGGTTCTACCATGCCACAGATGCCGTAATCTGACTGAAACCTGTCGGGATAGTACTGGAGCAATGGGTCATCCATCCGTATAGCCTCCTGATACCCTTGAAAAGCAGTTATATCTGCACGCCAAATCACGGAAGGAATCCCAATAGGCTCATTGCAGCGATAGCCTTCACGTTGGAACCTCATCAACCTCTCCCCGTCCGTAGCCATGGTTCCATATAGAGCAGGCTCATCGTTGACATACTTTGTCATTGCAAGAGAGCAGTTTTTTCCATCGTGAAAGGCCTGAAGATGCATGATAGATGGATACTCGCTGAAAGTGACCTTGAACTTGTAGCTTGCTGGCTGAGCTACCTCTCCTCTTTTGGAATGTTCCTCGACCACCTCCGCCCATTTCAAAGGGACGTCTTGCAAGGAAAGATAGAGAGATTGGATACACCCATAATCTTCCGCGTCTAGCTCGGACGAAGTTTCGCTCAAAAAACTGGCGAACTCGTGCAACGAAAATAGCCTTCCAAACTTCTCGGATTCAGTTGCCAACCTCGCCCAGGCGGTCGCTGCCGCTGGCGATACCAAGCCAATTTCCACGCGACGGTCGAGAAGAATTTTCGCTCGCTCAAAACGCTCAGGTATTGAACGGTGTTCTTCAACGGCATAGGAATGATTGCCAACGGTCAACACTGCGAAGAACACGATGACGCATATACCGCAACTGAACCGAAGCCGCCCATTGAAGCCAACGTTGACGCAGCGAACGCATTTCGCCCAAAAATGGTTTGGGAGATTCAAATTGCAGCAAAGCATTTTTTCTTGAGTCTCACAAAGGTGACGTAGGTCAATTTCATCAGTCTGTCGCAGACCCAAACACGACGAGATCAACATGCCTTCAAGCAAGCGTCAGGTCACGGCCGAAGTTGCCTGAGTTTGATTGGGACCGTGCATGGCGGTCGCCGATCGCCAAAACTCACAGTGCCCCAGCGTTCATGACATCATGCGACTTCGGGAACGCAAACGGTTTTGATTGAACGCAAGCACGCAAGGAGCATCACTGTTAACGACCCTAGAGCGAAAGAACCTGGTTCATTGGCACGGCCACGAAGTGGATGCATCGAAGTCGTTTCCGCGGCAAGCTACAGAGACTCGAACGATCACACTACCCAAATCCCCATTGAACCAATCTTTTTCGCCGAACCTTCATCTCCGCAAAGCCGAACCTTTCATTTCGGTCAGACTTATCCTTCAGACTCGGCTGACACAGGTGGCTCGACGCTTTCGAGTGGCATCACGATCTCTCTTGGCCAATGCAGGATAAACCTTGTGCCCTGCCCCAATTCAGATTGCAACTCGATCTTTCCGCCGTAGGTTTCGACGGTCTTTTTAATGATCGACAATCCCATGCCACTCGAGTTTTTCCAGTCCGCATTGGGAGCAACGGTACGAAAGATTTCGAACACCTTTTTCTGAAAACGCGAGGCGATTCCTGGTCCGTCGTCTTCGACAATGAACTGAATCAACTCGCCGTCATCGACCGCCGAAACGCATACTCTCCCGTCTGCGCGGTCATGGTGTTTGATCGCGTTGTTGATCAAGTTCCGCAGACACGTTTCCAGTGGTGCTTTCAGAGTCAATAACGTGGGCAGTTCCCCATCGATGCAAACTTGCATGGCATCTGGCTTTGCCAGCATCCCGAAGATCCTTGTTACCAGCTCATTTGTGTTGACCTGCGTCAATCGATCATGAACTCGCCCGGCGCGAGAATACTGAAGCAGATCATCCAGCAATTGCTCCATCCGGTCGATGCATTGCTTCAACGTTTTCAGGTGTTCCGCACTCTCGACGGGCAGCTCATCACCGGTGTCCTCCATCACCCAATCGGCCAGATGTTTGATGTTTCGCAGCGGGGACCGCAAGTCATGCGAAGCGACATAGGCAAACGCATCCAGATCCCGATTGCTTCGGCTCAACTCGGCGATTTGCTGTCGTATCAACGCATCAACGCGCCGCTGCTCGGTTACATCACGGACGATGATCGCCGCAAGTTGTTGTTCGCCATCATGCCAATAAGAGATCGAAATTCGCGCAGGAAAGGTCGTCTTGTCTTTTCGAATACAAAGCAGTTCGTCGTCTGTTGTTGATGATGAAGCGGACTCATCGGTGCGAAGTGACCCTTCAAACAGACGACTCGCTGAGGTGCCAACCAACTCATTTTCAGAGAACCCAAAGGCATCCATCGTCGACGGATTTCCATAGACCACCTGCCGTGATTGATCCAACAACACGATCGGATCATGAGCGGTGTCGCAGACGGCTTGGAACTGTTTCTGGGCTTTGCGAAACTCGCTGGTCATCTGTTCGGCAATACGTTCCGCTTGCCGCTGTTGACGCCCGATCGATCCAATTACCAAAAACAGCAACACATCCACCAGAAGCCCGATGAACGCGACTGCCAAGCTAATCGCCGATTCGCCACCACTGATAAAATCGGGCTGGGATTCAAAGTGGATTGTCCAATCGCGTCCGCGAAGATGGAGCTGTTTCGTCAGCACAAAATCCGCATCGCCCTCGCTGGCCGGCCTCAACATCGGGAGGTGACTGCTGTAGAGCAAGTTGGCAGTCGACTCGCTCTCACCATCGTAGATTTTGAAATCGATGTCCGGCAGATTCGATTTCCGAATCCCGACCATCAAATCTCGAGTTCGAAACGGCGCGTACACAAAGCCAACAACCGATGCCAATCGTTGATCTTTTCCATCAACCGTTTCGCCGTTTTCAAAGACAGGCAAGTACAGCAGGAAACCTTGCTGGACATCGTCCTCGGTTTCCTGCACCAATTTGACAACGCCTGAAATGGTGGGTTCGCCCGATGCGACCGCCGCGTCCATTGCCGCTCGCCGAGTCGCCTCGGAGTACATATCGAATCCGAAGGCCCGCTGATTCCGCCAATCGAACGGTTCGAGATAAACGATCGCTGTGTAGACATCGCGTTCACCGGCGGGCCGGATGTCAAACTCGGGAAAACCCTCGGCGCGAACGGATTCTACAAAGGCATCTTTTTCATCCGCCTTCACAACCCGACTGAATCCAACTCCTTGAATACCAGGGTAGTACTCCTGGAAACGAGAGTTCTCAAAGTAGGTCCGCCATTCGGCTCGTGAGACGTTGTTGGACGCTTCCATCAATCCAACGCCGCCGCGAAGCACCTGTTCGTATTCCAACATCCGTTGCTCGATCGAGACTTCCATTTCACTCACGCGAAACAGAAAGCGGTCCGACGCTCGATCGCGAATGTACTGGCTCGACAAAAACCAAGCGATGGCTGTCACGGTCAGCGAAATGGCAAGGATGCACCATGCCAATGCGGAACTGCGTGTCACCGCGAAGTCACGCAGGAGATTGATCGTTCGACCAAAAAGCGGTTGTGAGGTCGAATTCGTCATCTGCTATCAAAACACTCGCGACACGTGGAACGCATCGCTGATTGCAAGTCAGGACGCTAACCGCGAATGATAAGCGATCACGCGAGTCCTGTCTCACCGACTGGTTTGCATGCCTTGATCCATTTGCAGCATGACCATGTCCCGATAACGGCCGCCCCGTGCGACCAATTCGTCGTGGGTGCCTATCTCGAGCACTTCCCCGTCTTCCAGAACCACGATTTTGTCAGCGTTCATGATCGTGCTCAATCGGTGAGCGATCACGAACGCGGTTCGGTCCTGCAGCAACTCGCTCAAACTGTGCTGGATGAGACGCTCGCTTTCACTATCCAAGTTGCTGGTCGCTTCATCCAAGATCAAAATTTGAGGGTCGGCCAAGATCGCTCGTGCAATGGCCAAACGTTGACGTTGACCACCTGACAACTTGACGCCGCGTTCTCCGATCACGGTGTCGTATCCCTCGGGGAACTTGCGAATGAACTCATCCGCGGCAGCCGCGTTTGCTGCCGAAATCACGTCCTCGCGAGACGCCCGCCGTCGTGCGTAGGCAATGTTTTCGTGAATGGAACCATCGAACAAAAACACATCCTGTTCCACAATCCCAAGCAGCGATCGATAGCTGGACAACTGAATGTCCCGCAGATCCCGACCGTTGAAACAAATCGCTCCTTCAGCGGGGTCGTAAAACCGAGCGATCAAGTTGGTCAGTGTCGTCTTGCCCGCTCCACTGCGTCCCACCAAAGCAACCGTTTGCCCCGAGGCGACATCGAAACTCACCTCTTTCAGCACCGGCGTCTCGGTTCCCGGATAGCGGAATGTCACGTTCTGAATGGCCAGGTCCCCCACTCGCTGTTTCGAAGGCAACGAGATCGCACCCTCGCGACTGGGCAACTCCTCTTCCACATCCAACACGTCAAGCACGCGATCCAATCCAGCCAGATTGTTCTGGAACGCGACCGCACTGCCCGCGATCGTCGCCAACGGATCCAACAACATTGTCAGGTAGACCAAGAACATCATCAGATCACCAAGCGTCAGATTGCCTTCGATGATTTGATAGCCGCCATAGAGCAGCAAGCCTGTGGAAGCGAGTGGAATCAGCACTTCCCAGATCGTCTCGATGATCCGCATCCACCACCAAGTGAACAACTGTTGTCGAACCAGGAAGTCACCTTCCCGCACGTAGCGACTCGACTCGCTGCGAGATCGCGAAAACGTTCGCACGACGCGAATACCGCCAAAGGTTTCTGTCGCTCCGCTGTCGATCTTCTGCCGTTGCTTGCGCACATCTCGAAACAGAGGACGAATGCGGTTGATGTAGGTGCGGTGCGTCAACCAAACGGTCGGCAACAAAAACATCCCACCCAGCATCAGCTTCCAATCCACCAGCATCAGGATGATCAGACTGCCAATGAACTGAACGATCGCCCGCCAGGGGTTGTAAAGCATGCTGAAGATCAGATCCGCGACGCCGCCTGCATCCTCTCGGATCAGACTGGCCACTCCGCCGCTCTTCATGGAATGCACGTGGTGCAGCGGCAAATGAACGGCGTGATCAAACACGGTCGCTCGGATGGACACTTGCGTTTTGTTGACCGCTTTGGTTGCGATCCAACGGCCCACCAAATTCACCGCGGTTCCGATGGCGGTCAGGACGGTCACCAACAATCCAATCGCGATCAGAACCCTCATTGGCGACGACATCGGGTCGCCCAAAATCTGGCTCAAATTCGGTATCGCGTTCACCCAATCCGGCAGTGGTTTGGGTGGACGAGTCAGCACCGAATCGATTGCTAACTTGGTTCCCAATGGCGGGATCAATCGCAATCCAATGCTGACCGTCAACAACGCCAGAGCCGTCAGAATGGCCCCCCTTTGTCCGGCAATCAGCTTCCAAAAAGCCAGGAACAATTCGCGAAACGATCGCTCGCGAGCCCCGATCTTCTTTCCACCCGGACCACCACCGTGATGATGGCCGCCGCGGCCGCTGGCCAGATCCTTTTCAGTGTCCTGATTCCCTCGGCGATGACGATCACGAACCGCTTGACGATAGGCTTCGAAACGACGGCGGCTGGGCGAACTCGGCATCTAACAACAATGTGCGTGGAAACAAACGACCAATGAAATCATCGGGGTCCGTCAATCCTACGCCAACCGCCGTGTGTAGAACCACCACTCCAATGCCATCAACACCAACACGGCGATCAATAGCGGTCGCCAAAATTCGCGACGCACCTCGATTCCCGCATCGGTCGCCTCCACCGATTCGTACCCCAGCTCAACGGTCGGCTGCGATGCCAATCGACTTTCACGAGCATCGAACAAATTGACCGCAAACCGATCAACCACTTGGTCGGTTTCGGCGGCGATCAGTTGATAATTACCAGGCAGAGACGTCGAAACGATTTCGACCACGCCGCCCGCACCGACGGGTTGCTCGCCCATGGATTCTTTTCTGCCTTGTTCAACCGTTCGCACAACCTCGACCGACTCCAGCACGTTTTCGAGGCGAGCCATCACGGTTTGCCCTGGTTGATAACTCGGTGCCCCTGACGACTGAGCCGCCCCGGCCAGGTTCCTCAAGACATTGAACAAGAACACCGGCCAAGACCGTTCGGCGTACCAGTTGGTGTTGGCTTGCATGTCACCCGATTCGTCTTCGCTGACAAGCGGGAACCCCAGCACCAAATCCTGGTATCCATCGCGAGAAGCAATCGCCATCACCGGACCGACGTCCGATTCCACCAAGGTCAGTGATCCCGATGGTCCTTCCACGGCTCGGCCGGAAAACACCAGCAACGAATACAGCTCCAAATACCGAAGCACCGGATGCGTTCGGTCGATGTCAATCAACGTCAACGCGCCTGACTCGGTTTTCCACTTCCAATCGTCGCTGGGCAATTCCCCCATGGTGAACGTGTTGGTCGGAGGAGAATCCTTGGGTCGGCATCGATCGTAAACAATCAAATCGTCGCGTCCCGATGTCACTCGTTTTTCATACGCCTCGGTTTCCATGTAGTCAGGCGTCACAAATTCGCAAGCCGCGATCTGCTGGCACTTCGGCGTTGTCAGGCCCAGCTCGAGCGCTCGGTTGCCGGGCGTTACAACCAACACCGAAACCAGCCCCGCGGGAGTCAACGCCGCGAAAGCTTCGTTGTCGATCTTCAAATCGTCTTCGCTGTCAAGCTGCAACCGCAACGCAACCGCATCGGAAGATTCAATCGTGAACGACAATCCGGTTTGCGCCTCCGGTTCCAAATCCACCGAGGCCGCATCCACCAAGTTTTGATCAATGTACAAAGATGCTTCTGTGGACTCGTCTGACGTGCCCGTGTTCAGAACGGTCGCGAAAACCTGGATCTGATCGGGGTTCTGCAAATCACGCTGAGCCGAGAACGAGACGATCGCCAAGTTGCGGACTGCATCGGATCCAATTGCAACATAGGTTGGTTGCAAGTTTCCCAAACTGAACTGCGTCACATCGCCAAAGTTGCCGTCGCTATACAGCATCAGTTCCGCGGGCATCGCGTCAGCGACTTGCACATCGTTGACGTCGCCAATTTCGCTGGTCCGACGCGGGTTGGCCAATCCGTCCGCCGCTCGCAGTGCTCCCAGAATATCCGTTGGTCGATTCGTGACTTCACACCGATCCAGTGCATCACGCAGACGATTGCGATCCGACGTGAACGCCTGCATCACTTCGGCTCGATCGCTGAATGTCACCAGCATCGCCGACTCAGAATCCGTCATCGTGTCAATGCGATCGCCGATTTGCCGGCGAGCTTCTTCAAACCGACTGCGACCGCTCCCCCCTGCCCCATCGGCGTCTTCCGCCGGTGCTTGCATGCTGGCGGACGTATCCAGCAGGAACACCATCCGGCCCAGCGAATTCGCTTCGCCTCGCATGCCTGGCCGGAACAAGGCAAGCGCCGCCAACAGCACCGCCAACAATTGCAGCAACAACAACAGGCTGTTGCGAAGCCGTTGCAGCAAACTATTGACGTGCAGATCCTCGATCGTTCGAGACCACAAATACGTGCTCGGCACTTCAACCGGCTCACGTCGCAGCTTCAAAAAGTAAAGCAGTACGATGCCCACTGGCACGCACGCCAACACCACCCACGGCAACACTCCCGACAAAGCCGGAATCCAACTCATTCCACCACCGTTCATCGCACGACCCCACGAGTTCGCAGGTACTTCGTGATCACCGTTTCAATCGGCGTGTCGGTTGGAACCATCACGTGCACAATCGATCGCTTGGCACAGTACTGCCGAATTTGATTGAGGAATGCCTTGAGGTTGGCTTGGTACTTGTCCAACACAAATTGATTGACGGTGATCTCGGCCGCATCGCCGTCCTCGACATCAATCAACCGTCGGTCACCTCGCAGCGGAGGATCAATTTCTTCTTGTGACAGAACCTGCAACACAAACACATCCATTTGCCGACCGATCAACATCCGCAGTGCTGATTCGTAACCGGCTTTGTCCATCATGTCGGTGATCAGCACGACCACGCCGCTGCCGCCACCTCGCATCACAAAGTCCTTGACTCCATCGTGCAGCGAAACATTTTCGCCACCCGACAAACCATCCAAGTAGTTCAACATTTTCCAGAACGAACCACGCGATCGTAGCACCGGTGCATGCTGACCTTCCGCACCCATGGCTCGAACACAAACACGGTCACCATGACAAAGCCCCACGTATCCGAGCGCGGCCGCGAGTTGCTTGGCGACACGCAGCTTGTTCGGCGTTCCAAAGTTCATCGACGCGCTGGTGTCGATCAAGGCATGGAAGTGCAGGTCCTCTTCTTCTTGGAACAGTTTCAAAAACAACTGATCCAGCCGAGCGTACAAATTCCAATCGATCAACCGAAGATCGTCTCCCGGCACGTAGTTCCGAAAGTCAGCGAACTCGACGCTTTGACCTTTTCGACGGCTGAGCCGCTCGCCTTTCATCCGCCCGCGAAAGATCTTTCGCGAAACGAGCTCCAAACGTTCCAGTCGCCCCAACAAGGCAGGAGTCAGCAACGGCCCGGACGCTTGCCGCTTGGCATCGGTCGGGGTGCTGACGGCGGGAGTCGGATCGGTCGTCGACGAAGCGGGTGCGTTGCTCATGGGTTGCAGTTTACCTGATTCACGCGCCGGTGGAGCACGCCACCGCACCTCAACTGTCTCTTCGTCGAGATCAGAAATCATTAGAAAAGCGATGACGGACGGTCCGATCGGAGGGGATTTCCCCGGCGAAACAGCGAGAATTCATTGGATGACATTTCTTTTACAATTGACTGACACCCATTCGAACTTTTGGGCGACCGATTTTCGTTCAATGAGTGACGTCCGAGCCATGTCCGGCTCGATCGCTAGTCCACTCTTGTCCCAGGAGCCTTCCGATGCGTTTCTCATTGTTGATGTTACTTGTCGCCGCCATGACGGTCTCACCGCTTCACCAAGCGAGTGCCGAACAAGTCAAATTGGATGTCCGCTTGGTTCACCCCGTGATGAAAGCGGGTGAGAAACAAACGAACCATTTGCGAATCGCTCTGACTGGTTTTGAGCTGAAATCCGCGGAAGAACGACCACCCGTCAACGTCTGCTTGGTACTGGACCACAGCGGTTCAATGAGCGGACAAAAGCTCGCGCGAGCCAAAGAAGCTGCCGAAGCCGCGATCGATCGGCTGAGCAATGACGACATCGTTTCAGTCGTTCTGTATGACAGCAATGTCACCGTCTTGGTCCCCGCCACCAAAGCCACCGACCGAGCATCGATCAACAAAAAATTCGCGGGATCCAAGCGGGCAGCTCCACCGCCTTGTTCGCCGGAGTCAGCAAGGGTGCCGCGGAAGTTCGTAAGTTCTTGGCCGACGAACAAGTCAACCGAGTCATCCTGCTTTCGGACGGCTTGGCCAACGTGGGTCCCAAAAGCCCACAAGAACTGGAAGGGTTGGGACGTTCGCTCATGAAAGAGGCGATTAGCGTTAGCACGCTTGGACTGGGTTCAGGTTACAACGAAGACTTGATGGTCGCGCTCGCATCAGTGGGCGGTGGTAACCACGCCTTCATCGAAGATGCTGACAGTTTGGTGGCGGTCTTCAACCAAGAGTTCGACGGTTTGCTTAGCGTCGTTGCGAACGAATTCGAAATCGTGGTCAAACTGGATGAGTCCGTCCGTCCCGTTCGCATGATCGGCAGCGAAGGAGACATCGAAGGCCAAACGATTCGCATTCCGCTGGCCCAACTTTACGCGAACCAAGAACGCTACTTCATCGTCGAAACCGAAGTTTCACCCGGCACGGAAGACTCCACCCGAGACCTGGCAGAAGTCACGGTGCGGTATCGCAACTTGCAAACAGAAACCAAAGAGAAGCTCACCAGCAGCATTCAGGTCCGCTTCAGCGACGAAGAGAAGATCGTCGAAGAGGCCAAAGACATGGAGGTTTACGCCTACTGCAGTTTGCAAATCACTACCGAACTCAATCGCGAAGCCACCGCGCTGCGGGATGCGGGCCAAGTCAAGGAAGCACAATCGTTGCTGAATCAAAATGCGGCCTCTCTCAACAAGCTCTACTTTGAGTGTGAAGCCAAAGGCGTGAACAGCGTGCTGCCCGAACTGAAATTGGCAGAAGAAAGCAACGAAATGCAAGCCGAAGCGATTGTCGATCGTTCCAAGTGGAATTCAACTCGCAAGAGCATGCGACAGTTGCAAAATGCAGTACAAAGTCAACAACCCTATTCGGTTGATGTGCCCAGCCTCTCGTCTTCCCCGTCCTCCGCCTCTGGCAAGTGATCGCTTTTGCTTCTCCGTCACGTTCTCGCATTGCTGTTGCTCATCGTTTCGCCGCTGATCCTGATCGGCTGGTTTGGAACCGCCACGCTCGCGCGGCAACAACAGCAGCAACGTGACCAACTGCAGGAACTCTTCGCTGGGCGACTTCGGGACTTGAGTTCCAACTTGCGTCCCATCGCCCAGCGATATGAAACCGATCTGGGCGACCAACTTCGCGAAGCCAAGCGTGATCTGAATCGCCTGGCGGAACTCCGCCGCTCAACACCAATCGTTCGCTCGGTCTTGTTGGTCGATCGCGATGGGCGTTTGATCTACCCTCGCAAACCTGTTGTCGACGCAACGTCGGAAACGTTGTGGTATGCCGCTCTCAGCGAACTGGCTCGCGGACGACCAATCGGAGAACCAGACGAGGCTCTTGGTCTCAACAGCGATTCCCGATCGTTGCCATCGATCAAAGGATCCATTCCCCGGACACGGATCCTTCAGCTGTCGAAGACATCTTCATCGAACACCGCGTCGAACACACTGACGAACACCGGTACTCGCTGGCAAAGCTGGTTCCACGAAGACGGTTTACAACTTGTGCTGTGGTTGCCACGATCCGACCAAACCGCCACAGGGGTCGTTCTGGAACGAGGGCGATGGATGGCCGACCTTGTCGAAGCCTTGCCCGCCTCGTCTTCGGACAAATCCGGTCGTTACGAACTGCGAGACAGCACCGATCGAACGGTGTACCGCTGGGGCGACTCCAGTGAAACAATCGCCCCAATCCAACCGCTTGCCACCGTTCGAATGGAAGCACCATGGAACGGATGGCGTTTGATCTACACGCCGTCCACTGACGCGTCGCCGGGATGGCTAGCCGATGGAACCGTTCCATTGCTGGCAACCTTGTTAGCTCTCGCAACCACGTTGTTGTTGCTGGGAGCGTATGTGATGACAACGATCCGGCGTCAAATGGCTTTGGCTCAACAACGTGTTAGTTTCGCCAGCCATGTGTCGCACGAGTTGCGAACTCCGTTGACCAACATTCGCCTGTACGCTGAACTCGCCAAACGCGATCTGGACTCGGAAACGACGTCATCATCAGATAAGCCCAACCAACGTGGGCGGTTGCTGGAACGTTTGGATGTGATCGAAGAGGAGAGTCAGCGTCTTTCTCGTTTGGTCACAGGCGTCCTCGACATGGTTTCGGGAAAAGGCAAACTACGTCCGACAATCGAAGCCCCCGATCAAATCATCCGCCGCGTCGTGGAAAGTTTTGCTCCCGCTTTCGAGAGTCTCGAGATCAAAACGAATCTGAAGCTCAACGCCAACGAAGCAATCCCGATCGACACCGATGTGATCGAACTGGTCCTGGTGAACCTGCTCAGCAACGTCGAAAAATACGCAGCCTCTGGAAAGCGAGCCACACTGACCAGCGCCCAAACAGCGACCCTGATCACCATCGACGTGATCGACGAGGGTCCAGGGATCACCAAGTCGGAAGCGAAACGCATCTTCGAACCCTTCGAACGACTTGACGATTCCTTGTCCGCACCAGCGGGAACAGGTCTGGGACTGGCGATCGCCCGCAACGCGGCCCGTCGGCACGGTGGCGAACTGATGTGGGTTCCTTCCGAGCGTGGTTCGCATTTTCGCTTCACCTTGCAACCGGTGCCCTTTACTGAACATCGTCCCTCAGCATCCCAAACGAAACGACCATGACCCGGATTCTGATCGCGGAAGATGACCGCCACACCCGCGCGGCGCTGGAAGAACTACTCCAAGCCGAAGGCTACGACGTGGCCACGGTTGGCGATGGACTGTCCGCATCCAAGATGATGGAGTCAAAGAAGTTTGATTTGGTCTGTTTGGACGTGATGATGCCAATGAAAAGCGGCTATGACGTCTGCCGACTCTTGCGAGCCAACGACAAACAAACGCCCGTCATCTTCATCACCGCCAAAGGGGAAGAGATCGATAAAGTGGTTGGTTTTGAGCTGGGTGCAGACGACTACATCAGCAAGCCATTTGGGTCCCACGAAGTCATCGCCCGTGTCAAAGCGGTCCTCAGACGCTGCCAACCAGAAACGAGTTCAGCACCGGACTCGAAAGACCCCACCGCCCATCTCGCCTTCAACATGGATGACTTGCAAATCACTCCCGCCAAACTGCGAGCGACCCGCGGCGATACAGTGATTGAACTCACCGCTCGCGAACTACAGATCCTGATTCTGTTGCATGATGCCGACGGCGACGTGGTGCATCGCCAAACGCTCTTCCAAGAATGCTGGGGGCAGAACCGAGTCCCCAACAGCCGAACCGTCGACCAAACGGTCAGCCAACTTCGCAAGCGAATTGAGATCGATCCCAAACACCCCCGAATCATCCAAACTGTCTACGGCATCGGTTACCGATGCGAATGCGAACCTCGCACATGAAAACACTCATCCTTTCGATGGCTTGCCTTCTCATCTGCCGCTGTGCTTCCGTTCATGCTGCTGACCTGCGATTGCAATTCTTGTTCGATGGTCCAGCCCCCGTTCCCAAACCGCTCGATGTCGACCGGGACAAAGCGGTGTGCGGTCAATTGAATTTGCTCGATGAGCGTCTGCTGGTGGACCAGGAAACAAAAGGCATTCAGAATGTGATGGTGTACCTCTACACCGGGCGTGGAGGAACGCAATTGCCTGCATCCATCCCGACCAAGCAGACTCGAATACTGCGAGCGAGAGAATGCCGTTTTGAACCGCGTGTGGTTCTTGCTCAAAGCGGAGACAAATTGGTCTTCGATGTGTCAGAGGCCAAGGTTGGTCACAACATTAATGTTAATTTCTTCCACAACATGCCATCTGGACTCTCTCTTCCATCCGGCAGTAATCGCGACTTTGCATTACGACAGGCAGAGCCCGCACCACTGCCGATTGACTGCAACATTCACCCTTGGATGCGAGCTTGGCTGGTCGTTCTCGATCACCCCTACGCTGCCGTCAGCGACGCGCAAGGACGGATTGAAATCAAGGGTCTTCCCGAGAACCAGGAACTCACTTTTCGCGTCTTCCATGAAGACGCCCGCCACCTGACCAACATCACGATCGATGGCAACGTTCAACAGTGGGACCGCAATCGATTCAAGATCACCTTGGTCAAAGGCACCAACGACCTGGGTCAGGTGAAGCTTTCACCCGAGAACTTTGCGAGCATTCAAACAGCAGGATCAACCGGACAATGACAACCAGGAATGCTGCTCAATCAACCGTTTGTGACGGTAGGATTCTCGTCCGCATCGGGACCATCCAAAACTGCGAACACCTCCGCCAAGCTGATCTTCAGCCCGGGCAGAACCTCACCACCATCGAGTGATTCCGTTTCGCCACGCACCGAAGACTGCGTCGCCGAAGTGAAGATGGCAACGGACCTTCGAATGGGATCCACTGTCCAAACCAACCGGACGCCAGCGTGAAAATATTCGCGACGCTTGCGAGCCATTTCCGCCCGAGTGTTCCCCGGACTGAGAACCTCCACCACCAAATCAGGAACAATTCGGGGAAACGCCTCCTCCGGCAATTGTCCGCCCGGCAGTCGGTCCCAGGACAAAAAAGCTACGTCAGGACCGCGAATCAGATCGGGAAAAAGGGTCACAAAACCATCCGGCCCCGAGACGATGCCCAGCTTGTGTTGCCTCGCAAATGCACTCAAGAATTCGATCAACACAGCCGCCAGCAGTGATTCTTTGAACCCCATCTGCTTCTCCACCAATTGGCCATCGACGAGTTCGCACATCACGCCCTGAGCATGAAGGATGGCAAGATCCTCTGCTGTGGCGGGCCTGGACGCTTCAACCACCCGCAATCGATCGGGCGAAATGCCTCCCAGGTCCGTCAGCGTGTCAGCGACACTGAGAGGCAAAGCCGCATTCGCGGTGGCGTTGGGAAGACTGGGAATTTGCATAGTCACATTCTAACTCAAATCGAACGGTGATCTCAAACGAAAGGCCCTGCCTGATCCAGCAGACTCCGTTGAACTCGCCACGCCCAACGGCGACTCGCAGAAGACACGACCGATTGAAGCCAATTCAAGGTTCAATGCGTTCACCACCGTCCCGTGTGATCAAAGCCTTCAGTTTTTCTTCGTCCACCGGATCCATCGTCCTCACGGATCCATCGGCCATCAGATACCGAAGAACGGCATCATCAGCAAACTTCGGCAACTCACTGAGATCTTGCGGCTTCGTCCAAGGAACCGCCGATTCCGTTTCCAAAATCAGCAACGTGTTGGACGTCCCGTCTCGGATGTCTCTGAATTTGACACCATCGTCGATGCCCAATGCACTGCCACCATCGGCGATGCCTTGATAGTTGGCATGCCCAACGGGTTGGTCTTCCGGTGCATCCGGACGGCGATAGATGGAAGGCATCTTCGGCAGCAACTTCAAGTTCGCTTCACTGTCCCACGGTTCGTCAAACCGATACTGCTCGAATAGCTTCTGTTGCTCAATGAAAGGCAGAATCGCCACTCGCCAAGAAAATGGCTTCAACTCGGATTCGTCGTTGATTCCAATCGCTCCCTCTCTCGCCATCGATGCCGAGCCAGGAAACTTTCGATAAGCCGACGCAAAGTTGTGAAAGCCGATCCCCATCTGCTTCAATTGATTGGTGGACTGGACATCGCGTTCAGCTGCCTGAATCTTGCCAACCTCTTTGACAACAGCTTCCATCCCCATCGTCTTTGCAGTCATGAGCAAACCCACGGGAGAAAGGACATCTCCCAGGGGATAAGAACCTCTCTCCTGAGATTGTTGCCGCTGTAGCACGGACCTAAACCGGCGAGACAAAGAGATAACTTCATCGCGGTCAGTTGGAAAATCACCCAGTCGCTCAACGATGAAGGCCCCCTTGCCCGCATCGAGTCCCAGAACTTTCGAATTTGCCGAAACTGAGCGTTTTGACTCGAACTCCAATCGATCACCAATGAGAAAACGGTAAACCAACAACTGCGGAGCAGACTTCTTCGGGATCAGGTTCGTAAAAAGAATTTCTCTCAAATTACCATCGCCGGAAGTCCTCGCGGCAATATGCCCCGCCATTCGAATTGACACATCTTCAACCACATAAAAGTCCCAACCATCAAACGCAAGCAGCGTGGCATCTGATCGGCCAGAAAGTCGCCAAACACCCTGGAGTCGTTCAAAATCTGTTTTCGCTTGCGTTGCTTTCTCTCGTTTTGAAAGCGGTGCAACCAATCCGCTGTCCAGAGCATTCATCAAGAAGCTGACTTCTTCTTTGGTGAACCGACCTGTGATCGCAATGTCACGGCCCACTTCTGCCATGATCGTCGGTGTCATTCGGATTTTGCCATTGACGATGATTGCCAACTTTCGTCGCATGTTGTTACGGGTGAGTTCGCGCAGCGATTCCCCAGCAGCCTCGCTCAGTCGAAGCTCGATCTGCTCATTGCCTTTTGCTTGAGCCATCTCGATCTGCTCGCGAAGCTTGTCTTGAGTGATTGCCAGCGAACCAGACTCACGGACCAAATGCAACGCTTGCCCATTCATGTGGAAAGGCGAAGAAAGCTCAAAATCTGGGTCGGTCGCATACCATCGAAACCCATCTCGGATGAGATCGAAGTCCTCCGGAAGCCCCTCATATTTCGAGCCGTATTCCCGCGTCTCTTCTTCGGTTGCCAAGATCGCGAATTTTAGAAACGCTTCTTCACGCTGGTCTTCGGAAGTGGCAACCGCCGGCGATGCGATGTTTTCAGATGGTATGTCTGGCGATGCATTGGGGACGACGCTGACTTCGCTTCCATCAGGTGCATTCACGGTCACGACCGAACCGTCGGGCATTTTGATGCGGATCAACAAGCCACTCATCAATCCAATGAACAGCCCCAAGAAACCGGCGGCGATCGCCGCGGTGATGGGCACCGTTCGTGGCTGCCAACTTTGTGTGTGGGACAAAACCTTGGTTTCTGGATGGCTGGCGGGTGCACGCTGGGGAGTGACAGTTTCAGCTCGAGCGATCAAGCCAGCCAGATTCGCGTCACTCGCAAATCGCTTCAGCTTTTCAGCGACCTGCATCGGCGTTTGTGGTCGCGATGTTGGGTCTTTGTCGAACATCGATGCAACCAACTTGATCAACCCAGCGGGTGCATCGGGCAAGAAATCGCTGAGCACCGGTGGTGGCGAGGAAACATGAGCGGTCATCTTGGCAAACGCGGTCGTGCATTGCGGTCCAGCAAACGGGGCATGCCCGGTCAGTAACTTAAACAAAGTGCAACCAAGCGAATAAATGTCGGCGCGAACGTCGACGCCACGACTGTCCGTGACCTGTTCGGGGGCGATGTAATCCGCCGTCCCCATCGCTTGTCCGGTGCCGGTCAAACCAGATGTTTCGTGACGAGGTTCCTGCAAACGAGCCAATCCCAGATCCAACAACTTCACTTCGCCGGAATGGCCCAGCATGATGTTGGATGGTTTGACGTCGCGGTGAACGAAACCTTGGTCGCTGGTGTATTGCAGTGCGACGGCCACTTGGCGAATCAAATCACAAGCGTCCGCAATCTCGATCGGCCCGATTCGCGAAACCAACTGAGCCAAATCCATTCCGTCAATGAATTCGGTGATCAAAACCGCTGTGCCATCGATTTCACGTGCGTCATGGGCCGTGACGATCCCAGGGTGACTCAACTGTCCCACGGCCCGCATCTCAGCCTCAAATCGCTCCTTCATTTTGGCATCTGCGAGACGATGCCCGGCCAAGACCTTGAGCGCGACCAGGCGGCCCAGTTTGGTATGACGAGCCAGATAAACATTGCCCATCCCACCACGGCCCAGCGGGCGAACGATCTCATATTCACCAATCGAGACCGGAAAACCCGGCATTTCCGAGACGGTGGGTGACTGCTGGCCAATTCCGATCGCACCCAAAGCAGCGATCACGGCCACGTCGCATTGTGGCTCGTGAATCCATTCCGAAGCGTCGTCAGGCGATCGAATGGCTTGGATCAAAGAGTCCTCGCCATCGCCGATCGTTTCCAATTCGGATTGGCAAACTTCACAATCACGAAGGTGGTCCAGCATCGAGTCGCTGTCTTCTTCGGCCAATCGGCCCAGCGTCAAATCCTTCAATCGTTCGATCGACGGGCATTCAGTTGCGGTCATCATTGGTGTCCTCCGGGATAGTTAAGGTAACGCACCAGGATGAACGCAGGCGTCTGACACCATTTACTGATAAAATCTTTTTCATGAGCCACGCGTCGCCCTCGAACGAACATCCCACCCTGTCATCGATGCTGATTTCCGGCGTCAAACAGATGGATGCCGAAAGTTGGACCCGTTTGGTTGGCACCTTCGGGCCGATCGTCTACCGCTGGTGCCGAACCTCAGGAATTCCTGCGTCCGATGCACCCGATGTGGTGCAAGAAGTCTTTGCATCCGTGGCCCGAGGCATTGGCGACTTTCAAAGAAAGAAACGCGAAGGCAGCTTTCGTTCTTGGTTGGCCACGATCACACGCAATCGCGTTCGTGATCACTTTCGAAGGCTTAACAAACTCGCTGAGGCTGATGGACGAGCGATCGGGGGCAGCGAAGCGCTCGATCAATTGCATCAAATCGGTGAGCAAGAAATTGTCGACACGCTGGATTCCACCATTTGCCCCGCGTCAATCGAAAGCCCACTGATTCGCCAAGTCATGGCGTCGGTCGAATCCGAATTTGAAACCATGACCTGGCAAGCGTTCTGGGCCACCACCGTCGATCAGCAACCTGCATCAACGGTCGCAGACAAGTTGGGCCTTTCCGTGGCCAGCGTTTACCAAGCGAAGTCGCGAGTGCTTCGCCGACTTCGCAAACGGATGGCGGAGCTGCCGGAATAGACCGACGGGAAGTCATTGCCCTGAATCAGTTGGCCTCGTTGATCTTGTTCAGGGTGTAGTACGCCTGAGGGTGCAAGAGCGGGTTGCCGACTTGGTTGCGGACACCATTGGAATGAAGCTCGTGAACATGACCGAGTTGCAATCCGTCGATCACCAATCGCACGTGCATTCCGTCCTCCGAAACAGTAGCCGATGTGATCGTGGGCTTGGTTGGATCCACCTCTGGACTGCCGTACTGCGAACGGTACTCATACGTGTAAGTCTCGATCTCATAGCCAGCCAAATCGGTCGCCGTTGCCGCATCAACAGGCTGAGTGAATTCCAGATCGAAACCATCTGCCGTTGACTTCATGTGCTTGATTTCAAACGGAATTTCTCCGGTCCAATCCATCCGTTCGACCGCGAATGGTCGCGGCCCGGTTGATCCCCAACCACGGTTGGTCCCGCCAACAAACATCGATCCGTTGGGAGCCATCTCCATCCCGACATTGCCTGAGGCAAACCCTCGTCGGAAAGGAAAACAAACGCCCTGCCAGACGCCATCGACTTCTTCTAGGTCGACTCGCATGACCGTGCTCTGCGACTGATCGCTCACGAACAATTGGTTTTCAAACGGTCCAAATTTGCCACCTGACTGATCGCAAACGATGCCTGATGCACTCTTTCCCATCTTGTTGTAGGGGAACATGACCACCGTCGGGACCAGTTCTGGGATCTTGGCCGCTTCGGTCAAGATGCGACTGCCGCTTTCAGGCTCTTGAGGACGCTTGCCCATGTTCGGTGCATCGTCATACCAATCCCAACCGCCGGGATGGCCCATGAACTTGCCTTCCCGCAGCACTTTTAGACCACACGTTCCGTTCCAAGGACCTTGGTTGTCGGTGTAGAAAACATTGCCGTTCGAATCGGTCCCCATCCCACCGGGCGAGCGCACGCCGCTGGAATACGGAATGGTTTGGCCGTCCGAAGTGACCTTCATCGCCCAACCCCGAAACGGAACTTTGCTGCTGAACGACCCGGTCAAACACAACGTGATCAGCATGTCACCGTTGGCATCGAGTTTCGATCCAAACGCGTACTCGTGGTAGTCACCCGACACGCCCCATCCGTCGGCATGCGTTTGAAAAACATCCGCCGCACCATCGCCATCGGTGTCTTTCAATCGGGTGATCTCGGGACGCTGAGTCGCGATCAACCATCCGTCTTGTTCGGCCAAGCTGAGTGGTTCATGCAGCCCGCGAGCGAACACGCTGAATTGATCCGCGGTCACTTTTTCAGCGAGTGGATTCTCAATCATGAAGATGTCACCGCGGCGGGAACACACCGCTAATCGACCGTCTTCCATCCATTCAAAGCCGCACGCTTCGATGACCTCGCCCTCCGGTGTTTCGAAGGTCGTGATCGTGTAGTAGTCGCTTTCCTTCGGTTGATCCGCCTGGGTCGCTGAGACAAAGCTCAACAGCAAAACCAAGCTGGCCAAAAATCGAATTCGCATGAAGTTCATCGTTCAGGTAATCAATTAAAAGTTCGGTGGCAAAAGTGTCAATTCAAAGCAACGCGTCGGAGATTCATCACCAAGCAATTGTCTGCTGGATCGTCGATGCTTCCCCGGCCGGCAAACCAGCACGCCAAATCGCTTTGCCATCCACCGTCACTTGCTCAAGCCGTATGCCTTGAATCTGCAAACTCGTTTGGTTGCTTACTCGGAAAACTTGCGTGCCCTTCGATTCTTCCACGAGTTCCATGGGCTGGTCGGTCGGTTGCCACACCCACTGCTCGCTGCCATTCGCGGCAGGAACCGAAATCGTCAACGTTCGACTCAGTCGAGGCGATTGTTTCTCACCAGCCGGCGTTTGCGATGAAATCGTGTCCTCCACTTTCAAATCACCTTGAGCAAACCCAATGGTGATGGTTTCGCCGCCACTCAATTGATACCCGCCAAAACGGAAGTCACGAGCTCTCGCCGACTTCTCCGGCCAAGCTGCAGCGATGCTTGGAAGCTGCGCCAACGTTGACTGCCCCTCCAGAATCGCGACCGCATCCCCAAGAGGTTCCTGGCGACCTTGCCCCCGGCCACGCCAGTGCATCGACGCATCGAAGAAGCCATTCCTCCAAACCCGAGCCAACGTCATTTGCTCAGCATCCCAAATCAGGTTGGTTTTGTTTGGGAAGGCGATCCCGATTCCGCGTGCACTGACCCCGGTAAAGAAGTTGCGATAGATCCGCAGCGCTTGCTCGGTCGGCTGCAAAACAATCGCATCCTGCTTCAGCCCCACAGGTTCTTTGGCTTTGTCGCCAAGCGACAGATACTTCCAAATGGCGTCGGTTTGGTTGACCGGGTCCCCGTCTTCAATTGTGGTGATCGCGGACTTGCCATCCACAAAACTGTTCGGCATCCGAGTGCCGGGTCGGTACAAGGTCGGGTTTTGCAAATAGCGTTGAAACCATTCGTACCGAAGTCGTTTGGGCATCGTCAAAAGATCAATCGCACCCAATCCACCCCCGGTGTCTCCACCGAAACTATGACACTTGATGCACGCCAATCCGTCGTTCCCACAAAGCTCGCGACCGTTGGAAACGATCGTCGATTCACTGGCGGTGGTGTCCGCTTCTTCAACCGTCGGGTCCATGTCCAAACGCCCCACCGCAGCATGCCAGTCTCGCAGTGGCTCGTATGCAAACGCCGGCATTCGCGTGCCCATGTAGCTGCGAAGGTTGGCACCGTGATTCAAAACATCGGTGATTGTTTGCGGAGTCAGTTTGTCCCCAACACCCGTTAATTGCGGGGGCAAACGGCCTTCCAATCCCATCTCGGGAACCGTCGACACAAACGACTCGTCACGCGACAACTCGGGTCCGCCGACACCATCGCGTTGGTGACAAGCATAACAATTCAGTCCCACCATCGTCATGTGAACACGCCGAGCGTCAGTCACCTTGGGACGTTGTCCCGAGCGTCGGCGTTTCAGTGCCGATTCAATCGCGGAAGTCTGCGAAGCTCCCAACGCAAAGTTGACTGCAGGTGCGGAAACTTCATCCGCCAAACAGCCCTTCCCTTCGCTCGCCTGATCCAACGCGAGTGCTTGAACCAATTGCAAATCGGAAGCGTTCTCTTCACCCACCGAGTGGCAATTGGCACATCCGGCGGAATAGAACTGCCGCTTTCCTTTTTCGATCAAAGAAGAGTCCGCCGCAAATTCGCTTGGCAACAAATCCAACGGCTTTCCACCGACGGTGTTGCTGACCCAGTAGGCAATGTCATCGCGAGCAAAGGAATCGCTTTCCACTTCCAAGCTCAGCGACGTTTGTCCTCCACCATCAAAGTACTCCACGCGAACTGGATAGACTCCAGCCTTCAACTCGTATTCGGCTTTGACCGTTTTGTGAGGATGGATCCCATCGTTCTCCAATCGATGGCCGTCGATTTCGAGCGCACTGCCGTCGTCGCTGGCCAAGTAGAAAGTCAACTTGGTATCCGAGTTCACATGCAAATCGGTTTCGTAAACGATCGCGAAATTGTTTCTTCGTTTCAGGTCATCGAACTTCAGCCCGCTGACTTGATCCTTCGAAACAGGATCCAACGAATCAAACGTTGGCAGTTGATCCCATGAACCGTGGTAAACAGTTCGGGTGAATGCATCCGCGGTTTCACCCACAGTGACCTCACGAGTCAGGTAAGCCGCGACCGCCATGATCTCTTCGTCGGTGCCGACCATCGCTGGCATTCGCAAGCCCGGACGAAGTTGGTTGCACGTTTTCAAGAACTTCGTCAGAGACGGCAACGTGTATTTCCGATGTGGCTTGCCCAGCGGAACCGACATCGGACTGGGACTGGTGGGATCGGCCGAGTGACAGGCTGCACACCCCACTTTTTGATAAAGCTTTTCGCCGCGATCAGCGAGCTTGTCACTGACGATTCGATCTTCAAGTGGTTGATCGTTGATCGAATGCAGATAGCTCGCGATTTCTTTCGCGCGTTCCCGTCGTTCGGCCGCCTCCATTCCTGGCCAAGGATCGGGCATCGTTGTGCCACGTTTAGTAGCGTGAGGATCAGCGATCATGTCAACGATGGCGTCAACGCGAACTCGCCCGAACACCTGCGACAAATCGGGGCCGCTTTGCGAGGGCAACATCGATGTTCCTGCTGCATGACACGCTCCACATGCCAAGTTGTCGATCAAAACTTCGCCCGCATCGGCCATCGGCAACGCATCGGTGCCAACGAAACGTTCAAATCCGGAAACAATTGGACGCTTGGCTTCGCGTTCCGCGTCTCGTGGCAAAACCCAAATGTTTCGGTATCGAACCTGGTTCCCATGATCTTGCAAATAGATGGGGCCCGGCTCGGGCCCCTCTTTCAATTTCGCGCCCCGAGTCGCATTCGGCACAACAACATTGTTCTGAACAATGACACCGTTCAAACGAACGGTCATTCGAGCATCAGTGACCTTCTTCCCTGCGTCATCGAATCGCGCCGCCGTGAAATCGACATCGTAGGTCTGCCACTGCATTGGCGGATAGCAAACGTTGACCGCGGGAGCACTGACGGTGTAAATCGCACCGCATTCGTTATCGAGTCCCTCCAATCCAAACGAATCCAAAACCTGAGTTTCGTAACGGCCTTGGTGATAGACACCGCTGTTGCCACGCTGTTGGCCCTTTGCCTTGGGCATGAACGGCGTCCGAAACTCCAAGTGCAACGTGTAGTCTTGGAATTTATGCTTGCTCGTTGTCCCTTGCATCAACCAACCTTCGGAACTGACGCGACCGTTTTCCCAGTTCGCTTCCGCTGAATCTTTGGTCCCATCGAACAGCACGGTGGCTTTCGCGGGAGCAGACCGGCCCATCGTGCTGCTGACCCGTTCGACCCGTCGCAGATTCATCGAATCGAACAGCCCCAAAAGGACATCTTCATCCGCCTCAATTTTTCGAGGCGAAGGTTTTGCACCAGCTCCAGGCAGACCACCCTCGTGAATCACAACGTCAAACTCGCCGTCCCCGATTGCGATGACTTGGACGCCAGTTTCTTCCGCGACGTACTCGCCCTGCAGTTCCAGATCAGGATCATCGGCAGCGGGTTCTTGTGCCGAGACGGAAGCCACTCCCGCAACGCACCAAAAAACAACAAACAGTCCGGCCAGAAAATTCGGCACCGGCAGATGCATTCGCATGAGGAAAGTCTTCAAAGTAAGAATCATCGGGCAGTCAGTTCAGAAAGTGTTTCGTATTTTGCAGGAGCATCGTTGGCAGCCGCACTTCGCAACAAAGAAAGTGCTGCGGCAACCAACTTCTCACCCGATCCAGGTTTCGTTCGGGAATTGATGACTTCGTAACTGCCTTGCGCATACGCCGCATGCGTCGGCAGATAAGCGGTTTCGACACAGTTGGACAATTCAATCACCAGCGTCGTTTTGAATGGTGAGTGTCGTTTGATCGCCAAACCCAAGTCAACAAAGACCTCCCCGGGCAGGAAGACGATGGCCAACTCATCTCCCAAGGTAATCGTGGAAACATCAACGGGCAGATGATCGCCCACGCCTTTCCAAGCGATCATCGGCCAAACATTTGCGGGATCGTCGGCGTCGATCCACGCTGGATTGTTTCTCAACCGATCCAATTGGACATCGCGATTCGCGGCGACCAGGTCTTCGAATCCAATCTTTTCGCCCTCTCGAGCACGTGGGATCAACGCTTTTGCTCTCGCGATGCTTTGCTTCGTCGGTGTTTGCAACGGCAACGGCACCACCACGTGGCGATATTTTAATTGCGGAGTTGCGTCTGACGGTGTCTCAATAGACTCCGCCATGATTGAACGAGCTTCTTCGACCAGCGTCTCACCTAACGCGTGCCCGATAAACTCACACGAATTGCGTTCTTTTCGGGATGGGTCAGCGTGATTGATGTCTCCACAAGTGCCGGCACCGAAAATAGACAGCACATCATCGCCAAAGCTTTCAGCCACTGCTCGCTGCATCAACGCGGGGTAGTCCGCACTCCATCGGGTGCCCCCCACCGTGTCCAAATGCAACGCATAGCTGCTGCAAATCGCAAAAGGTCGATTGTTTTCAGAATCAACGACGGCGATAACGCCCAACTGATCATCAATCGGACCGGCGACGCGAAGTCGATTCGGATTGGATTCTCCTTGCCAAGTACGAATGCTGCCGTCTTTCATCAACGACCGGCGGTTAAAAGAAACCGGCACGGTCTGAGTTGCATTGCCAGCCAAAAGCTTTGCAGACCGTTTGCTCGATATTGCATCTCCAATCGCACCGACGATCCCATCGATCAAATCTGCCGCGTAAGGAGAACCTGCGTTCCCTTTTTCGTTTTCGTTCAGTTCACCGCGAAGATGCTGAACCAGGTGAGCTTTGTAGTCGGGGGCAGTGTGCGAGTGCGTCGCGGACAGAATGTGGTTCTTGGACGGGATTCCGTGCAACGATTCCGATCTCCGAACCACTTCTTCATACAAATCACGAGTGATTCCAACCAAGTCGCAAACGACCCAAACAACCGTTGTGCCGTCTTGCTCGAACACCACCGCCTTCGCAAAAAGCGGGTCTCGAGTATCGGTCGCCAACCGCTCGTGAAAATAGCCCGACATCGGAAAACCCATCGGTGGAGTGATGTCTCGTTGCGCACTTCCGATCAACAACGACGAAGTCGACGCTGATTCCAACGCTGGAGTTTTCTCGTCTGCCGTCGCAACTGAGTGATCAAGGGCGCTCCAAACGAAACAGGCGATCAACCACATGCCGATGAAACGGATTGACCGAACAGATGCATCCAACGGACGAACCATGGTTCTTCCTGTCGTTGTGGGTGGGAAATTGAGGCGGGGACCGGAGTCGGCAGGTGGGTGGGGTTCGTGAACCCGGACACATTGTAGATACTCGCGATCTCAACCACGGACCCGTACGACCTTCGATTCACACAAAATTCAATGCTTTCATCCCTCACTCCCGACCAAATCGCACTGTTGGCAGTGGGAGCGACCGGCATTGGGTTTTCAAAATCTGGCTTCCCAGGCATCAGCATGCTGCATGTCGTGCTATTTGCCTTTGTGTTTGGAGCTTTGGAATCGACCGGTGTCCTGCTTCCGATGCTCGTGGTTGGCGATCTTTGCGCCATCGGATTCTTCGGACGAAAAGCGGATTGGTCACATGTCCGACGATTGCTTCCACCCACGTTGGTGGGCATCTTGATCGGCTGGGCAATGATGGACCGGCTGAATCCTGAATACTTCAAGACACTTGTCGGCGGAATCATCCTGGCGCTGACCGCGGTCCAAGCCGCACGGCTACTCAGACCAAAGATGTTCGAGAAATTCCCGCATCAAGTCTGGTTCTCGGTATTCCTCGGGTTGCTCGCAGGTCTAACAACGATGTTGGCCAATGCGGCGGGGCCCGTGGTAGCGCTCTACCTGATCGCTGTTAGCCTGCCAAAGTGGGAGCTGATTGGAACGAGCGCTTGGCTGTTCTTGGTTTTAAACGTTCTGAAGCTCCCCTTGAGCTACAACCTTGGGCTCATCTCACCCGATACATTGTTAGTCGGAGCTGCACTGGCACCGATGATTCCCATTGGAATGTTGTCCGGAAAATGGCTCGTCACACGAGTTTCTCAAACCTGGTTCAACGCCATTCTTCTGGGATTCACGGCCATTGCAGCCGTGCGACTGATGGGTTGGTTTTGATCCGAACGATTTCAACCGCGTTCCTCCGGAATCCGCTGCCTTATGTCGATGGAAACACAATCCACTACCGACTCAGAGCAATCCGAAATGGACATCGAAATCCTTCGAGTCGACTACACGCACGAACCACATCGCCAATCCTTGCTGAGATTGCTTTCGGAATACGCAAACGATCCAGCTATCGGAAGCCCCGGATTGAGCAAACGGGCTCAACAAC
>NZ_ANMO01000269.1:32500-113341 GCF_000338295.1 Rhodopirellula europaea 6C
GTCGATCGTCCCTTCCGCAACTGCCAACCACGAGATTTGCTGCTCCAGGTTCGCAACTACTGCCTCTACAACAACCTCGAAGTGGAGCTCAAAAAGGAGTACTTTGACTTCGCCTGCGACAACTACTTCTCGGTGATGTAACCACCGAATCGGCGGCAAGCTTAACGACGATGCAAGCGGCCTGAACGCCGCGAAGGGACAGGGAAAGCAGCGATACGGTTCTCCGACGGGCCACGCCAGACCGGGGTGCGGGACAAATCGCGATCGAGCCTCCGGCAGCTCGCCCCCAAACCGTTGACCGGCACGATGACTCGCTGGACTCGACCTTGTTGGGCGAAAGCTCGCTGGGCCCCGAAAAGGAGGCATCGCACTGAAACACGGCACCACACAGTGAACTCAACTCCCGGGTGCTCAACCACCGCCTCGATCTACCATGGCGTTTCTCTATACGCTTGTCTGTCCACGTCACCCGAGGGCGAGAAACCGGGCCCAGGACAGCAATCCACCGCCGATCAGCTCGTTCGTGCGAACCGGCGCATTTCCCGAAGGAGACTGCTCGCACCCGATAAATGGGTTTCGATCCTGGTTTGGCGGGCACTCGTTCGCCGGTACAATGGGCATCCCTCCTTCGCTCATTTCAAATGAGTCCCGCCCCTCAGTCTGCTTCCGATCATGCCTATCTATTCTCCCTTGCCGCCGATGCCCGAATCTCATTCTCGCTGGAACACAGCCCAAACCAGACGGCAGTTTGCCTTTTGCGGCGTGTTTCTACTGACCTTGCTGTGCTCGCTGCTGCACCCCGGCAGCTCCAACGCCGCAGATGATGCTGAAACAAACGTGATTCGGATGCCGGTCGACGAAGAAGGCTTGGTCGTCGATTTTGAACGGGACATTGCCCCGATCTTCCGAGAACACTGCTTGGAATGCCACGGAGCCGAAGAGGCGAAGGCTGATTTTCGCGTCGACGATCGCGACACCGTGTTCAGCTACGTTTACGGAGAGGATCTCGAATCGAGCTCGATGTACATCGACTACTTGATCAGCGAAGACGACGACATGTTGATGCCACCTCGCAGTCATGGCGGACCACTTGCGCCGGCGGAACTGGCATTGATTCGAATCTGGATCGAAGAAGGTGCCAATTGGCCGGATGAAGCGAACGTCGTTCAGCCCGATCTGGATGGCTCGGGCCAACCGATTGAGTTGGCCGATGGCATCCGCAAAGGTATCGACCCAACCGACGCGGGACTGCTGGCTCGGGTCTGGTCGTTCCAAGGATTCCTTCACCCGGCAACCGTCCACTTCCCCATCGCCCTGTTCTTGGTCGGCGGGTTGTTCGTCGTGCTGGGTTGGAAGTGGCCCGCACTCGGTACACAAGTCCCATTGGTTTGTCTGCTGCTCGGTGCAGCCACGGCGATCGTTGCAACGATGATGGGTTGGTCCTTCTCAGTCGAAAAAGGCTACGGCTCTTGGACAAAGGTCAACTTCGATTCCGAACTGTTTTGGCATCGCTGGTCGGCCATCATCGTGACGGTCCTATCAACCATCTTCGCAATCATTGCTTTGAAATCGCTTCAAAGTGACGATGAAGCGGGACGCCAACGTCTGACAAACGTCTGGAAAATCGGATTGCTGGTTGTCGCCGGCATGGTCGGTGCAGTGGGTCACCAAGGCGGTGAGTTGACCTACGGAAAAGACTTTTACCCCAAGGCGATCAATATTCTTCTGGGCAAGCCTTGGCCACCGGAGTCAGCTCCCGAGACCGCTCTTGAAAGCGTTACCGAAGAAGAACAGTCGCCCGAGCTGACTTCTGACGCGGTCCCGACCGACTCGACAGTCCGCTTGAACACGTTCGCTATCCCCATCGCCATTCAGTCTCCTCCAGTTCCTTCGCGAGTTTGACGTTGTCCCACGATCCTGCCCCCTCTCAGTCCGTCGGCAAACGCCCTCAGAAAAGCACCAAAACCGTGTCGCGACGCCAAGTGGAATCCGCGGCTGCTGACGCACCTCGGTTCATCAACCGCGAGTTGGCATGGCTGGAATTCAACGCTCGCGTATTGGATCAGGGGGATGATCCGTCGGTAAGACTTCTGGAACGAGCCAAATTCCTGGCGATCACCAGTTCGAATCTCGACGAGTTCATGATGGTCCGCGTTGGCAGTTTAAAACTGCAGGCGGTGAGCGGAGGTGGACGACGCGACCCGTCCGGTCGAACCGCGACAGAGCAATTGCAGGCGATTTCGAAACGCTGCCAAGGACACGTCGACCGGCAATACCAATTGCTGCGAAACGAGTTGCTACCGTTGCTGGGCGAACACAAAATCAATCAAATCGATCCGGCCGAATGCAGCGATCGATTGCTCGCCGCCGCCGAACGCCATTTTCGCGGCGACGTGCTGGCGGTGCTTTCACCACAAGCACTTCACGACCGACGCTTCCCCATGCTGCCTGGTTTGGGAATCCACTTATGCGTGCAATTGCGTCCGGGCGATGAGATCGGTCCGCAACAGACCCCACCACCGACCGACTCATTGGACGATCGAGTCCCGTCGAATCTCAAGCGGCCCACCAACTCGGCCAACCACCAGTCCAATTCTGAAACCTCTTCGGCTTTGGAAGACGGTGCAGATCAAACCGAACCCGATACCCAATTCGCGGTGATCCCACTCGGCCGCACGCTTGGGCGTGTGATTCCGCTTCCGATCGAAAAGCCGCCGATTGAGAAGGGCGCGGCTCCCAAAGAAAGCGATGATGCGTCGCCCATCGAGTCGGGCTACTCCTACGCGTTGCTGGAAGACCTGGTCTCACACTTCGTTGACGAGTTCTTCCCCGGTCGCGAAGTGATTCAGTGCAAACCGTTCCGCATCACTCGCAATGCCGACATTGAACTTCGCGAAGACGGCGCGGGCGACTTGCTCGGCGGCATGGAAGAAGTCCTCGAGAGCCGACGTCTGTCCGATGTTGTTCGGTTGGAGATCGACGCGAACGCGAATTCAGAGATTCGCGACTACCTGATCAACAGCTTCAACGTCGATCCTCAATTCGTTTTTGACATCGACGGTCCTCTGGACCTGACGTACTTGTTTGCGCTTCACGGCCTGAAGGGAATGAACACCCTTCGCGACGATGAATGGCCTCCGCAACGCAGCCCAAGAATCGATCCCGCCGAATCCATGTTCACATCGATCTCGGACGGAGACATCATGCTGATGCATCCGTACGAGTCCTTTGATCCGGTGGTCCGATTGTTGGAAGAAGCCTCGGTGGACCCGGATGTTCTGGCCGTCAAGCAGATCCTGTATCGGACCAGCCGCAACAGCCCAATCGTTGCTGCACTGATGCGAGCTGCCGAGCGAGGAAAATATGTCACCGCGATTGTGGAGCTGAAAGCCCGATTCGACGAAGCCCGCAACATTGAATGGGCTCGCGAAATGGAACAGGCCGGCGTGCAGGTCATCTACGGCATTCGTGGATTAAAAACGCACGCGAAAGTTTGCATCATCGTTCGTCGCGAACCTCAGGGTTTGGTGCGATACGTCCACTTCGGAACCGGCAACTACAACGAGGTCACCGCCAACTTGTACGGTGACATCTCGGTGCTGACCTGCGATGAGATCCTTGGAACCGACGCGACGATGTTCTTCAACGCCGTCACGGGAGCCAGCCAACCGCAACCACTTCAACAACTCGGCATGGCGCCGCTGACGCTGCGTCGCCAAATCCTGGATTTGATCCAAGGTGAGACCGAACGTTGCCGGCAGGGCCAGAAGGGCGAGATCATCGCCAAGATGAACGCGTTGGTGGACACCGAGGTCATCGACGCGTTGTACTTGGCCAGCCAAGCGGGCGTGAAGATTCGCTTGAACGTCCGTGGCGTTTGCTGTTTGCGACCGGGCGTCCCGGGAATGAGCGAAACGATTGAGGTCGTTTCGATCGTCGACCGGTTCTTGGAACACGCACGAACGTTCTATTTCCGCCACGGTGGCGATCACGAGATGTTCATCAGCAGTGCGGACTGGATGCCTCGCAACTTGGACCGCCGAGTCGAATTGCTTGTGCCCGTGATCGATCCCGCTGCCCGCAAACGCCTTCGGGAAACACTGCAGCTGTATTTCCGCGACAATCAAAACGCGTGGCGGATGCAACCGGACGGGAGTTACCAGCGTTTGAAGCCACGAAAGAACGAAGCCCCCATGCGGGTTCAAGAGACACTGTATCATCAGGTGGTCGAGAATCGAAAAGCGGGCAAGCACGACCCGCAATCGACTTTCGAAACTCATCGTCCTGATTGATCTTGTCTCTGTTTGATCGAACGCATGCCTGCCCCTGAACCGATCATCACGCCCACGCCGTCCATTCAACCGGTCATTCGCAGCCGTGTGCTGCCTCGTGTCTCGTTCCGAATGATGATGGCAATCACGGCGTTGGCCGCCATCCTTGCCGCGATCACGCGAGCGGCGGGCAACGGGGCCGTCTTTGCAAAGGCCACTCTCGCCTTCGTAGGTGTCTTTGTTCTTTTTTTCGCGATGGCCGCCGGCGCTTTTCTGGTTTCGTGGTTGGTCGCTCGATTGACGATCGGGCGCGTCGACCAATCTCGCCAAGGCAGCCCGTTCGCCAAAGACGAATTGCCGCCGCAGTTGCTCAAGCCTCGGGAGAGAGAACTATGAACCGCTCGAAGCTTGCTTTCTGTTTCACAATCGCGGTGTTGCTGGTCGGAACTGCCTCAACACGCTCCTCTGCACAAAGCGACGCTGGTTCGCAAAGTTTTTGGCAGTTTGACGGATCCAACCTCGCAACTTTCCCCCGCGGTCGAGTCAATCGACTGGGGTACCAAATCATGGTTCGTGTTTCCGCCCCGGACATCCCGGAAACCCAGCGAGTTGAAATTGAGTTCGCATCGACAGGGGGGCCGACGACGGCAGATCACAACTTCACTTTGCTGCTGAGTCCCCGCGCAGACGGGCACAGCCCACCGCAATCTGCACTGGAAGTGGAGCTTCCATTCCAAATCCCCGAACAAACCACCCAACAAACAATCGTCCGGCACGTCCCCAAAACTTCTTACGGAGACGCCTACGAAGTTTGGATTCTGGAAAATGGACAATCCATCAGCCAAGTCCCCAACGAAATCGGCAGTCCGGTCCGGGATTACCGGGCGGTCGCCGACGGTCTCCGAGACGAACTTCGATGGCGGCTGATCTGGATCGACTCTGACAAAGACCCGAATGCACGCGAACCATCCCTGCAATCTCTCGTTGAATCAACCTTCGACATGCAGTGGGACGCCGACGTTTTTCAACCCGAACAGCTCCGGGTCAATGAAGACGGGCGAGTCAACGAACCGTTTGTTGCTGTCCAAGCACACACTCCTAATGAACTGCCTCTCGATTGGCGATCGTGGCTGCCGTTTGACGCAGTGGTGATTCACCGGCAGGACTACTTGAGATTCCAGTCTGAACAACCAGCGTGGTGGAAATCATTCACACGGTGGGTTCGTGGCGGCGGCGTGGTGCTGATCCGTGGAACTGAGCCTGGCGAAATGAACGACACTCAAGAGATTAGCGTTTCCACGTCGACCATGAATGCGGCCACCATCGACGCTTTCGCCAACTCCGCTTTGCAAATGCTTCGCACCAGTGCAGCAGAAATGTCGAACAACTGGAATCGGATGTATGCGGCCAACCGACAAGCCAACGCAGTCGACGAGTCGCCTATGCAAGGCATAGATGCCATCGAAAAATTTCGCCGCTCATTCGCCGATGCCTTTGGAGGCAATGCCAAAGCCACTCGGCTGGGCACAGAGAAAGGCATGAGGGTGTTCCCATTCGAGGCAGGACTTCTCGTCCAATTGCCCGCTCACGAAGACAATGCCCCCCTCAGCACCTTGGATTGGCGAACCACAAAAAACATCCTTGGTTTCCATGCCTACCGTACACTCCGCCGCGGCGTCGATCCCATGGTTGGTACCCAGCGGTTCTTCGAATGGATGATCCCGGGCGTCTCCCAACCTCCGGTTTACACCTTCATGGGATTCCTGGGACTATTTGTTGTCTTGGTCGGACCGGTGGCTTACCGCAAAACAACCAAGAGCGGACGCAGTTACCTGATGTTCTTGATCGCCCCCGTGCTCGCCGTCGCCACGACCGTCGCAATGATGGGATACGGAATCATCGCCGACGGTTTTGGCACTCGATTGCGAGCCCGACAAATCACTTGGGTCAACGCCGACGGCGACGCAATGTCCCGGACGCGCTCGACCTACTTCGCTGGCATCCGACCTTCCAACGGCTTGCGGTTCCCAGGCGACGCATCGGTAACGCTGCTTTTGGACAATGAGGAAACCAGCTGGGAAGACCGAATCCAGCAGCGATTCGATCCACGCGGGAAAGTCAACGTCACCGAGGACGAAATTCGTTTGTCGAGTCGCTTGCTTCCCAGTCGTCAACAACGCCAGTTCGTGGTCGAACAACCCCGCGACCAATTTGGCACGGTCCGCATCATGGAATCTGAACCAGAAGCCGTTAAGCGAGTCAGCGTGGAAGTGAAAAACGATTGCGAGCTGAACTTGCAGGGGGTCTTGGTCCGCGATCAAGACGGACTCTTTTTTGTGGCCGAAAACGTTGGTTCAGGCGAAACTGCGCGTGCCAAGTTGCTGACCAAACTCGAAGCTTCGAAGTTGATGGGGGACTGGTACAAACGCCAATGGTTGGTGAGCTCAAAAACGAACCGTCGATCCGAGACGGCGGATCGACAAATGCGACGTCGCATGATGGACGAAACCTTCGATGTCATCAACAAAGTTCGATCGACGCTCGCGATGACGTCCGCGCCTTCCGACGGCGTTTTTGAGCATGAGCTTCAACAACGCATGCAGCTAGGTAAGTCGTTGCCCAATCGCTCCTACATCGCCCTGGCTGATTTGTCCGACGACGTCCCCGCCATCGATGGCGTCTCCATTGAAAACAGCATCCACTTCGTGATGGGAGACCTGCCATGAGCACGACTTCGCAAGAATCCCAATCGGCGGCTCAACCGACCGGCACGGCGAGCAGCAACCAGGTCTCAGCCGGAGTCCACGCGGGCACAGCGGATTGCATCGAACTCCGCCGATTGCATCGCTATTTTGGCAAAACCCATGCGGTCCATGACATCTCGTTCTCGGTTCGCCGAGGACATGTGTTTGGCTACATCGGCCCCAACGGTGCCGGCAAAACAACATCGATGCGAATCCTCGCGACGTTGGATTTGCCCAGTTTTGGCGATGCGTTTGTCGACGGATTTTCGGTCGTCAATGATCCCGAATTGGTCCGCAGCCGGCTCGGTTTCATGCCCGACAGCTTTGGCACTTATCGCGACGTCAACTGTGAAGAGTACCTGGACTTCTTCGCTCGAGCCTACGGTTTGACCGGCCGTGATCGCACACGACGTTTGCGTGAAGTGCTGGAATTCACCGGCACGATGGGCATGAAAGACAAACCAATTCGTGGCTTGAGCAAAGGCATGAAGCAACGCCTGTGTCTCGGACGAGCCCTGGTCCACGACCCCGCCGTTTTGATTTTGGATGAGCCCGCGGCCGGATTGGATCCGCGAGCCCGGATTCAGCTGCGACAAATGATTCGCCAATTGGCCAATCGCGGCAAAACCGTTTTGATCAGCAGCCACATCCTGACGGAACTCGCAGAGATGTGTGACAGTGTCGGCATCATCGAACAAGGTCAACTGCTGGCGACGGGCAGCGTTGAAGACATCCAACGTCAACGAGCGCAACACCGCGAACTCACACTGCGAGTGCTCGAACGTGCAAACGACGCCGCCGATCTGATTCGCAACCACCTGGCCGAACACTCTTCCAAATCAAACGGCGTTCCCGTCGAAAATCAGTCTTCCGAAACCGACGAACAATCCTTGCCGCCCGCATCCCAAGTCGTCGTTGATGGCGAACTAGTACGCTTTGAATTCGAAGGCGACGTTCGCGATCAAGCCAATTTGGTCGCTTGGTTGATCGGACAAGGTTTCCTGATCGCCGAAGTTGCCGCTCACAAGAAAAGCCTCGAGGATGTCTTCCTGCAGGTCACCGAGGGATTGGTTCAATGAGCGACTTCTTTACCCCGCCCAAACCTGTCACTCCCCTGCCCTCGCCCGAGGTCACCGCTCGACAGAGCGAGGAGTTCGCCGCGAGACTTCGCAAACGTGCCAAACACCTTCGTCGTTGGCCCACGAAACAAGACATCACGTGCTTCCGGCTTTACGAACGCGATGTCCCCGAGGTGCCTTTGGTTGTCGATCGATACGAAGACCATTTGCACATTGGTGAATTCGAACGTCCCCACGATCGCAGCGACGATGAACACACCGTGTGGCTGGAACACATGGTCAAGGTCGCCGCAAAGACACTGGACGTGCCACGTTCCAAGGTCTTCTTCAAACAACGCAAACGCCAACGCGGAACGGCCCAGCACGAAACCGTGGCGAGCCGACACTACCAGATCGAAGCCAAAGAAGGCGGCTTGAAATTCCAGGTCAACTTGTCGGACTACATCGACACCGGTTTGTTTCTCGATCACCGCATCACCCGATCGATGGTTCGTGATGAAGTCGCCGGCAAACGATTCCTCAATCTGTTCGCCTACACGGGCTCGTTCACGGTTTATGCCGCTGATGGTGCGGCCGCATCCACGACCACGGTGGATTTGTCGAACACGTATTTGACTTGGGCGAAAGAAAACATGCGTCTGAACGGTTTCGAAAGCGACTCGCACGAATACATTGCTGAGGACGCGATGACGTTTATCAAAAACCTTCCCGCCACCGCAGTTTTCGATGTAGCCGTCGTCGATCCTCCCACCTTCAGTAACAGCAAACGCACCCAAAAAGATTGGGTCGTGCAAGACGATTACAAGGATCTGATTCAGCAAACTCTCAAACACATCGCTCGAGACGGTGTCGTTTACTTCTCAACCAATTTCCGACAATTCCAAATGGACGAATCCGCTTTCCCGGGTGCCAAAGTCCACGAAATCAGCCGGCAAACCGTGCCAGAAGACTTCCGCAATCGACGCATTCACCGGTGCTGGCGAATCACGCGAACCAACTGACGGAGACCGTCACCGGCCAACAATATCCTCGCCTCCGTCCTTGGTTACCAATGCTTCCAAGAGACCAACTTCGATGGAATTGGTGATGAACTTGACGGCACCGTCGCCAAAAACAATGTGTCCTCCGCCCTGGTGAGAATCGTCTTCAGAAAGTTCCAGCAAAGTTTGCATATCGATGTCTTCGGGGCTCATCCAATGAACCTCATTTTGATGTTCGGTTTCGACAAACAAGATGGTGCTGGCCAAACCATCGGTCGCCTGACCGAACTTGGTTGAGACCGCCCCCTCGAACATGCCCGAAGGTTCCACAACTGCAACGTAGGAGGTCATCAACGGATCGCCCACCTTGGAAGGACAGGCATAGGCAGACACCGCGGTCGATGCCACCACCGTGTTCTCAGGTGCGTCCCAAGGTTTGGACAAATCAATCTGCTGATACAAAGCGTTCTGCCCCATGAAAGGCAGAATCGCCACTCGCCAACTGTGCAGTTTGTTGCCATTTTCATCGACCGTGTACGCGGGCGGCAATTGATTGTAAGCGGCATGATAATTGTGCAACGCCAGCCCGATCTGCTTCATGTTATTGCTGCAACTCATTCGCCGAGCCGCCTCACGTGCTGCCTGCACCGCAGGAAGCGTGATTCCCACCACGATGCCGCCGCAGACAAGCAATCCCACAAACGCGAGCCCTAAGAGAGGAGCGATCACGCACCCAGAATTGAAACCGCTCTGTCCCACCACTTGCGCCTCAACTGGCGCCGTTTCGGCGTAGGGATTTTCAGAAACGAGTGGATCAGGCGAATCGGACATGGTGATCTCGTTGCGGAAGGACGGGGAAGCAACCCAAATTGACGACCACCTTCATCTTACCCTTCTCGCGAGCGGTGTGCTGAACGAGGGAGCATCGGCGTGAACCACCTCGCGACGGAGCAAAACCCGGTATCATTCAGGACGCAAACTGTCCTTTTCTTCGATTGAACATCGCATGAGCACCGCATCAATATCGGAACCGAGTGCATCCCTCCGCGAGAACTCCGCGTCGTGGTTGCTGCGTTTGGATGAGTGGGCCGCTCGGACGGGCGACAAACTCAATCCGATTCTGATCAAAGAAACTCGCCAAGCACTCAAGAGCCGGCAGTTCGTTGTCACGTTCTCGGTGCTGTTGGTCGCCGCGTTTGCTTGGACTGTGATCGGCAGTCTGATGCTGATGCCCCAGATCTACACGTCGCCGTCGGCACCTCGGTTGTTGATCGGCTACTACTTCGTGCTTGCCGTGCCGATGCTGTTGATTGTCCCGCTAGCAGCCTACCGATCTCTCGAAGCAGAAATCGATGACGGGACGCTAGAACTGCTTTCAATCACCTCGCTGAGTGCCTGGCAAATCGTGATGGGCAAACTAGCCAGCGCTTCGCTGCAAATGATGCTGTACCTGATCACGCTGTTTCCTTGCGTGGCTTACGCTTACACCCTGCGCGGCATCGACTTGCCGACGGTGGGATTGATCATGGCGATGCTGATCGCCAGCGGTTTGCTGCTAACCGTCGTCGCCTTGTCGTTTGCACCGCTCGCTCGCGGTCGCACCGGACGCATCTCAACACTGCTCGTAGTGTTGATGGTGCTAATGCTTTGCGAGTACTTGGTTGGTGCCGGTGCGGTGGCACTGATTCTCTATGGCAATCCTTTGGACGCGGGCTGGACGTCATTCCTTTTGGTCGGCAGCCTGCTCACCGCGATTTGCTTCAGCCATCTGCTGCTGACAACCACCGCCGCGCAGCTCACTCCCGAAAGCGAAAATCGATCCAGTGGAATTCGCTGGTCGATCTTAGTTCTCACCGCGACCTTGATCGGGTTGGCAACCTTCACGATGGAGTGGAACCCAGGCGATTCCCAAGAAGGAATGATTCTGTGGTTTCCGGTTGCGATGATTCTGGCAGGAGTCTGGACCGGAGCCGGGGCCATGATGGCGGCAGAATCCAGCAGCCTGACGCCGCGAATCCAACGGGAACTACCCGGCAACTTCCTCAGCCGGTTGACGCTCACGTTTCTGACGCCCGGGCCCGCAACAGGTTTGGTATTCGCCAGCTTGGGCTCGATCCTTGTTGCAACCTTGTTGCTGGCCGCTGCCTACCGAGCCGAATCAGTTGTGGGACCGATGCCGGGCGGTGCGATGACATCCCTTTATCACTTGGTAATTGCCTACACGTCGTACCTTGTCATCTTTCTGTTCTGTGTTCGATGGATCGTCGCATTGGTGCGAATCAACAACAACCCGCGAGTCGAAATTGGCTTGGCCGCCTTCATCGTTGTCGCCGTCCTTGCCGCACTGGTTCCCTACGCGATTGGACTGCACCTGAACGACTATCGCCAATACGACTATTCGGCGTGGCAAATCACCAACTGGGTTTGGACCATTGGCATGATCATCGATCGAAGCGTGTCCGATATTTTGATTGGCGCATTGGGTGTTTGCGGCCTGATCGCTTTGTTGCTGTCCATCGCCACCGTTGGTCGACGATCCTTGGCGATCAAGACCGCTACACCGGAGGCCGTCTTGGCTGCTCGTGAAAACCAGTGAAGCAGCAGTGACAATCAGTTGATTCGCGGCATGCACTCACGATGTTCTATGGAGCGTCCCACATCGAGTTCTTGTTCACGATCGACGGGTTCAGTTGGTAGGATTGTCGTAGAAGCCGGAAAATGCTGATGCTGTCCCGGAGCGGTGAAGATATCCACCGCAATAACATTCCAACCCGTGGTATCGAATCGAGCCCCGGTTGGAGCAAATTTTGGTACAGCTGCGACATGCGACCGCTCTCCCTGCACAAGCATGCCCTGATTGGCTTGCCGTCAGACTTCATTTCCCTCCTGCCTCGTTCATCCTAACCCGCCTGCTGTCTTGCACTCCCCCATGAACTCCACATCCCCCACCCCGGACCCGACCGACACTGCCCGCGGTGACGACAACTCGAACGTCGCGACTCCACCAAGCCGACCAAGTCTGTGGCGAGACATGAGCACCAGTGAGGACTGGTGGGCGATCTGGTGCGCCGGCCTGCTGCTCGCCATCTCATTCGCAGTAGTTTGGTTTGGCCAACCGGATAACCTCAGCGAACTCCTTGCCGCTTCCCGAGCAAACGACGACGTCACCGAGGCTGCCGCGGAAACGGTGAACAAACCAATCAGCGAGACGCCCAAATTGATGGAAGGAGCAGGCGTCTCAACGTCGGAAGGCACAGTATCCGACGACACAACGGAAACCTTATCAGCGTCAGATCTCGCATCCGAAACGGAAGCCGTTGCTGAGGATGCCGTGGAGACGAAAGAGGAGTCTTACGAATACACCAGTCCTCTCAAGCCGTTTCTCTCGAAACCGGGCAAATGGACCGACAACCCACTGGATGCCATCTCATCGACTTGGACGGGTACCCTCGGTGTCTTTCTGGTTATCGCGGCACTTTTCGCCTTCGCAAATCAAACAAGAGGAAAATCTGCATCGGCATTTCTGACGGCATTCCCGTTTGTGTTCTTGCTTGCCACGCTTGCTTACTGGATGTCCGGCCAAAGCGTGGTCAAGGCCTACAACCTCGAATATGCCCTTTGGGCGTTGCTAGTCGGATTGATCATCAGCAACACCGTCGGAACACCAGACTTTCTTCGTCCTGCAATCTCGACGGAGTTCTACATCAAAACTGGATTGGTCTTGCTTGGTGCCGAGGTGCTGATGAGCCGTTTGCTGGCACTCGGTCTGCCCGGTGTGTTCGTGGCCTGGCTGGTCACGCCAGTTGTTTTGATCACGACGTACTGGTTCGGCCAAAAGGTCCTGAAGATCCAATCGAAATCACTTAACATGGTGATCTCCGCCGACATGTCCGTCTGCGGTGTCTCTGCCGCGATCGCAACAGCGGCGGCCTGCAAAGCCAAGAAGGAAGAACTGTCGCTTTCGATTGGTTTGTCGCTCGGGTTCACCGTCATCATGATGGCGGTAATGCCTGCAGTGATCACCGCACTGGGCTTCGACCCCATCCTTGGAGGCGCGTGGTTAGGCGGGACAATTGACTCGACCGGCGCGGTCGCTGCCGCTGGCGCTGTGCTGGGCGACGAAGCCCTCGAAGTCGCCGCCACGGTGAAGATGATTCAGAATATTTTGATCGGCGTGACCGCATTTTGCGTCGCCATTTACTGGGTCACATTTGTCGAAAGAGATGCCTCGGGACCGAAGATCGGAATCTCTGAAATCTGGTACCGTTTTCCTAAGTTTGTACTCGGATTCGTCGCGATGTCGATCCTGTTTTCGTTTCTCTACTCCTCCCTGACCAACGGCCCGGAACTCATCAACGCAATGATCGGCGGCTCCACCAAAACGCTTCGTGGATGGTTCTTTTGCCTCGCGTTTGTCAGCATTGGTTTGGAAACCAACTTCCGGCAACTACTGCCGCAACTCAAAGGTGGCAAACCGCTTGTCCTTTACGTCTGTGGTCAATCACTCAACCTTATTTTGACATTGGTGATGGCGTACTTGATGTTCAAAGTTGTCTTCGCTGACACGGTAACGCCATGAGCGACCATGACCATAGCTTCCGAAAAAGCTCCTGCCGTGTTGGCGCGTTAGTCGGGATAGTTTCCTTGCTTTCGATCGTTTGGTTGGTGATTCTTCCCGCTTATGCTCGTCAGCCCAAGATGCGGCAGCACTTAAGATGGCTCGACGACCAGGGCATCGACCCCAGTGCGATGTACTACACCGAACTGGAAGTCATGGAAGACATTCTCGCCAAACAACGACTGGCAGAGATTCGGCGAAAATCCCCCTAGCAGCCTGTTGATTTAGTCGTATACCGAGTGACAACAATTAGCCGATGGGCGTTAGCCCCGGTTGGCGTCTGACTAACCGCCGCTAACGCGGTGCGGCTCATTAAATCAACAGCCCGCTAGCAAAGTAAGTCATTCAGTCCAAGCGGCCCATTTTCCCCGCTTGGTAGTCGGCGATGGCGGCGCGGATTTCTTCGCGAGTGTTCATCACGAATGGCCCCTGCCCCACAACGGGCTCGCCAAGTGGCTCGCCGGTCATCAACAAGACGCGGGATTCAGACTTCGCTTCCAAAACCACTGAGTCGCCAGAGCGTTCCAACAACGCTAGCTCAACCGCTTGGATTGAACTTTCGTTGACTTGGACCTTTCCTCTTTGAACGATCACAACGCACGTGTGTCCAGAGGGAACCGTCAGCGTTGTCGCTGCTTTGCCGGTGAGCTGAACATCCCACAAGTTGATGGGCGAGAACGTACTGGCCGGCCCCTTTGCATCACCAAGTTCGCCCGCAATCACACGAACCGTTCCCGCATCGTCTGGCAACACAACTCGAGGGAACTGGTCGTCACGCAGATCTTGATACTTCGGCGGTGCGGTCTTGTCGGTCGATCGCAGGTTCACCCATAGCTGAACCATCTCCAAAGTCCCGCCTTCGTTCGCGAATCGACGACTGTGGAATTCTTCGTGTACGACGCCAGAGGCCGCCGTCATCCACTGCACATCGCCGGGGCCAATTGCACCTCGGCTGCCACTGGAATCTCGGTGCTCGAGTTCACCCTGGTAGAGAATCGTCACGGTCTCGAAACCACGATGTGGATGTTCACCCACACCGCGTTTCGCTTCGTCGGGTGCAAAGTCATGCGGCCCGGCATAGTCCAGTAACAAAAACGGATCGAACTCGTTCCTACCGACGTACGAGAACAAACTTCGAACCGGGAAACCGTCGCCCACCCAGTGTTGCGGTACGTCCCGAATGACTCGCTGAACCGTTTTCATTGCACTTATCCCGCGTGAGAGTTCCGAACTCCTCTCCTTCTACGCGAGATCCAACGCGGCAACAAGCGTCCGAATTTACTCAGGTGAAGTCACCTCGCTCGTTGCCTTCATCGTCGTATCGAATGAACGCAAAGTACACGAACGACACCGGCAGGCACGGCAGCAGTAGCAGGTAGTACCAGGAAATAAAGAACGCAAACGCGAAAATGATCGATACAAAAATCATCCAGACGATTTTCGTGTCACGCCATAAACCTCGAAACTGTTCCATCGATTCACTTCGTTTGCTTGGCGTTGGTGGGGAGCTTCCGCCAGCCAATCCGGCTGGTCTGCAATTCCGATGATCAATTTGCCAAGGGTGACATCGGGTAGAGCATCTCTTTTTCTACATTCAAATCGATCGCGATACGACTGCGATGCGAGCAACACGTCCGATAAACCAATCCATTGCGCCGCCGCAAAAACGATTCGCGTCAAAACATTATGCCTTCCAAAGACGTGAATGGGCATGCGTGGTCATTCGGATGCGACGTTCTGTCCCGAACCTCAAAGCAAATGCATTGACTTTGGACCGGACACTTCAAACGTATCGCCAAATCGAGCCAGCAACCGCCAACCTCTTTTCAAAGATGACGTCGCACCACAAACGTTGGCGTTCCGGCGACGAATGCGAAACAAAACCTGCTGGGTGGAGATCCTACGTAGACCGACAAAAGGATTCCCAATTCCATATCGTTTAACAGTATTTTCCCACAGCGTCAGGACTTCGCATCACCGACTCGAGGACGAACGTGCGCGTTCAAATCGATCGACTTGGAAAAAACAACTCACCTCGCATGAAATCTCAGTGAACCCAGTTGAACGAGCTGGGTGATTCGCGAAGAATGACGCGGGTTGCCAAATGCACCCTTCTCTGTCCCGACTTCTTTCGGAGCCAACCGATGTCCGTTGTTTCAAGACTCGTGCTCATAGCGGCAGCTGTCCTGCCCGCACTGTCGCTGCAAGCCCAAGACAAGCCCAACATCGTCGTCATCTGGGGTGACGACATCGGCGTGCACAACATCAGCGCCTACAACCATGGTGTGATGGGTTACAAGACGCCCAGCATCGATAGCCTCGCTAAAGAAGGCGCGATGTTCACCGATGCTTATGCTCAACAAAGCTGCACCGCTGGACGAGCCTCCTTCATCCTTGGCCAGCACCCATTCCGCACTGGATTGCTGACCATCGGAATGCCAGGGAGTGAACACGGGATTCCCGATTGGACCCCAACCATCGCCGATGTGTTGAAAGAGCAAGGTTACACCACCGGCCAATTTGGAAAGAACCACCTGGGCGACCGAGACAAGCACTTGCCCACCAATCACGGATTCGATGAATTCTTCGGCAACCTCTATCACCTCAATGCCGAAGAGGAACCCGAAACTTACTACTATCCAAAAGATCCTGAGTTCCGGAAAAAGTATGGACCTCGCGGGGTCATCCATTCCTTCGCCGATGGTCGCTTGGAAGACACCGGTCCGCTCACCAAGAAACGCATGGAAACGATCGACGAAGAAGTCCACACCAAAGCCATGGACTTCCTCGAACGAGCAACAAAGTCAGAGAAGCCAGCTTTCCTTTGGTACAACTCGACACGCATGCACGTGTGGACTCACCTGAAGAAAGAATCGCAAGGCCGAACCGGCATTGGGCTGTATCCCGACGGAATGGTCGAGCATGACGACTATGTCGGCAAAGTGCTCCAGAAGATCAAAGACCTCGGCATCGAAGACAACACGATTGTGGTCTACAGCACCGACAACGGAGCTGAAACATTCAGTTGGCCCGATGGAGGCATCACGCCTTTCCATGGCGAAAAAGGCACAACCTGGGAAGGCGGTTTCCGCGTCCCATTGTTGGTCAAATGGCCCGGCGTGATCGAGCCTGGCACGGTCTACAACGACATCATTTCGCAAGAAGATTGGATGCCCACTTTCGCAGCCGCGACGGGTGAGCCTGAATTGGTCGAAAAGATGAAGAAGGGCTACAAAGCCAACGGCAAAGAATTCAAAGTTCACCCGGACGGCTACAACTTTTTGCCGTACTTCCAAGGTGACGCCGAAGAGGGTCCCCGCAAAGAGATATACTACTTTGGACAGGGCGGTGACCTGAACGCGGTTCGCGTCCAGAACTGGAAGATCCACTTCGCGACCGTCAACGGAAACATCGCCACCGGCACGCGAGAAATCCCGGGCTGGCCATTGATCATCAACCTTCGCGCCGACCCTTATGAAAAAATGTGGAAAGAAGGCACGCTGGGGTACTTCCGTTGGTACGCCGACAACATGTGGACCTTCGTCCCCGTGCAAAACTACATCCAACAATTCATGGCGACCATTCCGAAATACCCCTGGCAATCGGGATCCAGCCTGAACGCGGCCGGCATCAACTATCAAACGTTGAAAGCCCAAGAGTGGATCAAGAAACTCGAACAAGTTTCTCCGCCACGCAATTAGGTCGGCTCTCGTTGATCAGGCTCGGCTGAAACTCATCCGCTGAGCCGCGAAACTCTGCATCAACGGCCTCAACCCAATCCTGGGTCGAGGCCGTTTTCCATGGCGTCCACCCCACGACGTTGCGATGTGCAAGCGAGGCCATTACAACCAATCCTTCCTCTTCTCCACTGGAACAATTGCATGACGCCGCGGGAAACAATCGAGCAGATCTCCAACGCGATGAACGCGGCCGTCATTGGTCAGCAACCTGTGGTGGAACGAATTTTGGTCGCCTTGCTGGCCAAAGGTCATGTCCTGATGGAAGGCTTGCCCGGCACCGCAAAAACTCGCTCCGTCAAAACGCTGTCCAAACTGGTCGACAGCCAATTCGGACGCATTCAGTTCACGCCCGACTTGCTGCCATCCGACGTCACCGGATCAGAAATCTATCGCGAACAAAATGGCACATTTGAATTTCAAGAAGGACCGATCTTCGGCAACTTGATTTTGGCCGACGAAATCAACCGGGCCCCCGCCAAAGTGCAATCGGCTCTGTTGGAGGCAATGGAAGAACGGCAGGTCACGGTTGCATCGCAAACGCACACGCTGCCGGAACTGTTCATGGTGCTGGCGACCCAGAACCCGATCGAGCAGGAAGGGACTTACCCACTGCCCGAGGCGCAAATGGATCGCTTTATGCTGTACGTGCGAGTGGACTATCCCGAGGACGCGGACGAAGCATCGATTTTGAAACTCGTCCGCGGCGAAAAGACCGGTGCAATCTCCGCGGCAACCGAGGCGATCTCGCAGCAATTGATCTTTGACGCACAGAAGGAAGTTGGCACCATCCATGTCGCCGAATCGGCTGAAAAGTACATCGTCGATTTGGTCATGGCGACACGTCACCCGGATCGCTACGAAGGCGATCTTCCCAAGTGGATTCGGCTCGGTGCCAGCCCTCGAGGAACGCTGGCACTGGATGCTGCGGCACGAGCCCATGCTTGGTTGGCCGGACAAGACTTCGTTTCTCCCGACAACATCCGTGCGATGGCTCCGGCCTGTTTGGCTCACCGAGTCCACCTGACCTACGAAGCCGAAGCCGCCGGTGTGACTCGCACCGACGTGATCGATGCTTTGTTGGAGAACGTGGTTCCAGTCTGAATCGAGTTTGCTTTCGAATGCCCGCTTTGAACGAAGGCTGCCCATGTCCGCCCGAGTCACTGTCACATTTCAAGATCTGCTTCAATGCAAAGCGGATGCGCGCGGGTTCTCACTCCAACCGCGCCAACCCGTTGGTTCCCTGCTAGCTGGACGCCACGCATCGCGTCTTCGCGGTCGCGGATTGTCTTTTGAAGAGCTTCGCCAATACCGACAGGGCGACGACATTCGTCAAATGGATTGGAAAGCGACCGCTCGCCTGCGATCGCCACACATCCGTGTTTACAGCGAAGAACGCGAACGCCCGGTTTTGCTGCTGATCGACCAACGCACGCCGATGTTCTTTGGAAGCCAACGAGCAATGAAATCCGTCGCCGCGGCGGAGTTGGCCGCGATCGGTGCATGGCGTTCACTTGCCAGCGGTGATCGAGTCGGTGGGCTGATCTTCAATGACACCGAAATCGCCGAAGTTCGGCCTCACCGCAGCCAGACTCGCGTGCTCAACCTGCTGCATCAAATCGTCCGACTGAATCAAGAACTGGCTGTGCCGACAGCATCGTCCGCATCACCGCCATCCAGTTCGGCGGTGACCTTGAATCACGTTCTCGAAAATGCATCCCGAATCGCTCGCCACGACCACTTGGTGATCTTGATCAGTGACCTCGACGGCGCAGACGAAGAAACCACTCGCCTTGTGACTCGGATTGCGGCACACAACGACATTTTAGTGACCGCCGTCTACGATCCGCTCGGCATTCGCCTGACTGGTGCCCCTGGAATGCTGGCCAGTCACCGCGGACGCACTTGGGAACTTCCCGATCGAGCTTCCTTCCCCGATGACTTCCAAGAAGCGTTCGGGAAAGTCCTCAAGCATTGGCGAAGTGTCTTTCGATCGTTGCAAATTCCGCTGATGCCGCTTTCCACCGCGCGGCCCGTTGCCGAACAAGTCCGTGCTCTCTTTGGCAATACAGCGTGATGAACACCAGCGACCCAACCAGCCTTGATCGCCTGAACGACATCGTCGTTCCTGCTCCCGTTTCGTGGTGGCCACTCGCGCCGGGATGGTATGTCCTGCTAGCCGGGTTGCTAGCCGCCATCACCTGGCTGGTTTGGAAAAACTGGCGAACTTGGAAATCGAACGCCTACCGCCGTGAAGCGATTCACGAACTGGAATCCGCGAACACAGCCGGTGCCATCTCGGGACTACTCCGTCGCACCGCATTGAAAACCCATTCCCGATCCGAACTCGCACAAATGACAGGCGACCGCTGGCCCGAATGGTTGTTCCAGCAACTTCCACACGAGTCCACGTCAACGATTTCGCCGATCGTTCGTGAGCAATTGGCGACCGCAGCCTACCGCGACACGGACACACCATCGTTGGATGAGCTGCGAGCGTTCGCCGCCGTCTGGATCACCCAGCATTCATCCGCCTCGCCAAATTCTGCTGACGCCAACGCCACCAGCCAGGAACGATCATGCTGACGCTTGCCTACGCGTGGTGCTTCTTGCTTCTGCCTCTGCCTTGGTTGGTGCGACTCTTCTTGCCGCCCAAGCAACGCGATCAAGTATCCGTCCAAGTTCCCTTCGGCGATCGTTTGCAACAAGTCTTGGGTGGCAAACATTCCGACAGCACCCAACCGCAAAGCTGGACTCGACGCGTGCTGGCTGTTGCCATCTGGAGTTGTGCGTTGACCGCGGTCGCACGACCTCAATGGCTGGAACCTCCCATCACGAAAGAGATCCCGACACGCGACCTTTTGCTGCTCGTTGATTTGTCGGGCTCGATGGCACAGGAAGACTTCAAGAACGATGCCGGCCAAAAGGTCTCGCGTCTGGATGCGGTCAAAGAAGTACTTGATGGCTTCCTGGCAAAACGCAAAGGTGATCGCGTCGGCTTGGTCGTCTTTGGCGATGCCGCTTACCTGCAGGCCCCATTCACGACTGACCTGCAGCTATCGCAGGAACTTCTTAGCGAATGCGAAGTCGGAATGGCTGGGCCACGAACCGCGTTTGGTGATGCCATCGGCTTGGGCGTCAATTTGTTCGACGAAGACACAGAACGAGCCAAGACGATCATCGCATTGACCGACGGCAACGACACCAAAAGCAAAGTCCCTCCGGTCGAAGCCGCCCGCGTCGCAACTCAACGAGACATCAAAATCTACACGGTTGCCATCGGCGATCCGACGACCGTCGGCGAAGACAAGCTGGACGAACAAAGCCTTCGTGAAGTCGCTTCCGAAACCGGCGGCAAGTACTTTTTCGCCGCGGATCGAGAACATTTGGCGGGCATTTATGACGAGCTCGACAAGATCGAAACGCAGATCATACAAACCATCAGCCACCGACCGCGCACCGATATCTACTACTGGCCACTCGTGGTCGCACTGCTGCTTTCTATGTCGGAAAAAGCCATCGCAACTTTGAGGGCCCGAAGACAAACGGCGCCACCGGAGCAAGACCGTCGCATCCAGGTCAATCCAGTCACTGGCGAGATGGAGGTGGCAGCATGATCGATGCATGGAACTCGTTTCACATCATTCGTCCGGCGTATCTGCTGCTGATTCCGGTGTCCTTTGGTCTGGCGTGGATTTGGCATCGCAGCCGTGATCCGCTTCGAGGTTGGAAGAACCAAATCGACTCCGATCTGCTTGATGCTTTGACTCATCACGATGGGCCACAATCCCAACACTGGTGGCAACGAATCCCAACGGTCGCCTGGTTATTGATTGGGTGGACGGTCGGCATCGTTGCAATCGCGGGGCCCACTTGGCGAGTGGAAGCCAATCCGTTTGCCCAGGACGCTCAACCGTTGATCATCTTGTTGAAAGCGGACGAGACGATGGAGTCAGCCGCACTCACGACCACACCGCTTGAACGAGCCACTTTGAAGATCGCTGACTTGGCCAAAACACGCCAAGGCGACCCGCTGGGGTTGATCGCCTACTCCGGATCCGCTCACACCGTGTTGCCCCCGACCGAAGACACCTCGGTCGTGGCCGACATGGCCTCAGAGATCAGTCCCGCGATCATGCCCGTTGCGGGCGATGCACTCGACCAAGCGATCACCGAAGCAGGTCGTTTGATCAACCGCAATGAAGGCGGTGCGACATTGTTGATCATCGCGAACCAAGCCAGCGTCGATCCCAAGCAAGTCGCCGCGGCTCATCAGGCGATCGGCTCTCCACCAATCCAAGTATTGAGTCTGCTGCCAGAGGAATCCCAAGAAACCGCATCACTGCAAGCCATCGCGAAATCGTTGGGCGGCACACGGGTTCCACTGACCGTCGATGATCAAGACATTCAATCGATCGTGCAGTACGCGGAACGACGTTCGTCATCAGGCATCGCGGGACAAAGCGACCGCTGGCAAGAGTCCGGCTACTGGTTCTCACCGTTGCTGGCCGCCATGGTGGCGTTGTCATTTCGCCGCGAACGCACCTCCACCGAGGACGTCTCCCAATGAAAACTTGGCTCATTCTTGGCGTGATCGGTTGGTCGAGCTGGTGGTGGACACCAGACCAACTCGGGCAACGACAAATGGAAAAGGAGCAATACGCCGATGCGGCCAACGCATTCGACGATCCGATGTGGCAGGGAGTCGCTTGGTACCGCGCCGGTGAATTCAAATCCGCCGCACAATCCTTCTCACGAGCATCCGGTCCCGACGCGAAATTCAATCTTGGCAACTGCTGGCTGATGCAGGGAAAATACGACGAAGCGATTGCCAGCTATGACGACGCTTTGAAGCAACGCCCGGACTGGACGGAGGCCCAGCAGAACCTGGACCTCGCGAAGGCTCGAAAGAAGGCGACCGAGTCCAAAGGTGGCGACGCCGGGGACCAACGCGTTGGAGCTGACGAGATCGTGTTCGACAAAGACAAAAAAAAGCAAAACGAAGGCCAGGACACGGACATCACCGCAGAGCAAGCCGTCAACGATGCATCGGTGCAAGCGGTCTGGCTGAGGCAGGTACAAACCAAGCCTGCCGATTTCCTGAAGTCGAAGTTTCGCTACCAAATGGCCAACCGCGACAAGGACACTCAAGACCAACCGACCGAAGCGAAACCCAGCGAAGGAGAATCCCCGTGACACTCCAATCGCAACATGCTTTTCCTGCATCCTCTGTGCACGTTTTGTTAATCGCCCTAGCATTGACACTTGCACCGACTGCTTGCCATGCCGTTGCCGCAGACGATCCGCCAGAACCGGTTACGCTCGAAATTCCCAACCCCAAGGCCTGGGTGGGTCAACGACTACCGTTCTTCGTCAAAGTCCGTGCGCCCGGTTCGTTTGTGGGTGCGACTTCGTTTTCCCTGCCACAGATTTCTCGAGCGGTGATCCTTCAAGTCGGAACGCCCGTGGTTTCCTCCGAAGAAGTCGGCGACGATTCTTGGTTTGTTCAAACTCACGAATTCGCGTTGTACTCGCAAGCCTTCGGGACAGTCGAAATCCCCGCGTTCGAAGTTCGCTACGCCAACCGAGATGGTTTCACTGGACCGGCCACGGACCACAAACAACAAACCTCCGACGTGTCCGTCGAGATTCAACAACCACCTGATTACGACCCCAACGTTTTCCTGGTAACCGCTGAAGAAATCGACGTCCAAGAGACTTGGGATCCGCCACCGGGCGAGGCAAAGCAGGGCGACGTCATTCACCGAACCATCACGCAGAAGGCCAACCAAGTCTCGGGGATGGTTCTCGCACCGCCGCCGACAAAGGTCCCTGACGGCATCCAGGCTTACGTTAAATCACCGCAAGTCACTGACAACACCGAACGCGGTGAATTTTCGGGCGAACGACATGATACGGTGACTTATCAATTCAAAGGTTCCGGAACACTCACACTGCCCGCGATCCGGTATGTGTGGTGGACCCCCGACGACGAATCCTATGGATCGAAAACCTTGCCGGAGGCCACTTATCAAGTCGCGGCGGCTCCCCAACCGCAACTCGCAACGGTGCAGGATCCCAGTTGGCCGCCCGTCGCATGGGCAGCTTTCATCATCGGAGCCGTGGCCATCCTCATCGTAACGCAGTCCCACCGAATCGCGGTTGGCTTTCGATCGATCAAACATCGACTCAACCCGCCCGACCGTTTCGCGGCCAGGAAGCTGATTCAAGCTTGCCGAACAAACGATGCTCGCGTCGCTGAAACCGCATGGAACCAGTGGCTTAACACGCAACCCGAGACCGTTGATCTCTCAAACGAACTGAGTGCGTCCGTCTTGGATCTACATCGTCGACTCTACGGTCAAACTTCCGGGACCGAGCCGACATCCGAGACCAAAGCACAAGCCGTATTAAACTGGAATGGCGAAACACTGCGTCGCGCATTTGAACAAAGCCTGCAACAGCATGGACGTCGGAACCACGCTCCTCAGAACTGCCTGCCGCCTCTGAATCCCATCGCCTGATGGAAGCAAAACGGATGCTCGTTCTCAGAACGCAATGTTCATCCGAAGTCCTAACAGGTACGCGTCAGCGACTTGTTCACGGGCTTGGTCAACCCACTGAAAATCTGGTGTCACCGAAATCGACTCGGTCAACTGACTGCGATAAAAGACTTCCACACCCTGCGAGTCGCCAATGGGGCCCAAGGCTCCGACCAACAAAGGTCCGATCTCGTCGCTGGTTCCGCTGTAGTAATACCCGACACCAAACGAGTCCCCATCACGAAGCGGACTCGCACCGCCCAAACCTGCGCTGAGCAGATAGCTGATTGGGTTGGTGTCGCTGTCGGCGATTCCCGCGCGAGCGAAGTAGCCCCAGTGCCGCGACGAATCGCATGGGTCGACCCACAACGCTTGGTCCGTATTCCAGTACACCGACCACGAATCCGATGCTCGGTTGATCGCCACGTTGGGCAGAATGATCCGAGGGTCTTGTCCCAACGAAACATAGTCACGACTGCTCCACGAGGCACCGATCAATTGGTGACCTGGTGTGCCCAACCAATCGGTCGCAACTCGCATTTCCCCGGACACGACCACGCCATCAGCGAACAACTCATCAAAGCCATCGGAATCGGCCGTGTCGGTTGGATTCATCACGAGGAAGTTGAAGGCTGGTTCACCTTCGTCGCCCAAAACGATGAAACCGCAACCCAGCGAAGAATAGGGAACCGATCGCAACACAATCGGATTGGCAATGAATGCCACGTTGGAAAACTGCGTGATGCCACGTCCGCTCGCATAGGCATTCGCGTCGCCGTCAAGGGTATCCAGTTTGCCTGCGTAAACCGCGAAACGTTCTGACAGGAACTGCGTGAACAGCACATTGGTCAGATACAAACCTTCGCTATCCGCGACTGGCAAATCAGCAGCCAAGGTTGGCGGCAAAATCACGCCCGCGGACTCACCGATGGTTTGCCCAAAACGATGTTCAGCCCGCAGCTTTAGGAACAACCCTTCGTGAACGCCAAGTTTTCCAAGATCCATGTTGGCCACGTAATCGCCGTGACCTCCGTAGCGAGCGGTTTCTTCGAGTCCGCCGCTGACCGTGCCAAAGTAATACTGGGTCAAATTGTTTGAAAACGTGATCCCGCTGTCCGCCAAACTTTTGCGGATCGATTTGCACAGGCAGTCCTCGCCCGAACAGTTTTCGCCGCAGCATAATGCGGAGTCACAGGACAACGAATCGCACCCGACAGAATCACACGCGAACAACGGAGAACAATCGTCCACCTGAGCTTGCGCGGTTTGTATTCCAAAACTCGCCAGGATGAACCCGGCGCAAAGAACGACCCTCGCGATGTGAAGGTTCTGTGCAGATTGGTTTTGGTCCATCGAGGTGCCTCGAAATCGCTCAAAAAAGGCTTCATCGTCCAAACAATTCACACCCTCCATTTCGGTTGTTTGAGCACCTGAACCGTTCATTTCCTGAATGCACAAAAACAATGCTTCGGAAATTACACTGGAAGTTCAAGTTCTGCGGATTATCTGGTCTTCGGCAGGAGAAATTCGCGACTCGACTCTCTAAGATTAGAGGACGATCATCGGCAGCAATTGCCTCGATTGAACCTCTCTTCTCTACTGCCGGCTGGAACACTCACAAATGAATTCAGGCCCCACACTGCTGCTCGGTGCATGCCTCACGGCGGCGATTTTCGGATCCACCGCCCCCGGCCTCGTGGCACAAGACAGCCAACCGACCGTTGCCGAATTACCCTTGGCATCGCCAGTCCGCGAACGGCTGAAACAGTACGCCGATGCGTTCAATGACCGCAAATTGGATTCACTCGGCCAGTTCCTCGCGTCAGACGTTCACTATCAAGACGAAACGTCAGGGCGAACGGCACAGTCGGCCAACGAATTGATTGATTTGATTCGAACCGCTGTCGAGGCCGAACCAACACTCAAACTCAGTGCGAGCGTCGAGGACATCAAGCAGACCGCTCCCGATCAAGCGACCGTTCGCGGCACGACAACGCTGACATCCGAAGATGCCCCCGACGAAGTCTCCTCGTTTGAAATCGCATTGGCAAAAGCATCCGACGAATGGACGATCCAATCGATTACCGAACGAGCGATAGATTCGGCTGAATCTGCCAGCCCGATCGAGTCACTCAGCTGGCTGGTGGGGACATGGAAAGAGGACGCCGAGGATGGACTGAACAGCCGCATTGAATTCCTTCCCGGGAATCGTTTCCTGCGACGCACGTTTCAAATGGGATCGAATGCTGAACCCATCGGCTACGAAATGATTGGCTATGACCCTCGATCCAATCTCGTGAAATCATGGACCTACTTTGCCGACGGCAGCTTTGGCAGTGGTCACTGGGTGGGCGAAGAGGATCACTGGCGAATGGAGATGACCCAAACTCTCGCCGACGGTGGACAGGCAACCGCGACGTGCATTGTTCGACCGATCGATCAAAATACGATGACCGTTCGAATCATCTCGCGTGTCGTCAATGGTCAACCACTTCCCAACGGCAAAGCTGTCACGCTGACTCGTCAAACAGACACCTCATCGACCTTCGAACCTTCGACCAACACCGCGACCCCATCGGGAGCCAACCAATGAATCTTTTGATCAATCAAACGCAGCCTCTGCGTTGGGTGTCGGTTTGCATCGCTTTGTCGATCATCACCATGGCCCAGCCATCACTCGATGCGGGTGGATTTGGCGGACGCGGTGGTGGACGAGGCGGCGGTGGAGGTGGCCGTTCGTTTAGCGGCGGCGGAGGGGCGCGCCCCAGCATGGGCGGAGCTCGTCCGAGCATGGGTGGAAGTGCGAACTTCAATCGCGGAAACATGGGCGGCAACCGCATGCCCGTCAACCGACCTCAGACCAGCATGCCACATGTCGGCGGCAACAACTTCAGCCGTCCGAACGTCAGCGCACCCAACTTCAATACAAATCGTCCGGGAACGAGCCGTCCCAGCACCGGATTGCCCAGCACCAGTCGGCCAAGCATCCCCAGCACTGGCACACGCCCGTCTCGTCCAGGCACGTCGCTTCCAGGCACCTCGCGTCCGGATATCTCTCGCCCCGGATTGAACCAACCCGGAGTCACGCGTCCGGGCGGCAACCAGTCCAATCGTCCCGATCGACCAAGCACCCTGCCCGGCAACCGTCCCGGATCCGATCGCCCTGGTTCCGATCGCCCAAGTATCGACCGACCGAACATCGACCGCCCAGGAAACAGTCGGCCCAACCTGCCCGGCGGAGATCGTCCCGGTGGTAGCAATCGCCCCGGGATGCCCGACTTTGGGAAACTTCCCGCGGGCCGTCCATCCGCCGGCGACGTTGGCAACTTCCTGGGAATCGATGGTCCACTGCGTCCCGGCGGTAACGAACGTCCGAACTTATCCGATCGCCCGGAACGACCGAATCGACCGGGCACACCCGATCGTCCCGGTGCGGGTGATCGGCCTGGCAATGGCAACCGACCTGGAATCGGAGATCGCCCAGGCGGTGGTGACCGTCCCTCCTTCGCCGATCGTCCTGGATCTGGAACACGTCCCGGTCTCGACCAGCGTCCCAACCCCGGTGATCGATTGCCACCGGACCGTCGCCCGAACATCAACATCGGCGATGTGAACATCGGCAACAACAACATCATCAACAACAAAGTTGGCTGGGCGAACCTCGATAACAATCGAGTCAACCAGATCAACAATCGTTGGCAAAACCGAATGGCCAACGTCAGCAATTGGCCCACCATTCCACCACATCGATTTGATCATTTCCATCGATGGGGCAATCAAGTTCGCCGAGGTTGGCACTACCATGGTTTTGGACCGAATTGGTGGGTACGACACCCATTCCGATTCTGTGGTTGGCACTACTTCTATTCGTATCGGTATTACCCATACACATATTGGTGGAGCACACCGACTTACCCCATGGTGACCAACTGGTTCACACCGACCGCATCTTCGACGACGCTCTCGCAACCGGTCTACTACGACTATGGCAGCGAAGGCAACGTGACCTATCAAGACAATCGCGTTTACATCGGTGGCGAAGAAGTGGCGACCACGGAAGAGTTCGCACAAACAGCCGCCACCCTCGCGACCGTCGAAGCACCCGCAGACGAAGAGTCCGCTGAACAATCCGAATGGCTGCCCTTGGGAACCTTCGCGTTGACAACGGACGCCGACGATGTTGATCCCGACCGAGTGATCCAACTCGCGGTCAACAAAGAAGGGATCATCTCCGGAACGCTCTACAACCAGAAAACGGATGAGACTCAGGCCATCCAAGGACGAGTCGACAAGGAGACCCAACGAGTCGCCATGCGAATCGGCGAGAGCGAAAATGTTGTCGCTGAAACAGGTCTCTACAATTTGACCCAGGATGAAGCGTCCGTTTTGGTTCACTTTGGAACCAAAACACAAGACACCTACATGCTCGTGCGATTGCCCAGCCCCGAGGATTCGGACGAGTCGGCCGACTCATCCGATGACGAATCTGGCGATGCATCGAACGACGAAAACTGATTCTTTTTCAACCAAACAATGAGACAACATCATGCTTCGACACTTTTTACTCATTGCCGCCATCCTCTCGACCGCCTCGTTCGCGACTGCCAAGCCTCGCACTTGGACCAGTGCGAACGGCGCATACAAATTGGAAGGTGAACTGATCGGATCCAATGACACCACGGCGATTTTGAAGCGTCGCGGTTCAGGTCGTTTGGCCGCGGTCGAATTGAAAGACCTCTCTGAGGAAGATCGCGAATTCGTCAAAAAACAGACCAAGGGCGATTCGGAACGAGAATCCGACGACCTCGAGATGCACACCTGGACCTCTCGCGATGGCCTGAAGATCCGTGCGAAGATTCTCGCCTACGGAAAGAAGGATTACACGCTGGATCGCAAACTGGGCGCTGTGACCATCAACGGCAAAGCCTTCTCAACCTTTGATCCGCTGCACCAGAAACTCATCCTGCGTGTCCTCAGCGTTCTTGAAAAAACGCCTTTGGAAAAAGAGTCCGACCTCAACAAATTTGTGTCGCTCTTCGCCGGCCAACCCAAGACGTACCCGTTGGAAGGTGTGTTGATGGAGTTACCATCGGGTGACCAAATCGCGGTTCCATTCTTCATGTTCAGCGAGAAGGATCTCGACGTTCTTCAAGCCGGCTGGGAGAACTGGCAAAAGTACCACTCCGACGAAGACGCTCGTGCCCGTGAAGATTTGATGATGCGTTCCGAAGCATCGCACTACCAGCAAACGATGGCGCAAGAGCAACAACGACAACAGTTGGAAGTCCTCAAGTTCAACATGGCCGCCGCGCGCACCGGACTGACATCCATTTGGGAAGTCCAGATCGCCCCCAACGCAGGCGTCTATGGTCGGCCGACCAGCGTCATGGTGACCGCTCGTGATAGCTTGACCGCGTCTCAAATGGTTCTGCCAAACTACCCGGGCTACTACATGATCGGTGTCCGGAAAGTCAGCTACTGAATCAGGCACGACTTGGATCGCCCCGCCACTCTTTGAGTCGTCAGGGCAGATAGAAACCAAACGTCATTTGCAACCGAGTCGCATCGGCTTGGTCGCTATTTTGGTTCTCTCGTTTTCCGTTACAGATACTCAATCCCGATGAACACGCGGTCGATCGGATTGTGAATCAGGTTCACGCCAAATAGTTGGTTGAACGCAGGTTGGTGCCGCCTGACCTGCAATCGGATCGAGGGTCAGTTCGCTATACGTCAGGTTGGAAGTTAGGCGATCGTTCCAGACGTGCTTCAGCCCGATCATCCATCCAAACATTGGCAAGATCTCTGCGGTGTTCGGGCCGGTGGATACCACATCGGGTGATCCTCGATAGCTGCCGATCCCTTCTCCAAATGTGATTTGAGAATACACCCGCGTGTCTTCCAAGAACTTGGCCGATCCGGTGAAGTTCAATCCCCAAGCGGTATCCGTCAGCACTGGATCCCCGACCGGCTGAAAGCCTAATTCGCGAATCACAAACGCCGCCTGAAAATCGCTGCGGTCTCGTTCCAATTTCACATGCGTGATCACATCGGGCGTTTCGGTGCGTCCCTCACCCGTGATACCGATCGGGATATCAATTTCAATCCGTGGGTCTTCCAGTGAAACCGCCCAAGACCATCCTGAATCTCCCAGCGGCAGATCCAATCGCACAAGCCCTTGCCGTCGGTTCACGTTCGAGACCGCACCTTCGAAATCCAACGTTTGTGGAACGGCCGATGGATGCGTGAACGTGGTCCACGTTTGCCCGGCGGTAAAGTAGCCCATCGTTCCGTAGGCGTGACGCAATCTCAGCGAACCATTGCTCCCATCTTCGCCGCCAAAAAAGTCCGCTTCCACAAAGGCTCGAACAACCTCTTGCTGGACTTTCCATCGAGTATCGAAACTCAATCGCGATGAGCGTGCGTGGAAGCGAGCATTCTTTCGGTCCGCGGCACCGACGGGGATCTCACTGGTGTCAAACGAATCCACCGAGTCGATCGGATCAAAGTCTGAAATAAAATCCGCTTTAACAAATCCGCCGATCTTCAAAGCGGCCTCTTCACCAAACACAACAATCCCGCGGTCGAAATCAGGGAACGCGGTGAAGTTGTTTTGTTGTTGCTCGCCACGCGATCGGTCAAACGACTCCGACGTAAAGGACTGGCGAACCGAACGCTGCAGCGATCCTTCGTCCAATTCCTGCAGAACTTCTGTGACAGGTGATTCGATCGCGTCCAAGCTTTCGCTGAATTCGGTGAACTGCGTCAACAATACCGGATCTTCGATTGGATCCTGCTCCGCCAACCGCAACAGCGACGCGAGGCTATCCTCCGCGTTGAGCGGTGACACGAGCAGTCCCGCACCGATCAAAAGAAAGAGCCATCGCCCGCAGGCAAGCTCAATGGTTGTTCGTGCAATGCAATTGAAACTCATGCGTCTTCGATTGGTATGAGTTCCTCACACTGACCAGCCATCAACCGGCACTCAATGGCGATGATCCGTTTTCCCGAGTCACGACTGGACGCACCTATCGCCGCAGAATCACTGCGCAGCCGATCTCGACTCATTGTCTTTCTCGGCATCGACGATGCGAAACTTAAACGATTCTTCCGAATCTGACGCCTGGCAATCAGCGTCATTCTTCATCGATAGCTATTTGTGCCACTCGACCAAAAATCGCGATCCCCTTCAGATTCTTTGCGCATGGCTATGTAACTACCCGGTTAGTCCACCCCGGAATGTCAGTCGTCCCAAACGCAGGTCCCGTGATCCAAACACCGCCCTGTAACGCCGTTCATTTAGAACCAGACACAGACGCTCACCCTGACAAGATTTTCGCCGGGCGAGTGCTCAATTCGATCCATGTCTCCAACATGGGGCAATTGGTCGCCGGTGGCATGGTCCCAACGGATCGGACGGATGAAAAACCGACGCATTTCGCGGTCTGAATCTAGCTGAGCGACATTGATTGGCACCCGCTGCCCGGCGGTGCACGCGAGCAAGCCGCTGTCTATACTGGCGACGTCCAAATTGCCGGAATTCCTATCATGTTTCTTATCCGTGCGAACAGTTGGATGAACTATCTCTTCTAATCGCTCCGCGGATCGACACTTTTGATCCACATCCTTGAACGTACCGAGCCGAAACCATGCGAACGCTGTTGAAGTCGGGCCCTGCGGTGGCCCTTGCTCTTCTTTTCTCGATTTCTTCATCAGTTATTCAGGCTGAAGAAAAAGCCAAGATCGAACTGCTGCTTGATCGATCGCCTGCTCCCGGCAACGCAATCGGTTACGTCAACGTTCCTGCACTGAACAAACTGATGAAGGACGCTGGCTTCTCACCAGCCGCCGCTTCAGCAGTGAGCGAAGTCTGGTTTTTGGCCGACCTCGACATTGGATCCTTGCGTCCCAAATGGGAAGCCGGTTACGCCGTTCTCAATCAACCGGTCGATGCGAAGAAATTGGCCGATCGCTTGGGTGGCTATGTCGACAATGTCGTCAACCACGATGTCGTTCATGCTCCCAATCAAACCTACTTCGTTCCCGGTGAAGACCACCCGGAACGTTTGGGCATCCTCCGTCCAACCGACCGATCGTTGTTGGCAGGATGGTTGACTCCTGTCATCGACGTGAAATACACGCCGTTCTTGAGCGCCCATGCAAAGCAACCGGAGTCGTATCTGTCGTTCATGTTGGCGATCGACTTGAACAATGTCCTATCGCCTATCCCACTGAAGACGCGCCTCGAAGGACTCAAGTCACTGAAATCCAACTCGCCTGAATCCGTTGCCGGCACTTTGGCATCGATCGAAGGTTGCAGCATCATCGTTGGCCGACGCAGCCTCAACGAATGCATTGCGAAATTTGAATTTTCAAAATCGCCTTCGTCGCTGAAGTTGATCGCTCCCGAATTGCTGGCCGAAATCCTTCAGCGCAACGGAACCGACGCTCCGGAAGTCAAACAATGGGAAGTATCGGTCGACGGGAATTCTCTTTCGCTCAAAGGTCCCGTCACTCAATCCAGTCTCAGTGGTTTGATGGGAATTTTCAGCCTGCAAAGCCAAGCTCAACAGGCCGCCGCACGAGCCAGCTTGTCAGAACAAAGCGAAGAGCAACGCGTTGCCTACGAATCCAAACACTACTTCGATGAAGTCAACTCGATCATCGAGCACACACGTGACCACAAATCACAGACTGCCGGAGCGATGGCAAAGTGGAGCGATCAACGTGCTCGACAAATCGATGAACTTGGAACGCTCAATGTCGATCCCGACATGATTCAGTACGGAACCAACGTGGCCGAACTTCTTCGCGGAAACGCATTGACGGTTCGTCAAACCAACATCGACGCCGGAAAAGTCAAAGCCAGCCAGAGCCTCGACACCGGCTACTACAATGATGGCTACGGGTACTACAACACCAATAGCACCACCGACTATCAACGTGTCACCAGCGCCATCGCCCAGGGAAACGCCTACGGGAATTACCGCGAGGCACTCAATCAGATCGACAAACTGACCGCCGCCATGCGTCGCGACATGACTCAGAAATACAAAATGCAGTTCTAAGCAACAAACAAAACTCTTCAGACGTCACCAAAGCCGATCGACTCCAGACTCAAACTGGTTAGTCGGTCGGCTTTTTCGTTGCAGTTGCCCTGCAAAGTTGGACGCGAATTTCCGAGCGTGGTTTGCCCAGCATCGGCGTATCGACGTGAGACTCGTCAGCCACCTTCAATGAAACTGGCAAACTCTTGCCGCTGAGCGTTTTCAGGTGCTTCTCAAAGTCCAACTTCTTTGGCGGGATACTTTTTGAAAGTTGCCCCGTGAGCCTTCAGCTTTCCGAGAACCGTTGCGAGCCACGCATTGCGTCGGTGTCCCACAGGCGACTGCTCCTTGGGATCAATGTAGAGATTGAACAGCCAAGGCGCCAAACCGACGTCGACCAACGTTGAATAGTCGATGTGCATGTGAGTCGATTCTGGCAGCACCGCTTTGACATGCACTTTGTATTCACGCATGCGACAAGACATCAGCTCTTTCCCCCACCAGAAATACACTGTTTCACGTTTGGATTGCCCATCGTCTTGCAGCAGAAAAGATGTTTGATCGATGTAGTCGTAGTAACGATCCGTCGGAAGATCGCTGGTCGGGATGTCTGCCAGCTTCAGCGATACGCCAAACAAATCCAGCAGATCAAACAAACCGTCACTTTGTCGCCCACCGGAAATGACACCTTTCCAATACGCGATCCCGGGGACACGAACGCCTCCTTCAAAAGTCGTTCCTTTGGCGCCACGAAACGGCGTGTACCCTGCATCAGGCCACCCGTCCATTTGTGGCCCGTTGTCACTGGTAAAGAACACGAACGTATTTTCCAGGACACCGGCTTCTTTCAACGCGGCCATGATGTCGCCAACGTGCAGGTCCACCTCCGCAACTGCTTCTTTGTAGTAGTATTTCGCCGCGCTCAATGATCCCAAGTCTGGGTTCGGAAAGTTATCGCAGTGAACCTTCAAGAAGCAGTGCTCCAAGAAGAACGGCTTGTCCTCTTTTGCTAATTCCTTGATCCGTTGGATAGTGAAATCGGCCAGCACTTTCTCGGCACGCCCCATGTCTTCAATCGACTGAATCTGTTTCAGTTCCTCGGTTCGTCCGTCTTTGAAACCATGTGTTAAATGGTTGTCGGGCGCAATCGCCTCAAAGGCTCGCGATCGTTCGGGGTTGTTGACCAAATCAGGAAAGCGTCGCTCGTCGAACCGCTGAGAGATCTCTTTCTGAGCAGGATAGTACCCGTAGTACTCATCGAAACCGATATCGTGTGGACGCATGCCAACCGGCTCACCAACATGCCACTTCCCGGTCAACAATGTGTAGTAACCGGCGTCACTCAACAGTTTCGGAAGACTAATCTCGTCTTCCCAAGGATTTCGAGTCAATTTGTCTCCGGCCAAAATCGGTCGAGTCAGCCCCGTCCGGACTGGCAAACGGCCGGTCAGGATCGCCGAACGAGTTGGAGTGCAGGTCTGCTGGGAATAACAACTCGTCAGCCTCAATCCCTCGCCAGCCAACCGGTCGATGTTTGGTGTCGCCGCACCAATCGCGGCACCTCCGCCATAGCATCCTGGATCCCCGTATCCCATGTCGTCGACCACCAACCACAGGATGTTCGGCCGCTTCCCGTGCTTCGCTTTGATCTCAGCCAGTTTGTCTCCAGCGGCCCTATCCTGCGTTGCAAGCGGGATTGCCGCTTCGTGATTCTCAAGCGAAACAACCGTTCGATCCAACGTGGGTGTCTCTGCGTTGCAAATCGACACGCTCCACAAAGCTGGAATGCACAGAATGCCGGCACCACGCAATAACTTTCCAATCATCCGCTGTCCCCTATTTGAGTTCATGTCGATTGAGCAGCCCTGAGCATTCGCGAGCCGATCTGTTTCCGCCGCCTTCTGTTTCCGCCACATACACTGATGCCGGCACAAGATTGCTCCAACCAGAAACTTCAACGCTCGCACGCATTGCTACATCTTGAATGCAACCATAATATCCCAAACTGCCGGAGCCAAACCGAAGTCCTGATGCACGAAATAGCTCACGCGTGAACAGGCACCGTCCGACCACAACGCTCTTTCGCGAAACAAGAACTGACTGAATGATCGATCTCGGACAATACTTTCAAATTCATATCGATGCGGTTTCGATCGGGTTGGTCGCGCACGTCACCATCGAAGCGATCACGATCATTCGCGTGATGACGCGACCGCACCGCGAACCGGCGTCGCGTGTTGCTTGGGTCACCATCATCGCTGCCGTGCCGTTTCTGGGCGTGCTGCTGTATGTGTTGTTCGGCGAAACCAACATCGGTCGACGCCGGATGGAACGCATGAAGCAAGTGATCAAACGCTTGCCTGCGATGCCAGAGATCAATCCGGAGGAATCTCGGAACGCATTGGCCAACGTTCCAATTCGATATCAACATTTGTTCCGAATGGGTGAATCGATCAATGGATTCGAAGCGATCGGCGGCAACTCCGGAACGTTGATGCAAGATTCCAACTCCGCGGTCGACTCCATGGTCGCAGATATCGATCGAGCAACCGATCATGTGCATCTGCTCTTCTACATCTGGTTGCCCGACAACAACGGATTGAAGATGGTCGAAGCGCTCAAACGAGCGGCGAAGCGAGGCGTCACTTGCCGAGCAATGGCGGATGACTTGGGTTCGCGGACGATCATTCGATCGGCTCATTGGAAAGAGATGCAAGAAGCTGGCGTTCACCTTTCACGAGCTCTGCCGATTGGCAACCTGATGCTACGTGCACTTCGCGGACGCATCGATCTTCGCAATCACCGAAAGATCCTGGTGATCGATGGAACGGTCACATACTGCGGAAGCCAAAACTGTGCCGATCCCGAATTCCGCGTCAAACCCAAGTACGCTCCTTGGGTCGACGCCGTGATTCGTTTCGAAGGACCGGTGGTCCGTCAGAACCAAGAACTCTTTGTCGCTGATTGGATGGCCGGTACCGATGACGATCTGACCGATTTGCTGGACCGACCGCTTCCAAATACCGGGCCTGGTTTTGCGGCTCAGGTCATTGGAACGGGACCGACTGTTCGCGATTCTGCGATGCCCGAGGTCTTCGAAACCTTGTTCCACACGGCGAGACGCAAACTGACCATTTCCACGCCGTACTACGTGCCCAACGAATCCATGCAACAAGCTCTCTGCGCAGCGGCGTGGCGAGGTGTTGAAACAACAATCATTCTGCCCGCCAACAATGATTCACGAATTGTTGGGGGAGCCAGCCGAAGCTACTACGCAGGATTGCTCGAAGCCGGGGTTCGAATACACGAATACACCGGCGGGCTGTTGCACACCAAGTCTGTCACGCTGGACGACGAAGTCACCTTGATCGGTTCCGCCAACATGGACCGCCGCAGCTTTGACCTGAACTATGAAAACAACATTTTGTTCCATGATTCGCAACTGACCGCCGACGTCTTCGCCAGACAATGCGTCTACATCGATCACTCCAACGAGATCACGGCCCAGCAGGTTTCGGAGTGGTCGCTTCCCCGTCGCCTGTGGAACAACGTGCTGGCGACGCTGGGCCCGATTCTTTAGGTCCTCGATTTTTGGGTCACTGCCGGAATCAAACGTGATTGCGACGTGTGGCGGTGAAGACGTCCGGCGATTGGACTACATTAGCGACCACCGGCCCCGGACGATCTGTTTCCCTGCTTCTGCCGGCACCGAATCAAGCTCGGAATATTTTCTCGAAAGCAGTCGTTTGAGCGGCAAATACGGATTCTGGACCCTCGCGTTTCTAGTCATCGCCAACATGATCGGCGCTGGCGTTTTCACGACTTCTGGGTATTCGCTGGCCGATCTGGGTTCTCCCCAACTAGTCCTGTGGGCGTGGCTGGCCGGCGGTGTGATCGCCGTCGCGGGTGCGATCAGCTACGCCATGCTGATCCGAGTCATGCCACAGTCGGGTGGCGAATACCTATTTCTTTCGCGCGCCGCGCACCCCTTGCTCGGATACGTCGCTGGATGGGTTTCGCTGATCGCAGGTTTTTCGGGCGCGATCGCTTTCGCGGCCACGGCACTGGAAGGTTATCTATTGCCAGAACACTTGCGTCCCGAATGGATGCCCGCCGGTATCGTGACCATCATGGCAATCGTCCTGGCGGGCTTCTTCCATGGTTTGCACCCTCGCGTCGGTGCCACCACACAAAACATCGCCGTCAGCGTCAAACTGATTCTGCTGGCCACGATCCTTCTCTTCGCGGTCTACCAGTGGTTCGGCGGCGATTTGATCGTCCGCGATTCTGAAGCGCAAATGACTGCTGAAACCACCTCATGGTCGCGGTGGGTTGCCTTCGCTGGAAGTCTGGTTTGGATCTCATTGAGCTATTCAGGTTTCAACGCAGCGGTTTACGTCGCCGATGAGGTCATTGACGCGACACGTGTGGTGCCTCGAGCGCTGGTCTTCGGCACGATCGCAACGACGTTGCTGTATTTATGCCTCAACGCCGTCTTTGTGTTTGCACCCTCCGCTGCAAGCATCATTGGCAAACCGGATGTGGCGGCAATCGCGGCCGCCAGTCTGGGTGGCAATGGTTTCGCTCACTTTGTTCGCTGGACGATCGCGTTGTGTTTGCTGACATCGGTCCTCAGCATGATGATGGCAGCACCACGTGTGTACGCAAAAATGGCCGACGATGGCATGCTGCCGGCTTGGATGCGGTTCCGAGGCGAAGCTCCCTTTGCCGCGACGGTGGTCCAAATGATGGTGGCCATCACGCTTGTGTTGATTTCCGACTTGCAAGGATTGTTGTCCTATCTCGGACTCACGTTGTCGCTGTCTGCGGCTTGCTCGGTGTGTTGCCTCTTCTTGCCATCTATCCGCAATCATCCGAAAGCCGCACCCAAACACTGGCTGGTCGCCCCGGCTTTCTATGTCGCCGCAACGATCCTTTCCGCCGCCATCATGACGATCAACGATCCGAAGCAATTGATTGCGACCGGAATCACATTCATGGTTGGCGGGACAATGTATGTGCTGACGACTCAGTTCAAATCAGACAACACGCTCGACCAATCAAGCTGAATCTCAAACTCGCCGCGCAGCGCAACAAAAGCTCGATCAGTTGCCAAAGACCGATCACTCTTCCGCGTTTTCGCGGCGCTGAGACACCTGCATTCCGATCATGCGTGCGATCACGATCGCCACGTACAGTTGCCCAATCATCGCTTGCATGACAGCCATCATTTTGGCAGGCCGAGACAGCGGCACAACGTCGCCATAGCCAAGCGTTGTTAGCGTCACGTTGCTGAAGTAGATGAATTCACTAATCAAGCGAGTGTTCTGCGGCGAATCCGATTCGACCACCGGAAACGAAAATGCCCCCGGTTCGATGAGTTCGACCAACGTATAGAGAAACGCCCACAGCAACCCCAGCAGAAAGTAGATCGACACGGCACCGATGATTCGGTTGGCGTCGATCGGACCTTCGCAAAAGACGTTTACGCCGACCGCGTGGATGAGAGTTAAAAAGACCAGTGCAAAACAGACATCGCTAGCGATTGCCAAACCCATCAATCCGGTGATTTCGTTGGCCCAAGAAGTCGCATAGGCCAAAACTCCCACCAACAAAGTCGCCCACATCCGCTTGGTGGAACCGGAAAACGAACGAATCGCCGAAAGCACGACCACAAAGAAGAATCCATTGATGACTACTCGATGGACCACATTCTCCGCGGACAAGCATGATTGAATAAAGATCAAGGCAACCAGAGCCAACAACAGTTCGCCATGCCGAGGTTCTCTCAACCATCGATGCGATTCAAGTTTGAGTGGGAGGGTCATGCCAGCGAATCAATGGATCAAGGAAAGCGAGCCACGGATTGGAAGAAGTAGGAATTCCTGGTTCAGATTGTCCCGCTTCGGAATTGCTGCGTAGGACGTTCAATCCGCTTGGTGTAGGATGCTACGCGGATCCCGTCACTGAGTCGATCACTTCGATTCGCAAGGTTTCTATTTTCATCCGGAAGTTCATGACTCACGTCAGGACTTTCCATTGCCAATGGTTCATCACGCTGTCCCCTTTTGACGCATGAACAAACTCCTACTTGCCCGCCTTTGTCCAACGCTTGCGAAACCGAGGCGGCATACCTGCATCGCTAACGCGTTGAACGCATTGGCCCTGTGCTTGCTCGCGACGTTCGGTTGCACACCTGCCTCCAACGAATACCAAGCTCCTCCGCCTCCGGAGGTGACAACGGCAAGTCCCGTTCAACAAAGTCTCACCATTTTCATCGAAGAAAACGGCGAAACCGAAGCGGTGGAACAGGCGGACATTCGTGCCCGTGTTGGAGGCTTCGTCGAGAAGCTTTCCTTTGAACCAGGGCAACTCGTAAGCGTCGACCAAGAACTCTATCGGATCGAACCGGATACCTATGAAGCCAACCGCAATGCCGCCGCAGCATCGGTGGAGGCTTCCAAAGCAAGCATCCAGGTGAGCGAAGCTGCATTGGCCGCGGCATTGGCCGAAGTACAAAAGGCCGAGAACGACTTGAAGCGTGAACGACGCCTGGAAGCATCCAATGCGGGATCCCAAGCGACTCTGGATGCGGCATTGGCAAGTCGTGATTCAGCGTTGGCCCAGCAAAAGGCGGCCGAAGCCAATATCGAAGCCGACAAAGCCAAGCTGCTTCAAGCTCAAGCTCAACTGGCGCAAGCGGAATTGGACCTGAAGTACACCGTGGTTCGTGCCCCGATCGAAGGCCGCGTTTCCAAAACTGAAATCAAACTCGGCAACCTCGTTCAAGTCGGCAGCACGCTGGCGACGGTGGTCGACCAAAGAAAAATCTTCGCCAACTTCAGCATCAGTGATCGAAAATTGCTGGAACTCGTCGAAGCCCGTCCGGAAACCGACGAACCGGCAGACTCACCCGAGGACTGGTCCAAGATCCCTGTCTATCTCCAACGCGACGGTGACACCGACCAATGGTTGTCAGGAAAACTGGACTACGTCGATCAACGAGGCATCGATCAAAAGACCGGTACGTTCGGCTTGCGAGCCGACTTCGACAACCAAGACGGCAAACTGCTGCCAGGCATGTTTGTGATCATCCGTTTGCCCGTTCGCGAAATTCCGAATGCCATTTTGATTCCTGAACGAGCCATCGTCCGCAATCAAACGGGATCGTATGTGATGTTGGTCGGTCCCGAAAACCAAATCGAACAACGCAAGGTCTCCATCGGTCAAACACTCGATGGCTGGGCACTGATCAAAGAAGGCCTCACCGCCACAGACACGTTTGTTTTGGACGGGCTGCAACGTGCTCGACCAGGCAGCACCGTCACACCCAAGCCAACGGAATTGTCCACGAAAGACAGCCCTATGTTGCGAGCAGCGGTTGGGCCCAACGATGAATCCGCCGAACCAGAATCCAATTCTGAAACAGCACCGACGGTCAATCCGACCAACGATGAACCCGCCTCCGATTCATCCACCGCGGACTGAACCATGTCAAAGTTTTTCATCTACCGCCCGATCTTTGCCACGGTGATTTCCATCGTGATCGTGATCGCCGGAGCGGTCTCGTTCTTTGGACTTCCGGTCGAGAAGTTCCCACCGATCACGCCGCCGACGGTCCAAGTGACCGCGGTCTATCCCGGTGCCAACGCTCGAACGGTCGCCGAAACCGTTGCCGCTCCCATCGAGCAATCGGTCAATGGTGTCGAAGGCATGATCTACATGTCATCGACCAGCACCAACGAAGGCCTGTACACCCTGACGGTCACTTTCGAATTGGGAATGGACCTGGACATCGCTTCGGTGCTGGTCCAGAACTTGGTTGGCAGTGCGGAAGCCAGCCTACCTCAAGAAGTTCGGCAACAAGGCATCACGACCAAAAAGCGTTCCACACAAACGCTTCAGTTCATCGCGTTGACATCGCCCGGTGGAACTCACGACGGATTGTTTCTGAGCAACTTCTCGCTGGATGTTCGAGACGAAATCAGTCGCATCAAAGGCGTCGGTGACGTTCAGTCATTTGGCGATGGCGATTACAGCATGCGAGTCTGGTTGGACCCCCGTTTGTTGAAGCAGCGTGGGTTGACAACCGAGGACGTGGTTTCGGCAATCTCCGAACAAAACGTCCAAGTCGCGGCGGGACAAATTGGTGCTCCGCCCGCTGATTCTGGCACCGCGTTCCAATTTTCAGTCAACACGCAAGGTCGCTTCTCGAGCGTCGAACAATTCGAAAACATCATCGTTCGCACAGGCGACAACGGCGAAGTGCTGCGTCTGGGCGATCTCGCTCGAATTGAACTTGGTGCCGAGGCCTACACCTACTCCAGTTCGTTCACCGGCGATGCCGCCGCGACACTCGCGATTTACCAGTTGCCCGGCGCCAACGCTCTGGAAACCGCAGAAGCGATCCGGATCAAAATGGAAGAATTGTCTTCGGCGGCCAACTGGCCGGATGATGTGGAATACCAAGTCGCTTACGACGCGACCGAATTCGTCACCGCCTCCATCACCGAAGTCTACAAGACGCTCGCGATGGCAATCGCGTTGGTCGTGCTCGTCATCTTCATCTTCTTGCAAGACTGGCGAGCGACGGTCGTTCCAGTCGCTGCGATTCCGGTGTCTTTGATCGGCACGTTCGCCATCATGGCTGGCATCGGGTTTTCCCTGAACATGTTGTCCTTGTTCGGCATCGTGCTCGCCATTGGAATCGTGGTCGATGATGCCATCGTGGTCGTCGAAAACGTCTCGCGACACATCGCCGATGGATTGTCCAGCCGCGATGCCGCCGTCAAAGCCATGTCCGAGATCACCGGTCCCGTGATCGCCACGACCCTCGTGTTGCTGGCCGTCTTTGTGCCGTGTGCATTCATGCCGGGCATCACCGGTGAATTGTTTCGTCAGTTTGCATTGACGATCTCAGCCTCGGTGATCATCAGCACGATCAACGCGTTGACGCTCAGCCCCGCCCTATGTGCGATCTTCCTTCGGCCACCGACCGAAACGAAGTTCATCGGATTCCGACTGTTCAACCAAGCCTTTGATCGAACCACAGCCGTCTACGGTGCCACTGTCGCGAGACTGGTCCGTTTGACGTTGATTGTTTCGATTGCTTCCATTGCCTTGGTCATGGCGACGGGCTGGATCCTCACCCAGTTGCCAACCGGATTTGTTCCAGACGAAGACCAAGGCGTGTTGTTCGTCAACATTCAATTGCCTGACGCAGCCAGCAAAGAACGCACCGATGAAGTGGTCAAAAACTTGGACCAGGTCTTCGAACAAACCCCTGGAGTCAGAGGTTGGCTGTCCGTCACCGGCTACTCGTTGCTCGGAGGAAGTGGTGGCCCCAACGTCGGGTTCTCGGTTCTGGTCCTGAAACCATGGGAAGACCGCGATGCAAAAACCGAAAGCGTCACCGCGATCCAGCAATACCTGCAAAAACAATTCGCGTCGGAACAACGTGCCATCCTGTTCACGTTTGCTCCACCACCAATCGATGGATTGGGAACGGCCGGCGGATTTCAAATGGAAGTTCAGGACCGCGGCAGCAATGGCTACCTTCCGTTGCAAAATGCGACGGAGGAACTCGTCGCCAACGCCTCCACTCAATCCAGCTTGGCAGCTCTGAACAGTTCCTTCCGAGCCACCGTTCCTCAGCTCTATGTGGATGTCGACCGAGAAAAAGCGAAGACGATGAACATTCCGCTGAGCAGTGTGTTCGCTACCTTGCAAGCATCGCTGGGTTCGTCCTACATCAACGACTTCACGCTCAACAACCGTTCGTATCAAGTCCGCGCGCAAGCCGAAGCACCGTTTCGACGATCCGCCTCGGACATCACGCAACTCGATGTGCGCGACAGCAACGGCAACATGGTCCCACTCGGATCAATCGTGACGGTGCGAGATCACTTTGGACCAGACGTTGTACGACGATACAACATGTACCCCAGCGCCGCGGTCAACGGTTCCGCAGCACCGGGCGTCAGCTCCGGTACCGCGCTCGAGTTAATGGAACAAACCGCCGATCAAACCTTGCCCGCTTCATTCTCCTATGAATGGACGGGGATGTCCTTCCAAGAGAAACAAGCCTCCGGTGGTCAGTACATGATCTTCGGTCTGGCAATCTTGTTCGTGTTCCTGGTTCTCGCGGCACAGTACGAAAGTTGGACCAGCCCCGCTGCGGTCATCGCGGTCGTGCCTCTGGCCGCTCTCGGTGTTGCCTTGTCGCTGACGCTGCGTGGAAGCGACAACAACACCTACACTCAGATCGGGATTGTGCTGCTGGTTGCTTTGGCCAGTAAGAATGCGATTCTGATTGTGGAGTTCGCCAGCGAACAACGCGCCGAGGGAAAATCAACTCGTGATGCAGCAACCACGGCGGCCAAGCTTCGATTCCGAGCCATCCTGATGACGGCGTTTTCGTCGATCCTCGGTTTCTTGCCGCTCCTGGTCGCGACCGGTGCCGGTGCCGCCAGTCGCCAAGCCGTTGGAACCGCGGTTGTTGGTGGCATGATTGCCGCCACCATCTTCGCTCTGCTGCTCGTCCCAACGTTCTTTGTCGTCTTCCGAACGCTGTCCGAACGGATGGCTCGCAAATCTGACACCTAACGGGCGGTTGATTTAGTCGTATACCGAATGACAACAATTGGCCATTCGGCGTTTGCCCCGGTTGGCGTTCGACTAACCGCCGCCAACGTCACGACGGCGAAAAACGTCTATCGAAGATCGATCGCGGTAAAGCTTCCTAGTGTCAGCTTGCCGGGATCGATTCGTTGGCACTTGGTCCCAACCGCCCTGCCATGACGCGTGCCACCGGACGAGTCACATCCATTCGGTCCAGTGCGATCTTGATTGCTGCCGTGATCGGCGTCGCCAAGAACATGCCGGTGATTCCCCACAATGTTCCCCAAAACATCAGTGCCAACAGAATCACCACGGGATGCAAGTCGGCCGAATTGCCCATCAGCTTTGGTTCCAACAAATTGCCGCTGGCGACCTGAATCGAACATGTCACCGCGATCGCACTGATCATCCAAAGCAAACTGCCATCGGGATGCAACAAGATGAAAGGCAGCGGCAAAATGCTTGCCAAAATTGGGCCGATGTTGGGAATGTAGTTCAGCAAGAATGCCAACAACCCAAACGTGAGCGCCATCGGCACACCAAACAACCAAAGTGCCATCCCGAATACGATGCCGGTTGCCAGCGAGATCATCGTTTTGACAAACAAGTACGATCGAACCTGCCGATCGACTTGATACGCCAATGTGTTCTCGCCGTATCCGCTCAGGTTGCCAAGCAACAGGAAGAAGACGTAGATCAAAATCACAATGCTGGTCGACCCAAGCTGAAACAGTTCGCTCGACAGGCTCGCCACCGCGTTTCGCAGAAACGCTTCCAACTGGTCTCGTAAATCCGCGGCCGCATTGGCCAGCAACTCATCGGATTCCTGCCGCTCCACGGGAACGACCGTGGCTTCTGGTTCCCCCACCAAGTCCGCGACCGCAGCTTCGGATCGTTCTCCCACCTCGCTCGCTTCAAAACGCTCGGCAACGTTTTCATGCAGCCAGTCTTCCGCGTTCGAAACAATCTCTGACACCCGCATTCGGTACAGCTTGCCTTCTTCGGACATCTGAGCCATCGACAACCAAATGCTCATCCCAACCAGAAACGTTCCGCCGATCGCCAGTGCGAACGTGACGCCCGCCGCAACGATGCGATTCACATTCAGACGTGCCTGCAAAAAATCTAGAATCGGCGTGATTCCGCTGACGATGAACAATGCCACCACAAACGGAATCAAAACGGACCTCAACCAATACACCGCCGCCGTCAACGCGATTGCCGTGAGGATCAACAAACAGGCATCCTGCACCGGGTTGCTTCGTAGAGGCCGGTTCGTCATGGGTGACTTCGTCCTGGTTGCGTTGGAAACGATGATTGCGGCTTGGCAGGGTTCGCTCGTGTTGCTCGGCGGAACTATACCAAAACACCGTTTTCGTCATCAGCCACCGCCCGTGACCAGATGACTTTCTCAATCAAGCACGTACCTGCGTCGCGGGCATCTCTGCATCAGCGATTGAAGGAACATGCCGAATCATTTACCTGCAGCAGTTCACTTCTCGTTTTGGTGCCGCAACAACCAAGCGTAGACCTCAGGGTTTGCATACGTCTCTGTCCAGCTGTCATGGCCTGCTTCTGGGTAGATCGTCAGCTTGACGTCCCCGCCGGCTCGCTGGATCGCGACGACCATCTCTTCGCTTTCTTTGAGCTCGACGACGGAGTCCTTCCCACCATGAAACGCCCAAATTGGAAGCGTCGCGAGTTCGTCCGCCCACTCCGTCTTGCCACCACCACAAATCGGAATGGCCGCCGCAAAACGTTCAGGGTGAGTCGCTGCCAGACGCCATGTCCCAAAGCCGCCCATACTCAACCCGGACAGATAAACGCGAGAAGTATCGATCGAAAGATGTTCTTCCACGTGATTGAGCAACGCCATCAGCTCATCAACCTTCCAAGACTCGACCACGTCCGCGCGTTCCTTGCCCGGCTTCGGACTTTGAGGTGACACAATCACGAACGGAAACTCCTTTCCTTCTTTCGCGACTCGTTTGGGTGGCCCGTGCACGGCAAGTTGTTTGAAGTTCCCATCGCCGCTTTCGCCCAACCCGTGCAAGAACAACAGCATCGGAACCTCCTGCCCTGCTTGGTAGTTGCTGGGGGTGTAAAGCAAAAACGGAAGCTTGTCCGGCCGACCTTCGGCAGGCTCCGGAATGGCGAAAAAGTTCTCAGTCTGCTGGCCCGGTTCCACCTGAATCTGTGACGCAGACTCAACACTCGATGTCGCAGAATCCTGTGCCGACAGATTGCTACTGGAGGAACAATTCATGACAAAGGTCGTCGCAACGAAGGTCATCAAAGAGAAAGCGGGGACACTGCGTTTCATGGTCTGTCTATCAAAAGAAAGTGGTGCAGATGGGAATACTCTGAGGCACGAGACGACTCAAAGCGGTCGCCCCTCGCGGCCTGCGATGGAACGTCACCGCATCGCAGCATAATCCCTGGAAAGCGGCAGTTTGTCCGCTGTCACGAATCGAAACAAAACAGCGATGACAGCGGCATTGTATCATCGACACTTCCAACCGGATTCCCCCAGATCCCCTTCGCTGATCACCAACGTTCATTCTGTCGTGATGAACGACTTACGACCGGTTCTCAGCATTCACGCACGCCCGTTTTCTCGCGCCCGAAAGATTCGCGATGATGCATCGCCCTTTGCTCGCTTCGATGATTTGGATTTTGCTGGCCGCGCCGTCCACTTTCGCGGACACACCGCCGGCACCATCCAAGCCGAACGTCCTGTTCATCGCGATGGACGACCTGAATGACTGGATCGGTTGCCTGGGCGGCCATCCGCAAACCATCACACCTAATCTGGACCGATTGGCCGCCAGCGGTGTTCTCTTCACCAACGCTCATTGCCCCGCACCCGCCTGCAACCCGTGCCGGTCGGCTGTCTTCACCGGAAGAGCCCCCAATCGATCGGGCCTGTATGACAATCGGCAACAAATGCGTGAAGTCATGCCGGACGAGGTCATCTTGCCTCAATACATGAGGAACCATGGCTACCACGCTTCGGGGTCAGGCAAACTGCTGCACTACTTCATCGACGCCGCGTCCTGGGATGAGTACTTCCCAAAAGCGGAATCCGAGAATCCTTTTCCGCAAACATTCTATCCATCGCAGCGTCCCGTCAGTTTAGAACGCGGCGGACCGTGGCAATACGTCGAAACGGACTGGGCCGCACTCGACGTGACGGATGAAGAGTTCGGTGGCGACTGGGCGGTCAGCCAGTGGATCGGCGAACAACTTCAACAAAAGCATGAGCAACCATTCTTTCTCGGTTGCGGAATCTATCGCCCGCATGAACCTTGGTTCGTCCCCAAGAAGTACTTCGAGCCATTTCCTCTCGATTCGATTCAACTCCCGCCGGGATACCTCGAGAATGACTTGGACGATGTGCCTTCGATTGGACAGCGAGCGGCACGCAACCGTTACTTCGCCCACATCCAAAAGCAGGACCAGTGGAAACAAGGCATCCAAGGCTATCTCGCTTCCATCCATTTTGCCGATGCGATGCTCGGTCGCGTGTTGGATGCGTTGGAGTCAGGACCGAATGCAGACAACACCATCGTTGTGCTTTGGTCAGATCACGGTTGGCAATTGGGTGAAAAAGAGCATTGGCAAAAGTACACACCGTGGCGAGGTGTCACCCGCATCCCCTTGATGATTCGCGTTCCGAAAACTCCCAGTCCATCGCTCCCAAACGGCACTCCAATTGGAGTCCGATGTGATGCCCCGGTGAATCTGCTCAGTCTCTTTCCGACTTTGCTCGACCTTTGCCAATTGCCACCCAATCCCGTCAACGATGGGCCGAGTCTCCTGCCGCTGCTAAAGGAACCAAACACGGTCACTTGGAAACACAACTCGGTCACCTACTTGTCTCAACCCGGTGCCTATGCCGTTAGCGGTCGAACTCATCGTTACATTCACTACCAAGACGGAAGCGAAGAGCTCTACAACATCCAAGCCGATCCATACGAGTGGAACAACTTGGCGACAACACCGGATGCGGCTGAACATCTCGCTCAGTTCCGTTCGGCATCACCGACTAATTTCGCCAAGCGTATCGAACCGTCGGTGAAGTCACTCGCGAAACTGACCTTTCGCACGATCCCTGAGGAAGGCGTTCCCGCGTCCAAGCCCGATGGCAACCAGTTCCCGGTGCACTTCATCAACCAACAACGCGATCAAGTGGAATTGTGCTGGATCGATGCCAAAGCAAAACCAAGGTCTTATGGATTGATCCAGCCCGGCCAAACCAAAACCCAATCGACTCGCCCGGGTGCCGTTTGGATGGTGAAAGAAGCCGATGGAGACAAACAACTCGGTTACTTCCGAATTGGTGACCGGACGGCTCAAGCGGTCATTCCCGCCAGCAAACCCAATGTCGTCATCATCCTCACCGACGATCAAGGCTGGGCTGACCTGAGTTGTCAAAACGAAGTCGATGACATTCGAACACCACACATTGATGGTTTGGCAGCACGTGGCGTTCGCTGCACCAACGCTTACGTGACTTCTCCCCAGTGCAGCCCTTCCCGAGCCGGATTGATCACGGGCCGATACCAACAACGTTTTGGCATCGACACCATCCCGGATATGCCGTTGCCGACCGATGCGGCGACCATCGCCGAACACTTGCAACCTCAAGGCTACAAAACCGGCTTCGTCGGCAAATGGCACTTGGAACCCAACGTCACTTGCATCGATTGGATGCACCGTGAATTACCGGCGATGGCGGGTAAACCCAGACGCCAAGTCCGGATTCCATGGATCAAGATCCAGCCCTATTCTCCGGCACAGCAAGGTTTCGACGAATACTACTGGGGAGCGATGACGAACTATCGCACCAACTTCGATCTCGCCTCAGGTGATCTGCTTCCACAGATGAAACAAATTCACGACAAACGTTTTCGCATTGACATCCAAACCAACGCGGCAGTCAACTTCATTCAACGCAATCATGACCAGCCGTTCTACTTGCAACTGAACTACTACGGTCCGCACACGCCGCTGGAAGCAACGCAGAAATACCTCGATCGTTTTCCTGGACCGATGCCTGAGCGAAGACGCTACGCGTTGGCAATGCTGTCAGCGATTGACGATGGAGTGGGACAAATTGTCGACCAGTTGAAAGCCGATGGATTGCTCGACAACACATTGATCGTCATGACCAGCGACAACGGTGCCCCGCTGAAGATGACCAAGCCAGACTCGTCCATCAATGGTGACGCCGGTGGCTGGGACGGATCACTCAACGATCCTTGGGTCGGCGAGAAAGGAATGCTTTCCGAAGGCGGTATCCGCGTGCCGATGATTTGGAGCCTTCCCACTCAATTGCCCAGCGGGATCACCTACGACTGGCCAGTCAGTACGTTGGATATCGCACCAAGTGTTTTGAAACTTGCCGGCGGAGAACTTCCTTCCGGTGAGGCAGCGTTGGACGGCATCGACTTGATCCCACGATTGAACGACATCCAAAATCCGTCCACGCGAACGCTTTACTTCCGATTCTGGGATCAAGCCGCCATTCGCCGTGGCAAATGGAAGTACATCTTCGTCGGCGATGGTCGTCGATTCCTGTTTGACCTCGAAAGCGATCAACACGAAAATCGCAACCTAGCGGAGGACTATCCAGAACTCGCTGACAAACTCCACGCCAACTTGGCGGCCTGGACATCGGAACTAACGCCCAAAGGCATGCCGCAAGGAAAGAAGATGCGAGAGCAAGCGTGGTACGACTTCTACTTTGAAGAAGCCGATCCCGTGAACTAAGAAGGCGTGTCGGGTCCATTCGTTTCTCGCTGCTTCGCACCCTCTCCGCTGAAACGAGATCGTGCAGTTTGCAACGCCAGTTTTGGCATTGTTCTCGTATGCAGCACCTCTCCAAAAACGAATTTTTGGGGGAGGTCGAACCAGGCCGTACAGGACGAGGCGATGGAGGGGGTTCTCTCAACCGCTTGCAAACGTCGGAACAACAAAGTCGTGCCACGTCACTCCGTCCGGTAGGACCATGGATTCGGCAAATTCCAAGTGCAGAATTCGCCGGTGCCGCCAAGTGCCGGGATCAGACGAACCGCTGCAATGGCTGAGCAAAGGTCTCATCGCCAACACATCACCCGCCTCCGCGAAAATGGAAACGGCCGCGCCGACGTCTTCCCCGTCGCTGTCACTTGAATGATGCGAACCAGGAATCACTCGCAGTGGACCATTCTCATCGGTCACTTCGTCCAGATGAATTCGAAGCGTCAGCATCCGTCGCAACACGTCGTCGGCCGCGATGAAGTGAGGGACTCCCGCCTTGACCGTCGGCCGTGAGAAACAAGCAGAACTCACCGAGTTGTCTTCAACCGCGACGGATGTGTCCTTGTGCCAAGGCAACGCCCAAGTCCGATCGGGCGGCTTGTCAAAAAACAAAGCTCGCACCAATCCCAGCTCATCACCGAGTTGCTTTCTCAAGAAGCCAATCAACGGTTCACATTGCCAAACCGTTGTCACCTCAGGAATGCTGCCGATCAAATTGCGAGCCGCGTAAACATGACCGCGACTGGACCGAGCCCGAACGGAGTCAGACTCCTGCACCAAAGTCCGCGTGCAAACATCCAGCAGATGCTCGACCACCGACCTCGGCACCGCGTCGCGAAGAATCTGGAATCCGTTTTGATCCAGCTCGTCACTGCTCATACGATTTGCCGCCTGCCGGAATGCCTTGCCCGAATTGTCTCGTCAAACAATGCCCTGTCTTAGCAAGAAGCCTTGTCCGCGATCAACTCCCGCAAACCTTCGATTCCGATAGGCGGGTCTATTTGCCAAGGAATGACCACCACTTGTTTCGCGTGTTGATCAAAAACCTCACGCAAGTAGGGTCCTTCACTTTGTTGACGCCCAACCAGAATCGGATCTTTGACAACCAGCGGACTAAGCGATTGATTGACCACCCATGCAAACGGCTCGATCTCAGCTCGCCGCAGGTCTTGTTGCAACCGCTGAGCTTCATGAACCGGAGTCGACTCAGGCAACGTTACCACCAACACTCGCGTGAAGTCTGGATCTCGCAAACGCGGCAAAAGTTCCCGAACGCTTTCCGGCACCTCGTTGGTCTGCCGCGAAACTTCGCGGTGATAAGCGAGTGCCGAATCCAACAGAAGAATCGTGTGTCCGGTGGGCGCGGTGTCTAGAACGACAAAGCCATCTTCGCCTTCCGCCACCGCATCGGCAAAGGCTCGAAACACGGCGATTTCCTCGGTGCAGGGAGAACGAAGGTCCTCTTCCAACAAGGCTCGTCCTTGTTCATCCAAACCATCTCCCGCGGTCTGCAAGACCTCTTGTCGATAAGCCTCAGTCACTTCGGAAGGATCAATCCGACTGATCGTCAAACCGCTCAACTCATCGGCGGCCATGGTCGCACTCACGTGCGCGGCTGGGTCAGTGGTCGACAAATGAACCTTCAATCCTCGTTCAGCAAGCGCCACGGCAACGGCGGCGGCGATGGTTGTCTTGCCAACACCACCTTTGCCCATCGTCATGATCACACCGTGTTGCTGAGCCGCTAACTGGTCGATCAACGCGGGTGCGGGCAAAGCCTCCAAGATCGAAACGCGTTCCTCACTGGCAATCTCGTTCGTGGCCTTCTCCACGTTCGGTTCGTCACTCCCAAGCTGACGAATAGAATCGATGCCGACCAACCCATGAGGTGCCAAAGGAACAATCGTGCGTTGCAGTTGAGCGAGCCCGCTGGGTATTGCCGCTAAAGCCTCTTTACAGCGTTGCTCCATCGCATTGGCGATCGGATCCAACTCACCTTGCGCCTCGAAGTTTCCGTTGATGATTAAGGCTTGGTTCTCAACGCCGAGTTCCCTCAGTTCGCCGCTGGTTCGATCCGCCTCACGAAGCGTGGAAGCTTCCGGGCGCGTCACCAACACCAGCGTTGTACGAGACGCATCGCTAAGGGACTTCACTGTTGATTGGTAAATAGCTTGCTGTTTTTGCAAACCCGCCAGTGGCCCCAAACACGAGGTTCCTGATGTGTTGTCATCCATGAATCCCGACCAAGCCGATGGCAACGTCAACAACCGCAATGTGTGCCCGGTCGGCGCGGTGTCGAAGACGATGTGATCAAAGTCTGCGGTCGCGCTCTCATCGCCCAACAGTCTGGCGAATTCATCGAAAGCAGCAATCTCCACCGTGCACGATCCCGAGAACTGTTCTTCCATGCTTTGCACGGCAGCCTCCGGCAAAACGCCACGATACGGTCCCACCATTCGCTCGCGATATTCCGCTGCCGCCTGCTCCGGATCAATGTTCATCGCCGAAAGGTTGTCCACCGCCGGAACGGACGTCGGCTTGTTACTGAGTGTCACGCCCAGGACTTCGTCCAAGTTCGACGCGGGATCGGTTGATACGAGCAGAACGCGTCGGCCTCGATCCGCCAAACGCACCGCGGTGGCACAGGCCATGGACGTTTTGCCAACGCCACCTTTGCCCGTGAAGAACAAATTGCGAGTCGGTGATTCGAGGTAGTGCATAACAGTGGACACGTAAGAGAAAGATTCGATCGGCCATCGGTTCGATAAACCGCCAGTTGAGATCAGCAGCAGCCCGAACCGCCGCAGCATCCTCCATCTGCCGTCGGCAACATGGGTTTCACTTGCGTCTTCGTTTCCGTCCACAACGCCAGGTTTTCTCGCGAGGGATAGTCACTGCGACTAACGATTCGGCCATCGACCATAACCAACGGCAAGCACTCGACGCCGTCTTCGTTCAGCATCTGCTGGACGGTCGCGTTGCCAGCAAACTCGGCTGGTTCCTGAGCCAAATTGAATCGCTCAACGCGGTGACCTTGTTGTTTCAGCCAATCCAAATCGGCTGCGAACCGTGGCAACGTTTCATCCACCTGAGGCCCGCAAACACCGGTGCTGCAACACATTGCCCGGTCATAAATCTGAACGTGACTCATTGCTACTTCCTTTCCAGATCGCCAATCGCCGCTAGACGATACAAACAAGTAAAATAGAAGGGCGAATGAACAAACGTGAAGGCTCAAACCCCTTCAATATCGCCAATCTACGATTAACGATATCGGTCATTCCCATGGTCGTCAACACAAAAAGTGCAGCAAGTTCTCGCGTGATCGCTTTTGCCGGCGGTTTCACGCCCCAGAATCGCCGCTCATTGATAGTCGAACAGGGCCGTTGCGGTCGTGTCAGAATCGCTAACGACACGCGCCCAGCAAGCAGAAAAACCAAGCGGGAACTCGTGTCGGATCGTGCTGTCCGCGGGAACAATCAGCTTCTTGATCGGAATCCACCGCCCTTCGCCGTCCAAATCAACTTCCAAGGTCATCGCTACCGGATTCGAGTGCGTGTGCGACAGTGTCACCACTTTCTTGTCGTATCCCCGCATCAGATATGCGTCCGACGGTTTTCCCGCTCGAACGACGGAATCTTTCCAGAGTCCCCCGCGGCCGACTGGTTTACCAAACTTCCAAAGGTCATCCACTCCACCGAACCAAAGTCCCATTCCTGACGCCGAATCCCGAAACACATGCTCGCTCGCTGCCGCGTCTTGTTTGACACCAGCCAGCACCAACAATCCGTTCCACGAACAATAGTCCGAGATACGTTTCCCATGGCTCGACACCGGGCGAATCAAATTCCAAGCCGGTGGGGCACCGTTGATCACCAACGGGACCTCATAAAACGTCCCATGAATATTCGCGATCGTGCGTTCTGATTCGACTTCTCGCAACGCTCGAGGCCAACCCGACTCAAAGGGTTTGTCATAGATCGCATCACCCTTGGGCAGTCGATAACGTTTTCCCTGATACCGAATAATGACGGAGGCTTCATCCACCGTGAACTCCGGTTCCACTTGCAGCTTCTCCGCCAACCCCGAATCAAATTCGTCTGACACAAACTGGAAGTCGCTCTTTGTGAATTCAAATGCCTTTCCATCATCAGTCAGCAGCCGCAAGTCACGACTGCGTTTAGCCGGGTAGACCAATGCATTGGTGGCTTGTGAATCATCCACGTTCGCCAAGCTAGCGAACAGCTCGTCATGACGCTGCTGATTTGGATAAGCGGATGTTTGATGCAAGAACGCAGTCGCCACGCAATCGTGATCCGTTTTGAACCGCACCCAAACGGCGTCCATCTCTTCGGGAAGCATCTCGACAACCGAGTTTTCACCGGCCACCGAAACCTGACGAAAGTCAATCCACTCGTTCGTTCCATTGGGGTCAATTTGCATCGTGACCTGAACGGAAGCATCCTCAGGCACCGCGATGTTTTTGGATTGCTGCGAAGCCTTCGATTTGTTCAACGTCGCTCCCTCACCACGAATCATCTTCACGGCTGCGTTGCCATCAACGAACGCGGTGTGCGGCATGCCAAATGATCCAGGCGTGTGCTCGGTTTCATTAGCGGGAATCGAAATTTTCCCTGCCGGGAAGGAACGCATGTAAACCCGATCGTGGTGTCCATTGCCCCACCGAACTTCCATCTGAGTCAACTGCCAGTCCGGCGACATGGGCGGGTCACCTCGATGATCCACGGCCAAGTAAACCGTGACAGGCTGATCGACTTGGAAGGCATAGCCCGGTGCCGGCCGAGTCCAGTTGCCACGTCGTACCGTCACGGTCGGAAGCGCACTCAACTCCTCCGGCATCGATGTGATTTCTTGTTGGTCAGTCGCTCGCAGTGTGACCACTGGCTTCGATTTCAACCGGCCAACGGCCAAGTACAAGGTTCGCGATTGGAAACCATCGACGAGAAACGGATCGGACCATTCGTTGGCCTTCACTTCATCATCAATCCACGGCCCACCATAAGCGGATGCCGGTCCCCAAGTCTTCAAATCTTGGTAGTCACCAAACCACAGATTGCTCTGCGGTTGGCCCGCCAAAGGATTGCCTTGAACACTGGTCTCATCCGTTGCCAGCACCAACTGATCGTTCCAAGCACAGAAGTCCGGAACGTAGCGGAGGTGACTGCCAATTGGCCGAATTCCCTTGGACTGCTTCACCGAAAACGTCTTGGGAAAATCAAAGAACATGCCATGCATGTCCATCATCCATCGTCCGTCCGTGAACTCACGAATTCGCGGCCATTCGGTGTACCAACCGTGACTGGCGTCGTTGCAATAAGCTGCCTTGGGGAGCAAATACGTGTGCCACTTGCCGTCTTCCAACACCTTCAGCCGAACGGTTCGCCGATCCCATCCCATCGTCCAAATCGGATCGTCCCCATCGCTGCCTCCGGTGATCCCATTGGGGCCGGTGACTTCCGTGTACTGCCGACGCTCGACGATCTTCCAAGTCTCACCATCCCACTCCGCCAGCACGCCGCGTTCTTCCTCCGTCTTGGCTTCGCCACCCACCAAGACATCCTTGTAACTTCCCACATGCAATTCCCCGTTGTTGGAAATCACCAAACGTCCTTGCGAAGTGTAGCCACCCTTCCCATGCCACCCCGGAACGGGCTTCTTGAACAATCGATTGACCTCCAAGGAGTGCACGTTGGCTTCCCAAATCGCGCCTTCCATGTCGATGTAGTGCACCATGTTCTCCGGGTCATTCAGATGCCGCGTGATCGCCGTCACTCGCATCGGCATTTCAGTGGGCGAGATCGTCCGCACGTTACCTTTGGCATCGATCAGATGATGGCCAATCAGCAACTGCTGTGACTCTTCATGGATCATCCGTCCCGCAGGTGTCCCGCCGACGCTTTCGGGATGCACATTCAAAGGCTTCGTCAAATCGGGATCAATGGAGAACAGCTTGTGTTCGCTTCCGCGTGGCATGTGTGGTGCATAGTTGACCATCCATAACTTGCCAGCCCACGGCACGATCGCCCCGATCCCACATTCGTTGTGGCCCGTTTTCAAATGAGCCCCGTTCTGGCTGTAAATGCCATACGTCGTCAGGTGCGGGTAAACCCCGCTGATGAACAGATCGGTCCGCGCAGGTGGTTGCTGACCACAGACCCAACAGGCATTCGATACCATCATCAGAAGCAAAAAGCACGGGATGAGACGCCGCAAGGTTTCCATGATCAAGCTCAACAAGGTTCGGTGGGAGGACGGCTCGAAGATAACCGCACTGCCCTGAAATAGCGGCAAACGAATCAATTGGACATAAATTTTGAGCGACTTTGAATTTCCCCCCATGTTTTTGTCCAAATGGACCGTCAACAGGCTGTCTTCCTATGCATAACGAGAAACTGCCCGCACCGCGATTGACCAACGGCATGAATTCACATCACGAAACGCGCGACTCCGATCCTGCGATCACCGGCCCCGTTGATCGCACCGAAGAATTCGTTCGCCTGCTTGGGCACACCCGTCGGCATCGTTTTGCTTACCTGATGAGCTTGATGAATGACCGAAATGACGTCGAAGAAGTCCTGCAAGAAACCGATTTGGTACTGTGGCGAAAGTTTGATGACTTCGAACTGGGAACCAACTTCACGGCTTGGTCGTGCCGCGTTGCATTCAATCAGATGAGAGCGTGGCGGCAGAAACAGCACCGAAGTCGATTGCAGTTTTCAAATGAATTTCTTGATGCCGTTGCAACCCAACTGGACACACAAACAGAACGATACGACCAACGCTTGGAAACGCTGCGCGCCTGCGTCCGTTCCTTGCCCGATCGTCACCAGCAACTGATTCAGCAGCGGTACACCGACGGCGACAAAATCGAATCGATCGCCGCTCGAACCGGTCGATCCCTCGACGCGATCTATCGCATGCTCAGCCGCATTCGTGATTCACTGCGAGATTGCGTGTCTCGCAAAATGGAGGCAGGCCTGACGTCATGAACGACTCCAACCAAAATCGATTCCTGAAATTGCGAGACGTGGCTCTCGACGGTCGCGCCACCCAAGAAGAAATTCGCGAACTTGAATCCATCGCGAAGGCGTCCCCCGAACGACTCCGCGAATTTGCTGAGGCGGCTGCGATCCATGGCGAACTGTGTTTGCTGGGCATCGAGGCTCGCGAACAACAACGAACCGCGAATCCAGTGACTCGCGAAACAAAGGGTTCCCGAACCTGGCGAAGCATCACCTGGGCGATGGCTTTGGCGTCTTCCGTTCTGGTGGCGACCGCCCTTTGGAACCGCAACGCCAACCCAGCAGATCCCAACGAAACCTTTGCGGTGCTGGAAACAACTGTCGAATGTTTGTGGCAGACGTCGACCGTGCCGCTCGCGGAAGGACAACGACTCGGCGTCGGACACTTGCGATTGGCCAGCGGATTTGCGTCGCTGCGTTTTGACAACGAAACCCAATTGGACCTGGAAGGCCCCGCCGACCTGCAAATCCTCGATCCAATGCACTGCCGTCTCGCCAGTGGAACCGCAGTCGTCACCGTCCGCGATGGCTTGCGAGGATTCGTGGTCGACACTCCCACTGGCCGCCTGACCGATCAAGGAACCAGCTTCGGCGTGTCGGTCAAATCCGATGGAGCCTCCGTGGTCGAGGTGTTCGATGGACGCGTCGATCTCGAAGTTCGGGAAACAGGCGAAACGCGAAGCCTGACCCAACAAACATCGGCGTGGTTGTTGTCCCAGCAAATCTTGTCACCCAATGAATACCGTCTGCCTTCAACAAACGACGCTCGCCGGCTGACACAAATCTTCACCTCTCAAGGCGACGGCGGGGACGTCTGGATTCAACGCGACCCAGAAAACCGAAAGGGCCCCGAAGATCTGTTGCTCGTCAAAAAGTCCGATGAACTGATTGAATTCGATCGCCAGATCCTCCTGCGGTTTGACTTCCGCGGCCTGGCTGACCAGCCGATCGAGCGAGCCGCTTTGCAGCTAACCGCGGTTCCTTCGGGAATCGGATTCGCATCGCGAACTCCCGACTCAACGTTCTCGGTCTACGGACGCTCCCTCCCGAACGAAGCAACACCGCTCTCACCCGACACCGTTCGCTGGTTGGATCTGGAAACCGAAACCAGTGGCTGGTCTTTGGTGGATCGTTTTGTGATTCCCAAAGGCAGCCAATCGGAATCTCACACCATCGAGTCCGCGTCGCTCAACGATCTTGTGAACCAACACCGCAGCGACATCATTGAACTCGTGATCGTCCGCGACACACCGGAGACAATGGGCGGGGGATTGGTTCACGCCTTCGCCAGTTCGCGACATGAATCCATCCCCGGTCCCACCCTGCGAGTCTGGCAGTAAGAGCCTCGTCGCAAAATATTAGTGCACGTGCTGCCTCAGAAAACGCCGCATGTGATTCGCGATCACGTCACCGTCTTCTTCCAGTGCGAAGTGACCGGTATCAAGCAAGTGCAGCTCCGCATTCTTCAGATCGCGTTGATAGGGGTATGCACCTTCGGCAGGAAAGATCGCGTCGTTCTTCCCCCATACGATCAACGTCGGCGGTTGATGCTTGCGCAGGTAAGCTTGCCACTGAGGATACAACGGTGGATTGCTGCCATAGCTGTGGAACATTTCCAGTTGTATCTCATCGTTCCCAGGACGATCGAGCAATGGTTGAACATGTCCCCAGTTGTCAGGGCTGATCGTCGCGACGTTGCGGACGCCATTGGTGAATTGCCACTTGGTCGCATCAAGCGTCAACATTGAACGAAGTGACTCCCGATTTTCTGATGATCGTTCTTTCCACAACGCTTTCACGGGAATCCAAAACGGGTTGTCGATGCCTTCTTCATAGGCGTTTCCATTCTGAACGATCAGCGTTTGAACTCGTTCTGGATGTGCCGTCGCTAGTCGGAATCCGACCGGGGCACCGTAGTCCATCACGTACAACGAGTATCGATCCAGCTTCAGTCGTTCGGTGAAAACTTGAATCACGCGAGCCACGTTGTCGAACGTGTACTCAAACTCGTCGACCGGCGGAGCCGAACTGTATCCGAACCCGGGATAGTCCGGTGCGACCACGTGATAACGATCCGCCAAAGCTGGAATCAAGTTTCGAAACATGTGAGACGAGGTCGGAAACCCATGCAACAGCAACACGGTGGGTGCATCTTTCGGCCCCGCTTCTCGGTAAAAGATCTCCAAATCGTCGATCCGCATCGTGCGATGCATGACCTGTGAATCCGCCACGACGTGCGAGTGGTCTTCTGCGGTTGTGGTCGTAGCGATCGAGCCGGAAAAAGCCACGACGATGGCTATTCCGATGACCGCATGGGTGAGTGATTGAATTTTCATGATTCGATATTTCGAGTTGATTGGATGAGTGGTCGGATGGATGTTCAATCGTCTGTTCGTTCGCCAAATGCCCTCGCGGAAACGGTGTTCACGCGAGGGCAAGTGATTGGCGGCTTCACTTCACGAGGTCTTCCAACCCCGGATCGTCCGATGGTCGGACGCCCAAGGGCCAATGAAACTTTCGCTCAGAGACATCGATCGCATGGTCGTTGATGCTGGCTTCACGACGCCTCATCAAACCATCGGGATCAAATTCCCAGTTCTCATTTCCATAGGCACGAAACCAACTTCCGGCGTCGGTTTGGTACTCGTACTGGAATCGAACGGCGATTCGATTTTCAGAGAACGCCCACAATTGCTTTGCGAGTCGATACTCCTTTTCCAATGTCCACTTTCCAGACAAAAAGTGAACGATTTGATCGCGCCCCCGCAGGAACACATCCCGGTTCCGCCATTCGCTGTCGATGGAATACGCCAGCGAAACTCGCTGCGGATCCCGCGAGTTCCATGCGTCTTCCGCCGCACGCACTTTTTGCATGGCGGACTCACGCGTGAAGGGCGGCCGGATGTCAGTTGGGCTTGCCATGTTGGTTCTCCATTGTGTCTAGCGCAACGCTTGGTTATCCCGCTTCGCGTTAGGCGACGCTGCAAGCTTCACTGTGGCAACCGCACGACTCCGTTGCCGAATCATCCGACAACTTTTCAGCCGCCGGAAAATCCACTTCGGTTTGAGCGACATGGTTGAGGTAGTTGGTCAAGATGTTCAGAGAAACGTTGGCAACCGTTTCAGCGATCTCCGCATCCGTCACCCCCGCTTCGCGAGCGGTCGTGACATCGGTGTCGGACACCAACCCGCGTTTCGCGACAACATGATTTGCAAACGTCAGAATGGCTCCGGCCTTGGCGTCATCCGCTTTGCCTCGACGAGCGTCGAGAATCTCAGACGCGGTCAGGCCCGACATTTTGCCGAGCGCGGTGTGAGCGCTGAGGCAGTAGTCACACGAGTTTGCTTGGCCAACCGCCAAGGCAATTCGCTCGCGTTCTTTGGCGGTCAGTTCACCGCCCGCGAGAGCTCCACTGAACTTCAAATACGCATCCAAGACAGCGGCTGAATTGGCCATCACACGCATCAGGTTCGGCGTCATCCCAAGCTTGGATTGGACAGCGTCGAGCAACTCTTTGGCTTTGCCGGTCGCGTCAGCGGGGTTCACAGTTTCGATTCGGGACATGGTTGGACTCCATTAGGATCCGAGTGGTTTGGAAAGCACCGACAACAATCGTCGGTTTCGATCCTCCCTTAGGCACGAACCGTGCCAACCGAACCAAACAAAACCTAAGTCACTTACATTAAACAACTTACAAGCCACACGCCAAAAAAAACCGCGTCACGAAATCTCGTGGATCCACGAATTTCCGTTGCGAGACCACGAATTTTCGTGCATTCTGAGTCCCATGATTGAGCAACGAATTCCGCTGATCCGCGACCACAAAGAACTGTTGTTGGCGATGCCTCAACAGCGAAGCGTCGCCGACGTTTTACGATTGGTCGTCGATCACCTTGCCAGCTCACACGCGGTGGCCTTGGCCCGCATTTGGTTGATCCAACCGGGCGAAGGTTGTCCCACGTGCCCGATGCGATCGGAGTGCCCCGACCAAACCGAATGCCTTCACTTGGTGGCCAGTGCGGGAACGTCGGTCGTGGATCCCAACACGGACCTCAGCCGCATCGATGGTTCCTTTCGTCGGTTCCCACTGGGCGTGCGGAAAGTCGGACGCATCGCCGCTACCGGGACTCCGCTGGAAGTTCCCAACATCGATGGCGATCCCGATTGGTTGGTGCATCGCGATTGGGCCCTGCAAGAAAGCATCCTTGGTTTTGGAGGCCAACCGCTGGTTCACCGCGGCGAGGTACTGGGTGTACTCAGCGTCTTCGCTCGCACCACGATCGGTGATGCCTGCTTCGATTGGTTGCGAATGATTGCGGATCACGTTGCCTCGGCCATCGCCAACGCGCGGGCCTGGGAAGAAATCGAAACCCTTCGTGGACGCTTGGAACTTGAAAACGATTACTTGCAAGAAGAGCTACGTGGGGAAGCATTCGGTGAGATGATCGGGCAGAGCGATGCGTTGCAAACCGTCACGCAACAAATTCGTTTGGTCGCACCCACCGACTCGACCGTGTTGGTGATGGGCGAAAGTGGCACTGGCAAGGAACTGGTCGCGCGTGAGATCCATGCTCGCTCCTCTCGTCGCGAACACCCGCTGATCAAAGTCAACTGCGCAGCCATCCCGCGTGAGCTTTACGAAAGCGAGTTCTTTGGACACACCAAGGGCAGCTTCACCGGTGCGTTGCGAGACCGCATCGGTCGCTTTGAACTGGCCGATGGCGGCACCTTGTTTCTCGATGAGATTGGCGAGATCCCCCTGGACCTGCAAAGCAAACTGCTGCGAGTTCTGCAGGAAGGCGAGCTGGAACGCGTCGGCGAAGAACGGACTCGCGAAGTGGACGTTCGAATCATCGCCGCCACCAATCGGGATCTAAAGGCTGAAGCAGAAGCCGGCAAATTCCGACTGGATCTTTACTACCGACTCAGTGTGTTCCCAATCGATTTGCCACCGCTCCGCAATCGAAAAGGCGATCTCCCACTGCTGGCCGATCATCTCCTCACGATTCTTTCCCGACGACTTGGCAAGCCGACACCGAGACTCACACGAGCCAACGCCAATGAACTTCAGCGTTATGACTGGCCCGGCAACATTCGCGAATTGCAACACGTGCTCGAGCGTGCGTTGATCACGTCCCCGCCCGGAAAACTCAAACTAAATCTCGCGTCGCAACCCGACATCGAATCAAAAAAGACTACTCTTGTTCAGTCGAATGAAACTGACGAGATCATGACCGCCGCCGAGCTCCGCTTGTTCGAGGCCAACAACATCCGCAAAGCACTGCAAACGTGTGGCGGCAAAGTGTATGGCGACACGGGTGCCGCCGCTCTTCTCGGCATGAAGCCGACCACCCTTGCATCACGAATCAAATCGCTCGGCATCGCATCTTCGTAAAACACATTGAACGTTCTCGTGTTCGGGCGATTGCGGGCCGTCGCTCAATTTCGCTAGCAATGCATCACGCAACCGCCGTCCACGTTGATGGTTTGACCGGTCACTTCTTTGGCTCGTTCTGACGAGAGGAACACGATCATCGCGGCAACGTCTTCGCTGGTTTGCCAACGGGCGAGCGGAATCACGTTCTTGATCTTTTGATCCGTCCAGTCTTCGTAGGAAAGTCGATCTTGTGGTGGGGCGCCGTCATACCAAGCCTGCCAAACCGAACGGTTCAGGGCCGTCTTCACCATCCCGGGGCAAACCGTGTTCACCCGAACATTGTGCGGTGCCAAGTCTTTGGCCATGCACTGTGCAAAATTGATGTTGGCTGCCTTGCTGGCACTGTAGGGCGGATCGGTCTGCGATCCCATCTGTCCCGCGATGGATGCCAGAAACACAAACGTGCCCGATCTTTGCTCAACTAACGGCGGTGCCAGTGCCGCAGCAACGTTGGCCATTCCGATGACGTTGACCTCCAGAGTTCGTTTCCATTCACTCGGGGCAACACGGGTGAACGGAAACCCAAACTTCCCCGACCCAATCGCAGCGCAGTGCACCACATGGTCGAGACGTCCGTGTTCATCCATGCAGGAACGGACCGCTTGCTTGACCTGTTCTTCATCGACAATGTCGACGATCTGCGTGCCGACTTTCACGCCCAGCTCTCGTAACTCGTTCGCAGCATCTTCGACTTTGGGCGAGACATCCCAAAGTTGAATCGAACAACCTTCTTCCGCAAACAGCCTCGCGGTTGCCAACCCAATCCCGCTGGCGCCACCCGTGACCAAAGCGGTGTTGCCGCTCAATTTCAAATCCATCTCTGTTGTCCTAGGAATGATCGGTAGAAGAGTGCGGTGTTCAGGAAAGCGGAAGGATTCGTTGACTCATCCACTACGGTCGCCACCGAATCGTCGTCGAGATACGAACATCGCCCGCATTCAACCTGAGTTCATGCCGTGACAAAACTCATGGAGATGCATCCAGGGAAAACGTCGTTCACGACGCTTCCACAGCTTTGCGATTTTCGCGTTCCTGCAGCAGTTGCAATGCGTGAGCTTCGCCCCACTTTTTCAGTGTCAGCAGCACGGGCGTGAGCGACTCGCCCTCTTCCGTCAATTCGTATTCGACTCGCGGTGGCACCTCGGCGTAGACGATCCGATTGACCAACCCGCTGTCCTCCAATTCGCGAAGCTGCTTGGTCAGCATTCTCTGCGTGACACAGCCAACCTTGCGTTTGAGAGCGCTGAATCGGAGGCGTCCGTCGACCATCAAATAGTAAAGCACGATGCCCTTCCATTTGCCGCCAATCAGTTCCAGCGTTGCCTCGACGGGACAAGCAGGTAGTTCATAGCTCGAATGCCGTGCTTTTCCATTGGTATCCATTGTGTGCCTATGCGCCTTGAAAGTGCGTTCTTGCCGGTTTGGCATCTACTCCTATTATCACACCGTACTAACAAACAAACAGTCACGCGACCGCGGAAACAACTAAATGTTCTTTCGCGTCCGATCCACTCTCGAATCAAAGGAAACCAATCATGAAAGCCATGCTGATCAAGAACTACGGTGAAAACGCAGCCTTCGAGGCATCTGAAGTCGATCAACCCGAAGTCAAACCGGGGCACGTCCTGGTCAAGATTGCCGCTTCGAGCGTCAACACGGTCGACACGATGATTCGCAACATGGGAAAGGACCTTCCTCTCTCGCCTGACACACCCGCCATCCTTGGAATGGACTTCGCCGGAACCGTCGAAGCTGTCGGCGAAGGTGTGCAGAACTATTCCGTCGGCGACGAAGTCTATGGCTGCGCCGGCGGGCTGGCAGATCTGCCGGGCACCTTGGCTGATTACATCGTGGCCGATGCCGACTTGATCGCTCACAAGGCGAAGAACCTGTCGATGAAAGAAGCCGCGGCGTTGCCACTCGTTGCAATCACCGCATACGAAGGCCTGGTTCGCGCCGGCATTCAAGCGGGCCAGAAGGTCCTCGTCCATGGAGGATCAGGCGGCGTGGGCCATGTCGCGTTGCAATTGGCCAAGCACTTTGGAGCGGATGTCTATTCCACCGGCGGCGGTGACAAACAACTCGCGCTCATCGAAAAACTGGGTGCGACGGGCATCAACTACAAAACCGAATCGGTCGAGCAATACGTTGCCAAACACACCGATGGAGCCGGATTCGATGTGGTGTTTGATTCCGTCGGAGGAGCCAACCTGACCAACTCGTTCGAAGCCGCTGCCCTCAACGGGCAAATCGCGACGACGGTGTCTTTGTGCGAACTGGACCTCACGCCAGCTCACTTCAAAGGCTTGTCTTTGCACGTCGTCTTCATGCTGATCCCGATGCTGCACAATCACAAACGATCTGATCACGGCGACATCCTTCGCAAGCTGACTGAGATCGCTGAATCGGGTGCCCTGACTCCCATCCTCGATGAAACCAATTTCTCCTTGGAAGAAGCGGGCGAAGCCTACGCGAGACTGGAAAGCGGCAAAGCCATGGGCAAAGTCGTCATCGAGAACAAATGACACTTCTCAGGTTGAATTGGCTAGACAGAGTTTTTCACAGTCTTGGTCGGTCTCAATCTTCCCTCGTTGAGTACAGTTTCCTCTTTGATGTTTTTGCCCATGCAATGCGGTTTCACTTTCAAACATTGATCCCAGCAGGCATCTCATCATCAGCAAAATCATTCCACGGAGAATCCGATGAAACGTATTTTGATCACCGGGGCAAACGCATTGACCGGGACCGAATCGCAGGCAGCCTGAGCAAACGATAGACAAGCCACACACCAAGTTCACATCACATCTCCGACCATCATTCGAACGTTTCGCGAAACGCGTCCAAGTTCGCTTTGCTTTGCCGTCCGGCACCAGGAATCGCGAAAACAATCTCGCTGATATCACCACCGTCCGATTCGATGGCGGACTTCGCGGTGCGTGACGCTATCATTGGGTCGCCTCCAAACGCTCCGCATCCCCAAGCTCCCAAAAGAAGACAGCGCACGTTCTGATCCTTCGCAATTCGAAGAACATTCCGCCACCTTCGCAGAAAGGTGCTCTCCAATTCCTCGGTCGCATCGGGATTGCCACGCAAAAAAGGTCTGCTGTTGGGAGCGGGTGTCGTGATCACGGACGCGAAAAAGGGATTCTCGAGCAGTTCGCCGGTGCCCTTGGTTCGGAAGAAAGGAACCGAGGGGCTGAAGATGGCATGATCGGTGTACAGCAGCGACGATTGCGATCGATTCGCTTCATAGTATTCCATGCACTCGATCAAACAGGGATACAAACCACTGCATCGACACAGATCTTCTTCTTGCGCCTTGGCACCGTTGAGGAAGCCGCCACCCGGATTGCGAGCGGAAGCGAAGTTCAACAGCGCGGTATCGCCTGCACCGGACGATTGCTGAGCAACAACCTGAGTCGTTCCATCAACCACACGAACAACTTGGCTCGCCTCTGCCGGCTTGGCTTGCAAAGATTCAATTTCGTCCGGTCGATACAACCGAGTCGATTGCACGGCCTGAGCTTGTTGCCCGGCAAAGCGGACGACCCTGTCGTCGACGCGATACTCACCCGCATCAATCAAGTCGAGGACTTCTTTCGCGAGCTGCTTGAGTGTCATGCTGTTCTCCTAACGACGCACAATGTTCCGACATCAAAGGACACATCATGACATGATGAGGTTCATCATGTGGACCATCCCAATCTCCACCGAACCTTCAACCGCTTGACTCTTTCCACCACCTACAATCGAACACCTCCATTCTCACCGCACTCATCCAACTCAATGTCGCTTCCCAAGAACCATTCGCTGATCCACTCGCCGGGCACCCAGGTCGTCTCGCAAAAAGACGTCATGACGTCGAACGATCGAATCGCTCATCCGGCGGGAGCGGTCGGCGTGGTCGTGCGGTCACCGGTGGATCGCACGCACGCATATCGCGTCAAATTCAGCGACGGGTTTGAAGCGGCCATTCATCACGACCAACTGGTGCAATTGTCGGAGTTCAAAAACCAAACCATCCGTGATGCGAATGCACCGCTGATGAGTTCGGGCCTGTACGACCGAGTGATCTATCGCTGCGTGATCGGCTCGCGAGCCTATGGTCTCCAAGACGAAGATTCCGACACGGATCGCCGCGGCATTTACCTTCCGCCGGCGGAGCTCCATTGGTCACTCTACGGCGTCCCCGAACAACTTGAGAACGATCAAACACAAGAGGTCTACTGGGAACTGCAAAAGTTCATTGTGCTGGCACTGAAAGCGAACCCGAACGTTCTCGAATGTCTCTATTCGCCAATCGTCGAATCCGTCACACCGCTCGGCAAGGACTTGCTGGCGATGCGCGACGCCTTTCTATCCAAGCTCGTTTTCCAAACGTTCTCAGGCTACGTCGCTTCGCAATTCAAGAAGATGCAAACAGACATCCGTAACCAAGGCCGCGTGAAGTGGAAACACGTCATGCACCTGATTCGGTTGCTGTTGTCGGGATCGCATGTCCTGCAAAGCGGTGAGATGAGGGTCGATGCCGGCCAACACCGAGACCGTCTGCTGACCATCAAGCGTGGCGAGATGCCGTTCGATGAGGCAGATGAATGGCGTAAGAAACTGCAGCAAGATTTCGAAGTCGCCTTTCGAACCACCCCACTGCCCGATCGTCCCGACTACGAACGAGTCAACGCGTTCTTGGTCGATGCTCGCCGCAAAGCCATCCAAGAGAACCTTCCATGACTGACGCCCGAACAATCGACTACGACAAGATGGTGCCGCACGTCCGTGCTGCACCGTATCCGCTATTGTTCGCCACCATCAGTGGAGCCCACCTGTACGGTTTCCCGTCCCCAGATTCCGACTTCGATCTTCGCGGCGTGCACCTGCTGCCGCTGAAGACGGTCGTCGGTCTGGAGGATGGCGAACAGCCGATCGAAAGGGAAGGTGTTTATGACGGCCTTGAGATTGACTTGGTCACTCACGACGTCGGCAAGTTCTTTGGGCTGATGCTCAAGCGAAATGGTTACGTGCTCGAACAAGTCTTCTCGCCACTGATCGTTCACTCCACGCCGGAACATGAGGAACTGAAGTCGATCGCTCAAGGCTGCATCACTCGGCATCACGCCCACCACTATCTCGGGTTCGCCGCGACTCAGTGGAAACTGTTCGCAAAAGAGACACCGCCACGAGTCAAACCGTTGCTGTATGTCTACCGAGTGCTGCTGACTGGAATTCACTTGATGCGATCCGGTGAGGTCGAATCGAACCTCGTAACTCTCAACGAAAACGCGAGGCTCTCGTACATCGATGAGCTGATCGATTGCAAGCAAACGGGGCCGGAGAAAGGGACACTCGATGCCGCCGATCTCGAATTCCACACGCATGAATTTGAGCGATTGGTCAGGCAACTCGAGGAGGCCCACGAGCAGTCAGAACTACCGGAAATTCCGTCCGCCCGCCCGGCGCTGAACGATCTGCTGGTTCGAATTCGGTTGAACGGTTGCGGCGAGTAATACGAAGGCGATCTGGCACCGGGCAAAGATTAGTTCCCAACGGAGTTCCGCAATTGGCTATGCTGAGGGTCCCTCCTCAGACCCCACCCACCTCCCGCCCGCCATGTCAGATCGCCTTTCCCCAAGGTTGTCGCCCATTCACGTCGCCATCGCAGCGACGTTGTTGGGGATCATCCATCAAAGCGCTGCCGGCCCCGGCAAAGTGTTCGCGGATCCGACCCAGCCTGCTTCAGCGTCCAGTGCGAACCAACCGAACCATTCGGAATCGCCCAAGCAAGCTCAATCGCCCGTCAGTTTTGAACTGGACGTGCAACCGATCTTGGCCGCTCAAGGCTGCAACGCGGGTGCCTGCCACGGCAAACAACGCGGACAGAACGGATTCCAACTTTCGCTGCTGGGGTTTGATTCCAACTTCGATTACGACGCGATTGTTCGACAAGCCCGCGGGCGACGACTCACCATCCGGGCGCCGGAATCCAGCCTGTTGGTTCAAAAAGCGACGGCAGAATTGCCTCATGGTGGCGGGCGAAAGATCGAAGTCGGCTCGCCGGCCTACCAGACACTGACCGCTTGGATTCGCCAAGGAGCACCACGTCGATTGGCAGACGAACCCACGTTGACCTCGGTTGAAATTGCCAAGACCGACTTCCTGCTCAAGCCATCTGAAACGGCTCAGCTTTCTGTCTTGGCTCGCTACAGCGATGGCAGCGAACGAGATGTCACCTCGATGACCGGCTACCTTTCCAACGACACCGCAATCACATCGGTCGATGCCACGGGAAAACTCGTTGCCGGACCGATTCCTGGCGAGACCGCCGTGATGGCTCGCTATATGAATCACATTTGTGTGGCCAACGTCAGCATCCCACGAACAACGGCATTGCCCGAAGGATTCTACGACCAACAACCGCGTGCCAACTTCATCGATGAATTGGTCCACGACAAACTGAACCAACTTCAAATTCAAGTTTCAGCTCCGGCCAGCGAATCAACGTTCTTGCGCCGTGTGTACACCGATGTGATCGGACGAGCACCGACGGCGGACGAGGCTCGCGAATTTCTTGAGTCTCAAGATCCCGACAAACGCGAAAGGCTCGTCGACCAACTTCTCGATCAACCGGAATACATCGATCACTGGGCCAACCAATGGGCGGACTTGTTGCGTCCCAATCCTTATCGCGTCGGGATCAAAGCGGTCTTGAACTATGACAATTGGATCCGTCAGCAGTTTCGAGAAAACGTTCCCTACGACGAATTTGCACGGCGGCTAATCACGGCCAAAGGCAGCACGTGGCACAACGGCGCCGTGACACTGTTCCGAGATCGACGCAGCCCTGATGAAGTCGCCACGCTGGTCAGCCAACTGTTTCTCGGCGTTCGCTTGGAATGTGCCAAGTGCCACCATCATCCGTTCGAAAAGTGGAGCCAACACGACTTCTATTCCTTTGCCGCCTACTTCGGCAGAGTCGGCCGCAAAGGCAAAGGATTGTCGCCGCCGATCTCGGGTGGCGAAGAGATCGTTTACGTTTCCACCAAAGGAAGTGTCAAGCATCCCGTGACCGACGAAGTGCTGCCTCCCTCGCCTCTGTTTGGAACCGCCGAGGTGGCCGAGGGCTCGGATCCGCGGGAGGCGCTCGCGGAATGGATGACGTCCCCGGACAACGACTACTTCGCTCAGGTTCACGTCAATCGCGTGTGGGCACAATTGATGGGGCGAGGCATCGTCGATCCGGTCGACGATCTTCGCAGCACCAATCCACCGAGCAACCCAGCGCTGCTCGATGCGTTGGCGGAGCACTTTCAACAATCCGGTTTCGATCAAAAGGACCTGATCAAAACCATCGTCCTGTCCAACGTTTACTCGCCCAGTTCCGTTCCCAACGAAACCAACGCGGCTGACCGACTGAATCATTCGCGTCACTACCGTCACCGATTGCGGGCCGAGGTGCTCGCTCAAGCGGTCGCGGACGTGACCGAAACGTCGGAATCCTTTTCCGGCTTGGCACCCGAATCGCGAGCCAACCAAGTCTGGACGCACCGGATCGATTCGACGTTCCTGGATACGTTTGGCAGACCGGATGAGAACAAGGATCCACCGTGCGAACGCATTCCCGATTCATCCGTCACTCAAACGTTGCACCTGATGAATTCGCGAGAACTCGACGCACGTGTCCGAAGCGATTCCGGTCGTGCGGCGTCGCTGGCCAACAGCGACCTGACTCCGGCGGAGATCGTGACGGATTTGTACTTGGCTATTTTTTCGCGAATGCCAAACGACGAAGAACGAAGCTATGCCGAGACATTGATTCGCGACTCCAGCGAAAACACTGCCAACAAGGACGCCACTGCGAATCAAAGTGGCGATGAAGAACAAAAGGAAACCACCGATGAAGGTCGTCGGCGTGTGATGGAGGACTTGATGTGGGCGATGATGAATTCGCCTGAGTTTATTATTCAAAACTGATGAATCATGTCGAACACTTGGACAAACTGTGAAGGACTGACGCGCCGCGACGGTCTGAAATTGGGTCTTGGCGGACTGATCGGCGGAGGCCTATCAGCGGCCTTGAGTGCGCAAGCTCGCGCGTCGGAGAACTCTGGCTCACGCCGCCGAAACGCTCAGGCGGATGCCTGCATCTTGGTTTGGATGGACGGCGGGCCCAGCCACTACGAAACGTTTGACCCCAAACCAGACGCCCCCGTCGAAATTCGCGGTACCTACCAGCCCATCGCGACTCAAACGCCCGGCATTCAATTCGCCCAGCCGATGCAAAAAATGGCGGCGATCAGCGATGACCTCGCAATCGTGCGTTCGATTCGGCACGACCAGGGCAACCACGGTGCCGGCAATCACTACATGATGACCGGAGCCCCGCCTCGCATTCCGGTTGGTTGTGGTGCGTTTGTCAGTTTTCACCCCAGCCTCGGCAGCGTGGTCTCCAAAGAGATCGGTGCCCCTCACGGGATTCCCGCCTACTTTTCTCTTCCTCGAATGTCGCGTTCGGGAGGCCCGAATTTCCTCGGCAGCAAGTACGCCCCGTTCGTCGTTCCCGACAATCCGAACAGTTCCGGCTTCCGTGTTCGCGATGTCACGATCCCCACGGGACTGACCGACGGCCGATTCAGTTCCCGGCAACAAATCCGCCAACGCATCGACACGATGATGCGTTTCAATGACGCCAGCGTCGCCGATCCAACCTTGGCGGTCGACGAGTTCTACCAGCAAAGCCTGCAAATCATCAGCAGCAAAGAAGCCCAAGCCGCCTTCGACATTCACCAAGAATCCGACGAGGTCCGCGATGCTTACGGACGCAACCCGTTTGGCCAGCAAGCCTTGCTCGCCCGTCGATTGGTCGGCGCCGGCGTTCCCTTCGTGACGCTCTACAGCGGTGGCTGGGACCATCACGTCGACATCTTCAATGCACTGGATAAGAAACTGCCACCGTTTGAAGCAACGGTCGCGGCTTTGATCTCGGACCTGAAACAACAAGGCATGCTGGAGCGCACCTTGGTCGTTGTCTTGGGTGAGTTCGGACGGACACCCAAGATCAACGAACGCGGTGGACGCGACCACTGGTCCAACGCCATGAGCGTCGTGTTCGCGGGCGGTCAGACGCCGGGCGGACAAGTCATCGGAGCAACCGACCGACAAGGTTACGCCGCGGTCGAACGAGTCCTGTCACCAGAAAATTTCGTGTCGACCATCTACGAGAAACTCGGCATCGATCCTGGCCAAATGATGTACACCGGCGAAGGACGCCCCACACATTTGGTCAGCGACGCGACTCCAATCACCGAGTTGATGAGCTAGTGCGTCACTCATTGAACTCAATCAACCACAGGTGCGTCTACGAAACCATCCTTCGTTCACGCCGTGCGAGTTGCTTCGTGATCGCTTCCACACTTCAGCTTCGCCTGCTGTGGGCATTGATTTTATGCTGCTTCACCCCGCACTTGGCTCACGCACAAATCAAGCTGGATCGAGTGTTCCCACCGGCCGTTGCCGTTGGTGCCGAAACAGCGGTCGCCGCGGAAGGCAAATTTCCCAATTGGCCGCCCAACATCGATTGCGATGCCGACCAGGTTTCCATTTCGGCTGGCAAAGACTCCGGCAAGTTGACCGTCAAAGTCGCTGAGGACGCGGCACCGGGAGTCGCGTGGATCCGATTCCACGACGACCATTCCATGACCGCGTTGGTTCCGCTGATCCTCTCCTCCGTCGGCGTGTTCTCTGAGACGGAACCCAATGACAAACGATCGGAAGCCAACCCAATTGAACTTTCCACCGTCGTCGCCGGTCGTTTGGCCAAGGGCGGCGACAGTGATGCCTACCGCGTGTCACTGAAGACGGGCCAGACATTGGTCGTTTCCGCAACGGCCAACCAAGTCTTGAAGTCACCCATGGATGCGGTGCTGCAGTTGACCGATCTTCGTGGCAACGTGCTCTTCCATTCCGACGATGTCCGTGGATTGGACCCACAAATCGTTTTCACCGCTGACTCAGATCAAGAACTCCTGATCCGCATTTTCGCGTTCCCCGAAACGCCCAACAGCACGATCGGCTACGCGGGATCTGCCTCATTCATTTACACGCTGGACGTGACCACCGGCCCGTTCTTGGATCATGTTGCTGCCGACAAAGAGAAGACCGTTGCGTTTGGCTACAACCTCGGCGATCCCATCGCGACGGTCTCAAACATCACCGAAAGCCTCTCGCCTCCCGTCGCGACGATCCCCGATGCATTGGGGTGGTCTTGGGTTCCACCCGTTGATGAATCGGTTCATCGAGTCTTACCCGGTGGCAAGTTCGATGGAACGCTGCCCGCTTTGCTGTTCGGTCACTTCCTGAAAGCAGATGAAACGCATCACTACAATTTCAAGGCCAACAAAGGAACCAAGTACCGCGCCGAAGTCCGATCCAAAGCCAACGGATTCTTGCTCGACTCCAAACTCACGATCACAGAGGCGAAGTCAGGCAAAACACTGGCCAGCAACGACGACATGTCGTCCGGTGGCTATGACGCGGGAGTCGACTTCACCGCAACCGAGGACGGTCCCATCGACGTCGCCGTCGCCGAGATGCTGGGCGAATTTGGCCCTCGACACTTCTACCAACTATCGATTTGTGAATTGAAACCGGAGTGCCAACTTTCGATGACTGAAGATCACTTCGTCGTCACTCAGTCCAAACCGCTCGAACTCAGCGTGTCCGTCAATCGCAAGTCGGGTTTCAACTCAAAAGTCAAAATCGCCGCGACGGATTTGCCCGATGGGATCCAGTCGGACGCCGCGGTTTCCGAACCCAAAGGCGACACCGCCAAGACGGTCAAACTGAAACTGACCGCTGCGGACAATGCGATCGGCCATGGTCGCTTCCGAATCGTGGGAACCATTTTGGACGCGAATGACGAGCCGACGGAAGAAACCATCGAGGCCACCTACAACCTGCGGCCATCCATTCCACTGACGGAGTTCTGGCTCACCGTTCCTCCTGCCCCCGCCAAAGAAGCCTCACCATGATCCGCCCAGCCACAAAGACATTGCTCGTCGTGCTGGCACTGAGTTTTGAGTGGAGCGTCGGACTTGATTCGATCGTCGGCACGCCCAACCAAGTGAGCGCAGACACGCTCCCGATCGACGAGTTGCCCGACGACCATGAAGTCCTCTTCAGCCGCGACGTGGCACCGGTGCTGAAAAAAAACTGCGTTGCCTGCCACAACACCAGCGACGATGAAGGCGGTGTGAACCTGGAATCCGGAGAACAGATCCGGACCTCCAAATTGGATGATCTCGTCGTTCCCGGAAACCCCGCGGAAAGTCGACTGTTCCTGCTCGCATCCCACGCGGATGATCCCGTGATGCCACCGGAAGACAACGATGCTTCGGCTTCGATTTTGAATCCGAAGGAGCTCGCTTTGCTAAAGCGTTGGATCCAATCCGGCGCCATTGTCGACCAAGCCACCAACGTTCCGGCGGAACAAAAATGGCAGCCGCTACCGACCGACTTGCAAACGGTTTACGGATCAGCCATGACCGCCGACGGAAGATTATCCGCGGTCAGCTTTGGCAACCAGATTCGTGTGTTCGGCACCAAGTCCTCTGAACCAATTGAAACGCTTGCAATCGTCGAAGGCGAAGAAACAAAGCCGGCTCACGATGACTTCGTCCAAGATTTGTTCCTCGATCCGACCGGCCACCAACTCATCTCGGCGGGTTATCGCAACGTCAAGATTTGGGAGAGAACACCGTTCGAACCAGCCAAAATTCCCTCAATTAATCAGGACGACACCCTGTCGATTGCGATCAATGCCAAAGGAACTCATCTCGCGAAACTCTCGCGTCGTGGAGAGCTGAGTGTGGCGGAAGTCGGCAAAGATCGATGGCTGTGGATGAAAAGCTTTGACCTGCCTGAAGATTTAGAATCCGACGATCCTACCCAGGTTCGAATCGCGTTGGACAAAGCTGGTCATCAAGCGGCAGTTCAGTGGGACAGCACAATTCGCATCGTTCGAATCGATGGCAAAGACGTCGAAACCCTCGACGCCGCAAACGCGGTCACTTCAATGCAATGGATCGGACCAGATCGCTTAGCGACTGCGACAGAAAATGGCCAAGTCTTGTTTTGGAACCGAGGCGGAGACGCTTGGACCAACACAGAGCACAACGTTTTTGACCAAACCGTGCTTGCGATCCACTCGGCGTCTGAGACGCCGGATCAGTTGATCGCGATCAATGCAACCGGCAACGTTGCCAACTGGAATCCAGCCAATCAAACGTTCGAAGCGTCCGGCAATTTGCCCGCTCCCGCCGTGTCCGCTTTGCTCTCGCCCAACGGCACCTCGCTGTGGGTCAGCACCGAGTCAGGATCATTGGGACAATACAACATCGCCGATCAAAGCTATGTCGAAGTTGCGAAAACGGATCCTGTCGCCAAAGCTCAATTCGCAAACGACAACTGGCAAACACTCGTCACCGAAACATTGGTCGCGGCTCAAGAAAAAGACGTCAAGCAAGCCGAAGACGACGTCGCGGCAGAGAAGAAGAACTTGGAATCGTTTGTCAAAGAGATCGAAACTAAAACCAAACTGCGAGACGAGAAACAGGCCAGCGTTGAGGAAGCCAAGCAAGCCCTTGCGACCAAGGAGAGCGAACTCGCCGCTGCCATCAAAGAACTCAGCCAAGCCGAGAAAATCAAAGCCCGCGGTGAGGCTCGGCTAACGGACTTGGAAGCGGAACACAAACGTCATCAACAGGTCCTCGCAAAACTCAAACAAGAACACGAATCAAAGAAAGCCAAGGCCGCCGCTTCTCAATCACGGCATGATTCATCTCGCGCAACCGATGCCACACTCGCCGTCATGGCTTCAGGATCTCGCGTTCTCACACACGCCGCCAACACCGACGACGCATCTCAAAACGCATGGAGTCTGTGGTCCGCAACCGGTGACTGGTTGGCCGAATTGTCCGAACTGCCAACCGACGGACAATTGATCGCCAGCGGTGATCGTTGCGTCCTGATTCGAGGGTCCAACGGCGAGACCCAGGCTTTCGTTGCTCCTTCCCGCTCATGGAATCTTCGCCAGACCATTGGTGCGACGACTGGCCCGAGCCCGTTTGCGAATCGCGTGTTGAGCATTGACGTTCATCCTTCCGGCAAACTGCTAGCCACCGGTGGCGGCGATCCTTCGCGGACCGGTGAATTGTTGCTTTGGAAAGTCTCCGACGGTTCCCTGATTCGCGAGATCCCCAACTCGCATAGCGACACCGTTTTGTGTGTCCGCTTTTCGCCGGACGGCAAGATCTTGGCGACCGGCGGTGCCGATCAAATGATCAAACTGTGGGACATTGAATCGGGCACGCTGATCAAAACACTCGAAGGACACACGCACCATGTCACCTCGATCGCGTGGAACCTCAATGGCCGTCAACTCGCAACGGCTTCTGCTGATGCCTCGGTCAAAATCTGGAACATTGAAACGGGCCAAGCCACACGCACGATCACGGGATTCAAAACCGAAGTGACAAAACTGGTTTATGTCGGCCGCGAAAATCGCATTGGAGTTGCCAGCGGCGACAGTCACTTCCGCGTCTACCGCACCGACAACGGCTCTCGAGAAACCAACGCCAAGGTCGCTGGAGATTACCTGTATGCATTGGATTCCAATCGCGACGGCAGCCAGTTCATCGTCGGTGGTGCGAGCGGTGCGGCCACACGGATCGACCAATCAGGCAAACAAAGCTTGGAGTATGCATCAGGCGAAAAATGAACAGGCGAAGCCGCTGACAAACAGCAACCGTCGCAACAACTCTTGCTTTGAACAACGGTACAATGCGTCCCGCGCTCGCATATTCAATCCGTCGTTCGAACCGTTGAAAGCCAGGTATGTTTCGCATCGCCATTGGAATCATTCCGTCGCTGTTGTTCTGCCTGATCTTCGTAACGGCGCAGGACAATCAGCCGAGCACGGAACGAGTGTGGAAGGATTCCAGCGGTCGCTTTCAAGTCACCGCGAAACTGATCGAACAGGTCGGCAAGAAGGTTGTCTTGCAGACAAGGTCAGGACGCAAGATTGAGATCCCAAGTGATCGGCTCAGCGACGCCGATCAAACCTATCTGAAAAACATGGAGTCCGCCCCTTCATCTCCGGCCCCGCCTTCGCCGGATGCGGACCAACCGAAACCAATCGAGGTTTCAAACGACCCGGAGGCGGAACTCGACGCCGCCCCACGTTTGAAGTTTTCAAACACCGTTTGGAACGTGAAAGTCTCCGATCCAAAGTCGTCGGAGTTCGAACCAAACCCAGTCGCTCTGCCGAAACCGCATGGAAACCGGCAGGCTCACGCCGCGAACAGCCTGTTGATGAAAGCAGCCGTCAGCGACATCAGCGGCAGTGGGCCGTCGGCTCAAACTCGTTTGATGATTGGCGACTTCCGCACCGGCCAACTGACCGAGTTGCCTGCTGTTCCAGGAACCGCGATGCAACCGATCGCCATCCTCGGCGATGGCAGCACGGTCGTGATGATTGGCATGGGCAAGGATCGAACGACCACCAACGAGGACTTGCAATCTTGGGACATCCGCGATGGCAAGGTGCAACGTGGCGACATTTGGAAACCCTACGCGGGTCAATCCAACCCAGGCATCCGATTCGCGACCGCCGGCCCCGACAACCGTTTGATCACTTGCAGCAAAGGTGGGCACATCGTGGCTTGGCAAATGCCACAACGACGTGCACTTTGGCAAATCGAAATGGGGTCGCCACCCTACTGGCACACGAACGCTGACCTGAGCCAATTGGCGATCGCTTCGGCAACACAACTGGTGATGGTCGATCTGTCAGAAGGCAAGATCACCGGCTCACAATCGCTGAGCGATCTCGGACGCATTTACTATCCCAAGGTCTCCTTCAATCCCAGCGAAGACAAACTCTATTTGTCTTCGATCGGTCGCGTTTTGATTCTGGATCTTCGCAAAAACGAATGGATTCAAGACACCGAAATCAGCGGTGTCGGCACCAGCAACGGTGCCATCTTTTGCGACGATGATTATGTCTTGATCGATGGCAGCACACTGGTCGACTGGAAGTCCGGAAATACAGTCGACCAACACAGCGGGCTGGGTGCTCCGCTGCAAATTGGGCATTTCGCCTGTGCCGTTTCGAGCTCAAGCCTGCAAGCTCTCGACTTCCCAATCACCCCCGTCATCGAGAACGGAACGTCGCCAAAATCGATGGCAACTGACTCAGCCAACCGGCCCAAAGAAGTCGCTGCCGACAAGCCGGTTTTAGAAATGGTTGGACGCTGGAGTTTCGAACTGGAGGAAACCTACGCCAGTGGGAACAAAGGAATGAATCGAAGCACCTATCGATTTGCTCCCGACGGTACCTATGAAGTCTATTCCACGCTAGCAATGTCCAGCGGAAGCAACAGCCAACAACTCTACAGCGTCACCAGCCGAGAACGGGGAACGTGGACCCACGAGGGGAAGAAGTTCTGCATGACGGAGACGAAAAGCGACTTGGTTGAATTCCAATCCTCCGTCCCTGAGGTTTCCAGACAAACGTTCGAAACCGCAATTGCGCAGAAGTCGCCACCGGTCTGCTATGCCGTCTTCATCAAGACCAAGAACTTGGTCGAATTTCGCGACACGCAGGGCAACGCAATGCCGCTGCAGCGAATCACCACCGAACTCAACGTTCGATAGCGGGTTTGGTTGGCAAATGAGACGAAGATCGAAGCAGGCACGCAGGTGTCTTTGGTTTTATGAGCCGGTTGGCGTTAGCCACGGTTCCCACGCAGATCGGAGCGAACGCCCAGACGGCTCACGGGATCAAACCCAATCGTCCCTGCCTACTTGCTTCGCTTCTTTGGAATTCCAGCGCCGGTCGTCTCGAGCCATTGAATCAGGCGAGCTTTCAAATCTTTGGTCACCTCGGGGTGAACCCCCGCCAGATCATTCTTCTCGCTCAGATCATTCTCCAAGTCATACAGTTCGATGGAATCGTCGTCGTGACGAAGAATGAGCTTGTACTGGCCGCTACGAATCACGGAGCCAGGACGATTGTCTTTGTGAAACGCGAAGTGTGGGTAGTGAAAGTACAACGCATCTCGCTGGAGATTGCCACCACTGAACAACGGTTGCAATGTTTCGCCATCAAGTGATTCATCGCCGGCAAGCCCGACCCCTGCAGCATCCAAAACGGTTGCTGTCAGATCCATGCTGATCACAGGAGTTTCATTCACCGTCGCCGCTTCGGTCACGCCGGGCCAGCGAACGATTAAAGGTACACGCAACCCACCCTCGAACAGATACCCCTTTCCTTTTCGCAGTGGTCGGTTGTCAGTCGCACCGGACCAACCACCGTTGTCACTGGTGAATACCACCAAGGTCTCGTCCGAGATGCCGAGCGAATCCAACTCACGCAGCACGCGTCCGACAGCGCGGTCGGTGGCTTCGATCTGGCCGCCGTAAATGGGGTTCTTCAGGCCCGGACCTTCTTTGCCTTTGTAGTGTTCGATCAAATCCTCCGGTGCCTCAAATGGATAATGTGGGTTGTAAGTCCACAGGCACACGAACATCGGTTGGTCCTTCTCACGCCGCATGAAATCGATCGTTTCATCGGCCAAACGATCGCTCAGGTACTCGCCTTCTTTGCGAGGCGGCAACGCGGGAATGCGATAAGGATCGAAGTACGTCGGAGGTCCCCCCAGCCCGCAACCGCCGATGTTGACATCAAATCCGTGCTCGGTTGGCCAGTACCTTTTGTCGCCGCCCAAATGCCACTTGCCAAAGAATCCAGTGGCGTACCCCGCTGCCTTCAATCGCTCCGCCATCGTAGTGGTTTCGTGAGGCAATTCATGTTTGGTCGACGGAGGTTGAATCAAACGATCTTCTGGCCAGAACTGTTTGCCATCCGCCCCGTGTTGGGTGATGTGCAATCTCGCGGGAGCAAGCCCTGTCATCAGAGCCGCACGTGTTGGAGAACAGACCGTGGAAGCCGCGTAGGCATTGTCGAAACGCACCCCTGATTGTGCCAACGCATCGATGTTGGGCGTCCGCAACACCTCGTTGCCCTGGCAGTGCAAATCCTTCCATCCCATGTCATCCGCCATGATGAACAAGACATGCGGTCTTTCAGCCAACCCAACCGAACAGGACAAACCACTCAGAAGACTGGCGGACAGAAAAATCAAAACGCTTCGCATTGAATGGCTCCCAGGTGTGCGGTCCGCAACATCCTATCCACAATCGAAGGAAGACGAATTGCCCGAACCTCGGTAAGGCCTGATTTTTTGATGAACCGACGCTCGCTTTCTACGGGCTAGAAGCTCGAGGCTGCGAACGATCCATGAAGAATCGGTTTAGAAAGAACGTTTGCCAAACCAGAGCCTCCTTAAGAGCGTTTATCACGATTGACAGGCGAACCACCATCTCGAAGATCATGTTCAAAGAATTCCTAGCGTGGAGATCAATGGGCGAGGACCGCTCCCCTCTTCTCGCCACAGCCACTTCTACGATTCATGCATCAATTGAACAATCCAATTCGAATCGCCCTAATCTCTTCGCTGACGTTTGGCTTGCTAACATCATTGGGATGCAAACCAGCAACTGCACCCGACGTTTCCATAGACACCACGCTTGAAACGCCAGAGTCGCCCGATACCTCAGCATCGACCGTCACGTCGGATTTGCAGCAGCCTGAGACTCGAGCATCCAGCACCGATGAAGTCGTCATTCGCGGCGACTTGAGCTCGGTCGACTGGCAATCGCTAATCGGAAAGAAGGTCGCCATCGAAGGCGACCTCGTCATCGTGGACACCTACGATCTCGTCCGCCGGGGACAGATCAACGTGGCCCGCCAACGGTTGTATGTGCCGACCAGCCGAGTGGACCCAAACGACGTTGATCCGAGTGCTAACTCCTTTGAGGGCGGCAGCAACGTTGCCAAAGTGACCGAGGCTCAGAAATTCAACGACACCGCCATCATCACGCTCGATGATGGACCGGCAACCCAAAACATCTTTCCACCATTGTTGTTCCCGAACTTGGGGACAACGAATGCGACAGTCCGGCTAGGATCGGTCTTGCATGGCGTCTCAGGAAAAATGGTCCAGGCCGGCAGCAAACTTCTTCTCGTTGCAGATCAACCTCTGCGATGGACAGCCGCCGAGCGACCGCAACGACCCAACGTTGGTGAAGCGGATGTGACCGTGGCCAGCTTCAACGTGCTGAACTACTTCACCACACTCGACAACGGAAACAACAACGCTCGCGGTGCGGATTCCGTTGCAGAACTGGAACGCCAGGAAGCCAAACTCGTTTCCGCGATGGTCGCGTTGGACGCCGATGTCATCGGCCTGATGGAAATCGAGAACAACCTCGACGCTGAGAAACGACTCGTTGCGGCGTTGAACAAAGCGATCGGCAAAGACGCCTTCCAGGGCTGTGGCTTGCCCGATGACTTTCGAAATGCACCCGGTGGACGAGACGCGATCCGCGTTGGAATCATCTATCGATCCGATCGAGTTTCACCCAACGGCGATGTCGACATGATTCGCGACGACGCCTTTCACATCGCCCGAACTCCGATCTCACAATCCTTCCGACCAAACGATGGAGGCGAACCATTCACGGTGATCGTCAACCATTTTAAATCGAAGGGCGGTGCAAGCGACGCAGAACCAGACAACAAAAATAAAGGTGACGGGCAAGGTGCCTTCAACGCGGGAAGACGTTCTCAATCCTTGGCGATTTGTGATTACATCGATTCGCTGAAGTCAGATGGCACAGAACCAAGAGTCCTCGTCATTGGCGACTTGAATGCCTACCAACAAGAAGACCCGATCGACGTTTTGCGAGCCAATGGCTTGGTGGATTTGCAGGCACGCTTTGAGCAAAGCTCTGAAACCGGCAAG
>NZ_ANMO01000270.1 GCF_000338295.1 Rhodopirellula europaea 6C
GGCACCATCAGCCAATTCCACAAGCCACAGGTGTTCGTTGAGAAGTCGGACCTCCAGCGTGCCGGAGATTTGCTGCGACAATTCGAGAGCCAACGAGATCGACGCCGAGCGGACTTGGACAACGCACCAGCAATCAAATCCGAGTGCGAAGAATGCGGTGTGACCAGCGAGTTTCCCGCGTCCCAAGACGGCACAACGCAAAATTGTCCAAAGTGCAACGCCTTCATGGATGTCGGAACGTTTGACTGGCCCGACGACTTCGATTTCGGCGACGCCGATGAAGAGCCGGAACAAGAGCTGTCCGCCGACGATGCGTTGGACGCCGCCTCGCGACTCCATCAACTCGGCGATTGGAACGAGGCGATTCAGGCTTACCAACAAATCAAAGCACGTTGGCCAGAGCACGCAACCTACACGGCGAACTGCATTGCACAGATCCAGCAAAAGATTGACGCAGCAACCGGAGGCTAGAGATCGCCACCCGTTCGTCGCAAACAACCCACACTGCAACAACTCCGGAAGCTTGAACCTTGTCGAACTCTGGCGTCTACTTCATCACCTGCGAGTTCCTCGGCAGACGATTCGTGAAGATCGGTCGATCCACCAACATCGCAAGGCGTCGAAATCAACTGCAGTCGGGATGCCCATTCCGCTTGAAGGTGGAACACATCGAAGTGATGTCGAAATCCGAAGCCGTCGCGAAAGAGAAAAAGTGGCGTGCGATGTTCCAGGACATGCGAAAACGATGCGAGTGGTTCAACGCCAACACGGATGACGTGAACACCCAACTCATGTTCCACTCGGGAGCAAGCGGATCAGCCAACGATAGCGGTGTGTCATCACGGATGATGGGCACGTTTCTAACTTGGCTGAATGATCACGATTCCGATGTGTTTGTGGTTTGCACGGCCAACGATGTGAAGCGACTCCCACCGGAGTTCAGTCGAGCCGAACGGTTTGACGGCGTGTTCTTTCTGGATCTTCCTGGCAGAACTCAGAAGGATGAGATCTGGCGACTGTATCGGAACCAGTTCGGCATCGCGACCGATGAGTCGACACCCAACGACGATCAGTGGACTGGTGCCGAGATCAAATCGTGTTGCCGGCTCGCTGCGTTGTTGGATGTCTCGCTAATCGAAGCGTCTAAAAACGTGGTCCCGGTTGCAAAGACGTCTTCGGAATCCATCGGCCGACTTCGGCAGTGGGCCAACGGTCGATGCTTGTCGTCGGATCACTCGGGGTTGTTTCTGGCTTCGAGTGGATCTTCGAGCAAGCGACGAGGCTCGCGATCGGACCCATCCAACAACTGACAAAATCACGCCCCAATTCGGCGAGCCCTCGCCGAATTGGCCGTGGCATACAACCTCATCACAACCCGACCTTCATTCGAACCTAGGAGAACAATGTCACCTCTTTTTTTTGTCGTTTGCTTGTTCCTGTCGCTCGCTTTGACGGTTGCGTCGCTGCTCGTGTGGCAGCTTCGTCGGCGAGTCCGTGGACTACACGCAATCGTGCACCTCCTGACCCAAAGGAAGTTCTTTCATGCAGACCCAATCCTGCCGTCGGAAGACGATGGTTCTGACAAAGCCCCTCGGTCTGACGACGCTATTCTTCGGCAGTCTCTTGATCGGTTGCGGCCCGTCGGGTCGCGACCTCAGTGACGCCAGATGGCTGCAACTGCAGCAAGACATGCAGAACGAGCGAGCGGAGGTTGGTCGACAACGCGACCAACTGGAAGCCGATCGCCGTGAGTGGGATGAACGTGAACGAAGCGAACCAGTGCTCGCCGCGGTGATCTCATCCGCTGTGTTTTTGTTTGCCTGTGTCCTGCCGTTGCTGCTCCTGGCAGGCTTGCTGTTTCAAGAGCAAGCGTCTGACTCTTCGGATGCTGCCTGCAACGAATTGCTGGACCAAATGGCTGATCTGACTGAGGCCAATGAGCAACAGAGTATTGCACATCGAGAACTGAACTCTCCGGAGAAACTCACTCACCAAGAATCCTGACATTGGGGATCATCCCCGTGTTTTCAACGTCCCCTGTTTTGACGCCTCGTCGACCGTTTCGGTCGGCGGGGCGTTTTTCGTTTGTACCGTCTTCAACTTATCGAAGGAAACCATTCACCATGTCCACCGCCAATCTGACCACCGCGTCACCCGCCTCTGAGTCTCACGCACTCGGCGATAACGAAGTGAACCCCATGGCCAGCGTCAGCGAACGGTTGCAAGCCGAAACCACCGCCGTGCGGCTGAAGATTCACTGGCCCAGCGTCCGTAAGACGCTGAGCACTGACCAAACCCGGCAAGCGGCCGGAACGTTCGATGCCGATACGAAATCGGTCTCCGCGTCCAAGAAGCTTCTCGACACCAACCACCCCGCATTCCGTGCCGCGACCGCAGTACGCAAACAGGCCGCGGATCACTGGAAAGCCAACACGTTGCCGAGCAAGCCTTCGCTGATGAACTCGAGCAGTTGGTCACTCATCTGGGTGAAAGACTGCGCGGCGACGGCGACGGTTCACCGAAGGTGTTTCGTGATACAGCTGTCACAAATTTGGCCGAGTTTTTGGATCGGTTTCAACGATTGAACATCCGTTCGGACGATCAATTGGACCGCCTGGTGGCCGACGCTCGTCGTATCGTTGGTGGCGTGGTGCCTCAACAACTGCGAGAGCAATCGGAGCTTCGTCAACGCGTGGCGACCGAACTCTCGCGGGTGGAAGCTTCGCTGGAGGGCTGGATGACTGAGCGTCCACGCCGAAGCATCCTGAGACGATCACGCTGATGCGTTGCTCAACCGAGATCGTCGTGGGGCGACAAGGTGAGTTGCGG
>NZ_ANMO01000271.1 GCF_000338295.1 Rhodopirellula europaea 6C
AGAGGTTCTCAAATGCTGAAACCCGCTAAAACGACGGCACGATAAACTGCACGACCTCTTTGGGAGGGGGGAGACAGGTTGTGTCGCCGGTGCTGTTCAGGAAGCAAAGTTGCATGCGTTTTCAGAACGCCAATAGCAAACGTTCCACAGTCCAAGCGTTCTCCTCACGGTAGGTGTACCGCCAGCCAGAAGGCTGACGCTCGTTGACAGAGGGAATCGCATTTTGCTGCGAATGTTCACGGTGGTGGGTGACGGTCAACCAAGGAGAAAGCCAGCATGAAGCTGACGCATACCACACTGGCCCACAACGCCAATTCACCGAACTGAGGGATCAGTTTGATCGATTCTTCCATGCGGCGAACTCTCTTTTTGGTTTGAATCATTCACGTAGACACGCTGGCAGTTCAACGTCATTTGGATGGATTGGTTTCCGTGCGATTGCATTCGTGAATGGTGACGACCACTGCGGTGAGTTGCTTCGATCCAATGGTTGACACGAGTCGCATCTTGCCAGGAACACAGACAAGGGTCGTTTGGATGGTGCTGTTCAGAATGTCGGGCTTCGAGTCGCCCTTTGTGTCGTCTTCGATACGTGCTGTTATATAGTCGATGTTGACCAATGCGCCTCGAGGGTCCTCTCCCATTTGAATCCGAAGGGTGGTTCCAATTTCGATATCCTTGGTTTGGCGAGTGGTGACATCACCACGCGTCATCGTGGAGGTCACCACTGCGACCTGTTTTCCTTTTCGAACGTTACTCGGCATGTTAGGCATCGCGATCAGTCGGATCGTTTCGATTGGCTTGGCGCCGGACTGAAGGATGGTCTGAATCACTTCGGCTTCGTTCATACCGATCGCGATGGGTTCTTGGAGCTCAAATTCGGAAAGCTCGACGCAATACTGAGTTGAATCCGATTGAGGTTCGTTAGTTGCTTCCGCGATGGCAGCAACCTCGTCGCCGTGTAGGATTCCATTGAGAATGAAAAGCGAAGCAAGCAAGATCGAAAAGGATTTCATTTGAGCTTCCGATGTTGAAGGGTAGGAGGCATCTCATTCGACAGGACAATCCGTCAACCCTTGTTTGATCTGTCCGGGCGATCGGTCCAGCAATTTGGCAGTGATCTTCTCTCTGACGATTCTGGCCGAATGATGCGACGGGAGTCTTTTTGACTTGGATCCGCTGAGGACAATGCGTCGAACAAAGAGCGTCAATCGATGCATCTGATATTAGCGAACCTCGCATGGACATGTGGGGCGAAGGGGTATCGCGAGCCAAAGCGAGACGAGAATCGTTGATGGGAGGATCAGCAATAACCGGGCGTTGGCTCAGTGTTTGGTGGATCCAATGTCGGGTTTCTTGGTTGTCTTCGCTGTGTGGCGGATCTGCATGAACGCGCCTGCGATCGCGAGCAGCCATCCCAAGGTTTGTAAGCACGTGAGCGGGAGTCATTGGGCTTTATCACGTAGCGGCGTCTCTCCGAGACGCTGTCATTTGCGAGTCTCAGAGAGACTCGCCTACGTGAGGTTCTACCCGATCATTCCTGCCGAACTGCTTAGCATCAAGGAAATTGCAGCACTGGTTTGGTTGATTGTGAATCGAACGGAACCGTCTGGGAAATCAGTGCGGTCTTCATAGATGCCAAGCATCCATTGCTCGCCGAGGAAGGAAAGGAAGGATGCTGCGGCCAGGTAGAGGAGCAGGTGGGGAAATCGCGTGCGGTATGCACTGAACCCTGCTGCGATGGTGATTGCAAGCAGAGCCGCCACGGGAAGCCATGGACGAAGCATCTACAGATAGTGGTAGATGTTGATCATGTTGAATCCTTTCTGAGTCGTGGGAGCAACAATGCCTGCCGAAACAGTCCAAATGCCGAAAGACTGCTGCCGACCTGCTTAACGGGATCGAATGTAAACCTCCGATTCGCTTCGTGTGACGTTCCAAACGGAGGCGACTTGATCGTCGAGGTAGACCAGTCGCAGTTCAGCAGAGTAGTCGGTGTCAGGGACTGTAAGCGAAAGCGAACCCGCAGGAGTGACACGCCAGGAGACACCGCACATCTCCACTTCCATGATTTCCGTGTCGCCAGCCTTGATTCCAAGATGAGGCAAGTCCGTTTTGGGCGGACCGCCAATACTTGCGGTTCCAGCCTCCGCGTAAAAGCCAAAGTTCGCAATGCGTGACTCTGAAACAAGGGAATACTGCCAGCCAACAATCTGATCTTCGGACCAATGGATGGAGGGTGATTGATCGGTTGCGGTCGGGGCTGATGCAGCAATGCGAGAACGATTCAGTGCCCTTCCAATCTTCAGGAGCGGTTCTGAGAAACCGATGCAAAACACGATGGAAAGAGCAAATAGCCACGAGAATGTTGCTCTTCTACGCCTCATACTCTCCTCCACATATTGCAACAGGCAAGGCTGACCAGTCGTCGTCCAGTATAAGCAGGTTGGCAGCGGGGCTTCGGCATTCGAGCTGCTTGGTGAGCGTTGTTGCTTCCACGAACAACCGGGGCCAACGCCCAACCTGCGCACATTGCTATGCCCGACCATTCATGCCGACCTGCGTCAAACACATCAACCCCGCGGACTGATCGTTGGGCGGCCGAGTAATCCAACAGAGTCAGCGCGTCTTTCAGTCGACGCGAACAGCCCAAACGCGGACGGTCGGGTTGTTGGCTTTGGTGCCTTCCAGGACGCGGCCATTGGGAGAGAGCTTGACGTGGTCCGGTGACAATCTCTTCCATTGGAATTCGTAGACTTGTTCATGCGGGTTGATCAATCGCCAGCTTCCGTTTCCATTCGTTCGTCCGTTTTCGAGATTGCGGATATCGACGCCATTGCTCCAACGCCAAGTCCCTTGGATTCCTTTGGTGCGTGTAGAAACGCTTGCGTTGGTAGCGGTCGATTGCGACGTCGCCGGATGAGGCGGAACGATCTCTGTTGCTTCGATTTGTTCGATCTGCTCGCGGACCTGAATCGCTTGATCCAGTTTCCCTTTCTTGGTTAGGGCTTTTTGCTCCTTGGCCAGTGATTCGACAAGCGTTTGTTGCATCCGTTCTCGTTCAGAAAGGTAGGCTTCTTCCAAGCGAGCGAGATCCTCTTGGAACTTTCGATCCAGCGACCGGACATCGGTTCCATGTTGATCCAATTCGGCCGCCGTTCGAGCTTCCGAGGATTTCAGTTTCGAAACGTTTTCTTCACCCGTAGCCGGCGACATTGGCAAAGCAAACGCGGCAGCGACAGCGAACAATCGGAAGTTCATTTTGGCTCTTTCGAAAAATGGGGGGACCCAGGAAAGGGGCCGATTGTTGTGAATATTCGTTGGGGCGCAACGAAGGTTTCAGGCAAGCGTCTCGAGGGAAGTCGAATCTTGCGCGAGGATCGAGTGTTTTGGGTTCGGATCTCGCTCACGGATTTGGGAGTTGTGCTTTGCTTTCAAGGGTCATTCAACCAAAGATCGCAACTTCAAAACTCATGTGCCGGGTTACTAGGATACACCCTGCAGAGGATTCAGGGGGGTGAGGAATCGGACTGAACCCTTTTTCGCCTGCGCTTCGGGTTTCCAAAGACGAGTTTGAGTTTGTCCTCGCATACCGGCTTGTCGATTGGGTCGTCAACGAGGTTTCAACGCAGGTAGGATGGGCGCTCTTGCCCGTCGGAATGGCGGATGTCGGCCAGGAGTGGCCAACCTACCGCAAAATAAACGAGCCGTTCAGCGTGGCACTGCACTGCATCCCTACGCCGGCCCCATCCGGGGCGACCTTGTTTGTTCCCGCCACTGATCTCGGGGGCTTCTGCCCCGAGCTACTCACGACGGCCCCTCCGGGGCGCCTTCAGGAATCTCGACGCGTCATGGCTTGTCGATTGAGTCGTCAATGACGTTTCAACGCATGTAGGATGAGGGCTCTTGCCCGTCGGAGTAGCGGATGTTGGCCAAGAGTGGTCAACCCACAACAAAATCGACAAGAGCATACACTTCGGGTTTCCCGTCAGGAATGATTGAGTTGTCCAGCTCGTGAGCGAGAGAACTGTTCGAGTTTCTCGCTCACGTGTGGGCGGAGCTCATTGGCTGCCGTTGACGGCCAGGCGATTAGCCTTCGGCTGGGTCTTTGCCGTTGAGCCATGGACCGCCGTACTGCATATAGTCGGGGTCGCGTTGCTTGCTGCCGTATTCACCAGCGTTCCAGCCTGGGATGTGGGCGACGGGGCCGCCGTTGGCGGAACGCTCTTCCCACTTGGCTGCCCAACCGGGGTCTTGGTCGGAAATCTTGTGATCTTCGTCCACGAAGAACACTTTGCCTTGACGGTAGCTTTGGGCACCGAGGTTGACGACCGACATGGCTGCGGCACCAAGGTCAGGTTGGTTGTTGCAAAGCGATGGATCACCGGCTTCGCAAGCATCCAACCAGTTGGCGAAGTGAGCCATGGTGGTGTTGTCGATCGGGTTGGTGGTGATCCGCTCGGCTTCTTGTCGAACGTGGGTCACTGGACCGCGTTCAGGAATGAAGTCAAACCCATCGAAGGATTCGCCGTTGCCGAATGCGAACGTACCGTAGTGGCCACGGATCAGCTGATTGACGCGTGATTCTTGGTTGCACATCGTCGCGGTGATCAAGCCTTGAACACCTTCGTTGAAGTCGGCGACCACGGTGGCAACGTCTGGCACATCGCGTCCGTCGTACTCCAGGTAAACTCCGCCGGCACCGACGACGCGACCGGGCACGCGAAGGCCGGTGGCTTTCAACATGGAAGTGGTGCGGTGAACGAACAAGTCCGTGAACATGCCGCTGCCGAAGGGCCAGAAACGACGCCATTGCTTGTAGACTTCGCGGTCGAAGGGCACGTCTTCCGCAAGGTCATGTTCGGTGCCAAGCCAACGTTTCCAGTCGATGGTTTTGGGAGTCATGTCAGGCGTGAGTTTGTAGTAACGCCATTGTCCGACGTCGGAGTTGCGGAAGTATTCGGTTTGGAAACCCAAGACTTTGCCGAGTTTGCCTTCGCGAAGCAACGCGTTGACTTCGTTCCAAACCGGAAGGCTGGTCGACTGCACGCCGACCTGCATGACTTTGCCGCTGGCTCGCCATTTGTCTTCGACGTCGAAGGCTTCTTGGACCGTCTTCGTCATCGGCTTTTCGCAGTAGACGTTCAGTCCGGCTTCGAGCGCGTCGATGGTTTGGCGATGGTGCCAGTGGTCGGGAGTTCCGATGCAGACCGCGTCCAGATTTTCTTTCTCGATCATGTCGCGGTAGTCGACGTACTTGGCCGGTTTGGTCTTGGTGGCCTTTTCGATGTAGTCGGCGACTTTGTCGCGTTGGGATTCGAAGACTTCCGCGACGGCGACGAGGTCAATTTTGCGACCCGCTTCGTGATGTTTGCAGAGCGATTTGACGTGAGCGCCGAAACCGCGGCCACCGGGGCCGATGAAGCCAATTCGCATACGTTCGTTGCTGCCCGCGGGTGCGGCGGAGGCAGGTTGGCTGGTCGTGGTTGCTGCGGTGAGGGTCGCAGCTGAAATGGTCGCGGCAGCGGCGGAAGTTTTAAGGAATTCGCGTCGGTCGCTCATGGCGGAGTTTTCCGGGGTTGGGACTGGTGGGTGATTCAGGCCCATAGATTAACCGCCAAAGGACGTTGGGGCAATTTCCTACGCTAAAGCGTGGTTTGGGGAGTCGCTGATGCGCGGAGCGGGCGAAAGACGCCGAACCGCTCGTTGATAACTGGATAGAGACAGGTTGAGAGAGAGCACCCGCGATTGACGCGACTATCAATCGCATGAGTCACGTTGCGTTCACCAGAATGCGTTTCCGCGAAAACCGGGACTACCGTCCAAACGGCTCATTCATGATGGCGTTGTTGGGTTCAGCAGCGATCGGACCTGAGGAGGCTTTTCAGGTCACCGAGGCGGCGACGATTTTGGATTCGACGGCGAGGATTTCGCCGAGCGTTTCGTCGTCGCGGAAGATGGCGTCGTTGGTGCGGGAATTTGAGAAACTCGGTTGCGGCGCGTTCTGAGACGCGAATGAGGAGACCATTGCTCCGTTGGACGCTGTGGAATCCCCGGAGTCAGACGAATTGGAATCGGTAGGGCCGTTTGATTCCGAGGACGCGATGTATTCTCCGGCGGGTTCGGATCCACCATCGAGTTCGTTCAGTTTGTTGATGACTCGCAGAGCGTCTAACGCAGAAACATTGCCGTCGTTGGTGACATCGATTTTGAAACCGGCGGTTTCGGCAAACGTCAGCGTGCGATCCCCGTTGGCATTCAAGTCGTTGATGACTTGCAGTGCATCCAAGGCCGTTACCACTCCGTCGCCGTTGACGTCTTCGCCAAGGTCGGTGTTGTATCGTGGGCTGTCGACTCGTGTGGCGGCTACTGAAACCAGTCCCGCGGTTGTGGTGACTCCCGATGTGATTTCGCCACCAGACACGGTGATGGTCGCGTCGGCAATCGCGTGGATGACTTGTGTGGGTTGCCAACGCAATTGGTACTGGCCATCCGGCAAATTGGTTTGCGTGAATGCTCCCGAAGCATCGGTGACGACTTGCGGTTCGACACCATGACGCACCGCGGTGACTCCGATCGGTGTGTCAGCGTGGCCAGCGACTTCGATGCGAGCAATTCGGCCTTCGGGATCAACCAAGGTCAACGTCGAGGCTTCCCCATCGGCGAGACTTCCGCCGGCGGTGTTGCGAATGTCTGTCGTGACTCGGGTGAGCAAGTTGCCCGAAGCGTCGAAGGCTTGGACACGTCCGTAGCTGTCATCCTGCAGTCCGACAATGTCGACCTCGACGTATCCGACTGGTTCATCGAAGACGACGTCCAATCCGAGTCGGGAAGTCAGTGCCGGCCACCATCGATTCAGATTCTGATCCATGACGTGGATCAACGATTGATTGTCGAAGAGCGAGTTCTGTTTGACTTGCACTTCATTGCGAACGTTGTCACCGATGGCGGTGAACGTCATTCCGTTGGCGGCGGGAATGTCCGTGTCCAACGAAACGTCGTCGACATGGAACGATCCGCTGGCCAATTCGGTTCCGTTGGCGGCCAAGACGTCGAACTGGACTCCCGACAGCAGGGGCTCAAATTCGTTGCGGTTGGAGTCGTCGTCTTCATCGAGGTAGACAAACCCAGCGACCGGTGCTTCGGCGACGAGTGGCGTTGTGCGGGAAGCGGTCAGCGTTTGGCTGGTGATGCCCGTTGCGGCATCGATGACTCGCAACGAAACGCTCGTCATCGTCGGTGGAACGTCGAGCGAGAAATCGAACGTCGCCGTGGGACTGTCGGGCGTCTGCAGCGTCGTCCAATCACCACCATCGATGGAGACTTGCAGTTCGGACACAACATTTAGAGTGATGTCGCTTTGCGGGCCCGAGGGGTTTTCGTTGATCAGCGTTCCCGAAGAGGCTTCGCCGCGAAAATGCAGTTGGTTGGTTTCGGAGTCGTAGTGGCCGGTGCCTTCGAAGTTCAATGGCACGTCGAGCACATCAAAGATTCCGTCGCCGTCGGAATCTTGCCAGCCGATCATCGCGAAAGTGGACTCGGGGGAAACGAAGTTTTGGTAACCATTCACCAAGTTGTTTCCACCAGCCATGATGCTGGGTTGTTGAGTGAATCCGGGTGTCGGATTGTCAAAGGCATTGTCATTGGGCGTGTTGTAATAGCCGCGGCATTGATTGTACGAGCCACCGCCGCTGTATTCATCGAGTCCCCAAAAGATGTGCGAGATCTCGTGGGCAAACGTGCGAGCCGGCCGAGTTGAAGGCGCGATCACGTACAGGCCACCGGGGAATGCGAATGCGCCGGAGAAGGATCCACCGGAGGCAAAGAAGCCATCGGGATCATCTGACGAGTCACTGATGAAGAGTGAGAACGCCCAGTCGGTATCATGCGTTTCGCGTTGAGAATTGTTGAAGGCGAACATGCCTTCGTCCAATGACAGCGATGACGAGACGCCCATCCCGTCCAGGAACTGCCCCACGTAGGTGCTGTAGTTGTTGCTGGTTCGGTCGATCGGTTCGATGGGAATTTCAAACGGGTCGTTTGCGAACGTGTCGTCGATCACAAATTCCAGCGAGTGGACCGTGTCCAGTCGATCGAGGGCCTCCGTCCACCAGTTCAGCCCGACTGTGATCTCTTCCATCACCGCATCGATCTCACCGGCGGTCCAGTTTTGGGTCTTGGTGTCGGTTTGACCGTTTGAATCCAAGAAAATCGGTGTGACGGCGACTCGGCCCAAGAAAAACTCGGCTGTGTCGCTGGTCGTTGCACCGACGGGGATGCCAGCCGCCATGACTCGCCGTGTTTCCAACGGCTGGAGCGTCAGCGGCCGCCGGATCGCTTTGCGGCGACGTTTGGCGATTCGTTGGCTGGTTTTGTTGCTGGAAGCCCGTTTTCGCATGTCGGCCGATTGCAGGGAAAGCGTTTTGAATCGTGTTTGGCCGCCGTTTCCTAGTCCTTGGAGCCGACGAACGTGCAATTGGTTCCCAAATTCATTGCAGAAACGAAACAAGCGTGACGCAAAGTTCAATTGAATACGGTGGAACCGTCCAATCGAACTTTACGTCACGCCCGCGAAAATTGATTTCTGACCGGTGGTTTTCTTCGCGCCGATTAGTTCATCGACGCGAAGATTGAGTCCAATGCGGAAATTTCCGATTCCTCGGATTGATCCGCCTGATCCCGATCACTTGCCAAGGTTTCCACCACGTCGTCGAGGCTGATCACAGCCGCCGAATCGAAGACGCTGGAGGCATCCGCGACGGTTTTGGCGGCCGATTCGACGATTGGTTCGCCAGCAGGTTCGGACGACAAGGAGTCATCGTCATTGCGGGAAGTCGGATCGAACGCGATCGTTGCACTGGACGCCAGGACTCCATCGGAGACCGCCGAGTAGACCGAAGTGCTCGAGGACGAAGCGAGCAGAGGTTCGCCCGCACCGGTTGGGTCTTGGCCCGGTCCGGTGATCTCGTTCAGTCGGTTGATGACGATCAAAGCGTCCAACGCGGAGACGGTGCCGTTGCCGTTGACATCGGGGTACTGAGGCAACGTGATTCCCGCAGGAATGTTTGCCAGGTTGATGTCGCCGTCAGCTGCATTGATCGCGTTGATGATTAACAGAGCGTCGAGTGGTGTGATCGCTCCGCTGGCATTGACGTCGTGGATCAGCGATGGGTTCTGGTACGGGTTGTTGTTGATCGTGAACGTGTAGTCCTCGACCTCACCCGATTGAGCCAAGCCGCCGGACCCGAGTCCCGATTCGTTGGACAAACGGAATCGAGTTTGGATCTCACCCGTCACAGCCGTGGATGGCACGTTGATGTTGACGGTCGTTCCACCGGTTCCGATGACGCGAGCGACACCGGAGCCAATGCTGCCGAAGCGTTCGACTTCGGTTTCATCAAATGTTCCATCGCCGTTCCAATCGAACCAAGCGTCCAAGTAGAAGGCAGGTGTGACTCCGCCCACTGTTGGCGATTGAACATCGATGACGAACTGAGTCGAGAAGCCAGGTCGCATCGCACCCAGAATTGCGACTCCGTCATCGCCATCGGCGTTCGAGTCAGCCGTTCCGCTGCCATTGTCGACGCCACCGGCATCGGCAGTGATTCGGTCACCCAGTTGGAAGCCTTCGGTGATGACGTGGCGAGGACCGTTGTCATCGACACTGACTGGAGTGCGAGGATCGGCTGCGTCACCGAAGTCGAGCGGGTTGCCCACGAAGATGATCGCTTCACCGGCGAGCAATTGGTTGCCGACTTCATCGGTGATTCGTTCGCTGATCACGGACTGACCGCGAACCAAGGAGGCTCCTTCGATCAGGATGCGTGAATCAGGCTGTTGAACCACAACTGTTCCAGCAGCAATCTCGCTCGCGAAAGCGTCCGAGATGGCTTCGCCGTAGAGAGCAGCAATACGTTTGACGCCGGTTTGCGACATCGACAGGATGTCGATGATTGGCTGGATCGCAGCCAACTTGGTCGCACTGGATTGTTCCAGTCCGGTGACGACTGCACTGCGAACATCGTCCAGTGGCACGATCACAGGAATCGACGCGGGTTGGCCGGCGAATCCGGATTGTGACAACGATGTGTTGGCTAGGTTCAAGCTGTATTGATCGTCGCCACCGAGAGTCACGCGTCCGCCGCCAATGTTGACAGGGGACAGACCCGCGAAGTTGGCCGAGATAGCAGCCACCAAGGCATTGGCGACTTGATCCGGTGTTGATCCACCGAATCCGCCACCTGGGATCGAAACAGCAACCGCATTGGAATCGTTGAGGAATCCGTCGAAGTCGAGTTCGAAGGTGACAGCCTGTGCCGTGCCACGCGAAATCGTGAAGGTTTGACCGTCGGAAACCTGAGGTGAAACCTGGCCTTCTTCGGTTGGCACGATCAGACCAAAGCCGAACGAGGTGCCGATTTCGCTGTTGCCTTCCACAATGATCGAGTCGGTCAGCGAGGTGACAGAAATCGGTCCGTTGGTTCCCGAGATTCGGAAGTTGCCGGTGGCTCCGGAGGTTTCGACATTCAGTCCCGCGGTGCTGATCGCGGCCAGCAACTCAGCGGTGATTTGACGGGCGGTTGAATCCGTTCGGATTGCGACGACCACGTCAGCGTTCGCCGCGGCGACACCGTTGGAGTCAAATTCGAACGTGAGTTCTTGTTGTCCGTCGAAGATCGAAACTTGTTGACCGTCGAAGTCGTTGACGCCATTCGTCGTGGTGGTCAGCAGCGTGACGTCCAACACATGGTTGGTGTGACGCAGGAAGCTGTCCGCTTCGAACGAGACGTAACTGTTTTCGCTGGCGGCGGTGGTGCCGAGCAGTTGCAGACGACCCGTTTCGATCGTGGCATCATCAGCGACTTGCATGTGGATCGCAACGAGTTGCAATTCGGTGCCGTTGATTGCACGAGCGAAGATGTCGCTGATCTGTTCCGCGGTTGCGGCGGCAGGCAGACGAACGGGAACGTTTCCTTCGGCGACGTTGGCGATCGCTTCGGTGTCGAATTCGAACGTGACTTCGTTGACACCGTCAAAGATCGTCACGAGTTGTCCGTCAATGTTGGACTCGATCAGGTTGGTGAGCGGATTGACCCGAGTCAACTCGCTTGGCAGGATCGAGAGTCCGATGCCGGTGTCAGCTTCGAAGATCTTGTCACCGACTTGCGTGGTGGCACCATCGGCGTACACGCGGCCTTGTTCGGCTTTCAGGACACCGACCGAATCGCCGGACTGTGTGCTGCCGAGCAATTCGACGGTGTAGGTGGCGTTGTTTGGCCACACACCACCGATCGGAGTCAGGCGGATTTTGTTGTCGCCGGGCTCGTAGCTGAATCGATAGTCAACGCCTTCTGACAGCAATTCAACTTCGTTGCTGTCGGAGAAGAATCGAGTGACGCGAACCAGTTCGGAACGAACGGTCGAGTCGTCGATGCCAACTCCAGGTGCTGCGTCGGCGGGAGCGATTCCGTCGATGAGTTGAATTTCAAACGCATCGTGGATCGTTCCAACGCTGAAGGCTTGACCGGCCAAGTTGAACAGGTCGTCTCCGCGTGGCGATGTGACGACGAAGCGAGGCCCGTCGTTGTCGCCGCGTTCTTCGGCTCCGCGATCGACGAACACGTTGAAGCCGAGACCATTTGGCGAGGCAACGTTTGGATCGTCAGTACGAAGCTGACCGTTGAGGTCGTAGACCGGAGCAACGATTGGGCTTGGTGGCAAGCCGATCGCACCGCGAACGGTTTCGAGCGACGAGCGATCTTCCAGCGAGCTGATGCCGCTATCGATCGTTGCCGTGCCGGCTTGCGGAGTGAAGACCAGATTGACCGGGTCAACAAAGATTTGTTGGAACGGGCTGATGAATTGAGCAAACAATCCAGTGCTGCCAGCGGTCGCGTTGTTGGCGTTGCGGAAGAACGTGTTGCCACCGATGACGGTCAAGTCACCCGAGACATCGACGTCGCCAGGAACGTTGTTCTGAGGCGATGCAACGGCGATGCCCGTTTGGAAGTTGGCAACGATGTTATTCAGGATCGTCGGAGCTGAGTTCTGCTGAACGACGATGCCTTGGCTGCCCGGCGTGTAGATCTCACGAGCAATCGTGGAGATCGCACCGATGCCGTCGATGTCAGCACCAGCGGCACCGAAGTCGAACGTGCCCGAGGTGGACAAGTCGGTCAGGCGAACGAAGCCGAATTGATCGTTCGGGCCGAAGCCGAATGAATCGAGGTCGATCGTGTTGTCCGAGCCGAAGATTTGGCCAACCGAGAAGAACGTCACGCCATCGCGGCTGATTTCAACCGCAACGCGTTCTGGTGTTCCCGATTCGAAGATGACCAAGTCAGGGGCGGAGGTTCCGTCACCGACCAACAGGTTGTCTTGGAACAAGAACGTCGCTTGTCCGCCCGATCCCAACGAGAACGTGAATTGTCCCGAGGTCGGTTCTGGGCCGATGCCGTGGCAGTCAGGCGATCCCAACGCGGCTTCGGAATCCGTGAATTCGGAGCTGACGTCTGGGCCGAGCGACAACGTGTCTTGTACCACCGCGTCGGCGAACGAGATGCCACCTTGGTCGAACAAGATCGATTCGAAGACTTGGGGGCCGAGTTCCGCACCGCTTTCGATCGGTCCACCCACCAACGTGTTGTTGACAATGCGATCGAAGCCGACCGGGTCTTGTGCCGAAGCACCGTTGCCGTCCAAGCCGGTGATGCGAATTCCAGCGTCCGCGTTGAAGGCGATGACGTTGTTCTGAACGACCACACCTGGGATCAGGTTCTCAGTGTTGAGTTCGATCAGGTTGCGAGCGTAGGTAAGGATCGAAGGCGTCGCGTCACGCAAGTCGTCCGAGGTGACTCGGGCGGATGCGTCACGGTTGATGTCGACACCGGCGTTGGAGCTGAACAAGAACCGGTTGTTCTCGATCATGATCACGCCTTGCGATTCGTCGACACGGTTGGTGTCACCACGCAAGTCAGCGATTTCAATGTTCGCGAATGTTGGGCGTCCGGCTGTGTCAGGACGCAGGCTGAGGTCGCCGTACAGGTTGATACGTGTGTCAGCGTTGACCAAAGCGTTTGGCGAGCTGGCACTGGCTGGTGGCACGGTTCCGTTGGAACGAGCCGCACTGCCGTCGATCACCGCTTGGACTTGGTTGGAGTTGATCAAGCGAATGATTTCGTTGGCAACTTCGGCAGCCGATGCGGTTCGAGGCAATCGCACGACGACTCGGTTGTCATCGTTGACGAATCCATCGCTGGCACCGAAGTCGTTCAGGATATCGAATTCGAATGTCAAACGTGTGTTGGCGTCGGCCAACGTGAACGTTGCTCCGTCTTCGATTTCCGAGGCGGGCAGGGCGGTCAATGTGATGCCGCTGCTGAGCCGTTCGTTGGTGTCGAAGGTGCGGAAGCGAGCGTCGAAGGCGACACCGCGAAGTTGGACTGGTTCACCGGAAGTATCCAGGGCGACCAACGATCCGTCATCGATATTGATGCCGAACGGTCCGGTGAATCCGGTCAGATCCAGTGCCGCACCGTTGCCGTCCAAGAACTGGCCGTTCGCATTCGCTTGGACCTGCGTCCCATCGGGAGCAACGGCCACTTGAACCGCGGTGCCATTGGCGTTGCGTTGGACTTGTGGTGTGAAGGCAGGAACTTCGCCGCTGCTGACGTATTCCGATGCGTCGCGAATTTCTAGTTGATAGGAACCCGAAACGGTCGGCTGTGTTGGTTGGGCCGGAGTGGTCAAATTGACCGACTGATCCAACACGAAGTCTTCGTTGGCACCGATCGGGTTGGCCGCACTGACCATTTCGCCGCGTTCGGCGAATCCGATGATAATGTCATCGATGAAGGCTCCGTTGGATTCGTTGTCGGCGGCAGCACCACGGCCGTTGGCACCAAAGCGATCCCCGTATCGCTGCTCGGTGGAAGCAAACGGTCCGGAGTCGTTGATCGTCAAGTTTGGCAATCGAACGGCGGATCCAACCAATGGAATCAACGTTTCGTTGCCATCGGTGAATCGGTTTGCCAATGCTTGGCGAAGTGCCGCAGCGACTTCTTGCGAAGTAGCCGATTGGCTGATTCGAATCGGAATACCTGGCAGTGCGTTTTGCGATCCAACACGCAGTCCGCTGCCGGTCGAGACGGAGACCGAACCAACGCCGTTGAATTCAACCACGGAGGAGTTCGCACGAACGTCCAGTTGTGGGTTGATCGAAACGGTGACGTCGTAGCCGCCCACTTGAGCCGCACTGGTCGTTCCCGAAACGCGAGGATCGTAATCGCCGTTTTCAGGTCCGCTGATGCCGATGTAGATCACGCCATCCGAAGGTGCCGTGACGGAAACGGTTCCGTTGGCGGCGTTTTCAACCGCTAGCAAACCACCGGTTGGGCTTCGCAGTTCGACTCCGGTTGAATCGAAGAAGCGAACGTTCAGGTCGATGCCTGGGTTGTCGGCGAGCGTGCTGACAGTGATCGTCGTTCCAGCGGCCACTTCGACGCTGGACAAGTCCACGTCGCCGAGGTTGGTGACACCGGTTGGTGTGACGGTACCAAGCGTTCCGCGACCGGAGACTTGGGTATTGCCGTCGACATATGGAAGCGGTGTTGCTTGGAAGAGCAGGTCGTTGCGACCCACTGCACCGGCTGGGTTCGGGTTGCCAAACGGATCGACTGGATCCGATGCGTCACTGAAGTCGAAGTTGTCGACGGTGGTGAACTGAGGCGATTGAACGCCGGTGTTCTGTTCGACGACGGCTTGCAGTTCAGCTCCGATGTCCGATCGAGCGAAGTCGGCAATCGCGACGGAAACTTGACCGGTTTGGATCGATCGCGTTCCGTCGTTGAGCACGTACTCGACGCCGTCGATTTCGACGACGAAGGTTTCGGATGCGTCGCTGTACAGAGCGGAAAGTTGGTTCCCGGTTGGGACCAATTGATCGTAGTCGACCGTTCCGTCGGTTTCGCCGATGACAGCGGACAGGACACGAGCCACATCTTCTTGAGACAAGTCGACGACTTGATCGACATCTGGATCGGCGTCATCGAAGGTTTGGTAAACCGCCAGGATGTCGACGGGTACCAGAGCCGTTCCGGCGATCTGAGCCGTAGCATCCGCGGTGTCGCGGAAACCATCGTCCAACAGGAATTCAGTGCCGTTGATGAAAACGGTGCGGAATTCGTCCGGGTTATTCTGGTAGAAGACCGCCAGTTGAGCACCCGATGGAACCAAACGCTGGACGTTGACGCTGGTGTCGAATGTCGTGCTGACAGCCGCCGCGACATCGGCAGCGGTCAACGTGGCCAGGGCGGTCGGTTGACCGTCGGTCACATCGATTTCGATTTGGTCGGCCGAAACGGTGCGAGTTCCGTCGGTCAAGATGTACTCTTGGCCGTCGACGGTGAAGGTTGCTTCGGCGGTTGGTCCGCTGCTGAACAGTTGCGACAGTTGTGCTCCCGATGGGAACGCAATCGTTGGCGACAAATCGATCGAGAACAGTTGTCCGCCAATCGTGAATGTCTCGCCGTCGGTCAATCCGCTGGCGGCAACGGTTCGGATTTCTGCGGTGTTCGTCGCGGTGGTACCGGCGGTTGCGAATTCGATTCGCAGGGCGAGGTTGCTTTGACCGGCGAACTCGTTCAGCGGCACGCGAGCTTGACGCCATGTGCCGGTGTTGTCGAACAACTGTTGAACATCGACGTCAATGTCATCGTCGTAAATGCCGACTTGTGCCGGGTCATCGAACTCATCGTCGAAGCTGAAGTCGCCGCGGGATTCGTTGTTGGTCGCGACCAAGTGCTCGACACCGAACTGGTCGATGACGTAGACACGCAGGGTGTCACGATCTTCGGCGAACAAATCGTCGTCGTTGTCGGTTTGCGTGTCGTCGTCAACTCCATCTGTTTCCAGGAAGTAGTTGAAGTACATCGTCGGCAAGTCAGCCGACGCATATCCTTCCAGGCTGAAAGCGTTGGACTGAACGATCCCCTTGGCACCACCAGGCAGGTTGTAGGTGCTTTGAACGCTCTGGCCATCCTGACGGACGTTTTCGTTCACCGTGTTCAGGTTCTGAACAGGAGCTTCACCGAAGTTGTAGTTGCCGTTGAAGGCACCCGCGGTGTAGTTGAACTGCAGGGAGTTGCCGCCGGTGTAACCGACGCGAGTGTCGCTGAAGGTTTGGTTGTAGCCGTGCCCGGCGTCATCGGCGCGAGCACCGGCGACGTGCCAGAGGTTGTAGTCGAGGGTGCTGAAGTCCAGACCCAAGGCACCAAAGACTCCCGTTTCAATGAAGTTGCGTCCACCGGCGAAAATTGGCTGGAGTTCGCCCTGCGTGTTGAACGCGTAAATGCGTCCGTTGCTGGTCGTTCCGAACAAAATATCGCTGTAGGCACCATCTTCGACGCTGTTTGGTCCGGCACGCAGACCGGTGAAGTTCAATCCGATCAGGTCGGTCGCGGTCGAAACATAGTTTCCGACGAAGCGGCTGCCGGTTCCGCTGAGTTGTCCGCTCGGAACAAAGTACAAGCCACCGTTGTCGCTGACTCCGTACAGAGAGTTGCCGACGAGCTCGACGCCGGTGATCGTTCCGCCGTTTGGCGAACCACCCGCACGAATGGCTCCGGTCACGCTGCTGACGTTGGCAATCGCACCTGTGATGGCCAGCGAGTTGCCTTGTGGCGTCGCGGTGACGGTTGGCAGGGCTCCTCCCGTGTTGGCCGCTTGAACCGCTTGCGAGATGCGGAAAGCGATCGTTTCGGCGGTGTCGGTTGGCAGCAAGGTGACGGCGATGTTGCCGGCGGTGACGTTGTTGTTTCCGACCAATGCGATACCGTCAGCGGCGGTGGCACCAGGACCGGCCAACTGAACGTTGGTTGCGGTAGGCAATGCCAACTGAGTTCCCTTGGCGGAAACTGGAATCCCCTGTTGACGGATCACCGATGCCAAGTTGTCGATGAAGACAACGGCATCAGAGGTGCGATCCAGTTGGACTCGGATGTTGCCCGGTGGAATCGCGGCGGTGGAGTCCGTGATTTGGAATGTCACGGGAGCATTGCCGGGCGTTTCGACGGTCAACAACGTGTTGTTCAGAATGCTGGCAGGATCCAGCGTCGTGTCGGTCGCGATCGGAATCGCGGCGTTTGGCAACGTGGCTCCGGTCAAGGCGTCGGCTGGGGAAGCCGCCAAAATCGTGAAGCCTTGGTTCAGTTCGAACGTTTCGGTTTCGGTGCCGTTGGTCAGGCTGAACGTGTCACCGTCGAACAAACGGGCGACGGGTAAGCCGTTGGCGTTGTTGGCCGTTGCATTGGCGATGCCCAACTGGGTGTCTTGGTTGCCGATTGGAATCGACGTGTCGATCGCACCGATTTCGCGGCGATCTGTACCGGCACCTGAGTTGAACAGCGTGAGATCGAAGACCGGACCGGTCGCTTCACCTGTTTCCTCGTTGAAGGCATACAGGATGTTCTCGGTGTAGGTCAGACCTTGTTGTGCGGTCGGACGGTTACCGATGAAGAAGCCAGTTTCGGTTCCGAAACGTGCTCGGATCGTGATGCCTTCGACTTCGATTCCGTCATCACTGGCTTGATCCAGAATCTGCTGAGCCGGTGGGGCTTCGACGTCCAGGTCGTGGAACGTTTCGATGCCCGCACCAACGCTGAGCGGAGCACTGAGCTGACCGGTGGCGGTGTCGATTCGGTTGTAGGTCCACGTGGTGTCGCCAGCGGGACGGTCGTCGTACCCGGTGTAAGCGAACAGTTCGCCGTTGGCGGTGAACGCGATGTCGCGAATTTCGTCACCGAAGTTACCGATCGTGCCGTAGTTCTCGCCCGTGAATGGGTTGACCACGAACAACGTCGTTCCGGTGTTGACGTACAGCACGACGTCGTCGAGCGAGTAGTCGAGGATTGAGTTGTCATCGAACAAGACTGGCTGAACTGGAGTCGTTGCCGTTCCGGGATAGAAGAAGCTCGAGTTCGAGAAGTTCTCTTCCGCGATGCGTCGGATCGAGTCGACTGGTTCCAATCGCAACAATGGGTTGGCGGTGTCACGGTTGGTGAACTGATCCAACACAGCGGGTTGACGCGATTGGTTCGAAATCGCGACGTAGTAGGTGCCTTCGGGCAGTTCAGCCGAACCGATGTATGGGTCGGCCGTTCCGAACGAACCGCGTGACAGATCCGACGGGTCGAAGCCAGCACCAGCGGATGACTGGTCATCGGCAACGTTGCTGTCACCACCGATGAGAACCAGCTCACCAAGGGCGTTGAAGACATAAAGTGCGGTGTCGGCACGAGCCAATCCGTCGGAGTAGTCGAGGTCGAACACGGTCGCCAAGTACAACGCCGCGTCGTCTCGCGTGAGTTGCTTGTAGTCGATTTCGAATTCGTACCAGTCAACGTCGCCGCCGTCGGTCAACGATCCCGAGATGTTCTTCGACAGGCTGTCGCTGGACAATGGACCCGCGGCGTTTTCCAAGTCGATGTCGACTCGGTCGATGCCACCCGAATCACGGTTCAGCACGATGCTGCCATCGGCCAAGGTCGTGATAGTTCCATCGGACGTGTACTGACCGTCGTACAGACCCAAACGTTGTGCGTCGGCAAACGTGCCGTTGGGTGATTCGGTTTCGAAATCATCGCCGGCGAGTGGGCTGTGCATCGGACCGCCGATGACTTGAACGCCGTTGGTCGCGAAACGGACGTCGCTGTAGCGAACCTGTGTTCCTGCGAACACGTCGTCTTCGCCCAAGCGAATTTGCAATTGGTAGCTACCGGTCGTGCGGCCTTTGCCCAGCGAATCGCCGCTGGTCAGGAATCCGCCGCCATCGGGCAGAGTCACCGATTCAGCGGTGTCGGTCAGTCCGCTGCGAACTCGAACGTGATACAGCAAACGCTGTCCCGTCGTACCCGGCAGGATGATCCGCATGCCGGCATCACGGGCGTTGGTCGAGTAGTTGTCTTGGAACATCGAGTCGTCGGCGGTTGCGTCCACCAACGTGGTTCCGAGACCCAAGACTTGGTCGATATCGTAGCCGTTCAGGCCACCACCGCTACGACGAGCGATTTCTTCACGCAGAGCGGCACGGCGAGCGGCGGCGTTTGGATCGGTCGGGTCGACGGAAAGCAGTTCTTCAATCTGGCGGGCTTCTTCGAGCGAATCGTCCGACAGGATCAGCGTGTTGCCGTTGGCATCGATCAGTTCGATGACCGTGTCAAGGTTGGAATTCGTTCGGTCGATGTCCAGCCAAACTTGCGTGCCAGCTTCTGCGACAAAGGCGTAGACGTCTTCGTCACCACGGCTGCTGATTTCACCTTCGACGATCAAACCAATGCGACGTGATTCGTCGCCGGCTGCGATCGATGGGGCGAGTTCGCCGAGGTACTGCGATGTCGATGGGGTCGCGTTGGTGTCGCTGTTGCCAACGTTTCCAGGTTCGTTTTCGCTGGTGATTGAAACGTTCGCGTCAGATGCTGCTTCGCGAATCGTGATCCCGTCCCATGATCCCGCACCGTCGATGCTTTGCGGCAACGTGATGCTGGCTGGGTTGGCAGGATCGAATGGAATCCATTCGACAAACGAGGTCAGTCGAGCAGCGTCGGTGCCGCCGCTGAGTTGCCACACGTGAGCGGTTTCGATGTCGGCAGGTTGACCGTTTTGGCTGATCGCCGTTGTGCCGCTGGAAACGCCATCGAAGTTGGCGGAACCGGCAACGGGACCAAAAGCACCAGGGATGTCGCCGTTGATGTTGGCTGCGATGTCGAAGTTCAATCCGTTCTGAACGGTGTTCAGACGGTTGAGCAGATCGCCTGCGTCATCGGTGACCCAGCCGCTGTAAGAAGCGTTGAACTGGTTGATCGAATCGTTCTCGTAGACACCACCGTGAGTGAATCCAACGCGAGCGGTTTCGTTCAACGTCATCAAGCGGAAGTCGGCTTGGCCGGGCGTACCGATTTGATACAGAACATCCGCATCGTCGGCGGTGACACCTTGGTCAAGGTAGCTGATGACTCGGATCGCACCGATGTTTCCGGCAGTGAAGTTCGCACCGTCAACGGTTTCGAAATCGAGCTTGGTGTAGGCAACGGCGCGGTTATTGACGATGAACGTTTCCGCGGTGAAACGAATTTCACGGCCAAATGCGGTGAAGACGCCGCTGCTGCGAACGCGGTCGGGGCCAACCAGAATAGGGTTCGGGTTGTCGTTTGGTCCGAACGCATTGATCAATGGAATGCGTGTGCGTGTTCCGAAGTCGCTGGTGACTTCGATGAAGGTCGTGTACAAGAACGCGTAGTTTTGCTGAGCCAGCAATGCACCGCCGTTGTTCTGGTCGATGCCAGTGACAACGACGTTTTGCAGTTCACCACCGCCCAAGACGGTTGTGTTCAGGTAACCAGGCGAGTTGGGATCGATGTCGTTGTCGATCGTTGTGCCATTGTCGACTTCGGTTCGATCGGTGCGATCGTACTCTTGTCCCAGTGGCAACAACGCAGGCGTTTCTTGGCCTCCGCCGGTGTCGCTGGTCAGAATCGAGATTGGATTGCCATCGGCATCGACACGGACGCCGTTGTTGTCGGTGTCGATGTTGGCACGGCCGTCTGGAGTGAAGCCGGCACCCACGGTGTCATCGAGCAAGCTGGTCAACACGACGGGGAAGTCAGGCTGGCCGACGATTTGCAGGCTGCCACCGATTCGATCGGCGATGTCCAGCATTTCGTTCTCTGCCGTCAGCAGCGTACCACCGGCGACGATACCAGCTTGGCGACGCAGCAAGACGTCTTCGACATCGAGGTCTTGGTTTTGGAATTTGACAACCAACGATCCACGAGCGTCGCTTTCCAAACGCAACCCACCGTAGATGTGTTGGTTCGGGATTTCGATCATGTCGCGAACGATGTGAACGATATCGGTATCGTCCCAAACGACTTCGGTTGCCACGGTGCCGCCGCGAACTTCCAAGCCGTTCAGACCGGCGGTGATGATTCCCGCAGCGACATCGTCATCCGAAACGGTTGCGGAATCGATCGCATTACCAGCGATCAATGGACCGCTGTTGCCGGAAATCTCATAGCGATTGAGGCTGTCTTCAACCGGAGAACCGATTCCAAAGTCGCGCGACGCGGTTGAGCGACCAAGGTCGGTGACTTCTTGCCATGAGAAGCTGTTCACGTCGAAGCTCATCGCTGGGCCACTGCCATCGACGAATTCGTTGTCCACCACCACTGGTTGAGCACCGCGGACGAAGACCGTGCCGCTGGCGTTGTTGACTCGACCGACACGTTGTTCGCGTGGGTCTTCCGGGTTGTTGGTGTTGTTGCCGCTGTCGTTCAAGAAGCCACGGCCATCGGCGTTGCTTTCGAATCGCGAATTGGCGACTCGCAGACCGCTTTGATGAACTTCCAACACGTTGAAGCTGGCAAAGCCACCTTCGATTCGCGAGGTTCCACCGCCACCAGCCAACACAGCGTGGTCAAACGATGCGTCCGCACCGAAGGCCAGGTAGACGCCAGACCAATCGCCAGGCGACAGTTCATTCTGGCCGTCGTTGGTGCCCTGAGCGATGTTGTTGGTGTTGAACGCTCCGCCGGTTCCATACCGAGCGTCGTTCAGGCTGGTCAGGATGATCGGTTCTTTCGCTGTGCCTTCGGCGTACAGGTGCGATCCGAATGTCACGTCGATGCGTGCACCGTCGAGTTTGACAATCATGCCTGGATCGATCACCAAGCTCGGATCGAGACGACCAGCACGGGCTTGCAAAGGAGCCGTGACGGTGAGCAGATCCAAACGATCGGTACCGATCGAAGCGGCATCGGTGAAGGACGTTTGCGTTGCATTGAGAACGCTGACTTGGCGGTATTCGCCAACGGTTCCGTTGCTGGAAACTTCGGCACGGTAAACGATTCGCGATGCAAATCCGCTGCCGGCTGGAGCGGCTGGGATCCCGGAAACGCTGATCGAACCTTCGTCGATCGTTTCAATGATTTGCGATTCGCTACTTGGTCCCACTTCCGTGCCATCCGCGGTTGCGAATGTGAACCGGTAAACGTATTGGCCCGGCTCAACCATTCCCGTTCCGCCAGCGGCTGGGTTCGGGATCGAGCTGGTTTGAATCGTGCTGCTGGCTCCCGCCAACAACGTGCCCGCGATGATGCTTGGGTTCAGCAGGTTGCTGCCTTCGGCGGTCGAATCGCTAAACGACGTATCGCTGGTGTTCAAACGAGCGACCAAGCGGAATTCGCCAGGGTTTCCGTTGGCGTCAACGGTGGCTCGATACAGACGACGACCGGAGAACTCGCTGGAAGCCGGAACGGTTGGCAAGCCAGACAACTGAACCGAACCATTCGCTGGGACGGTGACCGCGGTGGTGTTGTCGCTTGGTGTCGATTCGAAACCGTTTTGGTCGACGAATGTCATGCGGTAGACATAGTTGCCCGCGTCCAATCCATCAGCGGTCGCCGGAGTGGCAGTTGCTGCGGTGCGAACCAACAAAACGCTTGGAGCTTCGTTGGCAGCGTTGACGCCACCAGGGTTGCCCTCGATCAACAGGTTCTCGGTCAGGACGTGAACGATGTCGGTGTCATCGAAGCGAGCGTTGACGTCGAGCGATTGAAGGTCACCGCCGGTGGGCGTCAGCAGACGAATTTGCAACCCGTTGATCGAGTTGTTCGTCAGGACGTTGCCGCGGATGTGTGGTCCGACGCGAGTGACATCGCTGGTGAAGTACGAAGGAGTCGACGCGCCAGGAGCGACCTGGTTTTGATACTGCGATTCGTCGAATCGTGTTTCGGCGAATGTGTTCGGCGTGGCTGCAATCGCGGCTTGGGCCGAGTTTCGGATCTGGTTGTTCAGAATCGTTGCGCGGACATCGGCGAGCTCGATTGGCGAGATCGTCAGGGTTTGGCCATCGACCGAAACCTGACCACCACCGTGCTGGATGTCGGCGTATTGGATGTGGTTGAGGAAGACGGCGTTGTCTTCCATGTTGGTCTTGCTGTCGTCGGCGTAGTCGATGTCGCCACGCAGATCGATACCGCCCCATGAGCCGACTTGTCCGTTCAGTCCGGCAAAGCTAACCGCATCGAAAGGCGTGCCCAAGATTTGCAATGAAGAGTTGCTGCGATCGACCGATTCGGAGGTGCTGCCAACGCCAATTCGGCTGCGCGACATCTTGAATTCCGAACCACCGTCGATGACCAACGCGATGTCCTGTGGAACATCGAGGCTGGTACCATCCTTCAAAGCGTTTCCAAACGCCGAACGTCCAATTTCGTAGCTACCGCCGCCGATCACGCGAATTTTGGTGACTGGCGTGCCGCCGTTGTTCAAACGGAACTCAGCCAAACGGATCGCGTCGTCAATTTCGGCGACGGGTTTGGTTGGCGTTCCCATCGTGACGAACAAGTCAAACTGGTTGACGTCCGACGTGGTGAAGTTGCGGTCGGGAAGGTTCGTGCCCGTGACACTGTCGACGTAAATGACCGCGTCGGGGTTGGTTGGGTTGAACCAGAAGTTGAATTCGCCACCGGGTTGTCCGTCCGCATCGCCGTCGAGCGGTTGAGCCGCGGTTCCGTTGACCGGCGTGTCCAGTAAGTTGCTGGCAGCTGCCGTTTCGTAGGACATGACCAATTCGTAAGTCCCCTCGGTCACACCGCCAATTCCGGTTCCGGTGATCACAGGGTTGTACGAGTTGTTGCCAGACGCACTGACACCGACGACGTAGTCGCCAGCTTCCAAAATGTCGATTTCGATCAGCGAATCGTCGCTGAAGTAATCGTCGTTGGCGGCGATTTCGATGTATTCGTCAGCACCGACTTGTTTGTACAGGCGAAGGGCCGTGTCCAGCGTGCTGGAGAGACTCAAACGCTGAGCAACCGTCGAGATCGAGAGCTTGCCCGGTTCGGTCAATTCGAATCGGTACAAGTCAATGTCGTTGGCTTCCGGACGGAACAAGTATTGTCCGTTGACGATGTCCGATGGGCTGGGGAACAACGCTTCGTTGTCATCGCCCAGTTGCGACGAGAAGTCGACCACGTCGGGTGACTCGGGGTTCACGCCTTCGAGCACCGAACCGGTCGACTGGGTGACAGGTTGTGGAAGGTGATCGGAGTAGCCGTATCCAAGCAGTTGGCCAATGCCCAAGAACGCACCGCGGAAGAACTCGCCGCCTGTTTGATCATCGACGCTGGCGTCAAAGTCTTGCGCATCCATCACCAAGAGCTGACGATCACCGATCGAAGCAGCGTTTGGATCGACGCCCAAGAATGTCTGGCCGTTGATGTCGAGCGGACGCGTGTCCAACGTCACTCCGCCAACCGCACTGTTGACGGTCAGGTTGTCATCGACGCTGCCGTAGAGCTCACCCAGGGTGATGCTCAACAAAGGGCTGCCCGATGGGATGCTGGTGACGGCACCCGATGCGGTGTCACCGATTTCAACAAACTGAACGCCCAAGTATTCGCTGAACAGCGACATGACTTCGCGAACGCGTTGTTTTTGTTCCGCGGTGATCTGGTTGATGTAAGTCTTGTCGAGATCCAAACCGCTGCTGCTCGGATCGTCGCCCAACCAACTGGTAGGGAAGTTGTAGTAAGCGGTCGTCACGCCATCGAACGTGTCCGCACCTCGACGCCACACGTCCAACGGAACGGTGCGTTCCAAGCGACTCGGATCGTCTTCGCGAATGTTGCGAACGCCTTGGTAGTCCGTACCACCAGGGAAGTCGAGCGTGTAGAGCGGATCGTTTGGATTGGGATTGTCGATCTCGCCCCCGGTCAAACGAACGCTGGCGGTTTGTCCTTGGCCAATTCCGGCCAGGTTGTTGATGACCGCTGCGGTGTCAAAGCTGTCGCCAGCGTCGGCTGCCACCGAAACATTGCCCGGAGTCATGGGCAACGCGCTGTCGTTGCCGACTTTCAATCGAATAGCGCCCGGGATCTTGGGCAGCTGGTCGATTGGCATCGGTGGGTTGGTTTGCTGAGTCAGGTCAGGAACTTCGGAGAAGCTGAAGTTACTGTTGCCGTCATTCAGGAAGTCGTCGAACGTCAAGCGAACCGCATTGGGTTTGCCAGCGATGGGCGAGATGTCCGTTGGAGTGAAGACATCGTCATCCGCACCCGTGACCGTATCGCGGGTGAAGATCAGTTGGAACAACTCGGTTTGGTTGGCCAAGTTGGCGACATCGACGTCTTCGGTGAAGTACACATCGATCATGTTCAACCGTGGCGTCCGTTGGCCTTGGTTGTCGACATCGATTGGTTCAGGAACCACTGCTAGGACTTGCGGTGGTTTGTTCAGGATGAATGGAACGGCGAAGTCGACGCCATCGTTGAACGCTTCGCCCGCGAGGTTTCGCAGAGCGCGATCGCCAGCACCAAAGATTTCGATTTGGTAGGCGTCATCGGGAAGTGGTTCCGCGAAACGGAAGACGACTTCGTTGGGGTTGCTGCCCAAACCGATGTAGCCCGCGTTGACGGGAGTGTCCGTCGCGCCGGTCAGTGGCAATGTGCCCGCGAAGGTGCCGATCGTTTGGCTGGTGCTTCCGCGTTCTTGTGTCGCGGTGACCAATTCGGCTGCGGTCGGAGTTGTGTTGATCGCGTTGATGAAATCAGCGATGGTCGTTGGGCTGGCTGCGTTGCGGTTGACTTGAACCGTGATGGTCTTGCCGCTGACGGAAACCAATGGAGCCGTTGGGCCACCGAAGTCACGCGACTGAACGATGACCGAGATGCCTTGTCCGCCGACGCCGGATTGGTTGGCGACGATCTTGGTGCTGAACGCGTTGCCCAAACCCAAGTCCGTGAACGTCTGGGCGGCGTTTGCACCCGACAATGTCAGCGAGATGGGGTTGCTGGCAACCGATTGACCGATGGGTGTAGAGGAAGGTCCGCTGACTTGGAAACCATCGGCGACCGTGTCGCGGTTCAGGTTCCGCTGGGTTGCGTTGTAGTCCTGAAGTGCCAAAGTCAAATCGCGGACCGTCGCCGGACGACTTGGGTTGGAGTTCAGATTCAGGCTGAGTGTTTTGTTCTCAGGATCCTGCGTGATGATCACAGGAGCGGTCGTCAGCGGACGCGACGTGCCCGTCAAAGTGACCGTCGTTCCATTGCCACTGACGCCAGCCGCGGAGGCGCGGAATTCCAGCAACACATTCCCATTGGTGTTGAAGTCCGTCACGGCCGTCGCCGCTTCGAACCCACCGTCTTCACCGGCACGCGTCACGCTGATGGCCAGCGGATTGTCCGCCGTGCCCAGCGTGCTTGGATCGATGGATGAATCGTCGTCGAAACGGAACGTCAGCTCGTTGGGTGAAACGTTCAGCAGTTCCAAACCGTTGACCGGACGAATCGTGCTGCTGTTGTCGATCAGCTCCGATGCGTTGGGCTGGATAGCAACCAGCTCAGGACCAGCCAGCAATTGGCGGGCTTCGAGCGATTGCGACTGAAGGCGTCGTTCCAGTTTGGCTCGTTGCGTTTTCCCGCGTCGCGATTGACCTCCTAGCAAGGAGGATCCGCTGCGGCGGCGACGATCATCACGCCGCTTAGCGGCAGATTCGTTGGCATTGTGCATGTTGGAAGAGTTGCCCGGGGTACCGATCGTCATCAGTGTTGGCCTCGTCGTGCCGCTCTTAACAAACCAATTTGGGGCTGGTTCGCGGCGGAGCAGGATGCGGGGGAAGTAGCGAAAATGGAAGCCAAAGTCAGAGAAAAAGCTCGTTTTTGGCAGTTTGGATAAGTTGCAGCGGCTGCGCAATTGGGGCTTGGCCGCGGGGGTCGAGTGTACTTGGGGTGCCTCGCAAAGCAACGAAAAACGCTGTTCTGACAGGGTTTATGTCGCTGCGTGACGGTCATGACGGTCATCCGGTTCAGATGACTTTCACCGGCGGTTGGATGCAAAATGAGACTAGAAAGTTCCCGAGTCGAATCCGCGGCCGATTCCAGCACCCGAGATCACAACTTCGTGCCGCGTTATGACGGTTTTGCGGAACTTAATCCCCCGCACGGGTTTGATGACGGTACATTCTTCCCCATCGCCCCTTCCTCTCTTGGAGAAACTTGGATGAAACACTTGATCGCGTTGGCATTGATTGCTTGTTTGGCTGCTTCTGCATCCGCGGATGACAAACCCGAAGGAAAGAAAAAACGGGGCGGAAATCGAAACGCCGGTGCATGGATGGCCGGGAACCTCGGCAAGACGCTCGAGAAGGTCGAATTGACCGACGAGCAGAAAGAGAAATGGAACGAAGCCAAGAAGAGCTTCACCGCACAAGTCAAAGATCTGCGGGAGGAAGGCCTGACCCCCGAACTGATGAAGAAGCGAAACGATGCTCACAAGGAAGCTCGTGAAGCTGGTTTGAAGGGCAAGGAGTTGGCTGCGAAGTTGAACGAAGGCTTCAGCGAAGAAGAACAGGCCTTGTTCAGCAAGCAACAGAAAGCGGTTCGTTCACTCCGCGCATCGGTGGCGGGCATGCTGACCCCCGAACAGATGGCAGCATTGCCCGAACAAGCCCGCAAGCAAATGACCGCCACGAAAGAACGCGGTGAGGGCAAAGGCAAGGGACGCGGAAAAGGCAAAGGCAAGAAGAAAGACGCCTGAGTCCGGCTGACCAGACGATCAATTCTGACCACGTGGGCTGCTGTCGGCCCACGTGGTTTTTGTTTGGGAAGTGGAAAGTGCCACAGGGACTCAGGACCACAGGTCAGCGTTTCGGTTTGCTCATCAGCAGTTTGTAGTGACCGGTTCCGAGAAGATCGTCCAGGCGTTCGCGAAGCTGCGGCGTGATGTCGACTCGGAATTTGTCGGCTTTGAAGTGCACCGTCTCTCCTTCGCACAACTGCATCGCCAACAACAAATCCTTGTTGCCCGGGTAGCCGCGAACGATTTCACGCACGTTGGACACCGTCTTCTCGTCGTGCTCGGCTTCGTCCAAACGAATCCGAATGCCGTGCGTGTACCGTGAATCCAATTCGTCCAGCGGCGTCAACTCGTCGATGATCAGGTTGATTTCATCCCCACCCCCGCGTCGGTCGATCTTGGCTTTGGCTAGCACCACGGCATCGGGCTGAATTCGTTCACCACAAACGGCGAATCCCTTCGGCCAACAAATGCAGCGAACGCTGCCAGCCATGTCTTCGAGATCAAAGTTGGCGTACTTGCTGGGCGCACCCGGTTTGGGATTCTTGGTGTGAGCGATTTTAATGCTGCTGATCATCCCACCAACGATGACTTCGTCGCGGTCTTTGCAATCCGCCATGGATTCGGTGGTGTGCGTACGGAACGTCGCCAGCTTGTTTTCAAACTCAGCCAGCGGGTGACTGTCGAGGTAGAAACCCAAGACTTCTTTTTCAGCCAACAACTTTTCGCGATCCGGCCATTCTTCGATGTCGGGCAACGGCACCGCGGCACTGGACTCGCCGTTTGAATCGGCATCGTCTTCCTCTTCAAACGCGTCGAAGAAGCTTGCTTGGCCGGTCTTTTTGTCAGCTTGAACCTTCGCTCCGGCTTGCATCGCCCGTTCCAGCACCGCGGCCAATTGGCTGCGTTTCGCACCAAAACAATCAAACGCGCCGGCTTTGATCAACGTTTCGATCGAGCTGCGGTTACAGTCGTGCGGGTCGACTCGTTCGCAGAAGTCAAAGATGTCTTTGAACGGTCCGTTCTTCTTGCGTTCCTCTTCGATGCTGATCGCGGTGGATCCGCCGCAGGCTTTGATGGCAGACAACGCAAATGGAATCTTGCCGTCCAGCACTCCGAAGTCAGCATCAGATTGATTGACATTGGGAGGCAGAACCTCGATGTCCATCCGATCGCAATCTTCCATGTGCTCAACAAGCGCATCCTTGCGTTTGAAGTTCCGCCCCGAGATGTCGCTGGACAGCAACGCTGCCATGAACTCGACGGGGTAGTGGGCTTTCAAGTACGCCGTTTGATACGCGACCAAGGCGTACGCGGTGGAGTGCGACTTGTTGAAACCGTAACCGGCGAACTTGACGATCAGGTTCCAGATGTCCTCGGCGTCCTTTTCCGCCAAACCGTTCTTGATCGAACCGGCGATAAAGACATCGTGGTTGGCATCGATCAGTGCCTGCTTCTTTTTACTAATCGCCTTGATACACGTGTACGCTTTAGCCAGCGGCACGTCACCGAGGCGGTTGAGAATCCGCATCACCTGTTCTTGGTAGACCATGATCGAGTTGGTCTCTTCCAAGATCTCCTTCAAGACCGGGTGCTTGTACTCCGGTTGCTGCCGCCCGTGTTTGATATTGACGTAGTCGTCGACCATCCCGCCCTCGAGCGGACCGGGACGATACAACGCCGCCGTCGCGATGATGTCGTTGAACGTGTCGGGCTTCATCCGTTGAAGCAAATCGCGGATACCACCGGACTCGAGTTGAAAGACGCCTTTGGTTTCGCCGCGTTGCAGCAAAGCGTAGGACGGTTTGTCATCCAGCGGAAACTTCAGCGGATCGATGGTGGTGCCGGTCGTTTGTTCGACCAACTTCACCGTTCGCGAAAGGATCGTCAGGTTGCGAAGTCCGAGGAAGTCCATCTTCAGCAAACCGGATGCTTCCACGTCGACCATCGCCCACTGCGTGATCACATCCTGCTTTCCGGGGACGCGGCCAAGCGGCACGTATTCGGTCAACGGTTTGTCGGCGATCACAACGGCGGCGGCGTGTGTGCCGACGTTGCGAGCCAGCCCTTCGATCTTCATCGCCAGATCGAGCAACTCGCGGATTTCCGGGTCGCCGTCGTAGATCATCTTCAGGTCGGCGCTCTTCTCGAGCGACTTTGCGATGGTAATCTTCAGCTCATCGGGCACCAACTCCGTGATTTGGTTGACGCGAGAAAGCGGAATGCCAAGCGCGCGACCGGTGTCCTTGATCGCGGCCTTTGCTGCCAGCGTTCCGAACGTTCCGATCTGGCAGACCATCTCGCTGCCGTAGCGTTCTTTCACATAGTCGATAACCTCGATCCGACGTTCCTTTTCGAAGTCGATATCGATATCGGGTGGCTCGGTTCGCGACTCATCGAGGAATCGCTCGAACAGCAAGTCGTATCGCAGCGGACAAACGTGCGACATGTAAAGCGCGTAACACACAATCGCACCCACCCCGGAACCCCGGGCGGTGGCACTGATCCCGATGTCACGAGCGTGGTTGACGAAGTCCCAAACGATGAGGAAGTAGGTCGGGTATCCCAGCTTTTCGATCACGTCCAATTCGCGATCCAGACGAGCCATCACTTCATCGGATAGCTTTCCATCGATGATCCGCTCGTCATCGCCTTCGTAGCGTTCCATCAATCCCTGCTCGCAAAGCTTTCGCAGGTAATCCAGCGGCGTCAGCTCGTCGGGGCAGGGGAAGCTCGGGAAGAAGTACTTGTTGAACTCCAGCTGAATGTCGACGGTGTCAGCGATCTCTTGGCTACGACCGACGGCGTCTTCCAGTCCCGGGAACTTCTCGTACATCTGCTGCGGGCTGCGAAGAAAGAACTGATCGTTCTCCATCTTCATCCGCGTGTTGTCGGTTCGAAAACGACCGGTATTGATGCACAACATGATGTCTTGTGCTTCCGCGTCTTCCTGATTGACGTAGTGGCAATCACTCGTCGCGACCAAAGGCAGGCCCATCTTGTTCGCAATGTCGACGGCGCCTTCGAGCTGGGTGCGTTGGATGTCGACGTCGTTGTTCATGATCTCGATGAAGTAACGATCGCCGAAGACCTTGTGGAACCAACCCGCAATCTTCTTGGCTTCTTCCTCGTGTTCTTTGGTTTGAATCCCCTTCAAAATCGCGCGACTGAATTCGCTGCTGACGCATCCGGACAAGCACACGATGCCTTCGTTGTACTTCTCCAGAATCTCCTTATCGATTCGTGGTTTGAAGTAGAAACCTTCGAGCGACGCGGCCGACGCCAGCTTGATCAGGTTTTTGAACCCAGTTCGATTCTGAGCCAATAGCGTCAGGTGATAACTCGCCGCTTTGCTGCTACTTGCTCCACCTTTGTCGAATCGACTTCCCGGTGCGATGTAGGCTTCGTATCCGATGATCGGATTGATGCCGGCGTCTTTTGCCTTGCGATAGAACTCGAGCGCGCCGTGCAGGTTGCCGTGGTCGGTCAGTGCCAGCGCATTCATCCCATGATCAACGGCTCGCTTGACCAATTTTCCAATGTCGCCGGCTCCATCGAGCAGGCTGTAGTGGCTGTGGCAGTGGAGGTGAACAAACGGTTTGGTTTCGGGAATTTCCGTCGCCGCTTCAATGTTCATTTCGGGAGCGATGATCGTATCCGACATTCAGCAAAATCCTTTTCGAGGGTGCGCGTCAGCCAACGTTTGTACCCGCTGAGCCAGCCGAGAGAAACTCGCGTTTGGTGATTGCAAATTTCTGCCCTGTTTGCCGGCGTTTTGGCCGCCGATTGTCGCGGTTTTTGCAAATGAGCTGATTCACACCACCCGCCAGCGATGCGCGCGGTTCGGTGGCGGGGCAGGGCGGTGCAGCGGTCATTCGATAGAGAACGGCCCGCGAAAAGGTCCGGTGAAAATGCTAAACTCGCGGAGTCAAAAATCGCTTTCCAAAGAAAACGCCACGATGCCAAGCATGACGAATCCGCATTTCGTAGGGACTGCTTCACGAATGGTTCGGGGCAGGGCGGTGAGCGTCCTTGTCGCCGTTTGCTGGATGGGCTGGCTTTCTATCGGATGCGAAATAGGTGTGGCGGCGGAACCCGTTCCAAAGTCGTCGAACGCGGCGGAGCAGGGCGGGGCGTTTGAGACGCGAGTGTTGAATCTGCCCGAGACGCCTTTCAACTACAGCGACATTGATTGGCCGGATCACTTTCGATCCGCAGTCGAACGCTTTGACAACACTCCGCCGGGCAACCCGCTGACCGATCACGGAGCGACGCTTGGACGCGTGTTGTTCTACGACAAATCGCTATCGGCCAACGGAACGGTTTCGTGTGCGTCGTGCCACAAACAAGAGTTGTCGTTCACCGATGACGAACCATTGAGCGTTGGTTTTGACGGAAAGAAGGTCGCTCGCAATTCGATGAGTCTTGTGAATGCTCGTTTCTATCAACGAGGTCGTTTCTTCTGGGACGAGCGTGCTCGTACGTTGGAACAACAAGTCTTGATGCCAATTGAAAATCCGATCGAGATGGGCCATGAGCTGGACAAGTTGATTCCGCAATTGGCGGCGGACCCGATTTATCCGCCTCTGTTCATAAAGGCGTTCGGGTCTTCGGATGTCACGGTCGATCGAGTCGCGAAAGCGTTGGCTCAATTTGTTCGCTCGATCGTTTCCTATCAATCGAAGTACGACATTGGTTTGGCAGAAGCCGGTTCGTATCGCAGGCCGTTTCCTAACTTCAGCGAACAAGAGAACCTGGGGAAGGACGTCTTTCTTCGGCGAGCCAATTGTGCGTCGTGCCACATGAGCAACGCGTTGCCGTTCAATCCCCATCGGCCCGACGAGCCATACGATTCGTCCAAGCGACCGCCTCGTCAAACAGCCTTTTTCACCATGACGACTCCTGCCGTCAACGGCGTCGACGCGGACACGGACGAAGTTGACTTGGGCGTGGGGGCGGTCAGCAATGCCAAGATGGATCGCGGCCGGTTCAAGTCCCCGTCGCTCCGAAACGTCGAACTGACCGGACCGTTCATGCATGACGGACGATTCCACACGCTTGACCAAGTCGTCGAGCACTACAACTGGAGCATCAAACCGCATCCGAACCTGGACGGACGGCTGGAGAACTTCTCTGCCAACGGGATGGGGCTGCCCGAAGTGCCCAAAGTGGCTCTGGTCGCGTTCCTGAAAACGCTGACCGACCGCACGATTCTGACGGACGAAAAATGGAGCGATCCGTTCGTGCGGGCTGTTTCTGAGTAGCGATGCTGCCGGGAGTTTTTGCGGGGGAGCGTCTGCAATCATAGACAGGCAGGGAACTTTGCCCCCCGAAAACGTCCTCGTATCGACAACGTTTCGCGTTGCAAGGATTCCACTTCGTGTGGCGTTTTTACAACGTTTGACGGCATGTGCGGACGCGGCCGAAAGGGCCTGCTTTTCATAAGTCACCCATTCGCAGTGACTTGCGATGAAAACGATGGTGGAAAGGTGCCGACGGCGCGGCGTCTGCAAATAGGTATCGGTTCGACCGCGGAGGTCTTCCGACTTGTTACCAGTGTTTCTGCATGCACGTTGTTCAGCTAACCGAACTTGCTTCCGTCCTGGCCTATCATGGGCCAGCGATGCTGTTGCAGCGCCGACCGATTTCGCCCGAGGCCATTGCGCAGTATTGGTCCGCATCGCGAAATCGATTGGACCTGTGGCATCAGGTCATGGCCAGGTTCAATCGCGTCAAATCAACGGGTGACTTCTACCGCATGCGATGTTGGTGGACCGACCACATGGGTGTGCTGGAAGAGATTCTGGCCAGCGAAGTGCTGACACGTGTCGTGGCCGCGATCGGAGACGGCATCGACCGGCGAAACGGAACCGATGAGTGTTCGCCGATCACGCAAGCCATCCATTTGTCTCATCTGGAAGCACGCAACCGAGTCCAATGGGCGATCTTGGATCGTCGCGGTTGCAGTGTGAGTGACGCGGTTCGGCTGAATCGATTGCGACGTGTGACCGAGCGTTGGATCGACGTCTTGGTTGGCAGCATCTCCGCCTACGATGCCGAGTTGACCCGGTTTGGAATGGATCTCACCCGGACTCGATCTCACGCCACCGCCGCGAGAGAATGCAGCACGACGCCATCGCACGAAACGGTCGCCTGGCTAACTCGCGCCGCAATGACAGAAGGTTTTCAAAAGCACGTTGCGAAACAAGCGTCTTTGCCGGCGGCGAATCAAGGCGTCGCTGATAGCGTCATGATGATGATGCGAGCAGACCTGTTCGACAGCATCGGGACGCTGAAGTCGTTGTGGATGCACCGCATCGAAAGCAAGGTCGACCAAACCGACCAGATGATCGCGGAGTTCCTGCGGCCTGACGTGAATGAGTCAACGACCGTCAACGCATACGAACAACTGCACGCAACCGCGCTGGCTCAGTGGTTCCGCTAGGCACGCAACTTGAGAGTTCTTCTCGCCAGGTCCACTGGAACGGGCCGCATCAAGCATCAGTGTGCATATGCTAGGCCGGCGAAAGCTGACATTCGTCATGCAAGCGAGAAATAGAGTCTCTGCTTGCATTTCAGGCGTCTGTCCTGTGACTGTTCAGTTCGGCAAAAATGATCGGGCAAAAGCATTTTAGCCGTTTGGGCGTTAGCCCCGGTTCTACGTGGATGCAGCAAGGTTTCGCACGACTATTCAAATGCCGAAAGATGGTTAACGACCTGTCGAACCGAGCGTAGAACACAGCATCGTAGTCAGTTTGCCGTCAACGACTTTGCGGGGCGTACGGGGCGCACTAGCGATTTGCATCTCAATCTAGTTCTGTCTGTTGTGCATTGATTACAAGCGGTCCGTTCGATTGGATTCATTGGATGATCGCACCTAAAGTGAAACGACCGCGAAAGCTTCAGCTTGAACGTAGGAAGCGTTTGGACTTCCGCGTGAATGTTGCAATCGCCGCCGCGGAACTGCCGGAAAACAAACAACATGCGACGCCAGAAAGGAGTACGACAGGCGTGGATGGTGTGTCCTCGAGCCACTGAGGTACATGACCTACTTGGCCTAATCGAATTAAGAATAGAAACGAGGCACCACATCCGTAGATGAATGCAGTTGCTGTTGAAGCACCAACGCGAGCAACTTGGATGGCACCAATCATCACCACAAGAAACGCGATTATCAAACCGGGCAGGTAGCTGTGTTTGCTGGTTGGAGGAATCGTGAACAAGAGTATGACGAAGGCGATCAAATAGAACGCAAGCAATCTTGCACTTACCGATGGTTTTGACAGTTCGCACGCAGCCTCGCTCATGACTGGCAAATCATCAAACGAATTGGATGTGTTACCCATAACGGTCCACCTTAGCAGTGTTGAAGCCACGGCAGTCTTGCAATATCAATTCGTTAACTGGTTTTGCCGATCTTTGGTGTCACCAGAAAACGCTGAAACCAATGCAGAGGACCATCGCAGACCCTGCAAGCTGTGGAAGATAGCGTTTGTCCAGCGTTCGAGCGAATGCCCAGCCGGATGCGGTCGTGCCGATGAGCCCCGGCATGAAAAGCATGTGTGGGCAGTCCTCGAATCCGGTTGGCGAAAGCCAGTGGTAGCCAATCATCAACGATCCCAAGATCGGCCACGCCCAGAACCAGTAGATAAGAAACTTTCGTTGCTCAATTCGGGAACGTCGCTCAAATGCTTCGGGACCATGAGTTCGCGGTCCCTCCACGATCTGCTTACCGCAAGAGTTGCAGCACCTCGTCGTCGCCACGCGCTTCGTGGACCGTGATAGGTCTGCGTTGCAGTTGGGGCAGATCAATGCGTAGCGTTGGGATTTGTGTTCGCCCCAAATCAACGCAGTGAGAAAGAATCCAATCGAAGGAAGAATCAACACGATGGGCAGTGCATCCGCGGTCGATTCACCAAAGTTTTGCCTCGCAGAGGCCACCACGGAGTCACGCCACGCGGCAACTACCGCGAAATATGCAAGCATGACCACAACACCAACGGTTGCGGCGGGGATAAGTATCCACATGCGTTTCTTCGACAAGGCGTTGATGTCTGCAGTCGACAGCATGAACCGATCTGATTTTGAATCCGAATGGTTGCGATCAGAGATCAGAGTGTCGCGATCGCGGTTTGTCATTTGCCAAGATGCCTGACCAACAGAATTCCGGTGAATTACTACTCCAGTCGTAATGTATGCGATCGATGTTCCACTTGAAAACTGAAGGCCGGCGGCTTGGCGTTCTGGCGAGTGCTGGACTGCCAGATTCTTGGGATTGGCACTGCTTTGGACCGCGTCTGTATTGTCCCACGACTTCGCCCAACGGGGCAGCCCTGTGCCAGCCCAGGGCAACTCGCTGGTTTGTGGCGGGACCAAGTTTGCAAAGCCCCAACGGGGCGGTCCTAGCGGATTCTTGGGGAGTCTGCCTTGGGGCCGCCCCGTTGGGGCTCAAGTCTCAAGTCGGAGTCTCCGCAACGCACCCCAGGCGATGCCTGGGGCTATCTTAGAGCTGCCCCTTCGGGGCGTGGGACAGAAACAAAACCAACACCGCATCTTTCGCGTCAACCATCAAGCTTTATCAGCCCAAGCTAGTGCTGTCCGCCAATTGGCAGTCCATCGCTCCAAGCAGAGGCCATTCCCGAAGCCATTGCGGTGTAGTCTGTTTCGACCGCTTTCTGATCACGTAACGCACAAGCTTTCGCGTCGGATTCAAACAAGCTGGACGCGAAAGCTCGCCCGCCCATGATGACTCGAGTCGTCTTGTTGAATCGTTTTCGAGTGAACTCAGCCATCGCGGTTTCCAGATCACCTGCTGACGCAGAAATTTCGCGAGCAAGGAACCAAGCATCCTCCAACGCTTGAGCAGCTCCCTGGCCCGATGTTGGAAGCGCCGCATGCGCCGCGTCTCCTATCATCAGCACATTGTCCCGATGCCAGTTCGGCACGGGGTTGTGATCGAAAAGTGGCACGCATTTTGTGTTGCTGTCCGATGCGGATCGTACGATCTCGCCAACGGGATCGGGCCAGTCGTCGAACGCTTGCTTCAGCTGATCGATGCTGGGGTGATCTTGGGCGAGCGACACATCCGACACAGCCAGGCCGCCCGCCCAGTAGGCGGTGTGCGCAGATACGGGGACAAGTCCAAAACGTGCTCCAACACCCCAATAGTCATGGACTTCCAAACGGTCGAATTCGGGTTGTTCCCATCGGTGGATACCAATCCAATTGACGAATCCTTGATAGACAGGTCGATTGTCATTCGTGATGAATTGACGTGCCTTGGAGTCCATTCTTCCGGCCGCACCAATGATGAGCGTTGGCGAAATGGAATTGCCATCATCGAACATGACTTGGCAACAGTCGCCAGTGCGCTCAATCGAGGTAGCGTGTGTGTTGAAGGCAATTGGAATTTCGCACTCTTCGGCACGTCTCAGCAGCACTCGCATCAGATCTTCACGCAGCACCGCGAGGCTGGGACATCCCATCTCATCATCGAGTTGTCCAACATCCAGAATCCCAAGCTCGACATCGTTTCGCGTGAAGCGTCTCATCGCGGTGATTCGTCCAGAGACAGCCATCAGCTCATCTAGGATTCCGAGCTCCGAGAGCACAAAGGTTGCGTTGGGCCAGCACACGACGCCAGCACCAAGATTGTGCACCGATTCTCTGCGTTCAAACACACGGACCGCGATGCCGACTTGTTTCAACGCAATCGCCGAAGCCAAACCCGCGACGCCAGCACCCAGTATTGCGACTTCCAAGAGAATTGACTCCTTTCAAGAACGTATGCGGCGAACGCCGTGTGTCACTGATTCGAAGCGAAAGTTTGTACTGTTAACACCGGCCGGCGTTCGTACGCCGGTGCACATGAGGGATAGGCGTCGTCGCGATCCAGTGGCCCAGCGAACGTATGGGCAACTTCTCCATGACCTCGTGAAGCATCTGTGATTGTCAGATCACCGAAAAGGTACGACGTGCACATGTTTAGTTGAGTCAAGGATCGATCGATTGGTCGCCAAAGAGGGCTCACCACTCCCGGCAAAGAGGTCGTGCAGTTTTTTGATGCCGCTTTTCGGCAGATTTACACACCGCGCACCTCTCCCGAAACGAAGTTTGGGGAGAGGTCGAGCGACGCCGTGCAGGCGTACGCGAGGGTGAGGGCCGAGCATGGGATATGGCGCGCACTACCTCCCCGGAACTTCTCGCTGAACGCTCGCATTCCGACCTCCCCAACTGCGTTCAGGAGGGTGATTTCAACCTTGCGAGCACGGCACTTCAAAACTGCACGACCTCCTTCGTCGGGAGAGGTGACACGCATGGGAGCCTTGTCTACGCGTTGCTACGTCACGGCCTGCGTGGATGGCGATCAACCTGTTTCTCGGTGGTCCCCACCGAGAAACTCATTATCGTCAACGCGGACATCACCACTTCAGTTGGGCATCGTCTTCGGTGAGCTTTCCGGGGCCGCGAATTTCTGAACCCGTGACCTTTTGAAGTTTGTCGCCGAGTTGTTGACGATAGGCATCCGCGGCGGCCTGCAGTTGCTTGACGACTTCGGGGTGGGCTTCGATCACGTTGGTGGTTTCTGAAACGTCGGCGTCCAAGTCGTACAGCTCCAAACCAGACTTGGTCATCGCGTAACCGTCGGGCATGCCGTCTTTTCCTGCTGTGCGATCACCAAGCGTTCGATAGGCATGCGGGAAAACCAATTTGAAACGTTCGTTGCGAATCGTTTGGAGTTGTCCGCCGCCGTAGTAGCCGACGAAGGATTCGTGAGGTGATTTCGCGCCCGGGACATTCAACATCAAGTCCAGGATGGAGTGGCCATCGATCTTTTGCTCGGGAGCCTCGCCGCCGGTCAACTCGACAATCGTTGGCAGCACATCGATGGTGGAGCAGAACGTGTCGCAGGTGGTGCCAGCCGGAATGGTGTCGGGCCACCACATCACAGTTGGTTCGCGAACGCCGCCTTCCCACTGAGTGCCTTTGCCTTCGCGAAGGGGACCGGCACTGCCGGCGTGGTTGCCATAAGAAAGCCACGGTCCGTTGTCGCTGGTGAAGATCACGAGCGTGTTCTTTTGTTGGTCGATGGATTCAATCGCGGAAAGAATTTGGCCGACCGACCAATCGATTTCCATCATCACGTCGCCGAACAGCCCTGCCCCGCTCTTGCCACGAAAACGCTCGGAGACATACAGCGGGACGTGGACCATCGGATGAGGCAGATACAGCAAGAACGGCTTGTCGCTGGATCGATCTTCGATGAATTCGACGCTGCGGCGTGTAAGTTCCACCGTCATCTGTTCTTGATCCGCTGGTTGGACGTTGTCGTTGACAATTCGAGGGGGCTGGCCCGCGACAGCTTCGATGATTGGCAGCGGTGGCCAGTTGCCTGGATCGTGGGGATCTTTCTGTTGACGACGGATGGTGTCGGGGTGCAACGGCCACATGTCGTTGCTGTAGGGAATGCCGTAGAACTGGTCAAATCCTTGGTTGGTTGGCAAGAATTTGGGGTGATGTCCCAGGTGCCATTTACCATGACAAGCGGTTCGGTAGCCCGCGGATCGGCAGACTTCGGCGAAGGTGGTTTCGGAGGGCGCGAGACCAATTTTGGCTTTCGGGCCGAGTGCTCCAGACAGTCCGAGGCGGCGGTGGTAGCAGCCGGTGAGAAGAGCCGAACGCGAGGCAGAACAGACAGCGGATGAAACGCTGAAATCGGTGAATTTGCGGCCTTCGCTGGCCATCCGTTCCAGGTTCGGCGTGGAGTAGCCTTGGGCACCAAAAGGGCCAATGTCGGCATAAGCCATGTCGTCCATGTAGATCACGACAATGTTGGGTCGTGATCCCGCGATATCTTCAGGGGCGGTGGCGGAGGCTGGAAGTGCGGTAAAAAAGGCAGGAAGGCATAAAGCCAGAAGGTGGGGGAGTCGCATGGGGTGGGTCAATCAGGGAGGAAGGTTCTTTGGGCAGCGCTGGCCCACCCTGTTTTACCATGAACGAAACCTCGAATGATCAAGGGACCCGATTCTCCGAGCGGAAGCTGCAGCGTTTGCAGGATGCGTTTGCCGGCTGGCACTTCGATCTTGTGTTCCGTGATCGTGGTGCCGTGCGCGTCGTGTTCGTTGGTTGAATCAGCGGGTGTTTGCGTAATCGCGGTCAGCGGTCTTTCAATCGCGATGATTAGGGTTCCCGCGATGGGGCTGGTGACGGCAATGCTGAGCGAACGAGCGGTCTCGCCGGCTAGGGCGTCTTCTTCCGATGGCTCGATGGACAGATCCAGCGGTTGGGGTGGATGCAATCGCAACGTGGGGTCGCCGAGAAGTTGATAGAGCGCCGCATGTTCGAGTCTTTCCTGCTGGAGATCCGTTCCAGCTGGCGAGATCATCGAGGCGAGGGTGTCGACCATGACTCGCATGGTGGATTGTTTTGCCTGTTGCTGGGATTGCAGACTGCGAGCGGCATGCAACATCGCATCGCCGATGCGATCGCAACCCGTATTCTGAGGACCACCCGAATACACCGATTGCAGCAGCCCCAAACCCATGCACGCATTTCCATAGGGCATCGACAAACGCGACGACGCGATCACCGCGATCGGGCCTCCGTCGGCAAGCATCATTCGTTCGGCCAAGCAGTCTCCCGGTGCGTCGTAAGCACCGGCGAAGCAAGCCAACAGGACGGCGATCGTGGCGCCATTGGGAGCACGTTTCAGTTGCGTTGCGTTTTGGTTATTGAGCAAAGACTCGACCGACCATTGTTCGCGGGCTGCCGGCGTCCCATCCGCCGCGGTTGTTTGCAGCAGTTCGAGGCGATCGATTTGGCCGTGGCCCGCGTACACCCAAAAGCGTGCACCCGTGCGATAGCGATTCAGGACCGCATCGGTGAACGATTTGCCGGGAGGGCAAAACGGATGGTTGGGACTGGCATAGGCAATTTGTGGTTTCGCATCCGCTGGCAGAACCGTCGTGATCACTCCGCGAGTGACGGATTCGATGGCGGTGTCGACCATCGCCCCAAAGCCACCGACTCCGCCGGTCAATTGAAACGAGCGTCGCCAGAGTCCAAAGTCGTCGGAGTTTTCGTACGCTTCAATTCGCTGGACCACACTGGCCAATTGCTCGGCAGACTGAATTGGCAAACGGCCGATGGCAGCGTCGCTGACCCGATCGCCGTCGCGATCACCATAAGGAAGATCGGTGGGCAGCGTGGACGTGGATCCGAATCGCGAGGTGATCGGAGCAGGAATCATCCAGGTGGGAATCTGATGCGATTGATTGCGACGCGTGTCGAAATCGGGGGTGTCGCCAACAAGAACGATGTAGCGAGTCGCGGCTCCACCAGCGTTCCAGATTTCTTGGTGGGTGAGCGTCGCGGTGTTCGCTGGTCGAACGGTCGCGATTCGAAGTCCTTCCTGGGATCTCATGTCGATCCAGGGTTGCAGGGCTGCGTCCAGTTCTGGTGAGGCGACCACGATGACATCCACGTCATCGGCCGAATTCGCAGTGGCGGGGAAGAAAACTGCCACCAGCACTAGCAGAGCCAGCAAGCATAAGCCAAAAGAAAGGGGGCGACGATTCATTGCGATCCATCTCTTCGAAAGGTTTTGAGTTCGTCCAGTGACAACGTCGACTGGGGCAAAACACAGCGTCGACTCGGGCAAAACACGGAACGTTCTGCTCCATCATGCATCATCGAGCGACTCATCGGAAGTTGAATCTTCCAGGCGGTGGCCCGCCAATTCGCCGCGGTAGCGGCAGGCTTCCAGAAACGATTCCAGCAAGACTTGTGCAGCAACGGCATCGACGCGTTGTTTGGTCTTTTTTCGTGTTGTTTTTCCCTGCCGAATTTTGGCATTGGCCGCGACAGTTGTGAAACGCTCATCGAACAGCCGCGTCGGCAGTCCGGTGTTTTCTTTCAACCAGGCCGCGAATTTTCGGCTTTCTTTGCTTTTGTCGCTTTCGCCACCGTCGCAGTGAATTGGAAGGCCAACGACCCAAGCAGCAATCCGTTCCGACTTCGCGAGGTCAATGAAGTACTGAGCGTCTTTCTCCGGCGTGCTGACCGGATGGGTTTCCAGGGGACTGGCCAGAATCCAGTCGGGATCGCAAATCGCGACGCCGATGCGAACGGTTCCGTAGTCGACCGATGCCAATCGTCCGGTCGCAGGGAATCCGTCGTCGGCAGTGGTGGTGGGAGTGGACATTCAGATGATGGGCGAAATGGAGTCGAATCAAAAAAGAATCACTCGCCGGTCGGTGATCCGTCCGGCGAGTGATCCAGTTGATTCTATCTTGAAGGGCCAAAGTAGAGCACTCCAAGTCATGTCCTACTTTAGTGAACAAGACAAGGAATCTTTTCGCACCGCCTTAAGCGGTCCGCTTTACTCTTTTTCACTGAGTGTTTGGCCGGCTGGGACTTTGAATCGGAGTCGTGCGGTCTAGCGGCGATCCAAGGAGTGGCGTTCCATCATCGGCAACTTTCATCGGTTGCAAGTGGAGTGCTCGGTTCCATCCAGGTTCGGGACCGACTTTCGCGTGAAAGATATGCCACCACTGTTTGCCGTCGAGTGATTGGACAAAGCATGAATGGCCGACACCGTAGACTGCTTCGGTACTTTCGAAGGCTGGTTCCGGCATCTTTTGCCACGCGCCCTCAGCCAATGGATCGTCCTTGACGAGTTCGAGTCGACCAAGTTTGTAAGTTGGTAGCCACGAAGCGCCGCAGGAATAGAGCAGCGACGTCTTTCCCTTCGCCTGGAAAATCTCGGGGCCTTCATTCAGCCCGCGTTGAGATGTGTCCGGCTCGACGCGTTCCCAAAGGTGGTCGTCGTTGTCGCAAATGAGAACCCGAGGTCCCGAAAGTTTGGTTGGTGAACTCATCGGTGCGATGTACAGGAATTGGTTGTCGCTGCCCGGTTTGTCCCAGCCTGACCAGATCCCGAAAAGTTTGTCGTTGTGTTGGAGGATGGTCATGTCGATCGCCCAAACGTTGGGCGATTGGCCGTCCTTGCCATCGCCGGTGGCCATCGGTCCGTGCAAGGTGAATTCACCCAGCGGATCGGACGTTTTGGATTCTAAGACGTACGTGAGATGGTTCGCGTTGTCGCCATCCGATGCGGCAAAGTAGACGTAGTACCGATCTCCGATCGCATGCAGTTCGGGTGCCCAGACTTCTTTTGAATAAGGTCCTTCGTCAGGGGCTTTCCAAACGAGGTGTCGCTTGCCGAGTCTGGTGAGATCGTCGCTTTCGAAAATGAGGATGCCGCGATCGTTGTCCGATTTGCACCACAGATAGCGAGGTTTGTGCGGATCTCGAATGACCCAAGGGTCGGCCCCCTTCGCGATTGGATTGTGGAAAATTTGGCCTTCGCCATCGATCGGAGAATCCTGGGCGTCGGCTTTCGCCGCGGGTAGAAGGCCAAGAATACACGTCAAAATCAAGGCCGCTGCCAGTCGCACACGCCATCCGCCATCAGCACTCATCGATATTTCCGCTTGAACAAGAACTAGACAATGTCTCCATCGGAGCGTCTGTGACGCAAAGATTGGTTGTCATCCTAGTCCGGTACGCTGGGCGGAGACAACAGAGCGCTAAATTTGGCGGAATCGCGGAAGACAAGAATCAGCTATTTCATCAACACGCGGCGCAGGAAACCGTGCTGTTGATGAGCGGAGCCGAGGCACCAAGTTTCTTGGATGTCAAAGTGACGGAACGTTTTGTCGGCTTCTTCGAAGAGTTTTCGAAGTCGAGCTCGAGTGATTTCCTGTTTTTCGAGAATGTCGTCGTCGACCTCGTGAGGCTCCTGGATCGATGCCAGATTTCGTTTGGATTGCTCAGCATCCTCCGCGGTGGTTTTGGTTCTTCGAGCGACCACGGCGGTAATGTCTTCGCCACCACTCTCGTGAGACCAAAACCAAATCGATACCGGGGAGATCAACAGCATCGTTGTCTTGGATGCACCCGCGTCAATCAGTGCGAGCGTCGGTTGTTTACTGGAGGAGGTCGCACTGAATGATTCGTCTTCGCTGGAATCGTCCGATCTTTCCTCGCCGGTCTTCGATTTCTTCTTTGCCGATTTGTCGGCTGGCGGTGCGAGTAGCTCGGAGAACTCGTGAGCCGCGAAGTTGGCCAGCGCGATCGGAGACGGAACCAAGCCATCCAGTTTCAATCCACCGATGCCAAGTAGATCGACACGTCGGCTGACGGTGAGCTTTGTTGCGGCGGCCATCACGACGGGACGCCCGACCGTGTTGCCTTTTTGCAAAGGTGCAATCCAAGTGATCAAAGCCAGATCATCGGATGAAATCGGAATTCGGGTTTTGACTTCGGTTTCAATCAGGCGTTCCGCGTCTTTGTCTTTGACTGGCGGCAACTCGCAGCACCGAGCGATGCCCTCGCATGCGGGCAAATTCGCGTAGACCTTTGAGTCGGAGACATCGACTTCTTCCATCAGTCGCGTGATGGCTTCGGGGATCAATTCGCTCGCCGATTTTGATCCACCGCGGCAAGTTGGATTCTTCAGCTCTACTCGATGGGCGGCTTCCACGATCGGCTGGTCAGAGCCTTTTTCGACTCGCATCTTGATCGCATGGATTCCGGATGCACCAACGTCGATGCCCCAAACCGCTTTGCTTTTACCCAAGCCGAGTTTTGACATCACGCCTTTTTTCGGCAGCAGATTGCCACTGATGCGGCTGAGTCCGAGTGCGTGCAATGCCAATCCGATGGCTTCCGCGAAAGGTGCGAACGATGGCGGGCGTTCAGCCAATTCGTCGAGGTTCAACGATTGGGGGTTGGCGAGAACGCCAACTCGTCCACCAATCCAGCTTTCTGGCTTGGTTCGCCACGGGGACAGGCCATCTCTCGCGGTCGCGCGTTTTGACTTCACCGCTTTGGCGAGTTGTTTGACGCAATCGGCAGCCTTTCCGTCGGAAGGGAACTCCTTCGCATAACGCATGGCCAGTCGGCCGAGAGCGTTGGTCGCATAAGGTTCCACGTCGAATTGTTTCGAAAGCCAACAAGCTAATTCGCTGCGACGGGAGAGGGCCGCGAACTGATTGTTGTGGCATATCGTCGGAAGCGAATTCAGGGCGTTGCGAGCCATCTGATATTCCTGTCGAGCGCACAGTTTCTCAGCTCGACGCAGTAGCTTGTCACCAACTTGTCGAGAAAGCTGTTGATACTTTTGGTTGTTGGGTTGCAGTTCCAACAGTTGTTGCAGAAGTCCCGCGACTTGGGAGTAGCTCTTTTCAGCCAATCCTTGCTGCAGGTCGCTATGCAGTGTTTTCAGTTGATCCAGGTGAACCTGACTGCTTTGAAGGATGCAGCGGGACTCTTCGTCAAGCAAGTTTTCAGGGACTTGAGCCAGTAGTTTGACCGCGGTCGAAAGATCGTTTTGTGAGTGAGCATCTTTTGCTGCAGCGATGCGCTGGCTGGCTTGGGTGTGAACCTTTTCCTGCAGGCTCTCGACTTTGCCTTTCGCCGCAACGGCTTGTTCTCGAACGGCCTGAAAACGATAGTCATCGCTCTTCGCCAAAAGATTGAGCAAACCCAAGGCACGGTCGTAGTTGTGGCTTTTCGCAGCGGTCACGGCATCGGAGAGCTTGGTCCTTTGTTCCTCAATTCGTTTCTCCAACCACGCGTTCAGGTCTTGCCCGCAACCGACACAAAACTTTTGAGTCAGGCTTACCAAGCCGCCACACTGAACGCATTTTTCGTGCAGGAAATGCCCGCACCCGCCACAGAATTGAGCTTCGGGAGCGTTCGAGTGTTTGCACGCGCCGCACGCTAGCGTTGCGGAGGTGGAAGAAGAAACGGACATCGTTTTGAACCCAAGCCAGGCATCATTGAAACCAATCGCTTGAGCTTAGTGATGCCTCGCTACTCGGGAAGGCTTCGAAACGAGGGTTCACCAACCTCACACCGAATGTTTATCGTTTCTTCACTTTGGGGATGGCGGGCGACCGCAGTCGTGCGACGAATGAGTCTTGGAGTTGGTGAGTAGCGACGCCAAGAGACGACGGCGTTTCCATCGGGAACAGAGAGCCCATGAACCGTGTCACTCTGTATTCGAAGGTGATGCTTCAGGACTTGAATAGGCTTCCAGCCCATTTTGAGCGGTTTCGTCAGACTGTTCTTGGGCTGGACCATGCGAGCGAACGACCAGCACTTGTGTGGTGACATTCTCACGGCCGTGTCGATCCAAGCCTGTCAGCACGAAACTCTTGCCTGGAGACAGCTTGAACTCCGAGGCAATCTTCTTGACCGCGGTTCGTCGGGCAATGTCCTGCCCCGGTGCGAGAGTTTCCAGCGAGGACGCGTATTGGAAAGTGTAGCTTTCCTGGTCACCAGGCCGGACCAGCAGGTTGAGTTTGAACGTGGTGTCGCCCATCGTGGTCGATTGATGCACGCGACTTCCCGGCGTGACACTTATTTCATGGTGCACCATCAAACGCGCAGATTTGCAGTCACCAAGCTCGGCGAGAACTTTGTTGGAGTTCTTGATCGAACTTGAGCTCGCCAGTTTCTTCGTCAGTTCGGGTTCCTGTGTCGAATCGAGTTCAAACCACTGAATCGTCACCCGATTCTGTTCGGCTGAAAAACAAGGGGCCACGAGCCCGAACAACAAGAGCGGAAGAGCGAAGAGCCGCATTGGGAAACGCCAGTTGAGACAGGGAAGTCAATGGAAAGCTTCATTGGATACCACATCGAAATTTGACGTCGGAAGACTGATGTCGTCGGCTCGAAACCCAGAAATATATCTCTCCGTTTGCGATTGGTTGTGGTACTTTTGGGTTCGAAGGAATAGCCAACGTACGGCCCAGGCGACGCGGGGCGTTCGGCGAACTGAAAATGAATCCATTGAATCGGCAGTGTCATTACACGGAGGTCACCCATGGTTTTGAAATTCATCGCGATTGCATTCTTGGCGGTCGCAGCAGCAGAACTTCATGCCGAGTCACCCATTCGCGAATTTCGGGATGGGGTGATCGGCCAGTGGGAAGTTGCTTCTTCCGAAAGGAATGGAAAGTCGCATACCAATCCAACGAACATTGAAACGGTTGTTGTCGATAAGAATTCAATTCGCCTCGTCGATACAAGAGGTGGCGAACGCCGTTTGGATTATCAGTTGCTGCTTGGCGAGACTGGATGGGCAATCGATCTGTACCGAAGAGGTGGTAAAGCAGATGCGATCCTGTTTCCGAGTCGCATTGACATGCATCAAAAAAGATGGCGGGTGCTTCTGCCGCTGAACGACAACGCTTCGCACTCAAGACCCGACTCCTTCGATACATCGGTGCACCGGAACTGGATTCTCTTGGAGCTCAAACCCGCTGAATCGTCGTTGTCGTCCGCGACACAGCCGAACGGTGCCACAGCCGGTCTTTCCCAACGACATTCCAATCCTGCCAGTGAGTCAGCATCTCGTTCAGACGCGGACGCCAACTTAGTGCCGCCGTCCGTTGATGCCGGTATGATGGCGGATGACCTCGGTCGAATGCAGCGGCTTGGTTCTAGCAAGGTGCAGCGATCGATTGACTTGATCGAGACCAATCCGCGTCGCGAAAAATGACCTGGATCATTCTTGTTGTGATTGCACTTGAGTCGTGAACATGGACATTCGAACCACGACGATCGCTCGCCTGCTCGCTGCAACCTTTTTTGCCGCATTGGCAATACACTTCTACTTGCTTCTTCGTCCGTATCCGTTGATCGGGATTCCAATCACGTTAGCGCTAGCCGGCGCAGCAATCAATGTCGGATTGCGAGGGCGTTCTGGCCTTGTGAACGGAATTGTGATTGGTGCTGTGCTCGTGCCCTTTTTTATTGCGATTTCGGCGGTATTCCGATAGACGAACACCACTTGCTCACTGCTTCTTTGTTTTTTGACGCGGGACTGTGCCGACGTCGTGGCATGGCAGTGGTGGAAGCGCGCTGAGGAAAAGTCGGCCGTAAGGTTTGGATCGAATTCGAGGGTCCAGAACCACGACCATCCCCGAATCATCGCGGGTGCGGATCAGACGCCCAAAGCCTTGCCGGAATTTGATCACGGCTTCGGGCAATTGGTAGTCGGGGAATGGGTGACCGCCGCGAGCACGGATGGTTTCGAGTCGTGCTTCGAGTAGTGGATGGTCGGGAACAGAGAACGGCAGCTTCGTGATCACGACGTTGGTGAGAGCGTCGCCAGGAACGTCGACTCCCTGCCAAAAACTGTCGGTGCCAAGCAGCACACCACGTGGATCTTTGCGAAAGGAATCGAGCAGTTGCGTTCGGTTTTGATCGCCCGCTTGGCTGTACAAGTGCAGGTCGCGTTCGATGCACCACGGCGTGATCGCTTCGGCGCATTTGCGAAGCAACGAGTAACTCGTGAAGAGCACAAACGCGTGGCCATCGGTGTGGCCAACGAATCGTTTGATTTGTTGCGGAAGTGCCGCTTCGAATTCGTCTCGTTTCGCGGAGGGATCGGGCAGTCCACGGACGATGATCAGTTTGGCCTGTTTCTCGTAGTCGAACGGGCTGCCGACTTGGAGCGAGCGGCCAGTCGTCAGACCCACACGACTGCGGAAGAATTTGAACTTGTCCTGTTCGCCAGTCGCGAGCGTGGCACTGGTCATGATGACGGAGCCAATTTCTTCGTTCTGAAACACTTCTTCGCGAAGCGTTTGGCCGATGTCGATTGGTGAAGCGGACAGGGAGACTCGGTCCATCCCGCGACGGCTGCCGGAGGTCTCAACCCAATAGACCGATTCTTGTTTGAGCGATTGGTCGAGCCATTCACGCAAGCCGCCGGCCAAGGCGAGAAGTCGATCGTGGGCAGACTGGAAGTCTTGCCGATCGGAGTCGTTGTCTTGTCCGTCCGCATGAGCTCGCAGCCGTCGAGCGAGGATCTCCATCGGTTCGCTGAGCGGATTGGGCACGACTTCGGGGTGATGCACGCGACCGTTGCGTGAACGTGATTCTTGCATCCAATCCAGCACACCGGCAAACATTTCGCTGGCCGCGAATCGGCATCGGTCGACCATTTTTTGCAAGGCTTCCAGCTCGTGAGCGACGAGCAAACCCTTTTGCTGGCGGTCGTTGTAGAGACGATCGAACAGGTAATCAAATTGGCCGCTGGTCAATCGAATGCCGAGGTGATCGCCGGCGACGGATTCGATGGTGTGGCATTCGTCGAGGATAATCGCGTCGTAGTCGGGCAGCAGCGAAACGCCCTGCCGTCGCATCGCGATGTCGGTGAACAGCATCGCGTGATTGACGATCAACAGTTGTGCGTTTTGGGCACGGCGTCGGGCTTGGAAGTAAAAGCAGTCCTTGAAGTTCGGGCATTTGTTGCGAAGGCAATTGCCCGTGTCACTGCGGACCTCGTCCCAGACTTGTCCGTCGGGTTTGATCGGCAATGTCGAGAGTGAACCGTCGGGAGTGTTGTCGGACCACTTGCGAATTTCGCGAAGCTGTTGCATTTGGAAATCGTTGGCCATCAACGACACCGATTTCTCAACCGCTCGTCCCATTCGTCGCAGAGACAAGTAGTTGTTGCGACCTTTCACCAACACCGCGGAAAACTCTCGCGGGATCACACTGTTGAGCAGCGGGATGTCTTTGCCAATCAGTTGTTCTTGCAGACTGATCGTGTGCGTCGAGATCAGGACGCGTTTGGGGCGATCGGGGTCTTTGTCTCGATCACTGGCCGGGCCGATTCGGTCGTCGGCGTCGTCCGTCGAACGCTTTGGCTTTTTGGTTCCGGGTTCGGTTTGATCCGACGTCGCGTGAAGGATCGCGGCCGCCAGATACGCGAAACTTTTTCCGGTACCCGTGCCCGCTTCGACGACCAAGTGTTCGCGGTCGGTCAACGCCGAGGAGACCGAACGAGCCATCTCCAATTGCTGTTCGCGGGGTTCGTAGCGGGGTAGTCGACGGCTGATGCTGCCGCCGGGACCCAGAATCGAATCGATCGAGAGTGGTTCGCTCACGTGGAAGCCTGTTCTGAATCCGGTGTCAGCGATCGATCGTAAATGCGGTGGGTTTTGCTTCGGGTCGCACCACCTCGCTCGATCGTACCTCGCGAAAGTTGGTTGCTCTCGAGTACCCAAGAGAACTCACCCATCTCGATTCCAAATTTGATCGCTTCGGGCAAGATCTTGTAGAGCGTGACCAAGCCAAGGCCCCACTTTTGGTATTCGGGCAACACATTGGCGCTGACCAAACGGAGACGCTTGAGTTTCTTCCGTCCCATCAAGAGTTTCAGCCAACCGAATGGGAAGAGCTTGCCGTTGATCTTTTTGATCAAGGGGTTGTAGTCGAGCAGACCAAATCCGGCACCGACGGGTTTGCCATCGATCTCGGCGATGCTGGTGAGTTTAGGAAGCAGCAGGTTCTTTAGCCCTTTGCTTTGATCGTCGACTTCCGCTTCGCTCATCGGGACGTAGCCCCAAGTTCGCTGCAAGGATTGGTTGTAGATGTCTAGGAATACGCGGACGTCTGCGTTGAAGTTCTTCGGATCGATCGAGCGGCACACGGCATTGAAACGCCGAGTTGATTCCTCGATGACAAACAATAGTTTCGGGTCGAGCGTTTCAAGGATGTCGATCGAAGCTTCGTAACTGTAGAGATCTTGCGACTTCTCAAATCCGGCAGCCTGAATCAGGCGTTCGTAATACGGGTGGTTGTATGGAATTAGAAAAGTCGGCGGCGTGTCGAAGCCATCGACCAGCAACCCGACCTCGTAGTTCAGGCTGGGGTGAACCGGGCCGCGAACACCGGTCATCCCGCGTTCTTTCAACCAGTCACCCGCAGTTTTGAGAAGTTCGATGGCGGCCTCTTCATCGTCCTCGCATTCAAAGAAGCCAAAGAACCCACGGGTTTCTTCGTGATAGCGATTGTGGGCGTGATTGACGACCGCCAAAACCCGGCCGACGACTCGATCGCCACGTCGCACGAGGAAGGTTTGGCCTTCCGCGTCATCGTAAAATGGGTGGTGCTTGAATCCGACCAATTTGACCCGTTCGCTCCACAGAGGCGGCACCCAGTTGGGATCGTCGCGGTAGAGGCGTTTTTCGAGATCGAGAAATGCCTTTTGGTCCTGGCGTCCGGAAACGGGTTGGCACAACACATTTTCGGACATTCGAGCGTTCAGGGGTTGGTAGCAGAGAAGCTGTTTGGCAAACGTTAGAAGATAGCAGACTCGGGTTGGTTCTCCCATCGAAGCGAATGTGCAAAAGTGTTGCCCCATGGAAACCATACGAAGCCTTCAAAATGCCGCCGTCCGCCGAATCGTCTCGCTGCGCCGTTCTCGAAAACGACGTGCCGCGGGAGTCGTTTTGGTCGATGGTCCGCGTGAATCGCTGCGGGCGATCGAGGCCGGGTTGAAGCTGACGGCGTTCTACGAGATCGAGCCGAAATCATCGGAAACCTCCGGCCCGCCGGACATGCCCGAGCAGGCCGTTGCGAGGCAGTACGCGATCGATGCCGGTGTGCATCGCTGGGTCACCGCCGAAGTGTTTCGCAAGATTGCGTACACGGCTTCGACGGATCGATGTGTGGCAGAGTTTGTGGCTCCGGACGATTCGCTGGAGCAGCTATTGGGTCGTTCGTCCTGGAACGACGGGCTGATCTTGGTACTCGACCGAGTTGAGAAACCCGGCAATTTGGGTGCTGTGTTTCGTTCGGCGGATGCGGCGGGCGTTTCGGCGGTCTTGTTGTCGGATTGTCCGTCGGATCGATTCAATCCCAACGCGATTCGAGGATCGTTGGGAGCCGTGTTCACCGTTCCATCGGCGTCGGGGAGCGAACTGCAGATCGAGGCGTTCCTGAAAACACATGGCTACCGCGTGGCAGCGATGCGCGTGGAAGGCTCGCGACCTCTTTTCGATTCGGATTTGCGAGGAAAGGTGGCGGTGGTGTTGGGCAGCGAAGCGGATGGATTGGCGGACCGCTGGGCGGGTGACTCCATCGATCCGGTCGCGTTGCCGATGGCTGGTCACGTCGACAGCTTGAACGTGTCCGTCAGCGCCGCAATTGTGGCTTTCGAAGCGGTTCGACAACGAAGCAACGGCTAACGAACCTGCCGAGCAAGGTGGCTGAGTGATGCCGTTCGTGAAACACCGTTGTGGCTGATATGTGCGCGTGCTGAACGCATATCGCCTCGCTGGTGGCTGAGCGTTTCCGCTCAACGGAGTGGGCCTGGCTGGTCCAAGCTGTATCTATGTCAAGACCGATCCAGCAGAACCAAACGTTCGATCTGGCAAAATCGTTAATGCCGGAACCACCCGACGACGATACAGAGGGTGTTCGGAGGTCCGGTGGATAATTTCACTTGGCCATCGACGCGGAAAATGTGCCGGGGGGGTACATGATCCTAAAAGATCGTGAGCGTAAGGATCCGCCATGCTGATTGGCAAGACAATGAACCCGACGGGCTCGAATCGATTGAGCAGCTGCCGCAAACGCGAAAGGCTGGCTCGTTGGTTGACCCAAGCTTTTGTTTGGGGTGGTTGCATTGCCGCGAGCCAAGTTGCCGGAAACACGGCGTTGGCGGACGAAGCGGCAGCCGCGAAATTGCCACCCATTCGATTGGTGTCCGGTACGGTTCAGAACAACCCGTTCGTGGAACAACCTGCTTCCCAAGCCGCGGTTTCATCGACCGCCGCTGGCAAGACTGCCGCGAGCAATGTGAACCTGATTCAAACTCAGGGCGATGCTGTGTCGGGCGGAACAACGGTGTTGTATCCGATTCGCCAGACTTCTGAGCAAACGATGTCGGAGATCAAGCTGAAGTCGATTGGCACCGCGGTTGGTTTGCTTCCGATCGGTGCTCCCGCGACGCAGCAGACACCGTTGGTCGTGGAGCCAGCCCGGACTCCTGTGCCGAGAATCAATCCACACGCTCAGCCGGATTACGATCGAGCTGAATCAAGCGGCATCGTCGAGTTGACACCTGCTCAGGTCTCGACCGATGTCCAAGCGAATCAATCCATCTCAACGGATTACGACGCCGACCAAACAGATGTGCAGTGGCAGCAACCCAAGATTGCTAGCCAGCCAACGCCCGTCATCGAGCAAAGTGTTGTCGCTGAAGAAGCCATGGTTCTCGCACCTGCCGTGCAAGAGCCAGTCGCACCACAGCCAGCCGAAGCGGAAGTCGTCGACGTTGCAGCCGTCGAAGAACCGGTTGCTGTAACCGCTGAAGAGTCAGAACCGATTGAGTTTTCGCTCAATGACGCGACGGATTCGTTGAGTGACGAAGGCGATTCGATTTCGCTGAGTTTCTCTGATTCAGATGAAACGAGCGAGAGCGTCGTCGCTGATGAATCGGTCTCGATGCCTGAGCCGATGAAGATCGCAGTGCCGACCAAGATCGCTCCGCCAGTGGAAGAACCCACGGTTGAATCGACTTTGCCGCGGCTGCCAAAGCCGGTGCAAATCAAAACGCCGTCGGAAATGATCGTTCAACAACAGCGTCATTTGCCAGTGAAGATTGACTCGCCAACGCAGTTGGAACGGGTTGATTCCGAACGCATGCAGAACGCTCCTGTTCGGCATCGTGCCGCGGTTGCTGTCGAAGCACCACCGATGGTTGCGGTCGCTAAGCGAGCCGCATCGGCTTCCAACGGATCTCGAGTCAGTGCCGCACGGATCGTTCCCGCCGCGCTGGCAAGTCATCGCGGTGAGTTTCAGCGTCCGACACCGGTTAACACCTCGGAACGGTCATTGCCAATCGAAGACACCATTCAATGCAACGCAAACGATGTCACTTCGCTGACAGTGGACGGCGTCATTGAAGCGGTTCGAGTCGAAGACGATTCGATTGCTCGAGTCATCGGCAGCACCTCGCGTCACTTGCGATTGATCGGGGTTCGCCCTGGCAAGACTCGCGTGTTGGTGCAGCAGAAAATGGCCGGCGACGCAGAATCTGTTCGTGAAATTTACGAACTGCATATCGCATCACCCAGCAACGTTCGTGGTGGCGAGAGCCAACAAGAGAGCTCTTTGATGGAGCTGATCGAACAAAAATATCGCACCGCGTCGGTGCAAATCTCGCGTCAAGGTGATCGCATCATCGTTCAAGGTGAATGCGATGATTCCCGCGACGCGAAAGAAATCGTTCGTTTGATTCGAAAGACTTACTTGGTGCCAGTTGAAGATCAACTGATCCTTCGTTAGTCCCTGTCACGTTCGTCAACCTACCACTACCCAGCCACCGTCGGTCACCGTGCCGCTTTGTTCGTCCTGAGGTTCAATTATGAACAACAACTGGTTTCCACGATTCGCCGCACGAATGTTCGGCACCCTTGCCGCGGTTGGTTTGGCTTGGTCGGGTTTGGGCAACGCTAACACGCATGCTCAGCAATTCGGCGGCCCATCATCTAGCAACACGATGATGCACGATGGCCAAGCGTTTCGTGTCGTGCAAGCCTCTGATCCTGCAGCCGGTGGCTGGGATCTCGGTGCGATGCAATCGGCCATGAACGCTTCGTCGTCCTCCTTTGGCAACGAAGTCGCTCAGGTTGGGCATCATGGCCTCGGCCAAACTCAATCGTGTGGCAGTTGCGGAACGCAGTGCGGTGGAGCTTGTGGTTCGGCTGGATTCGGCGGCGGAATGGCATGTCCCACATGCGACCCTTATCGCTATGCCAGCGTCGAAGCGTTGTTCATGCGTCGCGAAGGCATCGACAACTTCACCGTTGCTCGCGACTTTGCTCTCGACGATTTGGATTTCGAATGGGCTCCACGAATCACCGTTGGCGTCGTTCCTGACTGCGTCAACGGTTTCGAAGTGGGCTTCACCGGAGTCTTGGACTGGGAATCGGATGTGTCAGTCGCAGCGGTCGATGGTCTGTCGACACTGTTGATCGAAGATCCACTGCAACCAGGCACACTTGGGACGTTCGGTTTCGACGCAGCCGATGAAGCCGACGCTCAACGTCAAATTTATGAATCCCGGTTCTGGTCGGTTGAGATGAACCGAACGATGATGGCCTGGGACGTGGCGAAGTTGTTGATCGGTGGACGCTACATCGACTTTGAAGAAGACTTCAACTACTCAACCGTTAACGGTGCCAACACTGGCCTGCTTCGTAACAACGCTGCCAACCGCATGATTGGTTTGCAGGTCGGAGCGGATATCTACAACCCAATCGGACGATTCTCGTCGAGCTACGTTCGAGCTCGTGCGGGTGGATTCCTCAACATCGCCGAATCGAGCGTGTTGGTTCGCAACGAAACCGACATCCTCGCAAATGGCGCAGAAGAATCGACTGAGCTGAGCGGCATGTTCGAATTCGGAACCGGTGTCCGCTATCAAGTCGGAGAGCTGATGGCCGTCCGCGGAGGCTTTGAAGCTTGGTACCTGACTGGAGTGGCCACATCCGAAGAGCAAATCAGCTCGGCTACCGTCACGCCAACCTTCGGCCGCTCGTTGATCGCCGACGACGATGTGTTCTTCATCGGCCTGACCTTCGGTGCCGAACTGAAGTTCTGATCCGGTCGAGCGACATGAATGATCGCTTTTGAAAGAAAGCGGTCATGAATAGTCCGCACAAAACGACAATTCAATGCCATCGACGAGACCGCAAACGGATCTCATCGGTGGCATTATTTTTTGTCTCGTCGGATCTTCTTCTGAAGCCAACGTTTGGCGGAGTCACTGGGGCCGGCTGATGGCGTGTCGGACGAGCGTTTGGATTGTCCGATGCTGTGTTCGATGATGCGGGTCTTGGTGCGGTCCAAGTCTTTGCCGCACTCGGGGCAGATCGTGGGCGGTTGGCTCACGCGAACATTGCACTGGGGGCAGTAATGTTCAATCGATGGTCGTCGTGCGGCTTCAAACAATCCGCCGACCTCTGATGCCGAGAACCAGTTGGAATCGTCTTTACGAATCCTGGTTTCCGCGACGACCGATCCGTCTCGCACCAATGCCAACAATTCGGCGGGCTTGTACGGACCGAGTTGTTCATCGCCTTTCTGAACAAACCAAACGGACATGCTTAATTTTGCTCGATATGGATGCTGCGCCGTCGTCGTTCGGCACGTCGAATGTCATCGATCAAACCGGCCACTTCACCGACGTTGTTGATCCCAACCAACTCCAGCTCGGGATCGCTCTTGTCGGTGCTGATGATGGAGATTGAACCGACGTTGAACATTCGCTGGATCGGGCCCTGTTCGTAGCTTACATCGCTGATGTCGATCACTTCAATTCGATCGGTGCGGCGAGTCAGGATTCCGGTCTTGTGAATGAATCGTTGGCTGGTCAGTTCGTACTGCACACCCAGCCGTTTAGCGGCGTAGTTCAATCCCACCATGATCCAAAGAACTGCGATCACGATCAAAGCGATGCCGAATGTGAGTTGCTCGATGAATCCGGCCGCGACCAAAATGACAACGCTCAGGATGGCCAATCCGATCCAAGAACCAATCATCGCTTTGGGGCTGTAGCCACCTTCCCAAAGTGTCTCTTCTTCTTCGTGATCATCCAGTGATCGCTTCTTCGTGATTTCGTCCATGAACCTTTCTTTAGGAGTGCTCGCCGCTTGACCGGACTCAGGAGCCGGGGTGGACGATGCCGCCGAGGAAAGCGGATCGGGAACCGACTCCGTTTGAGCGGGAGTGGCGGGGGTTGCGTTTTCGTCTGTTGGGTTGGCCGGGTCAGTCATCGTTGAGTCGTTCCTGTTGATTCAATTCGAGGGTTGGTTCACGAGCGGTTTCAATCCAAAAATCGTGCCAGTGCTGGCAAGTCGTCGCAGAACCAAACAAATGTTCTGAGCCGAAACCGTTGTCCTACTTGGCCGAAATCACCGCGTTCTGGGGCGCGACACCGTGATGGCTCGGTCAGTGAATGTCAGACCAGACACCTCGCATCCGAAGACGTTCTGGACGATCATAGCACACCTTTGAAAGACTCGTGAATCATGCTTGCCCAGTGCACCGGGGCAGAGTGTTTGAAAATCGGGTGAATTTTCTACATTGAATTTGACTGCAAATGCGTTGCCCGTTCTGTCATTCCGATAACGACAAAGTCCAAGATTCGCGGACGGCCGAGGCTGGGTACGTGGTTCGTCGAAAGCGGCTGTGCCAAACGTGTCAGCGTCGTTTTACCACGCTGGAGCAAATCGATGCGTTGAACGTTCGAGTGGTCAAAAGCGACGAAACCCGTGAGCCGTTTGATCGCGAAAAAATCAAGCGTGGGATCGAGCGAGCGTGTTCGAAACGTGCTGTCACCAGCGACGAGATCGAAAAGACCGTCCAAAAAATCGAAGAAGCGATTTACGCGGAATTTGACATGGAAATTCCCACTGCAACGATCGGCGAAGTCGTGTTGCGGAAACTCGCGACGCTGGACGAAGTCGCTTACATTCGATTTGCGAGCGTTTACCGAGACTTTGACGACGCGAAGGATTTCTTGCAGATCGTTTCCAACCTTCAGCGTGACGCTGAAACAGAGGATCGCTGATGAGTCCACGCACCCCACTTGCCTGGAAAAATCTGATCGGCAATCCCGCGCGATTGTGCGTGGCTGCTGCGGGAGTGGGGTTTGCCGCCGTGCTGATGTTCACTCAAAACGGTTTTCGCAACGCGTTGCTGGACAGTCCCGTGCGACTGATCGAAGTGGTCGATTGCGAGTTGGTCGCAATCAGTCCCGCTCGCTACATGTTGCCGGTCGACGAAAGGTTCCCGCGTTCCTTGCTTCGCCGAGTCAAAGCGGATCCGGCGGTGACGGACGTGCAAGCGTTGTTGATCGAGCGAACGATGGCACGCGTGCGAGTCGAAGGCAGTCCATCGCGACCGATTCGGGTGATTTCGGTCCCCGACGCTAGTCTTTATTCCCCGGGTTCGAGCGATACATCACGACCCTGGTTGAATATCGCTGGGCTGAACGAGAGTCGCGATGCCTTGCGGCAAAGAGATACGGCGCTGGTCGATCGCAAAACCCGATCTGAATACGGGTTTCAGTTCGACGATTCGGGGAATCCAGCGGATCAGCGAATCGAGTTGTCGAACCAATCGATCGAACTGGTGGGTTCATTCACCTTGGGAACCGACTTTGCCAACGAAGGGTCGTTGCTGATCGCCGAGTCATCGTTTGCAAACTATTTTCCCCGGCGCGGCTACGGCAAGCCACTCGAAACAGTAGACCTGGGTTTGATTCGTTTGCAGGACGGCGCCTCGCCGGAAGAAGCGGCGGAGCGTTTGACGGCAATGGCCGCCGGTCAGTGGCAAGTCCTGACGCGGCAGCAAATTCGCGATCGAGAGCAGACGTTTTGGAGTGAACAAACGCCGGTTGGAATGATCTTTCTGATCGGCACTCTGATGGGATTCGCGGTTGGAATCATCATTTGCTACCAAATCCTGTTCACCAATTTGCAGGACGCGATGTCGGAGTACGCCACGCTGAAGGCGATGGGATACCCCAATCGATTTTTCGTCGGGTTGGTGGTTCGACAATCGGTGTATTTGTCGGTTCTGGGATTCATTCCCGCCGTCCTGATCGCTTTGCTGCTGTTTCGAATGCTCGAATCATTGACCGGTTTACCGATGGCACTGACGGTCGCTCGCGCCGGGTCCGTGTTGATTCTGACGACGCTCATGTGCCTGATCAGCGGATTATTGGCCCTGCGGAAGCTGGTTCGGGCGGATCCGGCCAGCCTTTTCTGATGCGGCGAAAGATTCGGTCGGCCAATTCCGCCAGCCCCAGTTCGGCGGAAGATCACACTGGTTTGTGAGGATCGTGGGGCGATACAATGAGGTCGCGATTTCGTGTCCCTCGCGGGCGACGTGCGTTTGTTCGATAGCTTGTTTTCAATTGGTCTGAGTAGTGAATTTCCACACTAATCTTCGTTTCGATGCCAAGGTCTCCTGGATGACTCGATTGACAATCGCGGCCGTGATCGTTGCCGCAATGTTTTTCGCGATGTCGCTTCCATCGAAAAACGCTCAAGCCCAAGGGTTGTTCGATTCGCGGATGCAGATGGGTGATGCGGAGTTTCTGCCCCCACCGCGAAGCATGCGGCAAATCATTCGCGACGCTGAGGAAGCGATCAATGAGAAACGCTACAGCGACGCGGTCGTGCGTTTGGGGAACCTGTTGCTTCGATCTGGTGACAACCCTTCCTCCGAAACGATGCAGGACTATTACTATCCGATCACCGGGGCTGATGATGAAGATCAAGATCAGCGTGAACGACCGCTCAGTGATCAACGCGGCATGTTGGATCGCAATGGGCAGCCGATCGAGGACGAGACGGAACAAGCGGAGGCGTTGGCACGGCTGCAAAGTCGGTTGCCAGCTAGCTTGTTGGAACATGTCCGTGATCTGATCGGTGAGCTTCCAAAAGAAGGTTTGGAAATCTATCAGCTTCGCTACGGGCCGTTGGCGGCCAAACTGCTGGAAGAAGCCGGCCCAAAACGCGACTGGAAAACCGTCGAACGCGTGCGACGCGAAACGTTCCATACCGAAGCGGGATACAAGGCTTCGGTTTTGTTGGCGGTCCGTGAGTGGACGCTTGGCAATCCGCTGGCGTGTTCGTTGCTACTGGATGATTTGGTCGACGAGCAACGCATCGTTGATCAAGTGGGTGAGTCCGTGGTGATCTTGCATGCCATCGCGTGTGCTCGGTCGGACCGCATGATTCCCTCGCCGCGAAAGTATCCCGAATCATTCACGTCGATGTTCCCAAAGGGCGAAGCCGACGAAGTCGCTTGGAAAGAATTCATTCGAACGCAGAGCGAATCCGACTTGGTCACCGCGGAATCGTTGGCCGAGAACTATCCCTTGCTGGGTGGCAGCGTGGATCGCAACGGTTCGGGCTCCGGTCAAATGCCACTGAGCAACCCGCGTTGGATGGTGGAGTCGTCCGCCAGCCCACGCCAGGAACGAATGATTCAGGAGAAGACACAGCAGCTCAAAGCCACCGGGCAATTGCCACCGCCCTCTTGGACTCCGTTGCAGGTGGGCGATCAGTTGTTGATGCGAACAACTCAGCGATTGCTGGGGGTCGATTTCCGAACCGGAAAACGTGTCTGGCAATACCCGTGGTTCAGTACTTCCGAGACCGCTTTGTCGCCCGACCTGACGGACCCGATGGAAGAGGAAGAAGACCCGGTTGATATCCTCGTTCAGCGTGTTTGGAACGATGTTCCGTTTGGCCAAATATCGAGCGATGGCCGCCGAGTCTTCATGGTCGACGATCTGGGCAAGATTGAGATCGAGCGGTTCAGTCCCTTTGCGAGCCGCGGGATGTCGTCGTTGGCGAACACGTTGGTGGCATTGGACCTGGAAACACAGGGCAAGATTCTTTGGCGAGTCGGCAAATCGGAATCCATTCCGTCGGAATTGTCCGAAGCCTTTTTCCTGGGGCCGCCACTTCCGTTTCGCGGTGATCTCTATGTGATCGCCGAGATTGCTGGTGAAGTCGTTCTGTTGTGCTTGGATCCGGCCGACGGCTCCGTCCAATGGCAACAAGTCTTGGTTGCGGTGGAGTCCGGTGGGATCGGTTCTGATCCGGTTCGCCGCGTTGCCGGAGCCATGCCAACCTATCACGATGGGTTGTTGATCTGTCCGACCGGAGCCGGTGCCACTGTCGCAATCAATCTGGTTGACCGAACGATTCGTTGGGGTAACCAAATCCCGCGAAGCCAAGAGTTTGTTCATAGCATCTACCGTCCTAACACTCGCGTGTCGGCGAATCAGCTCAGTCGTCGTTGGACGCACTCGTTGGCGATCGCAAAGGGCACTTCGGTGGTGCTGACTCCGATCGAATGCGATCGATTGCAAGTTCTCGATGTCTTGTCTGGACGCAATCGCTTCACTCCGAAAAACCGCATTCGATTGGCTTACGTTGCCGGTGTTCAAGATGACTTGTTCTTCGTCGTTGGTGCCGATGAAGTGTCAGCGTGTTCGTTGAATGATGGATCGGAAGTTTGGTCCACGCCACCAACTTTGGTTCGACCCGGCCAAAGGATCTCGGGCCGCGGGGTATTTGGAACGGATCGCTACTACCTGCCCACGACAACCGATGAGCTGATTGAAATCTCGCTGAAAAATGGAGAGGTTTTGCAGCGACGAACGGTGCGTTTTCCTTTGGGGAACTTGATTGCGATCGACGGCGAATTGATCTCGCAATCCGCGACGATGGTGGCGGTTGCCTATGGCGAGCGTTCTTTGCAACCACGCGTGGATGCCTTGCTACAGAAGGATCCCGAAAACTTCTTTGCTCTCGTTCGAAAAGCGGAATTGCTGATCGAGCAGGAACAGCGACCTCGGGCACTCGAGTTGCTTCGAAAGGCTCGCGAATTAGATCCCGACAACGATGAAGTGATCATGTTGTCGGTGGAAGCGATGCTCGGCAGCCTCCGCCAAGACCCGAGCGATTCCAGCGTTGATTTGGACGCTTTGATGAAACTGATTGACCAACCAGAACAGCGGGCCGAGTTGTTGGTTCTGCAAATCAAAGGCGCCGTCGATCAATCGGCCGATGCAATTGATCATCCCAAGGCGTTGGAGTTGCTGCTAGATTTGTCGGAACTGGTCCTGCGACATCCGACGCTCAATCGTGACATGGACGCGGTCTTTCCTAACGCGGCGCGACAGTTCACCGTTGACGATTGGATCAGTGCTCGCGTGGCACAGTTGGTGTCCACCGCTTCGGAAGATGAGTTGGCTGACATGACCGGTAAAGTCGAGTCAGTGGTTTCAGCACGTGGGAACATGGACGGAACGGCGCTGATGCGGACGCTCCAACATTTTTCACCCGTCGTGGCGGCGACTAATGGTTTGCGCCGGGACATGGCCGCCCGTGCGTTGCTGATAGAAGACGGTTTAATGGCCGAGCGTCTGATTTGGGCCGATACGATGACGACCGATGACGCGTTGCAGTCATTGAGCAACGATCGTTTGTTGATGCTCGCGAAGCTGTATAGCAAAGAAGCATGGAACCTCGATCGATTGGTCGTTGGGGATCTGCTCGCTCAACGTTTGGGCGACACCGAGCCCGTCGGAGCGGACACATTCATTGAAGACGCTCTGCAAGCCAATCCGATCCGAGGGCGTGACTATGACATGGGCGAACAATGGCCTCGCGAAGTCAACTTGGAATGGCAGTCGATGAGAATGCCTCGGTCCCGGGGCATGATGATGAACGATCGACGCTACGCGAAGTCGACTCATTTGATGGGACACCAGCTTCGTGGATGGAATGCGATGAGTGACAACATGAACTCGTTGGCATTGATCAACCCGTACGGCATTCATCGCTCGATTCCCCTCGAAGGTTTTTCGGGAATGCGATCACTCGGCAACGAGTTGACCTACAGCGGTGGATTGCTGCTGTTGTTGACTCAATCGGAACTGATTGCAATTGATTTGTTCCGAACATTGGGAGCGAACGGTGAAGAAGCCATTCGATGGAGGCGAACTCTCGGCACTGACGGCCAACCGGTTGCCAAGCGTCGAAGCGCCGCGACACCATTCGGCAATCAGATCTATCGAAACATGATGGTCTCAGCGACCGCCGACAATGGCGAGGCACAGTTGATTCTTGGGCCCGTTTTGGGCGATCGATTGTTCTTGTTGCAAGGCACCGAACTGATTTGTCTGGATGCAGTTTCCGGCGAAGAACGTTGGCGAACACCGACTGAAGCCGTTGGGAACGCGGTCGTTCATGCCGAAGGTCGAGTGTTGGTTGTCAGCAAGTCGCAGAATCAAATTGAAAGCTATGACATTCACGACGGCGGATTGTTAGGAATCCAAAAACGATCGATTGGATCGGTGATCTCGTCACTTGGATCGCACGTGCTGACTGTGACTCGGGTGAATCGAGAAGCCGACGCACCATCCGATGCGAGCGAAGAGTTGAGAGCGAGCTATGAGGCTGCCAAAGAGATGCACGATCCTCAACTGGTTGAGCTCATCGACATGAACTCGGGAGAAACCGTGCTGTTTCGGGTTGCGGATAGTCAAAACGTCAACGAGGCCTCGGCCTATGCCGAGATGACCGACGGACGCTACTTCACGTTACTGGATCACACCGGACGAACAACGATTTGGGACTTATTGTCGGGACGCGAAATTTCTGACGTGATGGTGCCGGCTCGGAAGGGTTTGTACGGCGTTTCCGTGATGTCCCTTCAAGATCAAATGGTGGTTCTGCCACGGCATCGTAAACCGAGTCGCGACCTTGCGTCGTTGCGTTCGGTGTCTGT
>NZ_ANMO01000272.1 GCF_000338295.1 Rhodopirellula europaea 6C
AAACGCTTGGCAACACAGCACTTCAAAACTGCACGCCCTGTTCAACGCGAGAGGTTCTCTCGTTGCCGAAACTACTTCGACATTGCCTTGACGACAGCTTCGCCCATTTCTGCTGGCGAAGGAGCGACGACGATGCCGGCGTCTTCCAATGCGGCGACCTTTTCTTCGGCCGTGCCTTTGCCGCCGCTGATGATCGCACCGGCGTGGCCCATGCGTTTTCCGGGAGGTGCCGTGCGACCAGCGATGAAGGCGGCGACCGGTTTGGTCACGTGCTCTTTGACGAACGCGGCAGCTTCTTCTTCGGCGCTGCCACCGATTTCACCGATCATCAAGATCGCTTCGGTTTGGTCGTCTTCTTGGTACATCTTGAACAAATCGATGTAGTTCGTTCCGACGATCGGGTCGCCACCCAGACCAACGCAGGTGCTTTGGCCGAGTTTCAGCGAACTGGTTTGCCAAACGGCTTCGTAGGTCAGCGTTCCACTGCGGCTCATCACGCCAACTTTGCCGGGGTTGTGGATGTAACCGGGCATGATGCCGATTTTGCACTCGCCGGGAGTGATCAAACCGGGGCAGTTGGGGCCGATCAGCGTCGATCCGCTGGCTTTGACCTTTTCATAAACTCGGACCATGTCGATGACAGGCACGCCTTCGGTGATGGCGGCGATAACGCGAATGCCAGCGTCAACGGCTTCCAAGATGGCGTCCGCGGTGAACGGCGGCGGGACGAAAATCATCGTCGCGTCGGCGCCGGTCTGTTGAACCGCTTCTTCAACGGTATCGAAAACAGGAATGCCTTCGACGTCTTGGCCACCTTTGCCGGGCGTGACACCGCCGACCATTTGCGTGCCGTAGTCGCGGCACCCGAGAGAGTGAAATTTCCCGGCGTTGCCAGTGATCCCCTGGCAGATGACCTTGGTGTTTTTGTCGACCAGAATACTCATGGAAGAAAGCTCTTAGCGATTAGCCGCCGGCGATTGGCCAGCAGCAGGAGGTGTGATTGGAGGGTTGATTCAAGAAGCTAGAAGCCGACAGCTCATAGCCAACAGCAGCGATGACGCCACTACGCAGTTGCCGCGACGATCTTTTTCGCCGCGTCGGTCAAATCCATCGCATTGATGATGTCGACATCGCTTTCCGCCAGCATTTTGCGGCCTTCCTCGACTTCGGTTCCTTCCAAACGCACCACCAAAGGAACGTTGAACCCAACTTCTTTGCTAGCCGTGATCAGTGCTCCCGCGATCGTTGTGCAACGAGCGATCCCGCCGAAGATGTTGACCAAAACACCCTTGCAATTGGGATCCGACAATAGAATCCGGAACGCTTCGGTCACCTGAGCCGCGTTGGCTCCACCACCGACGTCCAAGAAGTTGGCCGGTTCGCCACCGTGGTACTTGATGATGTCCATCGTCGACATCGCCAGCCCGGCTCCGTTGACCAAGCAAGCGATGTTGCCATCGAGCTTGACGTAGCTGAGCCCAGCCTTCTTGGCCCGCAATTCTGACTCTTCCTCTTCACTGAGGTCACGCAGCTCTTCCAAATCTTTGTGACGGAACATCGCGTTCTCGTCGAAGGTGACCTTCGCATCCAGAGCCACCATTTCGCCGTCGCCGGTGATCACAAGCGGGTTGATCTCCGCCATTTCGCAATCGAAATCGACGAAGAAGCGACACATCGCCGTCATGAATTTGTATGCACTCTTAGCGGCAGCACCTTCGATGCCGAGCTTCTTGCAAAGCTTGCGAACCTGGTAACCATCCAGCCCAACGGCGGGATCGAAGTGTTCTTTGAAGATCAGCTCGGGAGTTTCTTCCGCGACGGTTTCGATCTCGACACCGCCTTCGGTGCTGACCATCAGAACGGGCTTGCTTCCCGCACGGTCGACCACGATGCCCAAATACAATTCACGAGCGATATCGCATCCAGCTTCGACGAAGACCTTCGAAACCGTTTGGCCTTCGGGCCCGGTTTGAATCGTGACCAACTTGTTGCCCAACAATCCTTCGGCTGCCGCTTTGGCTTCTTCGGCCGATTTGACCAGGACGACGCCCTTTTGGTCCGGGTTGTCGATGACATTGCCTTTGCCACGCCCGCCAGCGTGAATCTGAGCCTTGACGACTGCGATTTTGCCACCGAGCTTGTCGTATGCGGCAGCTGCTTCGTCAGGCGTCGTCACCATGTGCCCTTCCAGGACCGGAACGCCGGCGGTTCGGAAAAGCTGTTTGCCTTGATACTCGTGAATTTTCATCGGGGGTTCAGCCCAGTTGGCAAGCGAAAGGAATGCGAAGGTACGTCTCCTCGCCATGATGGCGAGCGAGTCCGGGGTCTGTCAGACTGCCCAGAAGTGAAAATGGTAGCAGCTCGGAAAATTCCAACCACCACCGCTCAATAGATGACTGGCACCGACCCACAATCCGCCTCCACGCCAAATCCCAATGCCGACGCGGAAGGTCCCGGAGCAGCCGGTCCAACGATGAATGATTCGGACGGCGGCGGGTCCAACGGAACCGACCACGGCGTCGTCCAACTGCATGATGGAGACAACGTTTGGATGGCCGCGCGGGCCTTGGTGGCAGGCGAAACGATCGGCAATCTCCGCATCGCAGGGTCCGCCGTTCCCGCCGGACACAAAGTCGCCGCTCAAGCGATTCCCGCCGGCGAATTGGTGATCAAATTTGGCCAGCCGATCGGCAAAGCTTCCTGCGACATCGGCGTCGGTGAACACGTGCACTCGCACAATTTGGTCGACGCTCACCAAGTCGACTCGGATTGGCGGTCGCTGGCCGGAACCGCTTTCTCAACATCCTCTCCCGCGAAAAAGCCAACCGTTCCCGCAGAGAAAACTTGGCAAGGATTCGTGCGACCGGACGGCCAAGTCGGCACGCGAAATTACGTTCAGATTCTGGCTCGCGTGAATTGCAGTGCGACGGTTTGCCACCATGTCGCGGCCCGGTTTCCTCCCGAACGCTTGGCGGAATTCCCCAACGTGGATGGAATCGCGATCGGAACGCACACGACCGGCTGCGCGCTTCGCTACGCCGGTCAAAAACAACAAATGCTCGGCCGAGTCCTCAAGGGCTACGCCGGGCACGCGAATGTCGGATCCTGCCTGACGATCGGACTGGGCTGCGAACAAACGACGCCCGAGTACCTGAGCGAACATCACCAATTGGTCGCGATTTCCGACCCCCGGTCGTTGCCGGTCACCTCGCCCGAATCAGAATCGGTCTCGACGACGATGCTGACCATGCAAGCCGAAGGCGGCACGCGTGCGACGATCGATCGCGCGGAAAAGCATCTCGAAACGATGCTCGAGATCGCCAACCAAAATTCACGAACCACGGTCCCGGCTCGCCACCTTCGACTCGCTCTGGAGTGCGGCGGCAGCGATGGTCATTCGGGATGGACCGCGAATCCGTTGGTCGGTGCACTCGCCGATCGCATGGTCGCTCACGGGGGCGCGGCGGTGCTCAGCGAGACCACCGAACTGATCGGCGCCGAACACTTGCTCGTCGCCCGTTCGCGTGACGAATCCGTGGCCCAGCGTTTGATGGACAAAGTTGATTGGTGGAAGCAGCACGTCGCGATGTACGGCGGCGAGATCGACAACAACCCATCGATCGGCAACAAAGCCGGTGGGCTGACCACGATCACCGAAAAATCACTCGGGGCAGTCAGCAAGTCCGGAACGGGGATCCTCGATGGTGTCCTGGACTACGCGGACACGGTGCCCAAGCAAGGTTTGTACGTGATGGACTCGCCGGGCTTTGATCCGTCCAGCGTCACGGGCAAGGTCGCCGGCGGTTGCAACTTGGTGCTGTTCACCACCGGCCGCGGAAGCTGCTTCGGCGGCAAACCGGTTCCCGTGATCAAGATCGCCAGCCACTCCACTTTGTTCCACGCCATGCGAGACGACATGGATTGGAACGCAGGCCAGTTGCTCGAGGGTGTGTCGATGGACGAACTCGCGGATCAACTGTTCGAAGAACTGCTGCAGTTTGCCAGCGGAACGCAAACCGCCAGCGAACGGCTTGGTTTGGGCGACCATGAATTCGTGCCGTGGACAGTCGGGCCGGTGCTGTGAATTGTGAGTGGCTCTGATTTGCGATTGGCACCATGAACATTGACCTGATCATCACCGAGATGAACTTTGGCGGGGCCGAACGAGCGCTCACACAGCTCGCCATCGGTCTTCGCGATCGAGGCGATGACGTGCGACTCTTCAGCTTCGGCAAACTGCCCACCGCAGACTCTCTGCCCAAAGGCAACGACCGACTTGTCCAACAGTTGCATGACGAAGACATTGAGGTCACCAGCGGCGGAGTCCAAACGTCTCGCGGTTTTCTGCCAGCGACGATTCAGTTGCGACGTTGGCTGGCACGTCGACCTGGTGCATTGGTTCAAACGTTTCTGTGGCACGCCAACGTGCTCGGCATGCTCAACGTCTCGTCCCGACAACCACGAGTCGCCGGCATCCGTGTCGCCGAACCCAATTCGTTGCGACTGGCGGTGGAACGACAAACGCTTCGCAACGTGGACCACGTGGTCTGCGTCAGCCGAGCGGTGGAGGCCTTCGCGCAGCAACAACTGAACCTCTCACCGGATCGCACATCGGTGATCCCAAACGCGGTCGACGTCGATGCGTTTGCATCCGCCGATCCAATCGACTGGACCGAATTGGGCTGGCCCGCCGACAGCCCCGTGGTTCTGTTCGTCGGCCGACTGCACACGCAAAAAGGCTTGGAGCATTTGCAGCGCACCGTCGAGCGGTTCGCTCCGGCAGGCAGCAATCGCAAGCTAGTGCTGATCGGCAACGGCCCACTGCAAAACGAACTGGCTACTTGGGCCAAACAAGTCTCCGGCGACCGCGTTCGAGTGCTGACATGGCAAAGCAACATCGCAAGCTGGATCGCCGCCAGCCGCGTGGTGGTTTTGCCAAGCCGTTATGAAGGCATGCCCAACGTGATCTTGGAAGCCATGGCGGCGGGCAAGCCCGTTGTCAGCAGCCGTGTCGAAGGCAGCCAAGAATTGATCGGCCATGATCCCCATCAAGGCTTCGAGCTGAACGATGACACGTCGCTCGTTCATTCGCTGGAACGATTCTTGGCCGACGAAGACCTGGCAAACCAAACCGGACAAGCCAACCAGTCTCGCGTCCGTTCCCAATTCACCATCGACGCCATGGTCGATGCCTATCGCGAACTGTACGCCAAGTTAGTGGCATAGGCTTCCAGCCTGTGGAGTCGGAATCACAGGCTGGAAGCCTATGCCACTTTGTCTGCTCAGAACTGCTGACGGTTGGCCAAGCGTTCTTTCAAATGTTGTTGCAACTTCTGGACGAGCTCAGGGTTTTCGTCGGCGACATTTTTGGTTTCGCCGGGGTCCGTTTCATGATCGTACAGCTCATAGAAACCTCTTGGATGTGCGATCAACCGATGTGTGGACGTGCGAATCGTCGTCGCCTTCGCATACGAAACCGCTTCGCCTTCGGATGATGCCGGGTCTTTCAACACAGGCACCAACGACTCGCCATCGACCTTTGGCGGCGACGGCAAATTGGTCAGCTCGCACAACGTTGGAAACACATCGATCGTTTCCGCGATCGCTTCCGTTTGGCTGGCGCTGCTCATCGACGGATCGTGAATGATCAGCGGCGAGTGCAGCGATTCCTCGAACAAAGCGTGCTTGCCCCAAATCGCATGCTCGCCCAAGTGCCAGCCGTGATCTCCCCAAACGACCACCACCGTGGATTCTCGCAAGCCAAGCTCATCGAGTTGCTTCAACACCTCACCCACATTCGCATCCGCGTAGGACACACACGCGGCGTAGTGCCGCCGGACGGCCTCCGCGAATTCGGCGTCTTGGTTCGGATCCTTGCCCCAGCGGTTGTACCGCATGAACTCACCGGATCGATGCCAAGTCGTTTGGCCTGATGGCTTGCTTGGATGCTCGATCCTCGGCAACACGGTCTGCCGGTAAGGTTCCATGTGCTCGGCGGGAGCCCCAAAGGGCAGGTGCGGACGAATGACTCCGACCGCTAAAAAGAACGGCTTGTCGGCGACGTCCTTGGCCAGCGTGGCAAGCTCATCCAGCGACGTTTCCAGAATCAAATCATCGGGGTACTTCGCCTCGCCGCCTTCCGATTGAAACACATCCATTTGGCTGGCGTCCTTGCGAATCTCGCCATCGGCCAACCCGTGCATGGCACCGCGAGGATGCTGCCACGGCCCGGTTGGCATGAGGTGCCGGTCCCATGCACCTGGCATTTCAATCTCGTCCTCTTTGTTCCAGTCCGCTCCGCCACGACCGCCGGGATGATGCGAGACCTTCCCGACGGAAACGCTAGTGTACCCATGATCGCGGAACCAACGCGGCATCGACGGGGTGACGGAACTCGGGTCCTTCGCCATCCGCTTGGCTCGCGAAAACAACGCGTGGTTTCCCGAAGGACCGTAACAACCAGTCAGCATCGCAAACCGAGAGGCACCGCAGGTCGGGGCCTGAACGAAATGCCGATTGAACTGGATGCCTTTGGCGGCGAGTGAATCAATGTTGGGCGACGAGATGTCGTCCGCTCCATAACAGCCCAACTCAGGTCGCAAGTCATCGACACAGATCAGCAACACGTTCTTCGGCTTCTCCGCGAAACCGTTGATCGTGGAAGCCAACAGGACGAGGGGCACGATCAAACTTCGCAAGATCCAGACCAACGGGGAGTCAACTTGCTGAGACGAAAACGGCAGCTGGAGCAAGGCTCGCATCGCGAGAATCCTTCGTGGGGAGGGGTGGGCGTTGGGACGCCTACCATACTTCATCTCCATCACGATTTGTCGATTTGCCGTGGGGCCAATTTGTGGCGCATCATCGACGACGGCCCCTGCCGGGGCGGCCTGGTTTTCTTTGGGATGGTGGTCTCGAGGCTTCCGCCCCGAGCTATGAACGCGGGCTCCTCCGGAGCCATCCATCCCCATTCGCCCCGGATGGGGCCGTCTTCCGTGATAATCTTCGCGTTCGGCCATTAAGCCCCAACCGTTTGCTATCGATTCAGAAAGCTATTCAACAACACCAAACCAATCTCAGCTCCCTTGGGCACCGACTTCCGTGAAGGAATCGAGGCTCGGTAGTTGCCGGGACGAGGAGCGTCGCGATGCGAAGAACCTCGGTAGAAGTCATGCGAGTTGAAATCAGGCGAACTGCGGTGGGGATAGCTGATTGGTTTCTGCTGCACGTGCGGCACGGTCCGTGGAAGTGGCAACGGCGTTTGACCAGGAAAGACAACCGGAGGAGTCGATGGGTAGGTCGGTGCCGAATAGCGGCTTCGATGATGAACGTCACAGGTCACCGATGGGCGAGCGGAAACGTAAGGTTGGACGTAGGCCATTTGCTGCTGGAGCGCGGCAAACGAACCCAGCACATCGCTCCAACAACGCGTGAGCGCTCGGGCGATAATCGGGCATCCACTGCCGAAGACGGCTTGTTCGGTTTGTGCCTGCAGAAACTGAACGTCATTGAACTCCCGAGCCAATCGATCCGAGCGATCAGGATGTCGAGCGGCGGAACGAACGTCGCTCGTCTGGTCTTCGAAATCGTCGATCAAACGCAACACACCACGATCCAGGCTTCGACCCCGCCGGGCCTCGTCTTCAAAGTGGCTGACGGCATCGCGATAGCGGTCTGCGGCAACGTACAGTGGCGAATCGTGTCCGGCTTGGGCGGTTTGCGGCCCGGCCAACACGGCAACCATGGCGGCGAAGAAAGTGCCCGTGGCGAAAGTCCGAAGTGAGCGTGTCATGTGCTTGAGTCCTAGTGATCCATTGGGAGAAGCCGTCCTTGATCCATTCCCCGACATCCTCATCGAGACAGCATTCCCTGATGCGAGGCGGATGCCAAACTGCCACGCAAACTGGACCCTCTCCCCATAAGACACGACTCACAAACGACTTAGAATCAAAAAGCTATTTCCACGACTTGCCAATCCAGCTTCACGAGAGGAATCACAATGACTACATCGACACCAATCCGACATCTCAAGGCGAGACACTTTTGACGACACAAGCTCGGCCCGCTCGGTGATTTGCACGGAATTGATTTGCGGAGCTACATTGTTAGCCACACCGAGTCCGCGTCTCCGAGAGCTTCCCGCATGCGACCAACCAGCTTCGTTCCCCGACCTACAACGCCACACTCCGATCGCGAGAGAGCCATCACCATTGGCTCGCTCGACGTCGCTTCGTCGACACTGCTCTGGATGCTGTTTGCGACCATCACGTTTGCATGCTTGTCCATCTCACAGGCCAAAGCCGAGGACGCTCGCCCCAACGTGGTGCTGATTTTGGTCGACGATTTGGGCCTGCATGACATCGGAATCGAAGGCAGCAAGTTTCACCAAACGCCTCACATCGACGCACTCGCCAAACGAGGCATGCGATTCACGGCAGGCTATGCCAACTGCCGCGTCTGCAGCCCCTCGCGAGCCAGCATTCAACTGGGGCAGTTCACCGCTCGCCACGGAATCACGGACTGGATCGGTGCCAAGACCGGCATGAACTTTAACCGTGGCGACGAACTGCTGCCGGCCGAGTACGCCCACGAGATGCCCGCGAAAGACGTGACCTTGCCGGAAGCTCTTCGCGAATCGGGCTACAAAACGTTCTTTGCCGGCAAGTGGCACTTGGGCGGCGAAGGCTCGATGCCGACCGACCACGGTTTTGACATCAACATCGGTGGCCACCATCGCGGCAGCCCTCCCGGTGGCTTCTTCGCACCTTACAAAAACCCGGTGATGGAAGACGGGCCCGATGGTGAATCGCTGACGCGTCGGCTGGGAAAAGAAACGGCTTCGTTCATCGAAGAGCAAGACGACCAGCCCTACTTCGCGATGCTTTCGTTCTACGCCGTTCACGGGCCGATCCAAACCACGCAAGAACTCTGGCAGAAGTACCGAGAATCAGCACCGACGCCGCCGGCCGACGGCAATCGGTTCAAGATCGATCGCACGTTGCCCGTTCGTCAAATCCAAGACAACCCGGTGTACGCCGGCATGATGGAAACACTCGACAACGCGGTCGGCGACGTGATGGCGGCGATCGAAGCATCCGGCAAAGCCGACAACACCCTAGTCATCTTCACCGGCGACAACGGCGGTGTCTCCTCCGGCGACGCTTACTCGACCAGCAACTTGCCACACCGCGGCGGCAAGGGCCGACAATGGGAAGGCGGACTGCGTGAGCCCTACTATGTTTCGATGCCAGCGATCGTCCCTGAGAATTCCACCAGCGACGTACCTGTGATTGGCTCCGATTTGTATCCCACGATTCTGGACGTTTGCAATTTGCCTCTGCGTCCGCAGCAACACGTCGACGGCCGGTCACTGGAAACCGTGTTGACCAGCGGCATAGACGAATCGCTGGAGCAACGTTCGCTGATCTGGCACTACCCACACTATGGCAATCAAGGTGGTGAACCATCGTCCGTGATCCGAACCGGTGACTACAAGCTGATCCATTACCACTTGGATTCACACGACGAGCTGTACCATTTGCCCACCGACATTGGCGAACAAAATGACCTCGCGTCGGAGCAACCTGAACGAGTCGCAGCCATGCGAAAAGAACTGCTGGCGTACCTCAAATCGGTCGACGCGAAATTCCCAGAACCCGACCCACGTTTCGATCCTGAAAAGGCCAAGCAACGCTGGGCTCGCACTCACGGTCCCAACAAAGAACGCCTGGAAAAACGCGAAGCGGCGATGCTGGCCCCCAACTGGAAACCCAACGGTGACTGGTGGGGAAGCACCGTTGACTGAACGTGCGAGCGAGGCTCGATCCAGAATCAACTTCTCCACGCTGTGACCGCGAATGACGACCTGCGACTCCGCATCCCCTTCGCGTCACAGCCTGGAACGCTTGCCGTGGTTGTTCTCACCCGCGGTTGATTTGGCAACGTTCGGCGGCAGCGCGTTGGTCGCCCTGGCGATGCTGCCGCTCGGTGCCGCACTCGGGTTCCTTCACGACGAAACACCCGGTTGGACTTGGGTCGCGACGATCTTGCTGATCGATGTCGCTCACGTTTACGCCACTGGGTTTCGTGTCTACTTCGACGGCAACGAACTTCGCCGGCGGCCTTGGTTGTACGGGCTGACCCCGGTGCTCGCGTTTGCGATCGGCGGTGCGATCTACAGCGAAAGCGTGACGCTATTCTGGAGTGTGCTGGCGTATCTCGCGGTCTTCCATTTCATCCGCCAGCAATACGGCTGGGTCGCTCTCTATCGATCACGAGAGCACGACAGCGAAAGAACCGGCTGGTGGATCGATGCGTCAGCGATTTACCTGGCCACGCTGTATCCGCTGATCCATTGGCACGCTCATTTGCCGAGGCACTTTTGGTGGTTCGCCGAAGGCGACTTCATTCAGGTGCCGGAAGTCGCGGCGACGATCGTGATGCCAATCTACTGGCTCAGCATATTGACCTACGCCGCTCGCAGCCTGCACCGTGGTTTCCGTGATGGGGCTTGGAATCCAGGCAAGGACATCGTGGTCCTGACGACAGCGGTGTGCTGGTACGTCGGCATCATCACGTTCAATTCCGATTACGCGTTCACGGTCACCAACGTCATCATTCACGGCGTGCCGTACATGGTGTTGATCTATTGGTATCGATGGTGCCGGATCGCAGAGAGTTCTGATTCGGCAACTGACCAAGCTTCGACTCATCCGTCTCGCCCGACGTCGCGATGGCAAACCAACACCGGCCGAGTCGCATTGTTTCTGGGCGTGGTCTGGATCCTCGCCTACGCGGAAGAAATGCTGTGGGACTTTGGGATCTGGCAGGAACGCGGTTGGTTGTTCGCTTGGATGCCCCCTGGTTTCGCGGATTCGGCGGGCGAAACTCTGGCGGAAGCGTCCGTTTGGCTGGCCCCCGCCTTGGCGGTCCCCCAGATCACGCATTACGTTCTGGACGGGTTTCTTTGGCGACGCAGACAACGAGCATCTTCATGACGACGTCCGAACAGCAACGACTCGACGAAGACGAACGCCGCGAAAAGAACTGGAAACGTTGGGGGCCGTACCTTTCCGAGCGTCAATGGGGAACGGTTCGAGAGGACTACTCCGAGGGTGGCAACTCCTGGAGCGATTTCCCGCACGAGCACGCTCGCAGTCGCGCCTATCGCTGGGGCGAAGACGGTTTGCTCGGGTTCTCCGACCGCCAATGCCGGCTGTGTTTTTCGATTGCACTTTGGAATGGCAACGACACGATTCTGAAAGAACGCCTGTTTGGGCTCACCGGCCCGGAAGGCAACCACGGCGAAGACGTCAAGGAACTCTACTACTACCTGGATTCGACGCCGACGCATTCCTACGCCAAGGCGATGTATCGCTACCCGCAACAGCGATACCCATACCGTGATCTGGTCAGCATCAATGCACAACGCGGGTTGAACGATCGCGAATATGAGCTGATCGACACAGGATTGCTGGACGAGAATCGCTTCTTCGATGTCACGGCGACCTACGCGAAAGCGTCGGACAACGATTTGCTAATCGACATTGCGATCACCAACCAAGGCCCCGACGCTCACGACATCACATTGCTGCCAACGCTGTGGTTCCGCAACACGTGGGTTTGGGGATGCTTGCACGAAGGCTGCACGGCAAAGCCCACCATTCAAGCGATTGATTCACACATCGTTCAAACGCGACACGACACGTTGGAACCGTTTGTTTGTGCGTTCGAGAATCAACCAGACAGCGAACTGCTGTTCACGGAAAACGAAACCAATTCCGAACATTTGTTTGGCACCGAAAACTTCTCACCGTACACAAAAGACGCCTTCCATCGGTACGTCATCGACGACCAAACCGACGCGGTGAACCCCAAGCGACACGGAACCAAAGTCGCGGCCTTGTATCGTTGGAACTTGGCACCGGGCGAAACACGACACGTCAAAGTTCGCTTGAGCGAGAAAGAAAAGGTCGGCGAGTTTCATCCGGACCTGGGCGACGACTTTGACAACGTCCTGACTCAGCGACGCGAAGAAGCTGACGAGTTCTATCAAGCCATCATTCCGCCCAAAGCAACCGACGAGCAGCGTCTTGTCTCTCGGCAAGCCTACGCGGGGCTGATGTGGACGAAGCAGTTTTATCACTACATCGTCGCCGATTGGTTGGACGGTGATCGCGACGTGATGACGCCTCCCGCCGCACGTCACGAAGGTCGCAACAAAGACTGGCGGCACCTGTACGCTCGCGACGTTTTGTCGATGCCGGACAAGTGGGAATACCCTTGGTTCGCCGCCTGGGATCTGGCGTTTCACATGATCCCAGCGGCTCGCATCGACCCCGCTTTTGCAAAGAAGCAATTGATGGTGCTGCTGCGGGAATGGTACATGCATCCCAACGGTCAGTTGCCGGCTTACGAGTTCTACTTCGACGACGTGAACCCGCCAGTTCATGCGTGGGCATGTTTACGTGTCTTCCAAATGGAAGCCGAAACAGGCAAACGCGATTACAAGTTTCTCTCGCAAGCCTTCCAGCGGTTGCTGGTGAACTTCACTTGGTGGGTCAACCAAGTCGACAGCAACGGAGACAACGTTTTCGCTGGCGGGTTCCTGGGACTGGACAACATCGGCGTCTTCGACCGCAGCAAAGGGCTGCCCGAAGGAGCTGAACTGGAACAAGCCGACGGAACCGCTTGGATGGCATTCTACTGCGGCACGATGATGTCGATGGCTCTCGAGCTCGCTCGCCACGATCGATCGTATTCCGACATGGCCTCGAAGTTCCTGGATCACTTCATCCGCATCGTCGACGCGATGAACGGCGGCGAGAGCGGCGGACTGTGGGACGAAGATGACGGCTTTTACTACGACCAATTGCAGATCGACGGCGAGACTCACCCGATGCGAGTCAAATCGCTGGTCGGGTTGCTGCCCCTGATCGCGGTCGAGATCCTGGACGAAGACCTGTTGGCGGACTTGCCCGGTTTCCGCAATCGTTTGGAATGGTTCCTCAACAATCGACATGACCTGGTGCAACACATCACATTTTGTCAAACGACGAAACGCCACCACCGAATGTTGATTTCCATTCCGACGCAAGAACGCTTGGAACGCGTCTTGGAGATTCTGCTCGATGAATCGGAGTTCTTGTCGGACTTCGGAATTCGATCGCTTTCAAAGAAGCATGAAAGCGAACCGTTTCGAGTCACCGTTCGAGGCAAAGAACACACCGTTGCCTACGTGCCAGGCGAATCCGACAGCTGGATGTTTGGTGGCAACAGCAATTGGCGAGGCCCGATCTGGTTCCCGACCAGTTACTTGTTGATCGAAGCCTTGCAGCGGTACCACGAGTTCTATGGCGACGACATCCAAGTCGAATGTCCCACAGGATCGGGCGTGAAGATGAATCTTCGCGAGGTGGCCGATGAACTGAATCGTCGGATGTCCAAAATCTTTTTGTCGCCCGAGAAAGGCGGTTCACGGCCATGCCTTCGCGGCAGCGGGATGAAGAGCGACGAATCGTTGTGGCAGGACCAAATCTTGTTCTACGAATACTTCAACGGCGATACCGGCGAAGGCTTGGGCGCGAGTCACCAAACCGGTTGGACGGCGCTGATTGCAACCTGCATCGAACATCTGCATGGCCGCATCACCGAAGGCGTTGAGTGATCACGCCGACAAAGTGATCGGTGGTGGTTCGGTGAAGTTGTTTTGTGAGCCCGCGTGTTTGGTACGGGTCTCGGTGGGGACGACCGAGCTACAGATTTGACGCTGGAAACGCGGGATTAGTGTTCCGAGCGGAAGCGTCATTGCTGGTTTCGTCAGTCAGCCGAATTGCCCGCCGAAACCGGTCTCAGAACAACAATTGCTTTTGCAGGCGGGTCAAGTCGTTCCAGTTGCTGAACGAGCGTTTCGAAATGTGTAAATTAGCAAACCGACTATGACTTCCCCGCAATGGATGCCCCGATGACCGTCGCTGAATCGACCGCTGCCACAGACTCCGCCAACATTCGTCCGATCCGCAAAATCTTGGCTGCCAATCGCAGCGAAATTGCCACCCGAGTGTTTCGCTCGGCTCACGAATTGGGCATTCGCACCGTCGCGATTTATTCTCATGAAGACCGCTACGCGTTGCACCGATTCAAAGCCGACGAGGCCTACCAAATCGGGACGCCCGGCGAACCCATTCGGTCTTACCTCAACATCGATGCGATCGTCGGTTTGTGCTTAAAGCATCACATCGACGCGGTGCATCCGGGTTACGGATTCCTGTCCGAGAACCCCGATTTCGCGAAAGCACTCACAGACGCAGGCATCTTGTTTGTCGGTCCTAGCGAACAAAGCTTGCGAGATCTGGGTGACAAAACCAGCGCTCGTCGCTTGGCCGAGATCGCTGGCGTGCCCGTGTTGGGCGGAACCGCACAAGCCGTCGCATCGATCAAAGAAGCCACCGAAGCTGCTGAAAAACTTGGCTACCCGATCATGCTCAAAGCGGCCAAGGGTGGCGGCGGTCGAGGCATGCGAGTCGTGATGGAACCGAGCGAATTGGCCAGCTCGCTCGATTCCGCTCAACGCGAAGCCAAGACAGCATTCGGGAGCGACGAAGTGTTCCTGGAACGTTTCGTCCAAAGAGCCCGTCACCTCGAAGTCCAATTGCTCGGTGACCGCCATGGCAACTTGGTTCACTTGTATGAACGCGACTGCAGCGTCCAACGACGGCACCAAAAGGTGGTCGAACTTGCCCCCGCACCGAACCTTTCCACCGAAATGCGTGACGCCATCTGCGATGCGGCGCTGCGAATCGGGCGCGCGGTCGGCAAAGAAAGCGGTGGCTACGAGAACGCGGGCACGGTTGAGTTTTTGCTCGACGTCGACAAGGACGAGTTCTACTTCATCGAAGTCAACCCGCGAATTCAAGTCGAACACACGGTGACGGAAGAGGTCACTGGCATCGACATCGTTCGCAACCAAATCTTGGTCGCTCAGGGCCACCCTCTTCCTAGCGAAGAAGTCGGGCTGCCATCACAGGACGTCATCCGAACCATGGGATTCGCGATGCAATGCCGGATCACGACGGAAGATCCGGCCACCGAATTCCGCCCCGACTATGGCCGAATCAGCCACTATCGAAGTGCGGCTGGCCTGGGCGTTCGCCTCGATGCGGGCACGGCATTCAGTGGCGCGGTCGTCAATCCCTTCTACGATTCCATGTTGGTGAAGGTCACCGCGCGAGCTCCCACCCTCGCCGCAGCCGCTCGCCGGATGGATCGGTGCCTGCACGAATTCCGCATTCGTGGCGTGAAGACAAACATTCCGTTTCTAACGCGGCTGGTGAATCATCCCACGTTCTTGGCCGGCGAAGCCACGACGCGGTTGATCGACACAACGCCGGAACTGTTCCGTTTGCCACGCCGGCGCGACCGAGCCACCAAGCTGCTGACCTTCTTGGGCGAAACGATCGTCAACGGCAACTCGCTTGTCACTGGACGCCCGCCAGCCGTCCGCCGCGAACCGGCACCTGTTCCCGAGATCCCGACCGCAGCCAAACCGCCTCGCGGAACCGCTGACATCTTCCGAGAAGAAGGCGCCGATGGTTTGGTGCGTTGGATTCGTGAGCAGAAGGGTCTGCTGCTGACCGACACGACGATGCGTGACGCGCACCAATCGTTGCTGGCCACGCGAGTTCGCACCAACGACATGCTCCGCATCGCGCCGGCCTACGCTCACTTGGCCCCGCAATTGTTCTCACTTGAAATGTGGGGCGGAGCGACGTTTGACACATCGATGCGATTCCTCAAGGAATCGCCATGGCAACGTCTGGCTGATCTTCGCGCGGCGGTTCCCAACATCCTGACGCAAATGTTGCTGCGGGCCAGCAACGCGGTTGGCTACACCAATTATCCCGACAACGTCGTGCGAATGTTCGTTCGCGAAGCGGTCCAAGCCGGCATGGACGTGTTCCGTGTCTTCGACGCGTTGAACTGGGAAGAGAACATGCGTGTGGCGATGGACGCAGTGATCGAAGAAGGCGGCATCTGCGAAGCATCGATCTGCTACACCGGCGACCTGCAAGACCCTCGGCGGACCAAGTACGACTTGAAGTACTACGTCGATCTGGCGAAGAAACTGCAGGCGGGCGGCGCTCACATGATCGCGATCAAAGACATGGCGGGTTTACTCAAACCGGCCGCGGCGGTGAAGCTACTGCGTGCCCTGCGTGAGGAAGTCGACTTGCCGATTCACTTGCACACTCACGACACGGCGGGCATCCAAGCGTCGACGTTGATGGCGGCTGCCGGCGAAGGTTTGCAAATCGCGGACGCGGCACTGGCACCGTTGTCGGGCGGAACCAGCCAAGTGAACTTGAACACGCTGGTCGAAGCCCTTCGTTTCACCGATCGGGAATCTTCGCTCGACAGCGAATCGCTGACGCAGTTGGCAACTTACTGGCAAGCCGCTCGCGAATTCTACAAACCGTTTGAAAGCGATGTCTTGCCGGCAACGGGTGACTTGTACGATCACGAGATGCCTGGCGGACAATACACGAATCTGTTTCAGCAAGCTCGCGCGTTGGGCTTGGCCGACCAGTGGGCTGGTGTCTGCCGCGCCTACGCGGACGTGAACCGATTGTTCGGCGACATTGTGAAGGTGACTCCAACGAGCAAGGCCGTCGGCGACATGGCGTTGTTCTTGGTCGCCAACGAGATGTCAGCGGAAGACGTCCTGACGACCAACAAAGCTCTCGCGTTTCCCGCCAGCGTGCTGGACTTGATCGGCGGCCGAATGGGCCAACCACCGGGTGGTTTCCCCGAAAAAGTCATGCGGAAAATCCTTGGCGACCAAGCTCCCGTGCTGGAACGCCCGGGTGCATCGATGCCACCAGCGGATCTCGAAGCGGCGAAAGCTCAAGCCGCCGAGCTGACCCAAGAAGCACCCAGCGATCGAGACGCGGTGACGTACTTGCTGTATCCCAAAGTGTTCGAAGAGTACTCGCAGCATCGCAACACCTATGGCGATGTGGAAACGCTTCCGACACCCAACTTCTTCTATGGACAAGAACCGGGCGACGAGATCGCCGTCGACATCGAACCCGGCAAGCGATTGATCGTCAAATACCTGGCCGTCGGACAACCGTATCCCGATGGAACGCGAACGGTGTTCTTCGAACTCAACGGACAACCGCGAGAAGTCGTGGTCGTCGATCGATCGCTGGACGTTGACATCAAAGCCGCGGTGAAGGCCGACCCTTCGGATGCCACTCACGTCGCAGCGTCGATGCCCGGCATGGTGATCACCGTCGCGGCCGCCGAAGGCGAAAAGGTCAAGGCAGGTCAAAAGCTGTTGGTTCTCGAAGCCATGAAAATGGAAACGACCATCAATGCTCCGGCCGATGGTGTCGTCACCAAAATCCATACACCTCCAGGAACCCAGGTCGAAGCGGGAGATTTGCTGGCGGTGGTGGAGTGAGGGAGGAGCGTGGGGGCGATTGAAAAAGTTAAATTGACAATTGTAAAATTGGAGCTCGGGCGTTGGATTTGCACGAGTTCAGCTGATGGCCAAAGGCCTTGTTCAGCTCGTCCCATTTCGGCTTGTTGATTTAATCGATTTCACAACCCGACGCGTGAGCGAGGGATCCACAGGCTCGCTGCAAGGGCACGCGATCCCTCTCTCACGCTTTGGGTTAGGATTAAATCAACTGGTCCCATTTGGTTTGAGTTTGGCCGTTGGCCAAACCGATTCGCCCCGCATCTTCCTCTCGCCAAATTGAGGCTCAACCAGTTTCAAATTTACAATTGTCAATTTAACTTTTTCAATGACCACGAGTCTCGTGATGAAACGCGAATCTTTGAAACAATGCAATTGACCGCCCGAGAATGCCATTCCTGACGGGGCGACGAAAATCCGATGATTCGATAGGCTTTTAGAAAATTCACGCGTTCGCGCCCTTTGAGCTTTCGGAACCAACCTCATGTCGATCAAACGTGTCGGAATCCTCACCGCCGGTGGCTTGGCCCCGTGTCTGTCGTCGGCCATCGGAGCCCTGATTGAAGCCTATACAGAGCAAGCTCCTGAAATTGAAATTGTCTGCTACCGATCCGGGTACAAAGGTTTGCTGCTCGGCGACAGCTTTGTCGTCGACGACCACTCGCGGAAGAACGCGGCGATCTTGCACCAGCACGGCGGCAGCCCCATCGGCAACAGCCGGGTCAAGCTGACCAACGTCGCCGATTGTGTGAAACGCGGTTTGGTCAGCGAAGGCCAAGACCCACTGCAGGTTGCCGCGGAGCGATTGCAATCGGACGAAGTCGATGTGTTGCACACCATCGGTGGCGACGACACCAACACCACCGCCGCAGACTTGGCCGCTTACTTGGCCAAGCACGAATACCAACTGACGGTCGTTGGTTTGCCCAAGACCATCGACAACGACGTCATCCCCATCAAACAGAGCTTGGGTGCTTGGACGGCCGCCGAAGAAGGCGCCAAGTTCTTTGAAAATGTGGTCGGCGAACACAACGCCAACCCACGCATGTTGATTGTTCACGAAGTCATGGGGCGCAACTGTGGTTGGTTGACCGCCGCCACCGCAGCCAAATATCGCGAACGATTGCAGACGCTCAACTTCTTGCCCGAGATGGGACTCAGCCAAGAACGTCGCGACGTGCACGGTGTCTTTGTTCCCGAGATGAGTTTTGATCTCGAAGAAGAAGCCAAACGCCTGCGGGCAATCATGGACGAGATCGATTGCGTCAACATTTTCATCTCCGAAGGTGCCGGCGTCGACACCATCGTCAAGGAAATGGAATCGCGTGGCGAAAGCGTCCCCAAAGATGCATTCGGTCACTACAAACTCGACGCCGTGAACCCCGGCAAATGGTTCGGTAAACAATTCGCGGACATGCTGGGTGCCGAGAAAACGCTCGTGCAAAAGAGCGGTTACTTCAGTCGCGCCGCTGCCGCCAATGCGGACGACATCGCCTTGATCGGTCGCTGTGCCAAGAAGGCCGTCGAATGTGCCATGCGAGGGATCGGTGGCGTGGTTGGCGAAGACGAAGACCAAAACAACGAACTTCGCGCGATCGAGTTTGAACGCATCGCTGGCGGCAAACCTTTCGACATCAACGTGGACTGGTTTGGTGACTTGCTTTCACAGATGGGACAACCCAAAGGCGAAGTCCTGGAAACGTCTCACTAACGAACTAGCTGAGCAGCAACGACTTCCGAGCCGGGCACGTCATTCGTGCTCGGCTCGTTCGCGTTTGGCACGGTTGATTTTCGTTTACCGTTGAGCAACCATCCGATCGGTGTGTAGCGAACGAAGACTTGGTAGCTGATCAACAACACCACACAGGAGATCGCACTGACGACCGCGAATTTGACGCTCCAAGAGGCCTGCCAATCTCGTACCCAGTACTGCAAAAACATCACCAGGGGAAGGTGAACGAGGTACAACCAGTAGCTCGAATCGGACAGGTACCGCAGCGTGCGACTGGGATGTGCGAACACACTTCGAAACATCCCCATCATGCCGAAGGACACGATCCAGGCATAAGCGGATTGAACCAACACGGACGCGAACAATCCGCTGCCCGACGTTTGGCTCTTCAGCATCCATCCGATCGCGAGCAAGACGGTGAGCGACAACGGCAAACTGATCTTCCATCCGCGACCCAGGCGACCTTCGCGATCATCCGCGACAAAGTAGATCGCACCAAAGCCAAAGAACAACGCGTAGTACGCCAACACAGACGGGAGAGGAAGCAAGCCGACCGATGTCGCCGGCCCAAAGCCTTCGTGCCGCATGAACCACTGAGTCAACATCGTCAGCGGAATCAACCAGAGCAAACAATGGGGTGAACTTGCCAGCGCCGACGCATTCCAGCGAGACTTCAGCGATTGCGGCGTGCCTGTCATGACGATCACGAACCCCGCCACCAAGAAGCACAGAAACCAAAGAAACCACAGGTGCCCCGTCGCTGGAAACTCGAACAGCAGAAACATCAATCCGCTCCAGTTCGCGGCACTCATGCCTCCGTCAGCAGCCTGGTCCGCTGGTGACTCAAACAACGTGACGCCCATCATCGCAGCGATTTCTTCCCGCCCGGATTCGACGTCGTCCCGATCGACTTCGATTTTTAGCAATCCAGCGACGTACTCGGTTGTTCCCCACGGCGCTCGCATCACATCGATGGGTTGCTCGCCCTTGTGGTTCCCTAGCTCAGGATCTGCGTCGTGATCCAGCAACACCTTGGCAATGTCATCGCGTCCCAGGAACGCTGCCACCAAGAAGGGCGAATCACCTTGCTCGGACCGTTGATTGACATCGGCGCCTGCCAGCAAAGCTTTTTCCACTGCCACCAAGTCATCCTGAACAACGGGAGTCAACAGATCGGTTTCGTTGAACGCCGTGGCATTGGCCGATGGATTGGCCTGAATATGGCCGGCCACAATCCAGATCGATGGAACGATGGTGCACATCCCGATCACGAACGGAATCGCGATTCGCAGCACGCGGTGCTCAATCAATTTGGATGTTCCGCGACGCTGATAAAGCATCATCGTGAAAAAGCCGCTGAGCAGAAAGAACAACGGCATTCGAAAGCCATGCACCATCGCAATGAACATCGAAACAAAATCGCTGCTTTGCGAATCTTGGATCGGCCAACCGCGGCCCGCATCGGGCGAATAAGCGATGGCTGCATGCAAGAAAATCCCCAGCAACATCGCGATGCCTCGCAACGCATCCAAGTCATGTCGTCGAGACGGGATCGCAGTCATTGAATCATTCATTCGCCCACTTTCCTCGATATCGGAATCGATCTCGCCTCCGTTTCGGTAACGTAATGTAACCATTTGAAACGAAACCCATGCGAACCGAGGGAAAGACAATCGCCGCGGTTTGATTGACGGGCAATAAGAAACTTGCCACAGGACGCGTCAACTTGGACGCGAATTCTGAAGAGCGAGCCCAACGACGGGGCAACGCGTTGATTCAGACCGCGACGACCTGCTCGTCAGCGATCACCCAGATGCGATCGTTTTCTTTCGGCGAAATTCTCATCGTTCCGGTGAATCGTCCGCAGGCGGGCAACACCAAACAACCGCTGGACCACCAAAAGCACGGCAACTTTCCGGTCGACTCGCCACCATCGCTGAGCACGTGAGCGGGATGCAGGTGACCGCTGACCAGCAGATCAGCATCGGATGGCAACGAACCGGGCTCGTGGGCCATCGCCAGCGTGTCCAGGTGGAATGTCCCGACGACAACCTGCATCGGCCAAGACTCTGGCAACGTCCCGACCGCGCGATCATGGTTGCCTTCGACCAAAGTCACCGCGACATCGTGGTGATGATCCAAGAAACCACCAAACAACGAGGTCGCATCCATCGACAACGAACTGCGTGCATGGAACAAGTCGCCGATGATGAAGAGCTCCGTCGCGCCACTGGATTCCAACATGTCCGAAACGCAACGCAGCGTCGCGCGGCTGGATCCAACCGGCACGCCAATCCCATGACGCCGAAACGTCGCGTCTTTTCCCAAATGCAAATCCGACACCATCAACGCCTGATGCTTTGGCCAATACAAACCGCCGCCGGGATACAGTTCCAATTCGTGTCCCGACAGCGTGATGGCCAGAGGCGTCGAAACAGGCATCAGTTCGGTTTCCAATCCAGCCCCATGGGTAACTGGTTCAAGTTGACAGGACCGTCCGCCGTCACGACCAACATGTCTTCGATGCGAACGCCACCAGTTTGGCGACCATAGAGGCCTGGCTCGACCGTGAAAACTTCACCCGCGAGCATTTCACCTCCGCCGTGATCCAACAGAATTGGCTCGTGAACTTCCAAGCCGATTCCGTGACCGGTGCCGTGCTGAATTGAAGGCCCGTCCGTCAGCTCACCACGTGAGATCGGATAGCCATGGCCGACCAAGACTTTTTCAACAGCCAACTGGACTTCTTCACCAGTTCGCCCAGGGAACAAAACCGACTCCGCCGCTTCTTTGGATGCGACCACCGCCGCGTGCATCTTCAGAACGGTTTCGCTGGGCGTTCCATTGACCACCGTTCGCGTGCAGTCGCCGTTGTAACGCGTCGACTCATCACGCGGAAACAGATCGACGATGACCGGGTGCCCGGTGTACAAATCGCCGTCGCCACGATGATGGCAATCGGCTGAATCGGGCAACGTCGCAACGATCGCACCATGGCTCATCGTGTAGTTGCGTTTCATGAACGCTTCCCCGGCCATCGTGCGAACTCGTTCACTGGTCAATGGTTCGCCACCAAACATCAATCGGCCTTCGGAACCAACATCCGCGGTTGCGATCATTTCACACATCTGCCGCATGACCGACTCCGTGACCGACTGGGCTTTCCGCAGCCACTCGATCTCTTCGTCCGTTTTGACTCGGCGGTCGATCACACCAAGATCATCGTCATAGGCAACCGCGATCCCTGCATCGGCCAAATGCCAGGCGTAGATGAACGGGAACGCTCGATCGACAGTGACTCGATCGATGGATTGAAGCTGCAGGAACCGAGCAACCGATTGAGCCGACGCGGTTTCGCGATCGCCGCTGGCCGAACCCGATGCGGGCGGAAAATCAGCGGGGCAATGAACTGAATCCAAACGTCCCGCGGCGCGTGTACGGTCCATTTCCAAGTCGCGAACGATCCCAACGTTTTTGCCATCGGGCAATTTCAGCCAGGCGGCAGGGTCACCGAGCGCAATCCCCAGGCGACGAAACAAATTCGCGTTTCGATCGGCCAAACCGGCCATCACCTGGGCTCCATCGGAGCCATTGTTGGGGGAACCAGAACCGTCAGCAGAGTCGCTCGTGGCGACCATCAATTTAGAGTGAATCATGCTTCCAAACTAACCGACGGAGAGGAAGCTGCCGAGAGACCGCCGATCGAGCAAATTGCGAACCACTCTTTTGCCAACCGAAACGGGGACTGCCGGAACTCATGCCGCCTCAACTGCCGCGATTTGTATCCGTAGGCTTGGCGACATGACGGTAATCAATCGTGTCGTCTGACTCGATTATCAAGCAATGCGAGTCCGCGGGGATCTCTTCGAATGATTGTCGAATTCCTGACGGCCACACGATGTGCAAGTGGTCAATTTGTTGGTGAGCGCCAATTCCGATGTCCACCGTATTTTCATTGGCACCCATATAGGTTTCACCCGTCATCCAACCGTGCCACTGCTCATCACTACAAACAACGATCACCTCTGCGCCCACCGCATCGCGTTGGGACGCGGTGCCAACCAAGTCAACACGCAACCAATGCTGACTTTCGGTTCGATTCTCCAATATAGAAACTGGCGTGTCCAGCGAATTGGCCACCAAATCGGGCCGCCCATCTCGGTTAAAATCCAATCGAACCAGCGTTCTCCCAATCCGTGGCGTTCGCCAAAAGGACGGCGAACCCTCGTCCACCTCAATCGTTGATTGCATCACAAATCCCGATGGGCCGCCTCGATACAACTGCGGCAACATGCGGAAAGGAATGTCCGGCGTTCCGTTTTGCGCCGGTTCAAACACGTGACCATTCACAACCGTTAGATCCAACCATCCATCTCGATTCAGGTCCGATGCTTGGGTTCCAAAACCCACCATCTCATGACTGCCTTCGGAAAGTCCATATGATGAAGCCATGTCCGTGAAGAACCCAGGCGTGCGCTGTAAAAAGAGATTGTTAGGTTGCGCGTAGTAATTGGTCACGAATAAATCCAATGAACCGTCGCGATCAAAGTCGCCGCCGGCGACGCCCATACAACCTTGTGTTTCCGCATTGTCGCCCGACGCACAACCACGAAGAATCGCCTGCTCCTTCAACTCCAACATGCCATTGCCGTCGATTTGGCTGACCCAGAAGTGATTGCTGGTGGTGTCATTTGAGAGAAACAAGTCGTTCCCTGCTTTCCGATCGAAATTGGCGATGATTCCAGCGAAGGCGTAGTTGGGTTCTTGGCGGTCCGCCCCAACACTTGGCCACTGATGCCACTCACCGTTTGCCATCCGCTCCAAAAAGCGATCTTTCGCAGGGGCAAAAATCCGGGGAGAACAATCAAAACCCTCGCCCCAGCACTTCGTTTCAAACGCGTTTTCGTCGTCGATGTAGTTGATCTCAACCATTTCGGGCAACGCGTCTCCGTTCAGATCCCCGCAGGCAATGCTGCTGGTCCATCCGTCGGAACCAGCAATCAATTGGGGCGAGAAGGTTCCGTCGCCATTGTTGACACACAGAACGTTGAAACCAATGTTAGCAATCAGCAAATCAGCAAACCCGTCTTGGTTGACATCGGAGGTCGTGGCTCCTTGCGCGTACGACCGATCATCGCTGCCCGATAAAGCCGAAACGTTCTGGGTGGTCGATCCATTCAAATTTCGAAACAATTGATTCGGGCCGGAGCCGCGTGAGTCATTCGCTGCACCTCCCGCATCACAAAAATACAAATCCGACCACCCGTCCAGATCAAAGTCGATTACGGCGATGCCCCCGCCATTGACTTGACTCATCCGAAGATGGCTGGGGTCGGAATCAGAATGGTTACGAAACTGGAAATTTACGCCAAGCTGCGAAGCAACATCCACCATCTCAACCCGAATCGAATCGCCTAGCTGATCCCCCGAACGCAGAGAAGGAGATGATTCCGGTCCAGCATCGGCCAACATCGCGGTGGAGTTGGGAAGAGGCCAACGCTGCAAATCAATACCGCTTAACAGATCCGACGAAGACGGACGATTTTCACTGAGCTGTTGCCTTGCTTCCACCAACTCTGGCATCGCTTCTTGCAAGCGGCCTTCCTCATATGCCAAGATCGTTCGCCAGGAGACTGCCTCCCAACTTCGGCCGAGCTTTTCGAGTTGGTCCACGAGCCTCTTCAAATCCCCGCGTCGCGTTTCACGATTCAAGCCGACATTCATCGCCATTTGCCAAGCTTCGTCAAGTGATTCTTTGCGTTGAAGGACCCGTTCGGCAGCTTCCAGTTCGCCTTCCATCGCTAAGGCTTCTGCCATTCGGAGATAGGCGACTCGATCGGTCGGATCAATCTGAACTGCTTCGCCAAAAGCTCGAATGGCTGCGGCGGACCGCTTCAAACGCAATGACCATTGGCCGATCGCGGTCCAATACTCGGCCTCCTTTTCAATATCTTGTGGTAGTGAGGCGGACCATTTCCAAAGGTCTTCATTCGACTGCCGTGCCTCGTAAACGCGTCCTTCAAAAGCAGCCACGCTGGCAGAATCGGGAAACGCCGTGCGTAGTTTTTTAATCAGTTTCTCCGCCTCGACCAGCTCGTCCTGAACGAACAACCGCTTGGCTCTTGCTAGCTCTTTCAGCGTTAACGTTTCACCATTGAAATCATCCGCTGAACCACTCATCAACGCTCCCGGTTCGCCATCGTGATAAGGAACACTCAGCGTCGTCATGCTCAACAATTCCTTTTCAGTCACATCACCCAACCGAATCAACGCTTCGACATGGCGGGTCGCTTCGACACGACGGCCTTGTGAATTAAGCAAAACGGCCAAGCGACGGTGAACAGGAGCCAAGTCTCCGAAACGACGAATCATTTCGACGTAGGTCGCCTCGGCTTCTTCCAACCGGCCGACTTCCTGTAGCCAATCCGCGAGTTGCCCCAAAGCTGGTAAACCCGCCTCAGGGTGATTCGGAGGAATCGCCCGCAGATAGGAAATGGCTTCGTCAGCTTCGCCTTTGCCGTGAGCGATCCGTGCCGCCAGAAACAACAAGGTGGGAGAATCCGGACTCAACAGTAACAATGACCGATTCAGTTTCTCTGCCTCGGCGTAGCGTGCCTCACTCAATAATTCGCCGACACGATCTTCCAGTTCAGACGGCGTCGGTTTTGCTACTTTTTCCAGCGAAGGGTCTACAGTGGACCGCTTGAGTGACTCCCGACTCGTCACGTCGCTTTCGGCAGACTTGGGAACCGAACCAGAACGACTCGATGTGGTTCTTTGTTGTTCTGACTTGGAACAACCACATCCAGCCAGAACAATCGTGCTGACCAACAGCAGCAGTTTTCCAACTAGCCTCGAACGTCTTTCGCCATATGCCACTTGTGGAAGATCAATCAAACGATGCCATCTCCATCCACTGCGATTCGTGACCAAATGAACCATTGCCTGTCCCTTTGAGACCTGGCCAAATCCAGGACTAAAATTGCTGGCCGTAGAAACGACAAAAGTGCTGTCCAGATCATTACGACCTGAACAACACTCGGTCGTTCAAACTTTGACGATTGAAGTTAGCTCTACTCGAGCGACTTCGTTTCTTTTCCGGCTTTGGTTCCCAAAGCACCCCACAAACCGTACGGACTCTCTTCGCCAGGCTGACCGGCCTTTGGAAGCGTCGCACGATTTTGATTACCGGCCTCAATGCTGTCGGTGATGAACTTCACCGCCCCATCGGCCATGAGGATGTGACAACCACCTTGGTGGCGACTTCCCATCGTGTAGGTTCCGTCCGAACCATCACCGCCCCAAAGACAGCTTTCTTTGTTGGGTGGACGAACTGTATTCACGCTGGTGAACATTGGACGACCATCTGCCCAACGCTTGCCGCGGCGTTGATCAGCAGCACCTGTGTCGTTTGCATTCGCCCAAAACTGAGGTCGGTTCGGGTCAACATTGTCGCGGTAGCACAACTCCGGATCAAAGAAGAATGGGTCTTGCTGGTTCATCTTGGGTTGCGAGTTGATTTCCAAGTTGCCCGCGTCGGTGACGATCTCGCCACACGCGATCGTGTTAGAGGTACCGTCCAAGATGTCGCGGAACCGAGTCGTGTAACGACTCTCGAAAACACCACGTTGCCGAGACTTCGCTCCGGCATCGACAACGTTACCCTCTCCGTCAACTCCACCCGTATGTGTCGTCTGCATCGAGTCTCCGATACACGCGGAGTAATTGTTCAGCCCTGTTTGTCCACCCACACCGACGGTCGGATCGCTCGGGCAACGGAAGGTCCCAACGGTCGTACGCCATGGGGTGTAGTTGGTGTCCCACGGCACAGGCCCCATCGCTTGGTAAGGAGGATTCTTGACGCTTCCATCACCGTTCAAGGCGTATGGATTGCTAATCTGCTCCCACAGTCCTTGCTGTTCAATTTGTGGCAAGATGCCTACCAACCAGCTTAAAATGTACTCATTATCACCAGCTGCCCCCGCGCCGGTGCAGCAGTATGTACCGCCCATCTGCTGAGGGAATTGGTTGAATGCAGAATGATAGTTGTGCAGCCCCAAGCCAATTTGCTTGAAATTATTGCTACAGCTCATGCGGCGAGCTGCTTCGCGAGCTGCCTGCACAGCTGGCAAGAGCAACCCGACGAGCACACCGATGATAGCGATCACGACAAGGAGTTCCACCAATGTAAAGCCCTTACGGCTTTGGCGAAAAAAGTTTGACTTCATAATGTCCTCTTGAAAAGCTTGCTAAAAAAACAGGGATGGGTCAGACCGTGCTGGCTCCAATCCCCTAAAAAAACTACCGGCCTGAATCCCGCTTCTGCATCTCTCGTTGTTGCTCTGCGTAATCCTTGGCCTGACTCTTGTAGGATTCGGCCAACTCTTCCGCAGTCGGGACATCTTCCGGGGGGGCCGTGACTGAGTTCTCCGCACCGCCACCACATCCGGGCAATGAAACACAAAAGAACACGGCCAGAACGGCAGCGAATATCGAATACTTCATGGATATATTTCTTACCTTCAACCAAGTGGGTTCATTTTGAGCAATTGCGAGACTTGCTTGCTGCTGTCGCGGCTTTGAGCTTCACAGAAGCTATTCGGCAACCCCTTCATGCTGCAATCGTTATTCCATACATATATTAGCCCACACCCAACTGACAACATACCTTATTAATACAATTTGCATGCGTTTTTTTACGCAAAGGGCTTGCGTCCAACCGCAAAGAAGCATTCAGGTTGATCATTCTGCCGCCAATTCAAACCGTTCGACCAATTGGATCCGAAAAGCCGTTGTCGCAACGTCTTCGCCTATCGACCCGACTTGTGTTGTTCGATTTCGCTCATTGCGCTGCGATCTGACTGGAACTGCGGCTGAAATGCTTTGCAAAACCATTCTCGAACTCGGATACGAACCTTCAAGATTCACTAACCGCGCTGACCGTCCCAACGGCTGCAAAAATCATTTGCGACTGTTCTGGCGGATGAAGCGATCGGGTCGTTCGCGTCGATCCCTGGGAGAGACGTCGCTCTGACGCGATCGCATGGCACCGCTTCGGCGACCAAGCGTCTCGTCCCGCCGCCATCGCTTGAGTCTGTTTCATGACATGGTTTTCAAAACCCACTGATGCTTCCGCCTCCGACGCCCACGAAGCAACATCCACTCGCATGATCGCTTCCGCGGTCCTTCGGGTGGATCGAATGCTTCGACGCCGTCGGATACTCGCCGTCGCGATTGGGTGCACCATGCTGTCGGCTGGTCCCGGCTGGATCGGAACCAGCTCGGCAGGATTCCCGGAGATGGTTGAGCGGGTCGGACGCTTTTGCGGGTGCAGTTGGGGCGATGGCTATCACACTTGCCACAGCAGCGGCATGCGTCCGATGGCGAATCTACCGCCACGCTCTTATCCGGCTCGCACCGGCAACTTGGCCGACAAAGTGATGGGGTGCCGCAACTGCCAATCACCAAGTTGCCAGGGGACATGCAAACCAAACTCATTGCATGCCAGCCGTACCCGCGATGGCTTCAGCATGTTGCGTCCGACCTTGTTGCCCAGCACAAGGCGGCCAACATTCTACGATCGCTTTGATGAGTACGCTCGCGAAGTCAGCTTCCAAGCCGCCGCGACCGAAGTGGGTGCTCGCCCCGTCGATCCTATTGTCGATCACGAGTCCATCGAGGGTCACTATCCACGGACCAACTCACCGCGTTTCGAATTGCACTCCAATCATATCGACGAGTTCACCCACCATGGGTTCTCGGTGTTGGCCAATGAGGATCCCTCCGCGGCATCGCAACCCGCACAAACATCCAACAACGCTGACACCAACATCGATGCACCTGCGGAAGCCACATCGCTTCCCAAGCATCAGTTAACTGAAGAAGAGATCCAACGCTTTCGTGACTACCAAGAACACCAGCGTTTGGAAAAGAAGTACAAGAAGTACTTGATCGAACCAGACGAAGTGGAACCGTTTCAAACGTTTGGAGGACCACCCGTTGGAAGCGAGCAACGACGACTGCTCGACGAGAACAAGGTCAACGAACTGTTGAAAGAAAAGTCGCTGCAACTACCGCCACCTTCGATCAAAGAAGAACCCTCGGAAGACCTGCAACCTAGTTCGAGCGACCTGCTGGACTCTTCTCTCGAAGAACCCGAGTTGGACGATGCGGTGCCGCTGGAACAATTGCTTCCGCCTTATCCAGAAGATGAAACGGATCCGTCAACGGACTCTGTCGGACCTCTGTCTTGGCCCACGCCTTCCGCGACGGACTCGCTGACTCATCAACCGCCACCATCGGCATCAACGCGAAGTTTCATCCGGCAACCGTCCGACAATCCGGTCACGCCAAAAGCAACTGACAGCAGTCCGAATGAGCGTGTGGCAGAAATACCGGATTGGCGATTTGTCAGACAACCTCGCTAGCGGCAACACTTAGATGCGGCCGCCTTCACAGCAAGTTTCGCAAATCGTGTGACAACGCTGGCACTGCAACTTACCGCGAATTTCGATCAAGGTTCGCCCCAAACAAACGGGGCAAACACCCTGCGTCGCATTCGCGGGTGAGCACTGATTCCACTGGGGTTCAGTTTCATCTTGGGATGAATTCCCTGGCGTTTGCCGGTTCGATTCGGAAGCTTGCGGTTCATTCATGCTGCAATCCATTTGGTGCGGTGATTCCGGAGCGGTTAGACTTAAGCCGGAGGATAACCGATGGCTTCCGAGCATTCACTCTTCAAAAATTCCGATCGAGATACGCTTGCAAATCTTGATCGAGCGAGACTGAACCGACTACTGCGAGTGGCAACCGCCATGACCATCGTGCTCGGCGTGAGTGTTTTGATTCAGTTGCTGATTCCATACCGCGGTTACTTCCCCGCCAACCTGCAAGACTCCGTGTTTTTGTCCGCACATCGAGGTCACTTTCACGGTTGGTATCGGTTCGCGTTCTACGTCCACATTGTTGCCGGACCAATCGCATTGGTTCAAGGTGCGGCGCTGTTCTTCAGCGGATCTCGGCGGAAACGCATTCCACCGTGGCACCGTGTTATCGGCCGCGTGCAAGCCGCAGTGGTTCTGTTTTTTCTGTTCCCCAGCGGTTTGGTGATGGCCCAGTACGCCATGGCCGGTCCAACCGCTGAAGCAGCCTTCACGCTGTTGTCATTGGCAACAGCGGTCACGATGGCAATGGCAATCCGCAGTGCGATGGTTGGGCGAATGACCCAACATCGTCTTTGGGCAGCTCGTTGCTTTTTGTTGCTGTGTTCACCCTTGCTGCATCGAGTGGTGGTGGGGTTCACGATCGTCACGGGTACCGAAACGGATTTCGCACACCGTCTTATCGCCTGGACCAGTTGGTTGGTCCCATGGTTCCTTTTCGAAGTCGGGAGAAAATGTCATGACGCTGCACACCGCGAAACCAAGACGTCACGCCTTCACACTGCTTGAACTTCTTGTGGTCATCATCATCCTCGGTGTCTTGGCTGGCTTGCTGATGCCCGCGATGCGCACGACCGGCGAAGCATCCAGAAGGATGATGTGCAGCAACAACTTCAAACAGATCGGGCTTGGCCTTCACAATTATCACTCTGCCTACAAACACCTTCCTTCCGCTCAAGGAGGCACACTTCGAGGGCCATCCGAACGCGATGGCAACTCTCGACGACTCAGTGGCTTGGTGGCGTTGCTTCCGTTTATGGAGCAACCCGAGCTATGGCAAACCATTTCTAACCCCGCTGAGTTCAACGGAATGCTGTACCCGCCAATGGGCCCGGCGCCCTGGGTCGAAACTTACGAACCTTGGACCACGCAGATTCAAACCTATCAGTGTCCCGCTTCACCGGCCGGTCCTGAGCCATTTGGATTGACGAGCTATGCGTTTTGCGTCGGCGACCAAGTTGACCTGCTCAACACCGAGCACTCGTCGACAAGAACAGTGCGAGGCATTTTCGCAGGGGCGCATATCCCAAACTTCCGAACGATCACTGATGGACTGACCAATACGATTGCGATGTGTGAAATCGGCCATGATTCGGGTGACGGCCATATAATTGGACAAACGGCAATTGGGCAGAGCATAGGAATTCTTCAGTCTCCCAGTCGATGCAAAGAGACCCTGGATGTGGATCGTCCCAATTTCTACGAACCATCGGTCCAACTCGCCAGCGTCGGGCGGGGCGGTCGGTGGGCAGATGGAGCTTCGGCAATTGCCGCCGTCAACACAATTCTGCCACCCAATTCGCCAAGCTGTTCCGTCGGAACGCGATTGACCGCCCCAGGCATCTATTCGGCCGGCAGCTTTCATCAAGGTGGAGCACATGTGTTGATGGCCGATGGCGCGGTCAAATTCATCACCGAATCGATCGACCATGGCGACTCAACCGCCGCGGTCGTTCTAACGACGGAATCCGATGAGACGACCTCCGCCAACGCTTCCGAAACGGCTGGCGTTGCCGATGACAACTCTTCCAAGCAAACCGCCTCGGAATCACCTACCTCAATCTTTCACCCAGAAAGCCCGTATGGTGTCTGGGGTGCACTTGGGACCGCTCGCAGCCAGGAATTGGCGACCACCGAATTTTGATTCAGGAAACCGTTTGGCAACAAAACAGCAGCCTTCTCCATCGATGAAGCAATCCGATACGCTGGATGACATGAGTCCCGCGAGAGATGGCTATCCCGAAAGTGCTGAGCCCCTGCGTCATCGAATGATGTTGGTTCAGGATGCCGTCAGCGATTGCCCCTACATCGATGGCGAACCGGCTCGTATGCCGCTGTACTTCCCAACGCCACCACGCCGTAGCGAAGACACCGACACGCTGCTGGCCGCGGGCTTTCGTCGTAGCAGCCAATTCGTCTATCACACGAATTGTCCAAATTGCCGTGCTTGCCAACCAACTCGCTTGCTAGCGGATGAGTTCCAGCTGACCAAATCACTGCGTCGTGTCCTGAAGAAGGCGGAGCGTGAACTGACCTGGAGTTGGCAAACCCCGCGAGTCGACGCTGATCGTGTTCGTCTTTACAACGACCATCGCAACCTCCGTGGTTTGGCCCAAGATGGCGACATCAGCGCATCGGACTACGAAACGTTTTTGATCGCGACGTGCTGGCCAACGCTCGAGCTTGAGATCCGACACCAAGACCAATTGGTCGGCATATCAATCATGGACATCGGTCGACAAAGCATCAGTGCGGTGTATACCCACTTTGATCCGATCGCATCCAAATTCAGCTTGGGCACGTTCGCGGTGCTGCAGCAAATTCAGTGGGCCAAAGACAACGGTCGCACCTGGGTCTACTTGGGTTTGTATGTCGCTGAGAACCCGCACCTGAATTACAAATCTCGTTTCGTACCACAAGAACGTTTGATCGACGGGCAATGGCGTGTCTGCTTGGAGTAGACTCTGGCGTCACACATCCATTCCCCACGCTGTGAGTAGAAACCTTGACGATTTGGTGGTTGGTCGCGCTCGCCGTGACGATGGTGCTGGTCTCGATCCTCGCGTTTCGACTGCATCCGTTTCTGGCGTTGCTATCGACGGCAATCATGGTTGCGATGCTAACCACGCCGGCTCAATTGTCATCGTTCGCATCGGCAAGATTGGCCGAAGGCAAATTCACTGACGCCGAAGCCACCGCCTTCGTGGGCCAATCCGCGTCGGCACGAGTCGCAGATGCCTTCGGCGCGACCGCCGGTTCCATTGGAATCGTGATCGCGTTGGCCAGCGTTATCGGCGGATTGCTGATGCAGTCCGGTGCGGCGGCAAAAATCGTCGACACCATGCTTCGCTGGACCGGGGAACAACGTGCTCCCGAAGCAATGGCTGCGGCGTCGTTTGTGCTGGGCATTCCCGTGTTCTTCGACACGGTTTTCTACCTGATGCTTCCGCTGGCTCGATCCTTGCGACGCAAAACCGGCAAGAACTACGTGTTGTTCATCCTGGCCATTTTGGCGGGTGGATCGATCACGCACTCGTTGATCCCGCCCACGCCCGGCCCACTTCAGGTTGCCGCTTTTCTGGAAGTCGAAATCGGTGCGATGTTGATCGCCGGTCTCGGCATCGGCAGCATCACCAGCGTGATTGCATTGGCAGCGGCTAGAGTCATCAATCACTTTGTCGACCTGCCACTTCGCAACGAAGATGGCGAGGAGATTCGCCCCGAAACGCAGCGTCTGGCATCAGCCGGCGATCAATCAACGGAGATCCCACCCAAGCCGCCGTTGTGGCTGTCGCTATTCCCGATCGCTTTGCCAGTGGTTCTGATCGCGTTGGGTTCGACCATCAAATCCATTTACGGAAGCGAAGCCGTCGCGGAATCGGAACTGCTGGGCTGGATCCTTCGCTTGGGCGACAAAAACCTCGCGTTGGGTTTGGGTTGCCTCGTCGCTTTTGGATTGATCCGCTGGGTTCCCAACGATCAACGACGCAAAGTGGTTTCGGCTGCGATCGCGTCCGCCGGATCCATCATCCTGATCACCGCCGCGGGCGGGGCGATGGGCAAAATGCTTTACCAAGCCGGTATCGCAGAAGTCGTCGGCTCCATCGCAAAGGGATTCCCGGGGCTTTGGTTGCTTCCGCTGGCGTTCCTCGTGACAACCGCGATCCGAACAATCCAAGGCTCGGCGACCATCGCGATGATCACTTCGGCCAGCATTCTGCAATCGCTGGCAACAAGCGGCGAGCTTCCGTTTCACCCGGTCTACTTGGCGATGGCGATCGGTGCGGGAAGCAAACCAATCTCATGGATGACCGACAGCGCGTTTTGGATCATCTCCGAAATGACGGGCATGACCGAAAAAGAAGCCTTGCGAACCATCTCTCCCATGAGTGCCGCATTGGGTGTTTCGGCATTGCTGGTCACCGTGGTTGCCGCGGCGATCTTTCCCGCCGTGTGACCTCATTTTGATGGCGAAACAACAGCCAGCTCACCCAACGAAGGCACAGATGTACCGATGAACGGTTTCAAATTTCCAGTCGAGCGATTTTAATGAGACGTTCCGATTTGCCCAAAAATTGCTAGCAACGAACGTTCATGGATACAACCCAACCCGATTTGATCAACGCCTCCCACTCGGAGAACTCCGTTCCAACTGCCAGCAACGACGCTGGATCGCCGTCGAAGTCAGATGCACCTGCGATGAGCAAAAGTGAGCGAATTCGCCGCTACATCCAGGCTCATCCCGAGGCTCGAAACACGGAAATCGTTGCCGCTTTGGAAGAACACGGCATCAAATACCAGGACGTCGGGAACGTTCGCTCGCAGGAAAAACGCAAGGCGGCAAAGAAGTCCGCTCCGTCGAAACGCCGCCGCCAAGCCGCCGCGGCCCCGGAACCGGCAGCGACGCCAAACCCACCGTCCGTACCTACCCCCACTTCGGGTGCTGTCAGCATGGAAACGCTGCAGGCAGGTGCTGAATTCGTGAAGCAAGCTGGTGGAATCGACCAAGCCGAGGCAATTCTCGCCCTGATTCGGCAAATTCGATCCGCTTGAGCCCACCACGCAGCCACCGAGATGGACGCTCGGCACCCCTCTTTCGGGCCGCATTTAGATTTGTCGGTCAATCCGCGTCGCGACTTCGAATGATTCAACGTCTGAATACGGCGACTTTGCCAAGAAAGACGCTGTGAAACTAGCGAAGGCCATCGATTGTGAGGGGCTTCGACAGCCCGAAACCCCCGAAAAACATTGACTCTGCTAGATAATTCAGTAGTCTACAAGTCCCCCCTGCGATCAGCATTTTCGACAGTTCCTACGATCGCTCCCACCTCCCACCGAATCAAAGCCGCTGGTTTCACCGCCACCGAGCTTCCAGCCTCATGAACAATGCATTGAACTTCCCAAAGCGATGGGTCGCTTTGGACGAATGTTTCTCAGGCCGCGATGCGTCCGCAGGTCTGAAGACCAAGCGTCATCGCAGCGTCTCGAGCAAACGACGGGTTCGAGCTTCGCTGGTTCTGGCCGTGCTGGCCGGCGCGTGCATGGGCACTGGCACCGCAGCACCGAACATTCGTCCATGTTCAGCCGACGAAGTTGTCGACGTCACCCCTGCCGATTCGGTCGAACAACCAAACGTTGATTCGCAAACAGCGGAAACCTTGCGGTTCTCGTTCAACGGCGTTCCATGGCGTGAAGTGATCCAGTGGCTGGCCGATGAAGCGGACCTAGCCTTGCACATCAGTGAGTTGCCATCGGGCAGCTTCACCTACACCGACAACAGCGAGTTCACCGTTCAAGAAGCGATTGACCGAGTCAATCTGTTTCTGATCTCGGAAGGCTTCACGTTGGTTCGCAGCGGTCGCTTGCTTTCGGTCATCGATTTGACCGACCCGCGCGGAGTCCAACAGCTTGAAACGTTGGCCGAGTTCGTCGACGCCGAACAACTCGCCGACAGAAAACCACACGACGTCGTCAAATGCATTTTCTCACTCGGTGAGATCGATGGAGAAGACGCTGTTCAAGAATTGTCGGCGCTGAACTTGATGACCAGTCCCACGGTCCTCAACAAAACCAACCAACTGATCGTTACCGATTCCGTCGCGAAACTGAGAAGCGTTCAACGAGTTCTGTCGGCGTTCAAATTGGACGAAATGGACAACGGCACGATCGTCCAATCGTTCCAGTTGCAACACGTTACCGCGGACGACGTGCTGACGGTTGCTCGACCGCACTTGGGCCTGGCGACGGATGAGATGATCGGCATTGATGTCAGCCTGTCGGCTGATCTAGGTGGTAACAGCATCTTCGTCACCGGCATCGAAGACAAAGTGAAGCTACTAGAAGGTTTGGTCAAAGCGGTCGATCAACCCGACTCTGCCAAGGCCACTTCGAACGAATCGATGCAACTTCGGTCTTACCTCGTTCCCGGCGGAAACGTTCGGACGGTCTACAACGTCTTGCAAACACTGCTTTCCGGCAAAACTGTTCGTCTTTCGATGGACGATGACGCGGGCACGATCGTCGCTTTGGCTTCGGCTGAAACCCAAGCAGAAATCAGCCAGACCGTGTCAGAACTGCGAGCCGCCGATGATGAGTTCGAAGTCATCCAACTGAAGTCCGTCGATCCATCCTACGCGATCAGCTTGATCGATCAGATGTTGGACTTGCCTGACGAGTACGCCGATCCAGACGACATCGATCCGGACACCCCTCGAATCGACGCTGACCCGGGCAATCGCCGACTCTTCGTTCGAGGCAAACGTCATCGCATCGACCAAATTAAAACCATCGTCGAAGGACTCGAAAAAGGCGGTGGGGCAAGCGACGCCGAGCAAATTCGCGTGCTTCCGTTCAAAGGCAAAAACGCGGAACGCTTGCTGGAGACCGGCGCCAAGTTTTGGCAATCGACGAATCCGGTGATCCTCTATCCAGGACACCAATCCGATTCGCCAAATGTCCTTGAACGCGTCCCCAACGAAGACAAAAGTGACGCGTCTGAAAGCTCTGATCCCGGACCTGACCACAAGGCCCTCGAACTGACCAGCAAACGCAGCCTGACCGACGAACCCACCGAAGCTCGCTTGCTGACAACCGTTACACGTTCGCGATCCGAGCCGATCACTTGCCAAATCACGTCACGTGGGTTGATCCTGCAATCCGAAGACACCACGGCCCTCAATGAGTTTGAGCAACATTTACGTTCGCTCGGCACATCGATGCAGCCTGCGTCATCTCCCCCCATCGCATTCTACCTGCAACACATTCGTCCAGACGACGCCCTGCGAATGCTGGCTGAGTTGCTTGAGGGTGGAGAGGCAGCCAAGGAAGGCGAAGCTGGAACGCTGATCAATGGAACCATGACTTCGGTTTCATCCGGCGGCTACCTTGGCAGCTTCCTGACCACTCGTGACGGAACGATGACGTTGCTGTTTGGCTCCATCACGATCGTTTCCGATTCGCGTTTGAATCGCTTGATCGCTCAGGGATCCTCCGACGACATCGACTTGATCGAAAACTATCTCAAGATCATCGACAAAGACCGCAGCATCACGACGGTTCAAACCTACGGCACTTCCCGCGTCATCGAACTCAAGCACACCCGTGCGGAGGATGTTGCGGAAGCCGTTCAAGCAGCCTACGCCGGTCGTATGGCCGAAGGACCGGGCAAAGCCAATGCGGCAGCCGGTGGTGGAAACGATGCCGATGCACGCGACGCGGCGCGCAATGGCGACAACCGCGGCAATTCAAAGAATCCACCCAAGAAATCGGCCTCCCAAGCGGCTCGTGACTTGGAACCGAAGATGACCGTCGCCGTTCACGAAGCCAGCAATTCCTTGATCGTGACCGCACCTCAGCAACTGTTTGCCGAAGTGGAAACGCTCGTTCAAACGATCGATTCGCGTGGCGAACAAGCGGTCGAAGTCATCATTCCCAGCAGCGATGAAGTCATGGGCGAAGTGCTGCAACAAGTGCTTGGTGCGTCGACGATCACTAGCCGGCGACCGACCACATCTTCATCCCGCGATCGTTCGCGAGACCGAGGAGGACGATGATGCGATTCCACTGGAACGTCACCATGTCCTCTTCGTTCATCAAGTCATTGCGTCGCACCGTTCTTCGAGCCGCTCTGCCGGTCTCGATGGCAGCCATGGCCGCTGCCGTGGTGTCGGACGGCAACGTCGCCCGCGCACAATCGGGGCTTCGCGAATCGTTGGAAAGACTCGATCGCGATCAAGACGGCGATATTGAACCAGAAGAAATCACGGCACTCGCTCGGCCCTATCTCGAACGTGTGGCCGAAGCGCGCCGAATGGACCTGAACCGGGACAACTCGGTCGAGCGTTGGCAGGAAGCGGTGCGTATTTATCACGCATTGCAGAACGGCACTTCTTCACGAGAGGTCGACCCCGAAAGCGAAATCACTGTGCGACCTTTCGGTCCAATGGACGATGAACCGATGGTTCCCGAGTTCGGGCTGGGTGAGATGAAGTTCCAGTACACGGCCGCCGACTATCGCCAAGCCGAGCGCACTTTATCGCGAAGTGATCGCAATCGAGATGGATTCCTTGACCGACGTGAAGTGGAACGAGCAGATTGGCGATACCGGGATCCATTCGAAGAAGACTACGACGGTGACAATCGACTCAGCGTCATCGAATTGGCCCAACGCTACGCTCGACGGCGTCTGCTTTCGAATGCATCGGGTGAACTGATCAAGAAACGCCGACGAGTGGGTAGCGAGGTCCGCGAGACAGAACGGCCCAGCCGCGAAGATGAGTCACGTTACTGGCGTCGCGATCGGCGCTACTACCTCGCTTCGACCGTGATGGAACGATTTGACAAGAATCGCAACGGGCGGCTGGAAGCAAGCGAGACCGTCGCGATGGGCATCCCCTTCGGTCGCATTGACCTCGACCGAGACGGCGAGATTTCTCGCGGCGAACTCAACGACCACCTCATTCAAGTTCAAGAACAAGAAGACCAGGACGCAGAAGGCTTGCCACCGTGGTTCTTCGAACGCGACGAAGACGGTGATCAACAGATCTCCATGCCCGAATTCACCTCCGAATGGACCCCTGAATTGCTGGCTGAGTTTGAATCTTACGACCAGAATGCGGATGGGCTGCTAACCAAAAGCGAGCTTGCAGGATCGACCGCTTTAATGGGCGGCAACTACCGAAACGAAACCGCTTCTGCTCTACCACCTCGCAAAACAGTCGTCTCCGAAATCTTCATCGAGGAAGATTATGTGATCGCGGACGTAAACGTGCAGCTCTCAATCACACACACTCACGATGAAGCACTCGATGCTTATTTGATCGGTCCCGATGAAACGAAGATCGAACTCTTCTCCGGTGTCGGCGGGCACGACGATCACTTCGACCGAACACGATTCGATGACGACGCACGACTGCCGATCACAAAGGCTCGCCCACCATTCGAAGGAACGTTCATTCCCGAAGGCCGCCTCAAGAATCAACCTAGCCTCAGCTCTTTCAATGGAAAAAGCGTTCAAGGCACTTGGCAATTGGTCATCGCGGGGACACGCAGCGAACGCTTTGGATTGCTGCACAACTGGAGTCTCGACATCACGCCGGACACGTCGAAGCCCTGAAGACTGAAAACTCAGGATCTAGTCGGCCGTGCGACCGACTTCCAAGTTGGTGAAGAACGCTGCCATCGACGGACTTCGAAGTCCATCGTACGGTCATTCAAACCGGAAGTTGCTTTGAGGGACACGTTAGAAGCTTCGCTTTGACGGGTCATCAACTGCGTAAGCTTCGATCTCGAATGGGTTGCCTCGATACGCATCGCGGCCCATCAGCTTTAACACCAACGAAGCACCTAGATAGGCGGGCAAGAAGAAGGGACCCCAGCGTTCATACTGCCGCACGTGAACACGCTCATGTCTGCGAGTTCGTTCCAGGTCCGCGATCGTGCACCCAAGCACCACATGGCCGAGCGTCATGGCTGCGGCGGGAACAGGCATCGATCGCAGGCCCCGGGCAATCCAGCGTCCGTGAATTTCAGCGACCCCCGAAACCCACACGACACGCCCTCCTAACAACAATCCGATTGTCACTCCGATTAGTGTGTTGGGAGCGGCCCATAAATACCGCAACCAAACCAATTACTTATCGAACCACTTCTTGATAGCGTGAAGTGTCGTCGCTCGCCCTGCACGTGCGATGGAAGTTGTCAGTGGAATTTCTTTAGGACAAACTGCGACACAGTTTTGAGCGTTCCCGCAGGCTGCCAAACCACCGGGTCCCTCCAATGCGTCCAGTCGCTCGCCGGCCAACGATTTTCCGGTGGGATGGTTGTTGAACAACATCGCCTGGGAAATCGCATGAGGACCGACAAACGCCTCGGAGTAAGCCTGGCGTTTGCGAGCCTCGAATTCCTCTTCCGTTTCATCGGACTTTTGCGTCAGCTCGATCTTGTTGTATTGAGGGCATGCTTCGACGCAACAACCGCAGCTCATACACTGGCTGAGTGGGTAGTTACGTTCTTGGTCTTCCCGCAGGATCCGCTCGCCGGCACCCATGTTGTAGTAGCTGTCGACTGGCACCCAAGCTTTGACTCGCTCCAAGCCTTGGAACAACCGAGCCCGGTCGACGACGAGGTCACGAACGACGGGGAATTTGCTCATCGGCTCCAAAACGATTTCATCAGCATTGTCCACAAGCAAACGATCGACCAACGCACTGCAGCTTTGACGGACTCGGCCGTTGATAACCATTGTGCATGATCCGCAAACCTCTTCCAGGCAACCACAATCCCAGGCTACAGGAGTCACCTTCTTGCCGTCGCGGTTGGTCGACTGAGCCGCGATCCGTTGAAGAACGCTGATCACGTTCATCTCTGGCTCATATTTGATCTTGTGCAGCTCCCAATACGGCGATTCGCCGGGAGCGTCCTGACGGCGCACGCGAACGTTGATGAACTCGGGTCGTTTCTTTTTCGAAGGTTCGAGAGCAATCATCGGAGCAAGAATTCAAAAAGTGGTTGAGAGGCAGTGTGGTGAACAGAGCGATCGTCGGAGTCGCAGGGATTGAAAATTGAAGGAGAACTCAGTTGGCTCCCACCAACCCCGTGCCCGATTTCGATTGAGCCAACTTCTTGGCGGCCCGTTCGTTCCAAACTTCTTCGATCGCCTCGGCACCCACCAATCCATACAAACGCGGACGCGGTGGGATCAACGATGTATCAACATTTTCGTAAGCGAGATCCGGTTGGTTCGTGCTGGCGTTCCAGGTTGCAACCGTGGTCTTGAGATACTTCTCATTGTTGGCTTCAAACTCATCGCACCATGCTTCGGCTTGGCGACGACGCTCAACGGGATCCTCGGAAGTCAACGATGGCTTCTTGAAGTCAGGCTTGAAGTGAGCCCCACGGCACTCGTCTCGCTGCAAAGCTCCCTTGAGCAGGGCTTTTGCCAGTGGGAACATGTCTTGCAATGACTTCGCGAAAATGACGTTTTGGTTGGTCCACGAACCTGTGTCGGCCAATGAAACCTTCATCGCTCGCTCGTGCAGTTCGTCGACCTTCTTGATCGCTTCTTCCAGTTGGTCATTGCGACGAACCACGGTGGCAACGCGGGTCATCAAATCGCCCAGCTCTTGGTGAATCAGGTATGGATTCTCGTCGCTTCCCGCATTTCCGTTGAGCAGGTGGTCGTGCCGGTCTTGCTGCGTTTTCACGGCGGCATCAAGCAGCGATTGAGGCACATCGTCCGCCCCCGACTGCTGAGATGCCGAGTAGTTCATGATCGAAGAACCGGTGAACAAACCGGTAAAAATGCACGACAGCAATGAGTTCGCACCCAATCGGTTTGCACCGTGATAGTGGTAATCGCATTCGCCAATGGCATATAGACCGTCGATGCTGGTCATGTGATTGCGAGGTGCTCCGGCTTCCATCCCGCCATCTTCGCTTCTCACATAATCCGCCCACAATCCACCCATGCTGTAGTGAACGGCTGGGAAAATCTTCATGGGTTCGTCGCGTGGGTCGACGCCTTGGAACTTCTCGTAGATTTCCAAGATGCCACCGAGTTTGCGATCCAGCTCGTGACGCGGAATGTGCGTCAAATCGAGGTACACGCACATGCGATCATCTTCGACACTGAGCCCTTCATTGACACAGATATCAAAGATCTCACGCGTCGCGATGTCGCGTGGAACCAAGTTCCCGTATTCGGGATAGCGTTCTTCCAAGAAGTAGTAGCGATCCGCTTCGGGAATGTCGCGAGGACCGCGAGAATCCTGAGGGGTGCGTGGAACCCAAACGCGTCCGCCTTCACCACGAGCCGATTCGCTCATCAAACGCAGCTTGTCAGCACCAGGGATGGCCGTTGGGTGCACCTGAATGAATTCCGCGTTGGCGTACTTGGCACCGTTTTGGAAACAACGGCTCGCGGCACTGCCCGTACAGAACACGCTCATCGTGCTGCGTCCGTAGATCAGGCCGCATCCGCCCGTCGCAACCACGACAGCGTCCGCAGGAAATGATTTGATTTCCATCGATACCATGTCTTGAGCAACCACCCCACGACAGCGGCCGGTTTCATCTTGGATAGGTCCAAGAAAGTCCCAAAATTCGAACTTGCGAACGTTGCCTTCGGCTTCTTGGCGACGCACTTGTTCGTCCAACGCATACAACAACTGTTGCCCGGTGGTCGCACCCGCGAAAGCGGTTCGTTTGTAGAGGGTTCCACCAAACCGACGTCGGTCAATAAAACCTTCGCCGGTACGGTTAAACGGCACGCCCAAGCGGTCCATCAGCTCGATGACCTTGGGTGCCCAGTAAGCCATCTCTTTGACGGGCGGTTGGTGATTCAAAAAGTCACCCCCGTAAACCGTGTCGTCGAGGTGTTTCCACTCATCGTCGCCCAGTTGCCGCGTCGCGTCGTTGCAGCTGTTGATGCCGCCCTGAGCGCAAACGCTGTGCGATCGTTTGACCGGGGTCAAACTGATCAAATCGACTTGAGCGCCCAGCTCGGTCAACTTCATCGTCGACGCCAAACCGGCCAAACCACCCCCGACGACAACCACGCGGGTAGGCGAGTTGGATTGTGCCATGGAATGTTTCCTTTAAAGAATCAAAATGGGTGGGTGCAAACTTATTCGGTGATTGAGTCGTCGTCGGAGTTGGGTTCATTCCCCAGTTCCTCGACGTCGACCTGCGTTCGTTTCTCGGGCATGTCGTAAGCCAACCCGGTTTCCTTGGCCGCTTCGTACATGATGTTTTCATCGGCTCGGGCCTGAGCGATGTCTTCGGCGTCCATTCGGACTGCACCCCACCAGGCCGCCGTCCCAATAACCGCCAAAACGACACCGAAGGCCACACAAACTTTGGTAGCTCGCTGCTGAGCATGTGGCGAAACCCAAAATCCCCAGGTGATTCCAGCGGTCCAGATGCCGTTGGCCAAGTGATAAACTGTCGCCAAGACACCCGCCAGGTAAAACGCTGGCCAGACATAGCCCTGCATCGCTTCGCCAAGTGACGAAGCAGCGTTGTAAGGGTCAAAGCTCGCAAACCCAAGCGGCTCGACGATTGCCAGCCAAAATCCAGCATGGAACCAACCGTGCAGGTGCAAAACGTGCGTCATCAAGAAAACGAAGGCGATCAAACCAGTCCAGCGTTGCCACACATAACGGCGGTTACCGGTGAATTGATAATTGCCAAGGTTTGACTTGCCCGTCCTGATGATCCAAACGCCCAAAATCGCGTGGAACAACAACGGGGCAAAAATGCCTCCCCATTCCACCACGGGCAGCAAATTCCCGAGGCTATGGATCATAAACACCGCCCGTTGGAACGTTTCCGTCCCATTGAGCAGGCTGGCGTTGGTGGTCAAGTGAATGACCATGTAAACGCCCAGCGGCACAATCCCGGTCAGCGAGTGCAGTCGTCGAATGGCGAATTCGTGACGCAGGAAAAACGATTGCGAACGAGTGAGTTCAGACACGTGGGTCCAGGTCTTCTTGAGGTGGAAACTGGCCAATCGTAGAACCGTCGTTCACCGTTTGAGATAACGCAACAACGCGTCCATCGTATCGGTTCCATCGGCTCCACCATCGGAGTTTACGCCTTGCGGACGGTTCAGCCTAGAGAGCCGCGGGAATCGTTCCCCACAACTGCGACCATCTGTCGCTGAAGTGTCCTCCTGACAACGTCGGTGCTTTCCTCGCTTGCGATCAAACCGCCAGTTGGGTCCAGAAGCCTGAAAATGCGGATAGTCGCAGAATGCCTGCCCGTAAAACGCTTTGGTGGGCATCGAGCACCACGTGGGCAGTCGAAACGACGCCGATATGCGAGGTACCAAGTGATTATTTCGTGAATTGATTTCTTCTTTCGAATCATTGGGACTCGACTTTTGATGTCAGTGGTTATCCTGACACCGAACACGTTGACCTTCGTTTGGCCCGATGGACCACCCTGTTGATCACTTTTTTGCCCACTCAATCGTCCGCCGTTTTGCCTCCTCGCCGCCGGCGAACGGAGTCCCCTTCACGATCTGAAGTGACGGTTGCGCCCGCGAAAGCGGCGGCTGAACACCGCGCAACCCGGTCAGTTCGTTCGATCTTCATCAGCGACGTTCATCTCGGTCTTCGCCACGCCCAAGTCGACCGGCTGCTTGCCTTTCTCAACAGCCACTCACCTGAACACTTGTATCTAGTTGGTGATTTCATTGACGCCCGCGTGTTGCACATGCAGCCGTATTGGCCGCCAATTTATGACCGCTTGCTGAATCGGTTGGCCGAACTCGCCGCGGAAGGCACGGCAATTTGTTACACGCCGGGAAATCATGACGACTACCTGCGGCATGTGGACTGGCCCCATACCGCCGAGTCGGATGACGTGACCATCGGCGAGCAATTCGTTCACGAAACCTTCGATGGCCGCCGCATCGTGGTCCTGCACGGTGACCAATTCGATAAAGTCGAGCGCCAAGCCCATTGGCTCTCACTGATCGGCACGTTCCTGTACACGATTTTGCTGACCGCTGACCGAGCGATCAACCGCGTGTTGAAATGGTTGCGAATGAAGCCTCGGCGGATCAGCCGTTATTTGAAACAGACCACAAAACGCATGGTTCAGTGGGTCAGCGGATTCAAATCAAAAGTCCGCCAGCACGCTTGCGAAAATGATTGCGACGCAATCGTTTGCGGCCACATTCACATTCCAACCGTACGACGACTCAGCCCCACGTCGGACAATCCCAATGCCAAGCGTCCTTTGTATTTCAACCTGGGCGACTGGGTCGAAAACGCCACTGCGATGGTTGAGTACGGAAACGGAGAACTGGAACTGATCGATTTCGACCAACCCGATCGAGTCCCCCCGGCATCCGCCAAATCTCAATCCCAAGCCACTGACCAACTCACCCCCAAAGCCGCCGCCATCAAACGCCACCTCTTCACCGGCATGGGGTGAGCGGGGACTCACACGATCGTTTGATGCGTTCAGGTTGACGTGATAGATCTTCACCACCGTTCTGTGCGCGGGTTCTAAGACCGAACCCACGACACAATTCCAGTTGCATCATCACCCTTTCAGCAAAGCTCAGGAATGGTCGCACAAGAGCCTGATTAGGTGGAGGCTTTCATTCGGGACTGGATCTCTGAAATGACGTCGTCGATTTTGACTCGGGTTTGTTCCAGGGTGTCTCGGTCGCGGATGGTGACCGTTTTGTCCGTCAGCGAATCGCCATCGACGGTGATGCAGTACGGCGTTCCAGCCTCGTCCTGACGACGGTAACGTCGACCCACCGCACCCTTGGCGTCGTAGAAGACGTTGTAGTGCTCTTTGAGCGCACCGTAGATCTCTTGCGCGACTTCCGGCATCCCGTCCTTCTTCACGAGCGGGAATACGGCGGCTTTGATCGGTGCCAAACGTGGGTCCAATTTCATGACCGTTCGAGTTTGCATCTTGCCGTTTTCGTCGGGCGCTTCGTCTTCCGTGTACGCTTCGCAGAGGAACGCGAGTGCAGCACGGTCCGCACCTGCGGAAGGCTCGATCACGTGCGGCACGAATTTCTCGTTCGTGATGTCGTCGCGGTAGGCAAGGTCTTTGCCGCTGCCGCGATGCTTCGGCTTGCCGTGCTCGTTCAGTTCGACGGTCATCGGATTGGTTGCCGGATCCAGCTTGCCTTCCATGTGGCTGCGAAGGTCGAAATCGCCGCGGTGCGCGATACCTTCCAATTCGCCATATTCACCTTCGGGAAGGAAGGGGAACGCGTACTCGATGTCGGCGGTTCCGACGCTGTAGTGAGCCAGTTCCTCGGTGTGGTGCTCCCGCATGATTAGCGATTCGCTGGACAAACCGAGTTTGGTGTACCAAGCCATTCGGCGATCACGCCAATAGCGGTACCACTCCTGCGACTGATTTGGGTGGCAGAAGAATTCGATCTCCATCTGCTCGAACTCACGCGAACGGAACGTGAAGTTTCGCGGAGTGATTTCGTTGCGGAAGCTCTTGCCGACCTGGCCAATTCCAAATGGGATGCGAACGCGAGAACTGTCGACGACGTTCTTGAAGTTGACGAAAATGCCTTGCGCGGTTTCCGGACGCAAGAATGTCGTGTCTTCCTCGCCACCCAAAGCACCCAAGGTGGTCTTGAACATCAAGTTGAATTCGCGGGGCTCGGTCAGTGTTCCGAGTGTCTTCGCATCGGGAGCGAGGACGTTGTCGGTCGAATCGAGCTTGTCCAGCGTTAGCGATTCTTTTTCGACGGTCAGTTCATCCGCGTTTTTGGGACGAAGCTTGAAAAACTTCATGCCACGGCGTCGCACTTCGTCTTCTTCTTGCTCGATCTCAGCAAGCGTTGAAACAAAGATCTTGGTGCCTTGGTATTCCACAAAACGACCACGGACTTGGTCAAAGCGATATCGTTTCTTCGATTCGCGGCAATCCACCATGTGATCGTGGAAAAGATCGTAGTGGCCGCTGCACTTCCAAACCTGCGGGTGCATGATGATCGTGCAATCCAGCCCCACCATCTCGAACGTTGATGGAGCACCGGCGGGCGACACCAATTCGTTGTGCCCGGAGATCATGTCGTGCCACCACGCATCTTTCAGATTGCGTTTTAGCTCCACGCCCAACGGTCCGTAGTCCCAGAAGCCTTGGACACCGCCGTAAATTTCGCTGGATTGAAAAAGAAAACCGCGTCGTTTGCACAACGACACCAAGGCGTCCATTGATTTCATGAGAATCGGGCAGGCAATCGAGGAGTGAAGGGAAATCCAACCCAACATTGTCCCCAAATTCGTTCGCTAGCCTATCCCACTGGTCCAAACGCGAAGAACCGTGAATCTGCCCTGAGTTGACAGCGTTTGGAACGAAAAACCGCCGAAATCCCGGGAGATTTCAAACCGGAATTCAATAGCGGGACGAGCCGAATCCGGCCGGAGTGGCCATTTGCGTGCCGCCCGCATTGAACGATGCCGCGTCGCGGGTCGAGTTGATTTGACGGCTGAGTGCCGCCACTCGTTCGCTGACCATCGCACCGTTGGGGCCCAAAACGCCTCCACCCAGGGCGAGAGCACGCTGGTAATTCTGCAATGCCTGAACAGGATCGTTGCTGGCCTCTCTCAAACGAGCCAGTGCCAACCACGCTCGAGCGTTGTTGGCGTCTTGTTGCACGGCGTCTTCCAGGTACTTCAGTGCGGTTTGTGGCTCGCCGTGCTCTTCATAGAGGCGCGCCAATTCGATGCGTGGCTCGGCCAGGGCTGGATTTTGGGCCGCCCAGTTCTTCAGCAGAGTGAAGGCTCGGTCGGGACGGCCGGAATCAACCAGCAATACCGCCAATCCGCGATGACAGTCGACGTGATTGGGATCGTGATCCAGACATTGATTGTAAAGGGCTTCGCTTTGGCGGATCAGATTGGGATCTTGTCGCTGATTTCCCAATCGATGCGTCGTGGCGGCCAAGTTGTAGTAGCCGTCCGAGTCGGTTGGATCCGAAGCAATCGCTTTCTGAAATTGCTCCATCGCCGCCGTGTATTGTCCTTGGTTGTACAGAGCCGCACCTTGCGTGTTCTGACTTCCGGCGGCCCATTGGCACCCGGTCATCGTGGCGAAAATCGTTCCCGCGATCAGGGAGGCGGTCAAACAACTCCAAATGGTCAATCGACTTTGCCGAACGGGCTCAGTTGCCGATCCCGCCGCCGCGTTGTCATTTGGATTGAAAATCCGCAAACCGTTCGGGTTCGTTGTGGTCGCGTCATTGGCATGCAACGGCTTGCCGACCGAAACCGGGGAGGCGGACGAAAGATAAGAATCGTTGCGAAGAGCAGGGCTGGGCATCGTTAGCGACTGGGTGCTGGAGCCATTCGGAAAACGCGCAGGTTGAACACTAACGCGCGTCATGCAGCCCTGTACTAGTCCTTTCTGACGAACCGTCGCAAGACCGACGATTCACGTTGCGTCAATTTGTGGGTTGCCGCTACAAGGAAGGCACCCACGGTCTCGCCCCGCACCCCGACACACGTCACGAAAAAAGGATTTTTCAAATGGCGTCTTCCAACGGATTGTCACTGCAAGAAATCGCCGATCTCGTCGGTGGTCAATTGCTCGACTTCAGCGACTGCACCACTGACGAGGCCAATGCGTCGGACGGTGCCGTTCAAGGAAAATCCCCGAGCGTTGAAATCTCCTCCACAATTTGCACGGGTGCTGCTCCGCCGGCCGAAGCGGGACCTCAACAAATCACGCTGATCGACCAAGCCAACCACGCGGGCCAATTGGCTGACAGCCAAGCCTTCGCGGTGATCGCACCCGAATACGTGGCAGCCTCCCCGATTCGCTTGCAGATTTTGGTCGATGATCCCCACGCAGCGTTCACGAAACTGGTCAGCCACTACCGTCCGGCACTTGGCGAGACAATGCCGGTCAGCGGAATCGATCCGACAGCCAAGGTGGATCCAACCAGCCAAGTGCATCCCTCGGCCAACATCGGTGCGAATGTCGAAATCGGTCCCGGTTGCACCATCGCACCGGGAGTCAACATTGGGGCGGGGTGCCAAATCGGTGCGGACAGCACGCTTCATCCCAACGTGACTCTGTATGCCTACTGCCAACTTGGCGAGCGTGTCACGCTGCATGCCGGCACCGTCGTGGGAGCCCACGGCTTTGGATACAAAATGGTCGACGGTCGCCACATCCCAACGGCACAACTCGGCTATGTCGTGATCGAAAACGATGTGGAAGTCGGCGCCAGCTCAACGATCGACCGTGGCACTTATGGTGCGACACGAATCGGTGAAGGCACCAAGATCGACAACCAAGTCATGATCGCGCACAACTGCCAAATTGGTCGACACAACTTGTTGTGCAGCCAAGTCGGAATCGCAGGCAGCTGCACAACCGGGGACTATGTCGTCTTGGCCGGCCAAGTCGGGCTGAAGGACCACATCGCATTGGCCGACGGAGTCATCGTCGGTGCTCAAGCCGGTGTGATGGATGACCTTGCTCCCAACCAAGTTTATTTAGGTTCGCCAGCAACACCGCAACGCGATCAAATGCAGATCATGGCCGTTCAACGCAAACTGCCGGAGATGCGTCGTGAACTGAAACGACTGACTCAACGAATCGGTCGGCTGAGTGAAGCTTTGGAAGAACAACCCGCCGACACCAACCAGCGCAAAGCGGCCTAATCAACTTAGGTTCCCGCATAGCTGCACTGCCATGACAAACGCTCTCCCAATGCGACACGCGGTTCACGATACCAGCGAAAGCCGGCCGCTTGATTGCGAATCAATTCTCCGCGACGTGCCCGATGGCGCGCCGGTTGGTTTGATCGCGGGGTGGGGACGTTTTCCAATCTGCGTTGCCGAAAAGCTGAAGGCACTCGGGCATCCGGTTCACTGCGTGGCTATCACCGGTCATGCGGGCGATGAGCTCAACGACATTTGTGAAAGCGTGCTTTGGTCAGGCGTGGGTCGTTTCGGAGGCCATCTTCGATACTTCAAACGCAATGACGTCGCGCATGTGACGATGGCAGGAAAACTCTTCAAGTCAGATTTGCTTTACAGTGGTTCGGTTTGGATTCGTCATACGCCGGACTGGACGTGTATCAAGACATTTTGGCCCTGCTTGTTTGGCGCTCGCCGAGACGCACGCGACGACAGATTGCTCGGTGCGGTGATCGACACCTATGAGAATCACGCGATGAAAATATGCTCCGCTACGGACTTAGCCCCTGAGTTGCTTGCCAAAACAGGACAACTGACTCGCCGTAAACCTTCATCAGTGATTCAGTCTGACATTTCTGCTGGATGGCAAATCGCGAAAACGATGGGTGGATTGGATATCGGACAAGCCATCACGATCAAAGATGGAACGATCATCGCAGTCGAGGCCATTGAAGGCACCGACGCGTGCATCGCACGAACTGGCGAACTATGTCGTCGCGGTGGTTGGACATTGGTCAAAGTCAGCAAACCAGATCAAGACATGCGGTTCGACGTGCCAACGATCGGGCCCCAAACGATTCAACGCGTTCATGAAGCAGGCGGAGCGGCGATCGCAATCGAAGCCGAAAAAACGATCCTGCTCGACAGCGAAGAAACCATCCAACTTGCCGACCGACTCGGGATCGCTTTGGTAGCGATGGCATCTGCTGATACCATGGAAGACCACCTGTCGTCTTCTCGAAAAGCAGCCTGAACCAGTGACCGAATCTCGTTGGTATTCCACGTCGCCTCCCGCCAAACTCAATCTCTTTCTCGAGCTCTTGGCACGTCGCGATGACGGTTTTCATGAACTGGATACCGTGATGGTCGCGATCGATTGGCGTGATGAACTTCGCGTTCGTCACACAACGGTTCCCGGCGTCCAACTGTCGGTTGATTGGACGGATGGACGAACTTCGGTTGCTGCAGAATTGCAAGTCGATGAAGACAACGAATTGCTGCTTGTCCCGACCGATGACAAAAATCTCGTCGTGCGTGCTCTCAATCGCCTCACCGAAACGTTGCGTTTAGAAGGCGGCTGGGAAGTTCAACTGAGCAAAAACATTCCAAGTGGGGCGGGAATGGGTGGCGCCAGCAGTGATGCGGCTTCGGCTTTGAAATTGGGATGGGCCGCCGCATGCGAGACACAATCTGATCTGTCGGCAACGCTTAAGAACGAAACGCTGCTTTCCTTGGCCGCGGAAATTGGAAGTGATGTCCCATTTTTCTTAGGTGATCTGGAAGCCGATCGTGTTGTCCAATGCGCGCATGCAACGGGACGCGGTGAGAAATTGAAGTTCTTCACATTAGCCAATCCGCTGCACGCAGTCGTGATTTACCCCGCGGCGAGTATTTCGACCGCACAAGTCTATTCAAGGTGCCAAGTCCCCGATTCTCCCCAATCTAGCAACGATTTACTGCGTGCTTTGCAAGGAATCACAGCGGAATCCGAGTTTTCATTGCATAACGCCTTGCAAGCGCCCGCACGCGGGCTTTCATCGCGCATCGATCCCGCCCTAGAATGTCTGTCGAAGGCTGGACTGACACATTGCCACATGACGGGCAGCGGTTCGGCTTGCTTCGCTTTGGCAGACTCGTCGCAACAAGCAGCAATCGCTGCGGAAACTTTGCGTTCGACTTTTCCGGGCGGCGCATTGATCCGAGCGGTTATGAGTTATGTGGTGCCGTCGGAGATCCACATCGCATAGGGGTACGTCGTGGAAATTACCGAGATTCGCATCAAGCTGATGGAAAGTTCGGAGGATCGTCTACGGGCGTTTTGCTCGATCACCATTGATCAATCATTCGTCGTTCGTGATTTGAAAATCATCGACGGTACGAGCGGTCCCTTCGTCGCGATGCCTAGCCGAAAGTTGACCGGCCACTGCGGACGTTGCAGTTCGAAGAACCACCTGCGAGCAACCTACTGCAACCATTGTGGCGCCAAGCTGAGCGGCCACAACGCGAACTCGCCACAAAAGCTCTACGCGGATGTCGCACACCCCATCAACAGCGAATGCCGCGAAATGATTCAGCAGGCGGTGATCGAAGAATTCGAGGCCGAACTCGATCGATCGCAGCAACCCGGTTACCGAAGTCGTTACGAGGACGACTTTGACGCCGGAGACTACGACGAAGCCGACTACGCCAATTCCTCCTCAGGTGATTCCGGTTCAGTATCCAACGAAGGTTCCGATCGCGGCAATGCAACGGAAGACGATTCAGAAACACTGATCGTTCGCGGCGAGCAAGGCGATGAAAAACGCATCCCTCAACCCCATCTTCATCGTCGTGGCGGAGGATCTCGCGGCTCGACCGTGACCAATTCGCCCAACCGCGACGCTGGTGGAGCGACACCCGACGAATCGTCGCAAGACAGTTCGGATCCGTTTGACGACTTTGGGTCTGGCATTTTCAATGACTGACGCCGCCCCCGTTCATCCGCCCGCCTCCAGGACACCTTCAAGCAACGCACCCCGCCCACAGGTCAGCATCGCGGTATCGCTGCTGCTGGTCCTGATCAGCGCCGTCTTTCTGGCAGGGTTGTTTTATGCGTCTCGCGTTCCGAGCGTCCAAACCGACATCGCGATTTGGGCGGGTGCGAAACCTCCCGAAGATGACTCCGGCAGCCTCGCGCAGGTGCTGTTTATCATGTTCACCTTCACCTCGCCGCTCGTGATTGCGATGACGCTGTCATTGGTGATGTCCGTTTGGAACAAGATCACACGAACGTGAGTCGGTCCCGAAAAGGCTCGAAGAAAGCCAGCCGCAAATCCTCGGCGTCTTCCAAACCATCCGCCAATCGCAAACCAGTTGAGCTGGATGCGGAACAGGTCTCCGCGGCGATCGCACCGATCGAATTGCCAACCGATGAACTGGAGCGTCTCGCCGCCGCGATGAGTCAGCGTCACGCGAATGTGATGCGCGTTCGTCGCGACCGGACCGATGCGTTTCGAATTAGCCGCAGCGACGCCGATTCGCATAACCAAGCCGATGTGCCGTGGTACCCGCTGGCTCTCGCGATACCGGATGGCTTTCACGCTTCTCGTTCCATTGACTTCGCTGCCGGTGAATTCTACTTGCAGGACGCTGGATCGCTTCTCGCTCTCGCAGCCGCTCAGGCAGATACCGATTCGCTGTCTGGGCAACTGGTTTGCGACCTGTGCGCAGCTCCTGGCGGAAAGGCGACCGGACTTTTAGAAGCCATCGGCGACGACGGCTTCTTGCTCGCCAACGAACCAATCCGTTCGAGGGTCGCGCCGCTGGCATACAACCTGTCTCGCACGGGCTCCGATCGTTACGCGATTAGCAGTGAAGATCCCGACGCTCTCGCGGAAAAGCTTCCGGGCGTCTTCGACACAATTCTGATTGATGCACCCTGCAGCGGCCAAGCCTTGCTGTCGCGAGGCCGGCAATCCAAGGGTGCCGTCAACGAATCGATGGTGGCCACGAATGCGGCACGCCAGCAACGAATCCTTGCAGCTGCCCACAAGCTGCTTCGACCTGGCGGAACGATCGTCTACAGCACCTGCACCTTTGCAGTGGCGGAGAACGAGGATCAAGTCGATTGGATGATTCGCGAATTGGAGATGCAACCATCTCCCGTCTCAACTTTGAGCGACTATCAAAGTCCGCTCGCCGATTGCGGGTACCGAGTGTGGCCACATCGCGATGGATGTGCCGGTGCGTTCGCGGCTCGATTGACCAAACCAATCGCCGCAGACCCAACCGAAGAAACCGCTGAGTTCTCGGAAGATCCATGGCTACTTCGTCGAGGCGTGTTGCGATCGGAGCAACCACTGGATTCCGACTGCGATGAACTGATCCAATCCGTCCTCGGAGTTTCCCCTTCGGAAAATGCCACCGAAGATGACTCAGGGTTCTTTCGACAAAGAGACTGGATCACGGAAGCGTTCTGTAAAGGCGCTCCCGAGTGGGTCAAACAAGACTGGACGATTGGTCCTGAAGTCGCCCACCGTACCGGACAAACTTGGAAACCCTCGCATGCGTGTGCACTGAGACAGACCAATGATCCTTTGACCGTGAATGTCGTACGCATCGAACTGAACGATGCCGAAGCTGCAACCTTCTTGGCGGGCGGCACGGTCCCCACAGATCAACGCGGTTGGCTGATTGTGCAACATCAAGGGCGTCCGCTTGGATGGGCCAAAGCCGATGGACGAATTGGCAAAAACCACTTGCCGACGCACGCTCGGATGCAGGTGGCAAAGAATGCCGTCCAAGAACAATCGACCTAGCGGGCTGCTGATTCAGTCGCATACCGAATGGCAACAATCAGCCGATGGGCGTTGGCTCAGGTTGGCGTCTGATTAACCGCCGCTAACGCGGTACGACTTATTAAATCAACAAGCCGCCAGGCGAACTTGCGGTTCAGATGAACGAGTTCAACTCCGAACCGAAGTCCAGTTGATCGCGCTTGAGCAGCCCCCAGCGGATGCTCAAGACGTCGAGCTTTTGGCGGAATACATCTCGGCGTATTCGATCGCCCACGCGTCGATCAATTGGCTGAAATCTTCCGTTTCCACTTCTGCGATTTTGGTGTAGTGAGTGCGATTGAAAAGCTCACGGTTCATGACCGTGCCTTTGCCCTTCAAGTCCAGCACTCTCAAATCGCTGTAAGGCCGAATGACCAATTCCAAGCGGCTGTACAAATTGGTGCGACGCCCGGCGTCGAGTCTCAAATCATCACGGTAGCAGGCCGCACCCCAGCCTTCTTCACCGAAGACAGATTCGTAGCGGAAGCCAGGGAAGTGATCCGCCACGCGTCGCACGGCGGTTTCAATTTGTTCTGACAAGGACAAACGATACGACGTGTGAAGTCGTTTCAGCTCTTCCTCGGACATCTCCTTCTGCCGTTCCTGCGAAGCTTCATGCTCCGCACGCCGACGTCCGCGAGCGATGGCCGATTCCAATCGAGACTGAAAGTCGTCGCTCATTCGTCTCCCTCGGAAGCGGCTGGTTTCGATGCTTCGACGACTGGAGCCTCGGTCTTGGACGCGTCCGCTGGAGGTGCGTCAGTCGGCTTGCCTTCTGCAGGCGTTTCAGCAACCGGCTTCTCGGCGGCGGGAGGCTTCGCAGCTGGCTTCTTGTCCGCCGGAGGAGTCGTTTGACCTTTTTCCTTGCTGAACATTTGCATCAGATCGCCGAAGGATCGCATGGGCTCATCGCCTTTGGCCATCGCGTCGCTGATTTTTGGCTTTTCAGGATCCTTGCCGATCACTTCGTAGACTTCTGGTTTCTTTGGTCCACGACCGCGACCGCCTCGGCCACCATCGCGTCCGCCTGGACGACCACCTGGTTTGCCGCCACGTCCGCCCTGTCCACCACGGCCTTGACCCTGTCCACGACCGCCGCGTTGACCACCTTGGCCCGTGCGTCCGTCGCCTCCGGACTGTCCACCACGACCACGTGGTGCCGAGTCCGAACGTTGACCTTGTCCGGTGCTTTGACCACCGCCTTGGCCGCCACGCTGACCGCGACCGCCGGGGCCACGCCCACCGCGTCCGCCACGTTCGTTTTGGCGTCGCGACTCCATCGCTGCTTCGCGTTCCGGCGAGATTGCACTCAGTGCCACCCGGCGACGCTTTGCATCGGTCCCGGTCACCCAGGCGGTAATGACGTCACCGACCTGAACGGCTTCGTGCAAATCCTCAACGTAGCTATCCGAGATGCGACTGACGTGGATCAAACCACTGCAATCAGGCGACAGCTCAATGAACACGCCGAACGGCATCACACCGACAACCACGCCGATGACTTGATCGCCTTGCTTGAGCTCCGAAAGCGATGGCATGGCGGTCATCACGGCAGGTGCTTCACCCTCGGAAGCTCCTTCGCCGAACGGATCGCACAACCAACGAACTAGCTGATGCGAACGACGTTTTCCGATTTGCCATTCTTTGATCAGCTTGTCGACAGCGGCACGTTCTGGCATCGGACGACGAACAGGCTCCGGTGCGGCGGGTGCCGCGGGAGCGTCCGCTTCGGCCTTGATTTCAGCTGCATCGTCTCCGGACGCTGCGGGCTCTTCGCTGGACTCACCATCGCTCGATGCAGATTCATCTGACTCGGCGGCGGCTTCAGGTGCGGGGGCGTCTTCTGTAGCTGCGGCTTCCGCCGGTGCTTCGTCAGAACTGGCTTCCGCGGTTGGTTCTTCGCTTGCGGCATCCGCAGCAGGAGCCTCAGTCGATTCCGTCGCGGTTTCCGCTGACAACTCAGCGGAGGTTTCACTGGCGGAGGTTTCCGAATCGGCGGTTTCCGACTCAGCACCGTCTGCTGCTGTTTCTTCACCGGCGGGAGCTGCTTCGCTGGCCGTTTCCGCGGGTGCTTCCACCGCAGCGGCAGCAGGAGCCGGTGCCGGCGTGCTGTAATCAGGCAGCTCGTAGGCTGGCGGACGGTCTGGCGGCAGCTCGACGTTCAGAGCGGTGGCGAGCTTCTTCGCGAGTGCATAGTCATCCGGGTGAATCAATGTTCCGTCGAGCGTTTCTTCACTGGCAAAGACACGCAGGAATGGCATCGCTTGACGCGAATGAACGACGGAGGGCCATTCGACCGCGGTCGCCAAATCTTCGCGGGAAGCAATCAGCTTCTCACGACGACGTTCGTCAATGGCTTGAGAAATCTCCGGCGTGATGCCCGGCAATCGCTGCATCCAGGTCGTTGCGGTGGAGTTCACATCCACACCGCCGCGGGCAGCACCGCTGACCATCACATCTTCGAGTGCCGACAAAACCGCGTCATCGGACAATTCGCGTTGGAACGAACCAAGACGCAATTTCAGTGGGTCGACCTTGACCAACGCTTGAGCGGGCTGCATCGCCGAGAAAGCGATCCAGGCGGCGGCTCGGAATCGACGCGGAGTCGATTTCATTTCTTGATCGCCGGCCGGTCCGCCAGCGTATGCGTCAGCGCCACTGCGGTCAGCCAAAGTCCAACGAACCGATTTGTCCGCTGATTGTTTGATCAGTTCGCCAACCGCGATCATGCACGCCCGACGGGCGGGACCGTTGCTGATCACGATCAGATCGACGTGGTGAGCATGAATCAGCTCGCCCATCTTTGTCACGGCCAACGTCCGCATGGCGGCGGACAATTGACATGGGATGTCTTCGCTGTGTAGCAGGCGTCCGTCCGATGAAACGATCGAAGTGGCGGCGGTACGAGGCCCAACGGCATCGATCGACATCACCACTTTGGCTTCGACTCCACCACGGTTGATTTGCGAATGCAAGTTGTCGGCGGCGATGGAAACCAAGCGTGCAGAAGCCTGCTCCTGCAATTCGTCCCACCATGCTGCTTCGGCGGCGTCGCGAATGATGGCTTCGTTTTCGAGCACCAATCCGGACAAACGATCCGCCAGCGGACGATTGAATCCGGCGGCGGTCTTTTGCAATTCAGCGACCAACTTCGCTGCGTCGTAATCAAACGCACACTGGGCCACTTGGCTTCGCAGGGCACGCCCGAGCATCACCAATTGGAACGAGCTGAGCTTGTTGGCGGGCATGCTCTTTCCGGCAAGCGGTTTGAGCGTGCTGACCAACCAGCGACGACGACGTTGCCGCGGAGAGATCTTCTTCGATTTCTTGGCTTTCGCTTTCGCGGGAGCCGCTTTGGCTGCGGGAGCCTGCTTGGTCACCGAGGCGGCTGGCTTTTCCGAGGCAGGTTGCTCGGTCGCTTCGGCTGCTTCCGCCGCTGGGGCGGGAGCATCGGCGGCCGGTGTCGCTGCGGCTGCAGATTGATCCGCGGGAGCTTCCGCGGCGGCTGGCTCGGCGGGAGCTGCTTGTTCCGCCGGGGCGGCTTCAGCAACCGGTTCGCTGGCGGGCGTTTCGGCTGTTTCCGCGGCCGGCGGCTCTGAACTGCTGGCGGCTTCGGTTCCGCTTGCTTCTGGAGCTGCGGTTTCAGGAGCAGCAGCTTCAGCAGCAGGGGCATCTGCTGCTGGGGCTGCTTCGGTAGTCTCGGTCTTGGCTTCCGAGGCCGGCGCTTCTGGCGACTCGGATTTGGCGGCCGCTTTCGGTTGATCCTTTGCGGCAGCAGCCGACCTTTGGGCTTTGGGCTGAGAACCAGACGATTCCGAGGAGTCGTCGTCAGCCTGAATGTGAGGATCGTGAACTTCCATCACGCGAATTTTCGCGTTGCGGGAAAGCCAACGGACCGCGGCACCGACGATTCGTGGATCACCAATCAAGCGTTTGGCGATTGTCGCATCCAGCTTTGCCAACGCACCGTCGACATCGTTCGAGGCGGGCTCTGGTGCGGCCGCTTCGCCCTCGGTCGTGGCTTCAGCCGCGGCTGGATCGGCTGCCAAGGATTCCGCCAAAGCCTTCAGGTCTTCGCCATCGCCCTTTTGCGGGTTGAGCGTGCGAACGGCCAATCGCTGGGCCAAGTTCGCGGATTCACCCGTTTCCAGCTTGACCCGGCGACTCAGCCGATCGAGCAGACGCTTGGATTGTGCGTTGCCGATCGCTCGTCCGATAGCGGGGTCCACCAACGGAGTTTGCTTCCAGGCTTCTTGCAGATCAGATCGATATTCATCGAGCTTTTTCTGTGTCCGCACCGCGTGCGCGAGGTTCCAGAGACTGGCCTCGTCGATATCCCCGAGTTCGTCACGACGATATCGCGAAAGAAACGGGGGCGTGTAACCTTGCTCAATCAGTGGCAGGGCCAGGCGTAAACTCGAGACCTCGCATCGCCCGCGTTGGGCGATTGCGTCCAGATCAACAGTCATCGGATGTCGGTCGCTTTGCTAGCATCGTGGGACGATTCGAATGCGCGCGTGGCAAAATCTCTCTCACGAGTGACCTAGCCATCGGTCAAAACATTGCGGCGATCGAATCGAAAGAAACGGTTGAGATTGAATCGTAAGTGTCGTTCACCATCGCAGATGAAGCCACATTGGGGCGAAATGAAACACCGCCGCCAAGTCAGCGTCGCGAGGACCTTCGGTGAACAGCCACCAACGGGGGCTTGGAACCAAGGCGGGAGAATAGCGCTGCAGGCCCGAACTGTCAACCTTCTCAGATCCGCGACACATACTGACCGCTCAAGCGGCGAACAAACCGTTTCATCTCCAAAATGCTGACAATCGCGTTGACGCGGGACGCGGGCAGCCCGCTGCTGAGCGTCACTTCGTCGATTGCCGTGCCAGATGTCCCCACCGCAGCGAGAACCTGACGCTCGACATCATTGAGAGTCATTTCGCGACCGTCCCGGACAACATCGCCACCTTCGACCGCCGTTGCCTGAGACACATTTCCGCTCAAAGGCCCCAGCAATTCCAGCACATCATCGGCGTGCTGAACCAACGTGGCACCGTCCCGAATCAGGTGGTGACACCCCTGCGACGCCCGACTATTCACCTGGCCGGGCAGGGCACCAACCGAATGCCCCAGCTCAGACGCCAAACGGGCCGTGATCAGCGATCCGCTTCGCATGGGAGCCTCGATCACCAGGGTGGCTTGCCCCAAAACCGCGATGATTCGGTTGCGTTGCGGAAACATCCCGCCACGGGGTTGGGCCATCGGTGCGTACTCGCTGATGACCGCCCCACGCTCGGAAATTTCGTCGGCCAAAGGTGCATTTTCGGCCGGATAGATTTTCCCCAGCCCGCCACCAAGAACCGCGATCGTTCGACCATCGGCCTCCAGTGCGGCGCGATGAGCTGCCGTGTCGACACCTCGAGCCAACCCGCTGACAATCGTCACACCGGCCCGAGCCAGATCCATCGCAATGCGTCGAGTTTGCTGCAATCCATACGCGGTCGCATGCCGAGTCCCGACAATTGCGACGGAAATCGTGTCGCGTGGCAAAATTGAACCGCGACAAAACATCAACGGTGGAGCGTCATCGAGTTCTTCCATTGCCGCCGGATAAGACGACTGCCCCCGCCTGAGAATGTTGACATCCATGGCAGCACACCAAGCAAACACGTCCTCGATATCAACGTGATCGCTCGCCGTGTCGATCACGTGAGCCAACTTCGGCCCCACCCCGTGCACCGACGCCAATGAGCTTTTGTCTGCATTCAAAATGGCACGAGCCGAGCCAAACGCTTCCATCAAAGAGGTCAACGTCCGCGGGCCCAACCCGGGAAGCAAGCACAACTGAACCAATTCGCGGGTCGTGTCATCGGCCGTTGAGTCCGTCGCCTCTGGAGCGACTGCGTCCTGCAAGACTAGCTCCCGGTGGGAAACTTCCCGACTGGCTGGACTCGGATTGGCATTCGCCACGGATTCCGAAATATTTTCGGCCTCGGAAACATCGCAACCGGGAATCGATCGACCGTCGTTCATCGGATGGTCACCTTTGAATGGACTCATACAACCTGACTCGCGATGAGACAGCTCCGGAGTCTTCACTCTATCGAGCTTGCTTCTCACCCGCACGCCATTTCACGTGATCACGGCGAAAGAGTCTCCCCTTCAAGTTTCTCATTTGGTTGCGAGTCCGAGTGCTCAACATGACACCCACGCAGCTTCAAAACCCGCTGGCAAGACGCTCAACAGAATGAAAAACGCGATATTCACCCAAGATGGCGAACAAGGTGGACATGCCCAGCCCCCAGAGTTCAGGCCGATAGAAAAGGCTACCCCGAGCCACTAGCATACAGTTCTTCTCCGATGAGTCCTTCGCTCCTTCCTTCGTTGCTCACAATTCACGGTCGACCATATGTCATTTCGGGCCGCGTCCGACTTATGTCAAAACCTCTGCGATAACTTGGCAAAAGTCGTTTTGGGCAAAGACGAACTGGTGGACTTGTTGGTCGTTGCCTTACTGGCCGGTGAACACGTTTTGCTGGAAGACGTTCCTGGTGTCGGCAAGACATTGACCGCCAAAGCACTCGCTCGAAGTTTGGACGCCAAATTCACGCGACTCCAGTTCACACCTGACTTGCTGCCCAGCGACATCACCGGCAGCATGATCTACCGAACCGACACCAGCCAATTCGAATTCGCACCAGGACCAATCTTCGCGAACATCGTTTTGGCCGACGAAATCAACCGCGCTCCACCACGAACCCAATCGGCGTTGCTCGAAGCGATGAGTGAAGGGCAAGTCACCGTCGATGGCGTGACTCACGAATTGCCAAAACCATTCATGGTGGTCGCCACGCAGAACCCATTTGAATACGAGGGCACCTATGCGTTGCCCGAGAGTCAACTGGACCGTTTTCTTCTGCGAACATCGATCGGTTACCCGTCGCGAAACGTTGAACGCGATATTTTGACGACGCACCAATCAGGCGAACCCGTCGACGACCTTCAGTCGATTGTCGGTGCGGCGGAAGTTTCCGCTGCTCAGGCAAACGTCGGACAAGTCCGCATGGACGAATCATTGGTGGACTACTTATTAGATATCGTGGAAGCGACACGTCATCACGATGCATTTCAGGTCGGCGTCAGCACACGTGGTCTGCTCAGCTTCCACCGAGGTTGCCAGGCGATGGCGATTCGACGAGGTCGCGACTACGTCACCCCTGACGACATCAAACAAATGGCGGTTCCTTCGCTGGCTCACCGAGTTTTGGCAGAAGGCATTTTCCAAGGTGGCAACCGAGCCATTGTCGAACAGCAGTTGGCCGATTTGATCGAACCCATTCCCGTGCCGGTTTAAATCACCATGGCCCTGCAGCGACGCAACACTCGCAATCGCCTGACGCGACTCGGTTGGCAATTCATGCTGATCGGTATGTTTGGGCTTCTTGGCGGGTCGCTCAACGGATTGAACCTGCTGATCGTTGTCGCTGCGATGACATTGGCAGTTTTGTTGGCTCAGTGGCGTGTCAGTCGATCCACGATCGAATCCGTTCGCGTCGATCGCCGAGTCCCCAGTGAAGTTTTTGCCGGCAAACCCGCCCGAGTTCGCTATCAAGTCAGCAACCAGCATCGATTGATGCCACTGTGGTTAGTCTGCCTCAGCGATCAAATCATACGGTTGGGTGCGGAAACGGAAGTGACCGAGTCAGTCGACATTGTTCCAACGACCACCATCGACACTCGCACGATCCACACGGGCGTCGGACTGCTGCTTCCCAATCAAGCCACCAGTGCCTACCTCGACCTGACCTTTGAACGACGCGGTCGATACAGATTGGGACGTTGGCGAGTCTCCACAACCGCCCCCTTTGCTCTGTCGACCGCATGGCGTGAATCGACCGATGAAGAAGAGTTTGTGGACGTCTACCCGCGTCTGTTGAATCTGCCTCGATCTTGGCGTCAACGACTTCCCACCAAAGTCGGCAACGTTTCATCGTCGGCACACAGACAAGGCCACGCGGACGAGGTCTTCTTTGGTCTTCGGGAATATCGCCGGGGTGATAGCCGACGACACATTCACTGGCGAACCACAGCGAGAATCGGTGACCTAGTGGTGCGTCAATTCGAACAACAGCGGCGTCTGGACGTCTGCTTTCTGGTGGACTCTTATTGCCCAGCGTCCGCGGGCGAGAACGATGCCGCCTATCAAAACGTCGAAACGGCGATCAGCCTCGCCGCCTCATTGGTGGTTCAATTGTTTGGCGGTTCGGGCAGTCAAATCATGCTGAGCGTTGCTGGCCAACACAACGAAACCTGTGGTGGCGGTTTATCACGCGAAGCGTTGCGACGAATGCTGCAAATACTCGCCCGCGTTCAAACCACTGCCACGCCCGACTTGGATCAATCGCTCGAACAAGTCGCCAAGGCGGTCAAGCATTTGCCCGACCTTGTCGTGATCAGTCCGAGGCCACTGTCGGAAATTCTGGCTTCGGATGACAACCAATCCTCACTCCTGCGACAATGGCAGCAACGAGGACGCTTGAACTGGGTCGACATATCCGGCCGAGATGCCGCGAATTGGATTGCCGAAGGTTCGTCTTCTAAATCATCCAATGAGGCACTGCATGAGTGACGCTTCGATCACCGACGACGAAATGAGTCGCACCGACGCGCTCAACCTGCGTGAATTGCAGGCGATCACCGAGACCATTCCGGACTCACCACTTCGGCTGCGCACCAAGCTTGCTTTTGCGTTGGTGACAATGTTGTCGGGACTGGTCATCGGAAGCAGCGGGCAAACTCAGTCATTGCCGATCATCGTTATCTTTTTCAGTATGGTCGGCTTTCTGTTTGTCGACTGGATGAAACTATTTGCCTTGCCCGCCGTGATCGCGTACGCCGCCATGGCAATCGCTGCGATCTATTGTGTCTCCGGCTTCATGCAGAACGACATGCAAGTCGGCAACAAAATGAGTGCCGTCGCGGAACTGTTGATCATCGCGCAATCGATTTTGATGCTGCAAGAAAAGACGTCGCGACTGTTTGAGCAACTCATGGTTTTCGCGTTGCTCAACTGCGTGGTCGCCGCGGTGTTCAACGATGCGTTCGCCTACGCGATTTTCTTCATCCCACTATCGATCTGCGGTGGCATGGCGATCGCATTGTTGGCTGCGGACAGCGTCGTCGAGCAATCTCAATCACCGGACCAAAGTGCGACCCTCGCGGCACGTCCCACGGCTTCGATCACCAAACCCGATGATTCCAATATTCAGTGGAACAATTCCGCCGCGGTGGATTCACTTGCGCGAGCGGGAGTGAATTTGCCGTGGATGGTCGCTGTGATTTTGTTTCCCGCGGTGCTGTTGTTCTCCGCGTTGTTCTTCTTTGGTCTGCCGCGACGAGTGGATGCTTCCCGAGGAAGCTCACAAGGTGTCGCAATGACCGGATTCAGCGAAGAGCTTCGGTTCGGTGCGATTCAGGAAATGCAACAAAGCACCCAGCGCGCTCTGCGAGTCGATTTGATCGATCGAAAAACAAAGAAACCTTACCCGGCGATCAACGATTTGTACCTTCGTGGCGCGGTGCTGGAACAATATTTGGTCGAGGCCGCTACAGCTTGGCGTGCCACTTCAGTCGCCACCTCGCCACCCAATCCACTGCCTCCTGAATTTGTTCCTGATCGGTCCAGCGACACCAACTTTTACGACCGTGTCAACGTTCGAATCGCGTGCGAATCCATGAGCACAGAGAACCTATTCGCGATCGCTCCTTATCACTGGTCACCCGGCAGTGATGACTTGGTGGAACTGAGCGGCAAGTGGACGTTTACCCGCCGCAGCTCGTCTGGCGGTTCGAACTCAGCCGGCACAATGGGCCTGCCTTGGTATCCACCGGTGAAATACCACTTCGGCACTCATGCGTTTCGCAACGGTGCTCAAAGCCGATGGCTTGCTTACAAGACACCCATCTTGGAAAGGTCCATCAAATCACAAGAACCATCGACGGACCTCACCGCCAACGATCTGAACTACATGGACCAATTGCTGGAATACCCGCAAGTCCTGATTCCCAACGCCGAGATTCTGGCAAACTCCATCGTTGAAAATTTGCCGTCGAACAAGCGAACGTCTGCCGGAATTGCCGAAGCCCTGGAAAGGCACTTGGCTTACAGCAGTGATTTCCGATACTCGCTGCTCCCTAATCCGTCGACCACGGTTGGTGTCGATCCAATCGATCAGTTCCTTTCGACCGATCGGCGCGGTCATTGCCAATACTTCGCTTCGGCACTGGTCATGATGCTGCGAAGCCAGAACATTCCTGCACGGTTGGTCGTTGGTTATCACACCGACGAATTCAGTGAACTGGGGCAGTACTTCATCGTCCGGCAAAACCATGCTCACGTTTGGGTCGAGGCTTTGATCCCTCGTGAGGACATTCCGGTCGGGACATCGGTGTACGGACAACCTCGGTCCGATTTCTATTGGCTGCGACTGGATCCGACCCCGGGTGGAGGCGGAATCGATGGCGCGGAAGTCGGTAGCAACCAAATGCTCGATTTGGCACGTGATTTGTGGGACGACTATGTCATCGAGATGGATTCCAAACGACAGCAAACTGCCCTGATGTCGACACCGGGACTGGCACCCATGACCGCCTCCTATCGATCGTGGATCGACCGAACTCGCGAACTCGCCACGCGAATCAACGCCGGCGATGTGGAAGGCATCGGAGGAGGCAAACTGTTTTCCTGGCAGGGTGCCGTCATCGCCATCGTGCTCAGCATCTTGGCGTTGATTGGTTTGAAGATCCGCTTCCCGCGTTGGCTGCGTAGCCGGCTTGGGAAAAACGGCCAGCAAAAAGCGGCACGCCCCTCGATCCCGTTTTATGCCGAAGCACTCGATTTACTTTCGAACCTGGGCATCGAAAGACGTCCCGGCCAAACCCCGGAAGAACTCACTCGGCAACTCGCAATCGCCGGTGCCTCGCCTGGATCGGCGCCCACTCGCGGTCCGAATGAACAATCCCGAGCGACACCGGATCACCACCAAGAGTGGACACAAGCCCTCGGACCCATGCGCCGTTTGACCGATGCGTTTTACTCATTACGGTATGGCCAAGCGTCAGCGATGCCTCATGCAGCTCGCCCGGATTCCAGCGCCGGATCTTCGAAAGCGCACTTAACTTCCGACGCAGCTGACGCCTCCACCCAATCGAGCTCGACGGTCTCTTCGAGGCCTGACATCGAAGACGCACTGAACTCTCTTCGTCAAATTGCAAAGCGTTCCCCCTCATGATCATCACCATCGATGGCCCAGCCGGAGCAGGCAAGAGCAGCATCGCACGACGCGTCGCCAATGAACTCGGATTCGAGTTTCTGGACACGGGTGCGATGTATCGCGCCGTGACCTGGGGTGTGATGCAGCGGGGGATCGCATGGGATGACGTTGAATCGTTGGTCGAATTCGCCGACGCCGCACGCTTGATCTGGCAGGACGATCGCATCTATCTCGATGACCAGGACATTTCGGAAGAGATCCGAACGCCGCAGGTCACCAGCCACATCCGATACTTGGCCGACCCGCCCAAAATTCGCGAACGAATCACCGCCCAACAACGACGCATCGCGACGGGACGTGACATCGTGACGGAAGGTCGTGACCAAGGCACCGAAGTCTTCCCCGACGCGCACTGCAAAATTTTCTTGACCGCATCACCGGAAGAACGCGCCCGACGTCGCCAACGGCAACTCGCTGAAAAAGGCCAAGTAATAACGGTGGAAGAAATCCTGGCCTCGCAAAACCAACGTGATCTGGAAGACCGAATGCGACCGGTTGGACGATTGCGAGCTGCCAGCGACGCGATTGTGGTTCAAACCGATGGCATGTCACCTGACGAAGTTCGCGGCGAAGTCTTGCGTTTGGTTCGCGAATGTGTGCAAGCGTCAGCGGCGAACTCCGCACCGAGTGACGTGACGACATGAGCACCGCGGTTGCTTCGCCGAATGAGCCGACTGACCCGCGAGCGGTCGCATCCGATTTGGTTTCGCAATTGAACCAATCGCAGCAACGATTGATCTTGGCCGAAAGCTGCACCTGTGGAGCCGCCGCCGCTGCAATCGGAAGCGTCCCAGGTGCGTCGAACGTTTTCTGCGGCAGTGCGGTGACGTATCGGGAAACCACCAAGCAAGCTTGGCTGGGCATCACCACAACCGATCTGGCTCAGTTCACAGCTGAGAGCCAGGAGATAACCGACCAGATGGCCGCTGCGGTGCTGCAAAACACTCCCGACGCGACGATCGCCGCTGCCATCACAGGGCACTTCGGGCCCGACGCGCCATCGGCTTTGGACGGAGTGATTTTCATCGCCGTGCAACAACGCGAACAGCCACTGCAGGCCACTCGCATTCAACTCCAAAGCCAATCTCGACAAGATCGCCAAACTGAAGCCACCATCCAACTTCTGTCGGCAATCCGGCAAGGCATGAACACTCAGTATCAAATGGCTGATCAATGAGTGCTTTGCTGAAAAGAGACTCTTTGCTGGAGCAGTCTCCAACAAGAATCAGAGATACAATCACTGATATAACCGATGCTTCATCACACGATGGCCTAGACCACGAGTAACACCAGGAAGCAACTCGAAGTCAAAGCGAGCGTAGAGTTTGATTGCCGCTTCGTTTTTTGGATCGACTAAAAGCAGCAAATACTCCGACGGCTTCTTGCGTTCGCGGTTGAGACTGTTTGCTTCAGCAATCAGATGATTCATGATCTGGCGAGAGTATCGCCACTGCGCGTCCGGAGGCTGCCCCTGAAACCGCCGGTCAATTCCCAGCATTGGAATGTAAAGCAGACTTGTGTAACTACCGTCGGGCAACGGCCAACGCCACCGGACAGTCCCCACGGAACCGTAACCAACGATCTGGCCAGTTGCGTTTCGAAAGAGCCAAACCTTGGTGCCATAGTTCGCGATGGACTCCATCGCGTCTGGCCCGAGAATCCACTCCGTGCAATACCGTCCGTGCTTGGTGTCACGACAAGAGAAGCCGACCAAGTCAACTTGGTCGGCTTCACAGAATTCGTCGGCATAAAGCTGGAACTCACTCACCGTTTTGCTTTACTTCCTTCCATGAAGGCAAACGCTCACCGTGACTGGGCGATTGAGGCTGCGAGTCATCACGCAAAGCGTTCGCCATTGCGTCGCTCATCACTTGCCCATCGCGACCGAACTCGACAACGGAATCTAAGTAATCAACGACTTCGATGTCCGGCCACAATTTACGAACATCAACCTGCAGCGCCACTGCAATCTTCTCAAGCGTCGCACGCTGCGGCCGGCACTTGCGATTCAGCATCTGAGAGATCGCTGGCTGGGTGCATTCGATACGTTCGGCAAGTTGTTTCTGAGTGATGTGCTTGGCCTTCATCAATTTCCGAAGCCGGTCAGCGAACTGAACCTCTTGTGAATTCATCTTTTCGACTTCGGCTTGCAGCGAAGGAAACTTCTCTGCGGCCCCCGCTTCGGACTGCGCAAGGTCCATGCCATAGCGGCCCTCGGTATCCGGCAACAAACGAAACTGATCCAACAGCGTGTGCCATGCTCGGCCCTTGTCGCCGGGAAGAGACTTGGGGTCATCAATGATCGCCATCAACCGTTCCGAATTGGCCCGAAGCTGATCGCTACACTCGGTCAGCGCAGCAATGAACGCTTGCTGTTGGGTCCCGTGCAGCGAAAGGATCATCCGCATCAGAGACGTGTTCGTGTTTTCGAGTGGCGCGTCGGGAGTTTCAGTTCTGCTCATGATGTCGTCTCCACTTCAGGCAATCCAAACGGGTTGTCGTGGCTAATGTGCATCTGCTCCAGCACGACGTTTAATCGCATCTGAAGGATTTCAATCAAAATGTCGGCCACTGGTTCGCCAATTCGGCGAACCCTGTGGTCAAAAACACGTTCTTCACCAAGCTCCCACCAATGCAATTTAAATGCGTTCCGCCGCAGCAATGCTCGCCCAGTCGAGGGGGGGGTAAGATCACAGCTGCATCACGGACAGCAGGCGAACCAGTTCGCACTTTGCTGGAATTTCAATGAGTTGCAAATAAACCACCGACCGATTATAACAAAATTATAAGGCGCTTCGTATGTCTGGCAAATGTTTGCCGGAATTTTCCCTGGTTCACGGCCCTGCACAGTGCCAGGCCCATGAAACTAATTGCCTTAGGGCGATATTTTCGTCGCAAGACGAATCAATGGGATGACGTGACGTGGCATTTGAACCTGGCGGATACGCAGACAAGCTCGGCAACCGATATGAAGGCCGGTGGGTAGCCCGACAGTTGCTGTTGCTACTGTCTGAGCAACTGACATCGATCACTCTTGAATCAGTGGGAGATGATGAGGCGGGTGTCGACCTGTGGGTGACACGACTTGATGGAACGCGAGAAGCACAGCAATGCAAAGCTGAGAACGGAACAAAGTTCAATTGGTCTTTGCGTGATCTCGCCAGTCGCGGCGTGCTTTCTCATCTCAAGTCGCAGTTGCAGCGAGATCCCGCACATCGATTTGCATTCGTTTCCAGTACGCCGGCGAACCAACTGCGTGACCTCTCGCGAAGTGCGTCAGACTCAACGGGAGAAGAGGAGTCTTTCTACAAAGACCAGATAGTCGCTGGCAGCAAAGACAGACAAGACGCATTCGCCGTTTTCTGTGAGTGCTTGAAGCTTCAGGAAAGCGATCCGTGCGATCGAAAAATAGCTTTCGACCTTCTGACCCGAAGTGACTTCCACTTGTTCGCGGATGACCGAGAGCAGCGGGAAGAACTTAAATGGATGGCAAAACAGTCAGTGATCGGTGACAGCGCTGCAGTCATTGCAATATTGGCCAATTTCGCTGAGGAAAATCTCCGCAAAACGATAATCGCGAGTGATGTTCGACAGCACCTGAAACGCTCAGATTTTGAACCACGTGTGCTTTTGGTAGACGAACGGATCACGCCCAGGCTGGATGAGCTAAGCAAAGAATTCAAGGCCTCAATTGGCCCTCATCTCGCTGGAGGCGAAGTGATTCCTCGACAGGAGGTCGATAAGTTAAAGGCAGCCGTCGCTAAACAGGACGTAGATGCGATCGTCTTGCATGGTTCAGCGGGACGGGGAAAGAGCGGTGTTCTTTATCAGCTTTGCCAATCCCTCGATGAGTCTGAGACTCCATACTTGGCAGTGCGTCTCGATCGAAAAACGCCGGTAGATAACCCGATTGCCTTCGGCCAAAAACTTGGACTTCGCGATTCTCCCGTAAACAGTCTTTGCGCAGTAGCTGGTGGTCGTCATTGCATCCTAATCCTGGATCAGTTGGACGCTTTGCGTTGGACGTCAGCTCACGCGAACGAGGGGCTGGACGTTTGCAAAGCGCTGTTGCGTGAAGTTCAGACAATGAGACTGATGGGGAGGCAGATCTCTGTCGTTTTTTCCTGTCGGACTTTTGACTTGGAACATGACCCCCAGATTAAGACTTGGCTCAAGCCGTCTCAGGTATTCAAGCTGCAGAAGGTCGAAGTCAAAGACCTTCCCGAAAAGTCAATTCAAGAGTTTGTCAGCGGCTTCAATGTAGATTATGGCCGTATGACTTCACGTCGTAGAGATCTTCTGCGTTCCGTTCACAATCTCTCGATGTGGGCAGAAGTCATGGAGTCAGAGAACTCGTCGCCCGAGTTCGATTCTGGCTCGGATCTGCTTAGGGCGTTTTGGAAGAATCGTCGACGAGAGCTTGAGAAAGCTGGATTCGCTCCGAGCGAAACCCAACGTATCCTCCACTCAATTGTTGCTCACATGGAGAAGGCAGCTTCCCTAACAGCACCGGCGCGAATCGTTGAGCAGCATGAAGGACTCGCTACGGAATTGCAGACCTTAAACGTCATTCACATCGAACGGCGGTCAATCTCATTCTGCCACCAAAGCCACCTGGACTTCTTGATTGCATCACAAGCTAGTGAATCGATCGAGACGGATGAGCAGTCGATCACCGATTGGCTTGGAAGCCGGTCACAGCAATCACTTTTTCGACGGGAGCAACTGCGCCAGCTCTTGTATTTGCTTGCAGATGAAGATCCCGCCCAGCTCTCTAAGTCCCTCGAATTGCTGATTTCATCGAATGAAGTTCGCTTTCATATCAAGCAACTCGCCATAGAAACTGCCGGACAACTCTGCCCCACTCACGAGTTGAAGGAATTCGTCTTTTCGCTGCTCAATCGGAATGAATGGCGAGACCACGTGTATCGAGATGTCTTTCACAGTAGCGACGATTGGATCGAAGCACTTCACGAGGAGGGGCGTCTCGTCAAGATGCTGCTCGCCGAAGAGTCATCAGATTATGGAACGGCAGAGTGGCTCATCAATTCAGTCGCGAATCGTATTCCGCTGGTAGTCGACTCTGCTCTGGATGCGATTACGAATGCGGGTCTAACCGAGCGAATGTCCAATTTTCTGTTGTTCTCAGACGCCGAGTCGGAATCAGATCGTGTGTTTGAGCACCGGCTCGCGACAATTCCTAGAGCCGTGGAGCCTCCTTACATCCATTGGGAAACGATTTCACAGGTTCGTCCAGATCGAGTGATCGATCTTTTGGCGGCATTTCTCGTAGATTGCTCTCGCAACAAAGAGAAAATTCGTACGGGACGGCGGCTAACTGTCGACCACGGCAACGAAATCAAAGCAATTTGTGCGGCGGCTCGTCGCGTACCATGGCTCGCAACTCGGAAGCTAACGCCAATTCTTGTCGCGTTCGCAAGACGTAAGATTAAGGAACAAAGAGCTTGGAAGAACCGGCAGGAAGGTGACAGTGTCGAGTATCCGCGTACAAAGATCCCAGCGATACTCTTGCGCACGCTGAGCGCTGCCTATGTCGCACTTGCGAGGGAACATCCTTCTCGGTTCATCGATCTCAGTAATCGAATTGAAGGATTGAAATCGCGAAGCGTTCAGGCGTTACTTCTACGAAGTTGGACGGCCTTGCCACCAGACGCCTATGCGGATCAAGCGTTGGAATGGTTGCTCACAAACCGCAATCGACTGCGATGTGGCTCAGAGAGGCGAAAACCTCGCTGGAACGAAGCGGCCGAGTTGATACGACGCATGTCACCTCACTGTTCCGAGGATATTTTTCAGCAACTCGAGAAGACGTTGCAAAGATATCGCGATCCTGATGAAAAGATGCGTGCAGGTTGGTGGTTGAAAAACGCCCGCGAAGGTTATTATCGAAATGGATTTGGAGCGGCCGCATATTTTCTGCTGCCTGCGCTCGATCCCAAGCGACGAAGTTCAGAGGCAACGGGGCGGATCGGTGTACTCAAGCGGAAGTTCGCAGACTATCCAAAGGATCACTTTCTCCGATCCGGACCAAGGGGCGGCATGGTCCGTTCACCTTTGGGAAACGCAGCGACTCGCAGAATTAGCGACAAGCAATGGTTGCGGTTGATAGGAAACAAAAGGATTCCACAACGCGATAGCGTCTCTGCTAAATACGGCAAAAACAGAATCACGGAAGCATCGGTTGAGATGTTTGCGCAAGATTTCGGAATCGCCGCGAAACGCGAGCCAGAGCGATTCGGGAAGTTGGCATTGCGATTTCCAGCTGATTCTCCGCCCGATTACCTTGCTGCGGTCTTTTCAGCATTACAGGAGAAAAAGCCGCCGAATGAAGTACCTGAAGCAGACAGAGATGCTTGGCAGCCAGCCTCCCGAGAATCGATCGATCGCGTATTGGATTCAGTTGGACTATGCGATGATAGCTATTTGATGCGTCAGTTTTGCTGGCTGATACTGAAACGCACGGATCTTGAGCCATCCGAGCGTATCATTTCCCGCTTGGTTGAGTTAACGAGATTCTCTGATCCGCACTACGATACGCCTGACCAAGTGAATCCGAGCGGGGAGTCTAAACGCGAACGCGTTCATCACTTCGAGACCGTGGCAATCAATCATGTTCGAGCACTCGCAGTTTCGGCAATTGGATCGATTCTCTACGAACACGAAAACCTTTTCACGAGATTTGAATCAGCCTTAGAGCCTCTCCTCCGCGATCCACATCCTGCAGTTCGCATGGCCTTGATCGGTGCTTGCCTGCCTATTTGGAATTTCAACCATGCACTTGCCGTAGACTGGTTCATCGAAGCATCGACAAGAGATTTGTGGCCAGCATCTGGAAGGAGTGCCCAGCGGTTGATGAACTGTGCTTTCCCAGAGTTCACTGAGCAGCTAACGCCGTTGATTCAAGAGATGGTTTCATCGGAAGAAGCATGCATTGCAGAGGAGGGAGCCCAGGAATCGACCGCACGTTGGCTATTCTTTGATGTTTTCTTCAAGCTCGTTGAGACCTGTCGCAAAGGAACTGATTCGCAACGACTAGGAGTCGCGAGAATCGTTGCCAATTTTGCGAAAGACGAAAAGTACTCAGAAAAGTGCCTTCCGATTCTCACGGAGATGTGCAACGATCCGAACGAAAAAATTCGCGAAGTCACGGCAAGAGCCTTTCATGACGAGCGGCTATTGGAAATCCCAAATGTTTCGGCCTTCATGTTGCATTTCATTGAATCTAAGGCGTTCGATGACGATCCCGACAGTCTATGTGATGCTTTCCACGACTTCGGCGGATCCCTGACTCAATTTACGGAAGTTGTTTTCGCAACGGTTAAACAAGCGATCAAAATCCAAAGCAGTCCGACGGAAAAGCCCAATCGACGAATAGGCCTGCTGGATCGCCATTTAACCGGAGTAATATTGCGTCTCTACGAACAATCAGGATCGCCGAAAGACACTCATATCCGTGACGCATGCTTGGACGCAATCGACGACATGCTTAAAAATCGGATCGCACCAGCGCGTTCGTTGCTTGAAGAACTCTCCAAGTAGGGCAACTAATGCTGAACTCAAACGCAACTGGCCAAAACTACTGATCCGGTAACGCTGGCACTGCTGGTGGTCGTTGACAACCACCAGAGCGTTTTGTCGAACCGATTCTGCCAGATGCTCGGAGTCGAGGCGTCTGAGGTCGTCATTCGCAACTATTCTCAGCGATGGGGTAGCGCGACCCAAAACGGAAGACTAGCTTTCAACTGGCGAATTATTATGGCTCCACGCCCACTGATCGACTACGTCGCCGCCCATGAAGCATGTCATCTCATCCACAACGACCACTCCGCCGACTTCTGGCGTCTGCTGGAAAGAATCATGCCGGACTACGAATCCCGGCGACTGCAACTAGCGATTAACGGCGCTAAGTTTCAACTGTAACAGGCGTTGAATCGCCGGACACTTCCAAACTGTAACATGCGCTTCGGCACTGTTTGGGTGAATTAACGCTGAGCAAATGAAGACAGGCTCGCTCGCCGAATCACCCGGACACATCCAGGAACTCTCCATTCCTGGTGACCTCGGGGTTCTTGAGGCTCATACGGCTTAAGTGCAGTGCTCACAAGGTTGAACTCACCCTCCTGAACGCAGTTGGGGAGGGTCGGAATGCGAGCGTTCAGCGAAAATTCCGGGGAGGGCAGTGCGTGCCACTACCCATACCCGACCCTCACCCTCGCGTACGCCTGAACGGCGTCGCTCGATCTCTCCCCAAACTTTGTTTCGGAAGAGGTATGCCATGTGAAAATCTGCCAAAAAAACGGTATCAGAAAACTGTACGACCCTTGGTGCACAGGGTTTTGATCACAGGCTGGAAGCCTATACCACTTTCGGTCAGACCAGTTTGGTTTTGCCGGGGATCGCGTACGCGGGTTCCGGAAGGGACGCGTTCATGTCCAGGTTCTCTGGGAACAAACTCAGCGTCGATTCGTTCACCGCGAAGTCCCACGTCACCAGCTTGCCTGTGTAAGCGGCCATGCGTCCGAGCACTGCGGTCAGCGAACTGTCCGCGGTCTCTTTGAATTCGACGATTGGTTTTCCAGCACGAACGCTGTCGACCAATTCCTTGTGTTCTTGTTTGTATGCCGCACCAATGTCGCCCTTCATCGACCACACTTCGTTGCCATCTTTGTCTCGGATCTCAGCACCGCGGTTGAGTCCGTAGATTGTGCAGATGCCTTTGCTGCCATAGATGACATTGGAGTTGTCACTCTGGGCGTTTGGAATTTGACGACACTTGAACGAAACGGTTCGGTTGCCAGGATAGAGGTAGTCGATGCTCATGCTATCCCACATCTCGCTGCCTTCGGGACGAGTGAACCGGCCGCCGCTGCCATAAGCGGATTCAGGCGGACCGCCCATGATCCAGTTGATCGCATCGATGTTGTGAACCGCTTGCTCAGCGATCTGGTCACCCGACAACCAAATGAAATGCATCCAGTTGTAGATTTGGTACTCGGTATCGCTCATGCCCTCTTTGCGAGTCTTGTTCCAAATCCCGTTGCTGCAATAGCGAGCCGTCGCGGAGATGATGTCGCCGATCGCACCATCGTGCAGTCGTTTGATCGCTTCGACGTAATTGGTCTGCCGACGATACTGGGTGCCAGTCACGATCGAGGTCTTGTTCGCGACGGCTTGCTCGTGTGCCTTCACACATACGCGGTAGCCAGCGGGATCAACGCAAGTCGGTTTTTCCGCAAAGACGTGTTTCCCCGCGTCGACCGCTTCGGCGACGTACTGCGGCCGAAAACCAGGAGGTGTCGCGAACAACACGACATCGATTTCGGGGTCATCGAGAATCCGCTTGTAAGCATCAATCCCACCGTACATTTTGCCGGGTTCGACGGAGACTTTGTCACCGTGTCGTTTGGAAAGCGACTCGCAGATTTTGCGAAGCTTGTCGCCTTCCAAGTCCGCGATCGCGGCCAGAGAAACGTTTTCGTTGATGGTGAGCGAATCATTGATCGCTCCGGAACCACGACCACCGGCTCCAATCAATGCCAATCGAATGTGCGAGTTGGGTGAATGACTCACCGACTCAGCAGGCTCCGCCCCGCGAATCGGACGTGCCGCCGAAGTAGCAGCGACTCCCGCGGTCAGAGCCGCGCCGGTGCTCATGAAACGACGGCGGTTGGTTGCCTCGCAGCCGGCGGCGATGTCGCCGTTGGCTGGCGACGTGGTGTTGTTTGGGCGAGTGGTTTTCGGCATGGTCGGCGGGCTCCTGAAGGAGAATGCACGGGAGGGAAGAACTCGAATGTCCTCCCCAGTTTAATGCAATCCCGCCGCCAATTCCGAAATCGTTCCGATACGGGCTGACATCCGCCGTTCGAAACTTGCACGGTACGCGATCAAGCCAAATCCGGCTTTCTGCAGCCGCACCAGCCCAACGCAAGCGAGAGGATCATCGACATCCACGACTTGCGTTGCGGGCCAATGAACCAACCGCTTGCTTACCTCAACTCTCAGAATCTAAGTCCGAAAGCTTGTTTCAGCTCAGGCTTCGTCGAGCAAATCGACAGCTGCGAAGGCCTGACCTTCCAACATTGCCAAGCTGGCTCCGCCACCGGTGCTGACGTGGCTGACATCGTCGGCGAATCCGAGTTGATCCACAGCAGCTGCGCTGTCACCACCGCCGATGATGCTAACGGCATCGCCATCGGCGATTGCTTGAGCGACGGCTTTGGTGCCTTCGTCCATCGGTGGTTTTTCAAACACGCCCATCGGTCCGTTCCAAACGATGGTCTTGGCCGACTTGATGACATCAGCGTACTTCTTCGCGGTTTCAGGTCCGATGTCCAAACCTTCCATGTCGTCAGGAATCTCGCCCGCAGCGACAACCTTCTTGTTGCAACCAGCGATGTTGCCGAAGTCGTCGCCGCAGTGCGTGTCGACGGGAAGCTGCAGCTTGTCGCCGCCCTTTGCCATCAACTCCTTCGCCAAATCGACCTTGTCTTTTTCGACCAACGAATTGCCGACTTTGCCGCCACTGGCCAATGAGAACGTGTAAGCCATCGCACCGCCGATCAAGACCGCGTCGCAGATGCCGAGCAAGTTGTTGATCACGTTGATCTTGTCGCTCACCTTTGCTCCACCCAGGATCGCGACGAAGGGTCGTTCTGGTTTGCTGATTGCATCGGTGAGGTACTGAATTTCTTTGGCGACCAAGTGCCCAACCACGCGTGGCTTGCCTGCCATCGCTTCGGGGACGGCGACCATCGATGCGTCTTTGCGGTGGCAAGTTCCGAATGCGTCGTTGCAGTAGGCGTCGGCCATCGCGGCCAACTTTCCGGCGAACTCAGCGTCGCCTTTCTTCTCACCTGGATTGAAACGCAGGTTTTCCAAAACCAAAACTTCGCCAGCGGCCAATGAGCTCGCCTTGGCCGATGCGTCGTCCCCAACTGTGTCGGTCGCGAAGTGAACGGTGCTGCCGAGCAACTCGCCCAAACGTTTCGCGGCTGGAGCCAGGGAATACTTCTCGTCACCTTCGCCACCAGTCGGTCGTCCCAGGTGGCTCATCAAGATCACTTTGCCACCGCGGTCGATGACGCTCTTGATGCTGGGCAACGCCATGCGAATGCGGCGGTCATCGGTGATGGCGAGCGATTCGTCCAACGGCACGTTGAAGTCGACTCGCATGAGAACGGTTTTGTCTTGAACGTCGATTTGATCAATGGTTTTCTTGGCCATCTGCCGGGAAACTCCGAGGTTGTGTTGGATGAGGTCGATTTCAGCACCAAGTATCGGCCAGCGACCCAATTTCGCGAAGGGGACCGGCGGAACCCCGCTTTTTTCGCGGCAATGCGTGGTCCCCCCGGCGGGAACGTCGCTCCCAAGCGTCTTTTTCTCACGTCGCGCCACCGTCACAACCGAAACAAAGAGAGCGGTGACGATTCGCGTGCGGCTCGTCAACAGCACCGGTCCGCCGTGAGTTTTGGTGGAACTGACACACGTCGACCGGGTCAATTTGGATGGTCATTCGCCACGAGTGATCTTTTTCGCGACGAAAGATGCCTCGAGCCAAACGCTCAGGGCCAATTTCGATCGCAACCGATACCAGCGGGGGTGGTGCGAGTGAGAGCTCGCGCCGGGATTGCAATGCGCCATGGCCAAACGGTCACATCATCGCGAGACACCCTGGTTCGAGACTTCGCGGCCGCCAATGCCGCCGATCGTTCTCTCGTCGGAGCCCGTGTGACAACCGATTCGTTCCCGAAGAACAGTGTCGCCACGACATCGCTGCCGCGCCGATTGGCGCAGGTGCCATTGGTCAGTGCGTTGATGCTGGCGATGGTGTGCAGCGTGGCCTCGGCTCAATCGCCAACGGATTCGGCGCCACGTCGATTTTCGTTGCTGCCCGGTTCCGGATCGCCTCGCGTGGGATCGATGGCACACCGAGAAGAGATCCTCGCGGCGTTGCCGATGGATCGCCTGACCGACGAGGCCAAGCAACGCATTTTGGGCATCGCGGAAAAGCCGACTTTGTTCCGGCGACTTCCATCGCAGATCGTTCCTTGCGACCGAGACATGTTCCTATTCTTGACTCGCAACCCCGACGTCTTGGTTGGGTTGTGGGATCTGATGGGGATCACCCAAGTTCAATCCACTCGCACGGGTCCTTATCAGCTCGACGCCAGCGACGGTGTGGGAACGCTGTGCCGAGTTGATCTTGTTTACGGCGACGCCAACAAACACATCTTTGTGGTGGATGGGTCTTACGACGGCAAAATGACGCCGACCGAAATTCGCGGCAAAGGTGTCTTTGTTCTGGAGTCAACTTACGCGGCGGGCGAAGACGGACGCACCCGAGTTTCAGGCACCCTTGACTGCTTCGTGCAACTCGACAGTCTGGGCATTGACCTGATCGCTCGAACGATGAGTCCCATCATCGGGCGTTCCGCGGACAGCAACTTTGAACAGACCGCACAGTTCATTGCTCAGGTTAGTGAAGCGAGCGAACGAAACCCGTCTGCCATGCTGGACATCGCGGCTCGTTTGCCGCAAGTCAACCAAGCGACTCGGGACGAGTTTTCAAAAACGATCCTGGCCGTCGCGCGACGCGGGCAACAAGTCGCCGCACGCGCTCGCGAAAATTCGGCTCAGTGATTCGAGCTAGAACACTGATTCACGGCGAACACTGATTCAGTTCAGCGGTGCTTCCCACAATCCCAACGCGGGATTTTGCACGAAGTAGAACTCCGATCCGTCGACATCGGTGTGGAAGCCATCCTCTAGCGAATGAACGTCGTAGCGTTTCATCAACGCATCCAGGTCACCCGGCGTGAATCCGACCGAAGCGATCTCTTCATCGGTTAGTTTCCCAGCTGCGTAAACGACCTCGAATCGGTTCTCTGGAGAACCATGGACCAGGTGAGCAGCGGCCGAAGGATCGCCCGCCAGATCTTCGTTTTCGGCCACCAACTGCATCACTTCGGCTTTGGTTCGATAGCCATACTTTCGAATCAGTTGGTCGATACGTGGGTCTTCACCAAACTCTTCCACAGCAGGACCGATGACGGTCAATCGACCGCCGGTCGCGATCGCCTTTCGAGTGCGGTAGATCGCTTTGTTGCCTAGCCACGTGCTTTTGAACTCATCGGGGTCCAGGTAAGCGACCACGTGCTGGGGAGCCTTTGGCAAGTGCGTGATGTTGACCTTGCGAGCAAGTTCAGCGGCGTGAAAGAACGTTTCGTGATCGTCGCCGATGAAAAGACCTCGCGTGTGCTTCGTTCCGTCCTTCATCTGCTGGATCACGGTCAACGCGTAGAGCAAAGGCATGTTGTCGCAGAAGTGATCCGAGGCGTAATTCAGGATCTTTCGCAGCGGCGTGTCAGCGATGCCGAGCGTCTCATCGATTCCAACCATCGCGCTGAGGTAGTGACTCTCGTTGATCCCTGACACGCCGCCGGTGCCGACGAACACGTTCTTGTTGTAGTTCGCCATCCCGATCACTTCGTGAGGCACCACTTGGCCCAACGAGAAAATCAAATCGTGACCGCCATCTCGCAGCATCTTGTTGACCTGTGCGGGCCAGCTTTTGGTGTAGATGCCACCGGTGACTTCGCTGACGAAATCCGCCGGAACCTGCCCCAATTCCACAACGTCCTCTCGCCAACGGTGCGGACGAAACAAATCGTGGGGCACACCAGGAAACATGTGGTCGAGCTGAGCAGGTTTCATTGGCGTGTGCGTGCCGAGCGCCGGCATGATGTCCTTGACTCGATCGCCCAACAATTCGTGGCACAGCACCGTCAGTTCGCCTGCCCGGCTGAACAATCGCGTCGCGTCCGGAGGCAACAACAACACGCGTTCGGGCCGTTTGATCGCGTCAAATGTCTGCTTCAGAGCGTCGCGCAGGTCGTCTGTCGTCAGCGATGTGGTTTCCGATCCAACAGAAAAATAAAGAGTCATTCGGCTCGCTCCAGCGACAATTTTGAAGGGTACAGCACACACTCTCCCCCATTAACCCTAAGATTAGGGGTGGTTCTTCACCAGAACCAAGCCTGTCCTGCTTGCTCAACATGAAAGAGGTAGATGCGATGGCCAAGATCTTACTCGTCGAGGACAGTGCAACCCAGGCGGTAGAAATGACGATGCTACTCCAGGCGGCCAACCACGAAGTTGTCCATGTCGCCAACGGACAGCTCGGTCTTTCGCACCTGAAAGAGCAGGCCCCGGACCTCGTCATTACCGACCTGGAGATGCCTGAAATCAATGGACTTCAGTTGGTGGAGAGCATGCGAGCCAATTTTTCGCACATTCCCAGCATCTTGGTCACCAGCCACGGCAGCGAGGAACTTGCCGCCGAAGCCCTCCGTCGCGGTGCCGCGGGCTACGTACCGAAAACTCGCATGTCGGACTTGCTCAACGACACCATTGTCGATGTGCTCGGCGTCATCCGCAGCGATGCTTCCTACGCGAAATTGATTTCGACGCTGAAGAAAAACGTCTTCGTGTTTGATTTGCCTTCGGACCCTGAATTGATCTCGCCGCTGGTGGGATTGTTGATGCAAGTCAGCGCCGGAATGGAACTCCTTCCCAGCATCGAAATGGTTCGACTGGGCGTTGCCGTTGAACATGCACTGACCAATGCGATGCTACATGGCAACTTGGAAATCCCCCGCGACAAACAACCGAGCCATGGGCAGCTCGCTCGCGAAGGCATGATCAACGACGCGATGAAGGAACGGTTGTCGCAAGAGCCCTACAAGAGTCGCGAGACACACGTGGAGGCCACCGCCTCGGAACATGCCATTCGCATTGTCATCACCGACCAAGGCCCGGGGTTTGACACGTCCAACGTGCCACAAGCCGGTGAACTCGATGCCAGCTCACTAGCCGCCAGTGCCGACGGAGTGGGACAAGCGGACAAACAAGGATTGCTGCTGATTGCCAGCTTCGTTGATCAGATGTGGTTCAATGACGAGGGGAATCAGATCACATTGGTCAAACGTTGCGGTGCCGAGTGAACCGATGAGTAGTGTCTCCGAGTTCCAAACATCCTCGACCTACCGCGCGCTCGCCAATGCGTTGCCGCTGAACTTGCTGATCAAGGCCGCGGATGGACGGCGTGTCTTCGCAAATGACTCGTACCTGAAATGGCGGAGCGTCACCTGGCAAGATCTCGCCGGCAAACACGACGAAGATCTCTTCCCACCAGAGATCGCCCGTAAATACCGCGAAGACGACCAGAAGGTCATGCAAACGGGCGAGTCACTGCACAGCGTCGAGTCAGCAAAACTGTCAGACGGCTCAATCGGATGGATCGAGCGTGTCAAAACAGCGGTTCATGATCATCATGGCAATTTGCTCGGTGTGCAGGTTCTATTCTGGGACGTGACCGCGAAAGTCGAAGAAGAAAAGGCGACGCAGTTCGAACAGTCGTTGCTGAAAACGCTCCTCGCCAATATTCCCGATTCGATCTACTTCAAAGACATCGACAGCCGTTTCATTCGTGTCAGCCGAGCAATGGCAATGAAGTTCGGGAGGGCCAGTGTGGATGAAGTTCATGGCCGAACCGACGCGGACATTTTCACCCCCGAGCACGCCGAAGGTGCACGGCTGGACGAACTCCGTGTGATCGAAACAGGCGAGGCACTGGTTGACCGAGTCGAACGCGAAACATGGCCGGATCGAGAAGACACGTGGTGCATGACGACCAAAATGCCGCTGCGGAGTGACACCGGCGAAATCATCGGCACGTTTGGAATTTCCCGCGACATCACGGACCTCAAACGTTCCGAAGCCGCACTTCATGAAGCGGTCCGAATGGCCGACGCCGCGAACCGTTCCAAGAGCGAATTCCTGGCGAACATGAGCCACGAGATTCGCACGCCGATGAACGCTCTGATTGGAATGGCGGATCTGCTGTCACAAACCAAGCTCGATGCGGACCAACAAGACTACGTTCAAATTATCCAGGAATCGTCCAATGGTTTGCTTCGGCTGATCAACGACATCCTCGATTTCTCCAAGATCGAAGCTCGACGACTCGAATTGGAATCGGTCCCATTCTCGCTCAGTAAAACGATTGAATCGACACTCCGATCGTTTTCGTTCAAAGCATCCGAAAAAGGACTGGAACTGCAATGCGATATCTCGCCGGAACTCCCCGATCGATTGATCGGTGACCCGGGACGGGTCCGCCAAGTGCTGACCAATCTGATCGGCAACGCGATCAAGTTCACCGACCACGGTGGCGTCCGCGTGCGAGTCGAAGTGCTGCGCCGCGAAGAACCCGACGATCGTGATCTCGCCGCAACTTCCAACGGTCGCGAATCACCCGAACGCGATGACATGGTCGAACTTCGATTGAGCGTTTGCGATTCGGGTATCGGGATCCCTCCCGCTCAACAGGACGCGGTTCTGAATCCGTTCACACAAGCCGATGCTTCCACAACGCGACGTTTTGGTGGCACCGGCCTCGGCTTGAGCATCAGTCGCCAACTGGTGGAATTGATGGGCGGTGAACTGCGGTTAAAAAGCGAAGTTGGTGTAGGCACCACGTTTTCGTTCCAGCTCAAAATGCCAGTTTGCCCAGAGTCAATGCCGAGCGAAGACGACGACGAAGAGGAAGACCTCGGTGGCCCCGCTCGCCAACGACTCGCTCCACTGCATGTCTTGGTCGCCGAAGATGGAGTCACCAACCAACACGTCATTGCCGGTTTGCTTCGTTCGCTCGGCCACAAGTGTTCCATCGCAAGCGACGGTCGTGAAACGTTGACCAAGTGGCGATCCGATTCGTATGACGTCGTGTTGATGGACATGCACATGCCCGTGATGGATGGATTGGAAGCGACACGTGCCATCCGGCAAGAGGAATGGGGCACCGAACGTCATACGCCGATCGTTGCTCTGACCGCCGCGGCTATGAGCGAAGACGCTGCCGCCTGTCGCGAAGCGGGGATGGACAGCTACCTCACCAAACCAATCCACAGCCGCAAACTTCGTGACGCGTTGGCACCCTACCAACGAGAGTTGCCACCCACCGACGATGGATCGCGCGACGAGACATTGGAACAAGCTTTTTCACCAGACGTCCATCTGGCAACCGAACAGGACTCGACCACGATCAACGCTGCTCACGCCGCGTTCCCGTCGATGGGTTCGACCTCCGATGCGATCTCGCTCTCGCCGGAAAACATTGGGTGCCTGGATCTTGATTCAGCCCGATCACGCATCCCCGGCGGAACGGCCGGCGTCCTGCGGTTGGCATTTGTATTCCGAACCGAATGCGCACAGCTGGTGGAGCAACTCAGCAAGGAAATTCCCGCCGGTCTAAACGATGAAGCACGTCGGAACGCTCACACTCTAAAAGGAGCCTGCGGACTGCTCGGTGCCAAACAACTTCAAGAAGCAGCCGAACGCATCGAGGCAGCCGGCCGAGAAAATCGCGTACAAGAATCGCCTGAACTGCTCGCCGATTTGCAACACGAAGCCGAACGAGTCCTGCGAGCGATCGACGAACTGCTCAGCCAATCCGACAACGCCGATCAACCGAAGTGAGTTTTGATCGCAGCGGATAAGTGAACTCGCGTGACGAACCGCAACGACTACAAATTCCTCAATCGCTTTGCGTTTGCCGGCGTGTCGGCCCAAGCGGGATCGATCGTCTGTCCCGCCCGCGCCGCAGCGATCAAATGATCGACCAAAACTTCGGTTGACTCACCGCGAATTTCGGAGATTTGCTGCAACGTGTAGCCGTCCCGGCATAGCTTCCAGGTCCAGTACTCGTTTCGCCACGCGGATGGATCAACGACCTTTTCTGCGGGGCGATCAGCAGCAGGACTCGGTTGTGGATCGACAGCGGGTGACTCGGCGGGCTCGCTCCTTTCCACCCGATGGTTCGAAGGCGGCGTGGCTGATTTTGGTGGGCAGTCGATCTCGTGCTCGGCCAGAGTATTGGCGATCAACTCCAACAGATCGCTGCCGTACGCCTCAATGAACTCGCTGGAAATTCCTGACACGGCTTCCAACTGCGTCGCATTGGCGGGCTTGGATTGGATCACTCGTTTGATCGTGGACTCGGACAGAATCCGGTGCGGCGCGACATTCAACGCCGCCGATCGTTTGCGGCGAAAACGCTTGATCCGGTCCGAAAGATCTTGGTCGAGCAACTCCTCGGCATCATTCGATGTCAATGGCTCTGCCGCGACCACGCTCGCTTCGGATTTGGATCTTTCCTGCTGTGACGATGGTCGCTCAGGTTGCTTCGGCGCAACATCCACCGCCGCCGAGACGGGTGGTTCGATGTCACCAGGCTCTTCCTCGGCGACATCCCCAGATTCGATCTTGCTGGCGACCTTTGCCAGCTTCTTCGCAAGCGGAAACTTCAACTGTAAAGATGGTGGCAACGGCACGTGCCCATTCATCACTTGCCGACCGAGGTCCGTCATGTGCACGGTTGGTCGCCGCTCGTTCAATTCTTTCTGGTCCAACAACCCAACGGTCAATAACGAATCCATCGCGTCGGTCAGTTCACCTTGCTTCATGCCCGTCAGCATGCCGTAGGTACTCAGTCGACTCAGCCGCAACTGCGTCACCTTCTTGTTCTTTGAACCAGCGAGCATCTGCGCGATCAGGTTCTTCCCCAATCGTCCGTGTGTTCGGGTGACTCCGCTGAGGATGACACGAATGGCGGTTGTCAGGGCGGCCATGTCGATGCCCGCTTGCTCGCTCAGAGCCCCCACCGAACCACTCTCTCCAAGCGTCTTCGCCGTCGTCAAATTCGAAGCTAACTTCGACGGATCGACCTTGGGCATGCAATCGCCGGCCGGATCGCAGTGGTCGCACCGGCCACAATTTTCCGCGTTCGGATCACCAAAGTAATTCAGAATGACATGCTGCCGACACGATGTTGAACGAGCGAACTGGATCACAGAATCCAATTTTTCGTACTCGGCTTGCTTGCGTCGGGTCAGCTCTTCGAAGTCGATCTTCAACTGATTGAATGGAACATCCCGCCGCATGATGTGAACGGCACGCCCACGAAACGGCGGGATGTAATCGAAGGACTTCAGCTTCGTCAGTTCCCGCAGCGTTCGCGTCAATTGAACTCTTTCCACGCCAGCCCGCGTCGCCAAATAGCTCAATCGAACAAAGACGTCTTCGCCGCGGCGAGGTCCCACAATCTTCTCGATCGCAGTCATGACCTGACGTTTCAACTTGGCTTCACGCGGCAAGAAATCAAGCAACGTCGGCACGTCGCTATCGATTCGCAGCACCGCTTGGTTGGCACTGGCGTCCAAACGTCGAAGAGCACCTGCCTTGGACAGCAACGTTTCCGAAGTCCCGATCGCTTCGCTGCCGTCGCGAACACCAATCGCTTCCCGCACCTGATCCAATGTCAGCTCGATGGGGTCTTCTTCGCGCGACAGCAGGTACTCGTAGACCTTCTTCACCGTTTCTCGCGATGGGTAGCGATTCTCGATGAAGAACTCTTGGATCTGGCGATCGGAATAGGCGAACAACAGCAAACACTGGCTCATACCACCATCGCGTCCGGCGCGGCCTGCTTCTTGATAGTACGCCTCCAACGAACCCGGCATGTTGTAGTGCACCACAAACCGGATGTCCGATTTATCGATGCCCATCCCAAAAGCGTTGGTCGCGACGATCGCGGACAAGTCGCCTTTCATGAACGACTCTTGCACACGGCGTCGCTCGTCCGGATGCATGCCAGCGTGATACACGCCGACTTTGCGTCCCGTCTTTTCCGGCAACCATTCGGCAATCTCTTCGCAACGTTTGCGTGTCGCACCGTAGATGATGCCGGCACCGGGTTGCTTCGCCAGATAATCACGCAGTGCGTTCTGCTTGGCGACATCGTTGTTGCACGGCGTGACCGAGAACCGCAAATTGGTTCGTGCAAAACCGGTTACAAACACGCGAGGTTGTTTCAGGTTCAACAACTCGCAAATGTCATCGCGAACCGTCGGCGTTGCCGTCGCGGTCAATCCGATCGTTTGCACGCCGCCCAAATAGCGATCGCGAAATCGCCCGAGCCGCGAATAGTCGGGGCGAAAGTCATGTCCCCATTCGCTCACGCAGTGTGCTTCGTCGACTGCCAACAAACTCACGTTGGCTTTGGGAACCACGTCTAAGAAACGACCGTTCCGCAATCGTTCGGGAGCCACATAAATGAGGTCCAACTTCCCCGCGGCCATTTCTTCCATGACCGATTCTTGCTGGCCGGGCGATTGCGTGCTGTTGAGCAATCGAGCTTGGATGCCTCGCCGCTGAAGGGTGTCGACCTGATCCTTCATCAACGCGATCAGCGGTGAAACGACAATCGTGGTTCCTTCGCGAGCCAGCGACGGCAGCTGATAGCAAAGACTCTTTCCGCCTCCGGTTGGCATCACGCAAAGACAATCCGTCCCGGCTGCCAATGCATCGACCACATCACGTTGGCCGGGCCGAAACTCTTTCAGACCAAAGCGTGGCAGCAGCGATTCAGGATCAATGGACGGATTGGAATTGGATGCGAGAGACGACATCCGATCTTTCGTTCGGTGGGTAAGTGGCGGGCAAAAATGATTCGCGTCCCAGCGACGCATCGCCATCTTCCGCGATGCGGCCCGTTTTTGCCACCTCGAACTGACTCGATACGCTCAGAGCTCGCCTTCTCTGCCGGCGCACAAAAAAACCACCCCGCTGAAGAACAAGCGGGATGGCTTTTTGAATCTCAATTCGTGCGGGTCGATTACGACTTCGCAGGTGCTTGCTGTTGTTGCAGGCCTGGACGAACGCGTTTGTTGATGTCCGTTTCCAGAACACCGAAGACGGATTCGTGACGGGCAACCGACATTTGCAAAGCAGCGAGCAAACGTTTCGCGGTGAAGAAGTTCACGATGATACGTTGCTTGACTTGGATGGGGTCCTTTGGCACACCGATCGGCTGTGGGTTCAGACCGAAGTCGATGATCAACTCTTCGGGCGAACCAGTCACGCGGCAGAAGTTCGCGTAGGTTGCGACGGCGTTGTCGTCGTTAACCTGAACTTGAACTGGGGCCTGAGCTTGAGTTTGTGCTTTCTCAGCGGGAGCGGCCTTCTCTGCGGCGGGGGCTTCAGCCGTCTTGGTTTCGTCTGCCATCAAATTCTCCAAAAAATCAAAAGGGAAACAGGTAAGTTGAGATTCGCGTGTTTGGGGCCAATGTAATGATCCCCCCCAACGTCGCAACGCGAAAGCGACTAGCAGGGATCAAGAATCCGTTTTTTTGTTTGTCTTCAAAAACCAAACGTTAAACCACGTCAAATGGAAAGGATGGTGGAAGCCTAGCTCACTCCGAAGGGGTTGAGAGAAAAGTATCGGGACCTTTTGTGCAAAGCGGTCGGTGGGTCGTACCGGCAATAACACCTGACTCTCTTTTCTACTTGTCCACTCAGAAGTCAAAGTTAAAAGTTTTAATGATCACTCGCCATAAACGTGAACCAAGCGACATGGGGTCCACATGAACCTTGGCTGCACCGCGGTATCCGGGTCGCAATGGCATCTCGATTCCATCGATCGGCACGCGAGCTTGATACGAAACACTACGAGGTTTGATTTGTCCGGTTTTGGGATCGATCTCGGTTTGCAAGCTGCCGCCTGTTTGGCTCGACATCGAAGCCGAGGCGGCCTCCAGTGGTTTTTTGGAGATCTCTTCGATTGAACCGTGGAACGTTTCCAATCGCCGCGAATCGAGCTTCAGATCCACCTCTTGCGATTCGCGAACCAGTTGCCGGTCACCTTGATCGATGATCAGCACCGCTTCGAATGCTTCCGGCGAACCAATCTCACAGATCAAATCATCCGCCGTCAGCAACGCTCCTCGGTTTCGTTCTTGAAGCGGTGTCCCACTCCAACTTGGTAGACGCCCATCACCAGGATCTTGTTCCTTCTTTTCTGGTGGAGGAAGCACAAAACCATCCCGTTTGGCTCGCACGGTCAAACGGTCCAGTTCTTCTTGAGTCTTGGCAAGCAACGCTTCGATCGAGTCCAGCATTTCTTCCTGAGTTTCGATCTGAATCTTTGCGGATGCATCGTCCAATCGACGCGACTTCAAGTTCGCAAGTTGCACTTGGGCAAGCTTGCGTTCACCGTGAAGGTCAGCCAAACGAATTTCAAGTTCTGGATTCTTCAGCAATGCAATCGTGTCGCCAGTGCTGACGAGAGTCCCAACCGGCACGGTTTCTTCCACACGTCCAACGACGCCGGCGTAAACCATTCCAGCACGACTGGGACGGATTTCGAATGCCGCATCAATGTGGTGAGGCAAAGGGATGTAGCACACCGCGGCGATGACCACGCCCAACACGGCGAGCGATGTTAACAACGGTCCGCGTTTCACTTTTGACAATCTCCCAGGAGTGCGGATGAATTTCCACGTTTGAATGACGGGTTGAGCGACCAAGCCCGAGAAGCCAATCACGGCCAAAATCCGGCCAAGTGCTTGCAAGCCATAAGGCTCAAGAACCTGCATCACGAACCATACGATCGAAAAGACCACCACCCAGCGATAAATCACACTGGCGACGGTGAACATTCCAAACATGAATTGGTTGCGTGTGGGCAGGAATGGATCGTCCTGCAATTCCAAACCCAAGCAAGTGGTTTGGAACCAACGCTTGAGAACTTCCGTGCTCTTTTGGCGGAGGTTAGGGATCTCCAGATAATCCATCATGATGTAGTAGCCGTCGAACCGGAGCAACGGATTCCCGTTGACCAAGATCGTGCTGACAACGTTCAAGAACATCATGTTCAAACACAAGTCATTGATCGTCGTCCCCGGTTCACTGAAGAACCAAACGAACGCCGCAATCGACGCCAGGATCATCTCGACATAGATCCCGCCGGCACCAATCCAAATTCGTTTCCACTTGTTCGGCAACATCCACGAGTCGGACACGTTGCAGTACAAGCAAGGCGTGAACACCAACAGCATGAAGCCGATTTCGTGACACTCACCACCGAATTTCTTGCAACTCAGACCGTGACCAAATTCGTGAATGACTTTCACGATCGCCATTGTCGCGGCCAAGATGATCCAACGATCCGCAGCAAAGAACTGGTGGAACGTCGGCAGTTTCGCGTAAACCGTTTGATACTGCGTCGCCAGCAGCAAAGACGCCGCCAACAGCAACCCAGCGAAGAAGATCAACGCCGGGACAGTGAAAATCCATCCAAAGATCGGCAACATCCGATTGAGAATCTTCTCGGGATCGATCCCGCGAAAACGGACGGCGAAGACGTTGGACATCTTCCCCATCAACTCTTTGTTCTTTTTCTTCCGCCCGCGTTCTCGAAGCGACTTTCCCTGACCAGGCGAATTGCTGATCACCAAACCGCTGCGGTGCAACATTCCGATGAACTGCTGCAAATCACCAAACGTGATCTTTTGCGGTGCGAATCGTTGCTCAAAACCGTCTTTGATTTGCTGCAAACTGACATGCCCATCCAGCATGTTCAGGATGAAATACTCTTCGTCGTGAAAACGAAAGTACTGCAATCCCACCGGCTCTTTGACCACCCAATACCCTTGTCCTTGGTAGTGGTGGCGGCTGGCGGTCAAGTCAGGACGTCGGCGCACCGTCAGTGCACGTGACGAACTGCTTACCAGTGATTCAGCCAGAGTGGTCATGGGGCCAGGTGTCGAATGAGAAGATCAGGAAGAGATGAGCAACAGGTAAAATCGGGCACGGGCAAGCGTGCTAGAAATCATTGAAAGATGATTTCTGCCTCCATCCCTGGCTTGATCATCCAATTGCCGTTGCTGTCCTTTTGATTGTCCACGTCGACCCAAATGCGATACCGTTTTTGTCCGTCGACCTCACTGCTGACAAATCCCAGCGGAGCATTTACTTCGAAGTTCTGGTCGGGATTCGCCGTGTTGAAAACGCGAACCAACACAGGTGCTCCCGCACGAACGGCACCGTTGGATGCCAACGCGTCGATGTCACCACCGACTCGAACTCGGTCGAGCTGAACCAACGTTGCGATTGGCGAACCAGGCTGCACCCATTCGCCAAGCTGGGCGATTCGCATTTCGATGTAACCATCGAACAATGCGGTGATGCGACGACGGTCCAGTTCGAATTCGGCGATTTCTCGCTCACTACGCTTCGCGATGTACTGTGCTTCGGCAATCTTCTTTTGCATTTCCGCCAAGTCGATCCGAAGCAACGCACGAATGGCTTCGAGCACCTTCTTCTTCATCTCGTAATAAGGCGTGGCTCCCTTTTCGTAGAGCTCGCGGAACGATTCCGCTTCGGCTCGAGCCAACTCTTCGTTGTTGCGAGCGTCCTTCAAGTTGACTTCGTTGGCCGCGTTGAGCTGAGCCTCTTTCTCTTCGGCCTTTTTGAATTCGAGTGCCAAACGAGCGGAGGTGTCATCGACCAAGGCGAGCAGATCGTCTTTCGCGACGGTCATCCCTTCTTCGATGGGCAATTCAACCAACTTGCCTTCCACCTCGGCGGGAATGTCAACCTTGCGGATGTATCGAACTTGGCAATACTTCGCGACCAATGGGGACTCGCCCCTCAGGCTAGCTTGTGCCGTGGCGGGCTCAGCGTTGATTGCGGAGACGCAAACGCCAGCCAATACAGCAACGATCAATCGCCAGGATTTCATCAAAGGGATCTCGTGGTGGAGGGACAAGGAGAGAAGATTCAATAGAGAAGAGAAGGTAGGAATCAGAAAGCGAACTTGTAGGCCCACTCAAAGACTTCGTGCAGCAGAACAAAGCCGCTGGCTCGTTTGCCACACTTGACGTCCGCGGTCAGTTTGGTGCCGGGACTCGGAGACAGCTCTTTCAGCGCCTCCAGATCAGGCAGGACTCGCATCTTGATTACCGAGCCATGCTCTTCGTTGGTTTCCGCTCGCAACGAAATGTTTTCGACCGGCAACTTGGCAGGCAATGGTTCGTCGGGGTTGGATGCCAAGATGTAGTCGACATCCAGTGTTTGAACGTTGTTGTCGTGGATGAACTCATCCAAGTGACCTTCACGTTTTTCGGGCATCTCAATTTCGAGATACATCGGTTTGGAAAGGTCGGCGATCTCCATCAACACTTGGCCGGTTTGAATCGGACGGTTGAGCAACATCTTCTCGACTTCCCACGAAACCACGATGCCGTCGATTGGCGATCGCACGATCAAGTCTTCCGCTCGCTGTTCTTTCAACTTCAGCTTCGCACGCTGTGCTTCAAGCTTGGTTTGAATCTCGACCTCCTCCAATTCGATCGCACGCCGTTCGGTGGCCTTCAATTGCGATCGGTTTCTGGATTGAGTTCGGATGCGTTGCAACTCCGCCATCGTGGTTCGGATCTGTCCACGCAGATCTTCCAGCTCGATGCCAATGTCCGGGTTGATCATCTTCACCAGTGGATCACCGGCGGCAACGATCGAGTTGTGATCGACCAGCACCTCACGGACTTCGCCATCGATTCCCGCAAAGACTTCCCGGCGAGCTTCGGCTTTGAGTGTTCCGTCAGCCTCGAGGTCAAATTCCATCGGGATGAAGATCAATCCACAGATCAATGCCGCGATCGCACCGATCACTCCCAAAGTTTTTGGCAGTGTTCGAGCTCGCAAAACCCAAGTCGCTCGTCCGAGTGTTCGCCAGACGGGCATCAAGAACAGATTCGAGTGAGCCTGTGAGTTAGCGATTGCACGCGTACCGTGCTCGTAAACCAAATCGCATCGTTGACGGAAGATTTCAGGCGGGAGATCCGTTTCGATTTGCTCGACGATCAACGCACCGATCACTTCGCCGCGGTGAGCGTCATCGCGATCGACTTCGCCGGCCGCACCCATCTCAGCTTCCTGGCCGAGTTTGCGTTGCGGTTCGCGTAGCGGAAGCACGGCGAGATTACGGCCATAAGAAAGGTCGACGTAGTCTTCGAGAGCCTCTTCGATTTGCGGTGGCAAGTCTTCGGTGGACCCGTCGTGCCACAAAGGTTCGCCAGCCGCGACAACTCGCGTCGCCAGCACGTTCAGGGCTGCAACGATGTTCGATCGATTCTCGATTGTGTCCTGACCACTGATGGCCTCGACCTTGCACTTGCCACCTTTCTTGATGGCCACGCTGACACGGTCGCAACCGATCAGCCGTCGGCCTTCGTTGGCGACGATGGCGGCGGTTTCTTTCAGATCCAGTGATTCGTGAGCGGCACGCGCGAACGAGTCGGCTTGCTGCCACAGTGTTTGACGATCACCGAGTGTGCGGAGTTTTTGGCTGCGAAGCCATTCTGCGGCCAACTCGCACATCTGCTGCAAGAACCGCAGGTAGCCACGTTGTGTGTCGGGAGCGGTATCGGGACGCTGAAAGATCTCGATCAGACCGTCTTTTTGACCGTCGTGCTGAAGGGCACCCAAAACCAAGAGGTAACGGGTTGGATTGCCTTCGGCGTCTCCGTCGGTTGTTCCGCTATACGGAGGAACGAGCAACGACTGCCCCGAGGCGGCGGCGCGACGGATCAACCGGTTGTGGCGATCGGCGTCCTCTGTGCCTTCGGTCAAAATCGACGGTTCTGCGTTGATTTGATACTGCAACCGAAGCTGTTGATCCTCGTCCAGCAACCACACCGCACCTCCGGCCGCAGCCAGGGCAGTGATGATTTTGCTCAGCAACTCCGGATAAAACTCCGAAGCGGTGGCACCGCTCTTTGTGAGAGCTGCGATTTCGTTAACCAAACCGCGGATCTGCGCTTTGGTTTCTTCGACCGTTTGTTGATTGACCGACATGGGCCTGTCTGACTGCTCGGGCGAGAAGGGGGCGGAAATGTCCAGTGGGCCGACACTACTTAAAAATCCGCTCAGATCGCCACTGGAAGTCGCTTCAAAAGCGGAGTTTGCATTCTTCGCTGGCGAACTGTGACGCTGGCATGGGAAACGCCGGTTGCCCCGGTCTTTCCCCCCAACGCGACTACTCCGACAACGCTGAAAACACAGAGAAAATCGATTGCAACGATTCCCGCTGGACAACTTATACATTTTGTATAACCTCTTGTCCAGACTTGAGTCGGAAAGTTCACGGAACTCGTTTACGCGTCCCACCGACCACTTTTCTCGAGCAATCAGTCGCTTCACCTTCTCTGACACGCACCTCCGCCTGGACGCCCGCTTTGGCTGCACCTGACGATCAACCCGACACGTACGATGGCGGACCCGCTGGCGGTGGTTCTCCAGAAGGCGACTTGGCCAATGAAAGGCCCACGATGCATGTGGGGAAAAGCGAGCAACCATCCGGCAGCCAACCTTCTGCACCCGAGAATTCCGAAACGGGGCAGATGTTGAAATCCCTGCAGTGGGAACTCAACCGAATCCAGCGAACGGTTCGGCTGACGTTGCAATCCAAACTGCAGGGCTTGGTTGGCCAATCGCTCTCGACACTCAACGAAAACCGAGAACTTGCCAATTCAATCCAAAAGATGTTGGACACACATAGCCTTCGGATTCGATGCCCTCAGTGCGGACATGCGTCAATCTTGCGTGTCTCGCCGCGAAAGGGGATGCCAGGCGGAGCTTTTGTGCTCGACCACACCATTGAAGGCAAGCGTACGTTTCATGGTGGATCGTCTTCCGTCCCGCCGATTCAACTGACGGCAAAGCCCGAGCGAAAAGCGAAGGCGACCGCCAAGACTCGGCCCCAACCCGCCGACGCGGGGGAGCTTCAGTCCAAGGTTGGCTAGCTCGGCTATCCCATTTCGCCCAAAAAGCCTACAAACGTTTCCCAAATAGCCCTTGCCGAATTTGGGTTCAGTCGATTAGGTTCTGCGATTCAAATTTTCGGTGCCCTTTTGTCAGAAGTTGTGAGCAGTGGCTGTTCAACGAACCTACATGGCCAAACCCGGCCAAATCGAAAAGCAATGGCATGTTGTGGATGCCAGCGACGAAGTCCTCGGTCGACTCGCCAGCGATATCGCTGTCGTGCTGATGGGAAAACATCGTCCTGAGTACACACCTCACGTTGATTGCGGTGATTTCGTGATCGTCACCAACGCCGACAAGATCGGCATGACGGGCAACAAGATGCGTGATCGTCACTACACTTGGTACACCGGCTACCCAGGCCTGCGTCTGGAAAGCTACCAAGATCGTCACGATCGCAAGCCGGAATACTTGCTGTATCACGCCGTTCGTCGGATGCTGCCAAAGAACAAACTCGCTCGCCAAATGCTGAGCAAGTTGAAAATCTACGCTGGCCCTGAGCACCCACACACCGCTCAGCAACCCGTTGAATTGGTTCGCACCAGCAAAAAAGCTAGCGCTTAGTTCCCACACGCCCTCACCGACCGCATCACGCGGGTCTGATCCATGATTGCAGTTAAAAAAGACAAGATCAACGGCGACGCACTGGGAACAGGACGTCGCAAAAGCAGTGTTGCCCGAGTACGCGTTCGTCCAGGCAGCGGAAAAATCACTATCAATGGTAAGTCGATCGAAGATTACTTCGTCAACGACCAACATCGCTACGCGATCACTGAAACCCTCGAAGCCGCTGGCTTGACCGAATCGGTCGACCTGCTGATTCGTGTTTCGGGCGGCGGAATGACCGGCCAAGCCGGAGCCGTTCGCATGGGCCTCGCTCGTGCTCTGTGCAGCCACGATGAGGCATTGCACGACCCGATGCGTGAAGGCAGCTTCCTGACGCGTGATTCACGCATGAAGGAACGTAAGAAACCAGGCCTTCGTGGTGCTCGCCGTGGCGTTCAGTTTAGCAAACGCTAAGAAGGTTCAATTTTGGGTAAGAAAGAAGAAGCTTTTGAAGTCGAGGGCACCGTTACACAAGCCCTCGCCAACACTCGCTTTCGTGTGCAATTGGAAACCGGCAACGAGGTCATGGCCCACGTTGCTGGCCGAATGCGAAAGCACTTCATCCGGATCGTTCCAGGCGACAAAGTTCGCGTGGAGCTTTCGCCATACGATTTGACCAAAGGTCGTATCGTTTACCGCGAACGCTAACATCCGCTTGCGTTGGCTGACGGTTTCAATCGCCGATTTGCTTGCCATTTCCAGACGTCTTTCCTTTAGAAACAGCGACCGATACAGTGGCCAAGCCCCACCGGAAAACGAAGAAAGCCAATCACGGCAAACGCCCCGCAAATGCGAAGGCACGCAAAGCTAAGCGGAAAAAAATCAAGACCTGATCGTGGCACGCAGCGAATTCATCCTTGATCCGGCTCTGCTGGACGTTGACAAGCCAATCGCCGATATCGAGGCGATTCGCGAGTACAACCCGCAGCGGCACGAAATGGAACAACTGACCGCGATCCTTTATGAGGATCTCGATCAGCACGCGTGCGCCGCTTACAAAGCGATCACCGAAAACGAGTTCTGGGTTCGCGGTCACATGCCCGGCATGCCGCTCATGCCCGGCGTCGTGATGCTGGAAGCGGTCGCTCAGCTATCCAGCTATTACACCCAAAAGCACGACCTGCTTGGTGCCGCAATGGTCGGCTTCGGCGGGGTCGATGAAGTTCGCTTCCGCGGGGTCGTCACTCCCGGCGATAATCTCATCGTGCTGGTGAAGCTCGAAAAAGCCCGCCGGGGACGCATGATCGTCGCCCGATTCCAAGGCGTCGTGGGTACAGAACTGGTTCTCGAAGGTTGCCTGCGTGGGATTCCAATCCCAATCGAAGCAGTCACCCGACAACTCGGCGCATCCAAAGAAGCCGCCGATTCCTGAACCCTCGCTACGATGAGGTTGTTCAGTTTTCTGATACCGCTTTTCGGCAAATTTCCCGATGTTGCAGCTCTCCCGAAACGAAGTTTGGGTGAGAGCGATGTATCAGGTCGAGCGGCGCCGTTCAGGCGCACGCGAGGGTGAGGGCCGGGCACTGGAAACAGCGAGTAGCCCGCTCCACAAACGCCCATTCTGAATTCGGCCACACGGCTCGTTGCCAAAGAATATCGCCGCCTAGAAACTCGGCGGCGAACCGCCGAGCCTCGATTCAGTCAGAGATGACTAGCAGCTAAATCCGTCAGGAATCTGACCGTCTTTGATCACGATGCTGATTCCATCGCGAATTTGCAGGTCATCATCTTCGCCCTGGTGATCGATCTTGGCTTCGTTCAAGATGCGAACGTTCTCACCAACGCGACAATTCTTATCCAGAATCGCACCCTGGATCACGCTTCCGGCACCGACGCCAACTGGCAACTTCCCGTCACGAGCCGCACCTCGCATCTCGATGAAGTCAGCTCCCATCACAACGCTGTCCTTGATCGTCACGTTGTCGCCGATCACGGTTCGCAGACCGATGACGCTGTTTTCGATCGTGACGTTGTCGCCGATTCGGCAACCATCGGCGATCAAGCTGCCAGTGATCTTGGCATCGCCCATGATCGTTGGCGGCAAAAAGCGTGGCCGGCTGTAGATCGGTGAATGGCGATTGCGAATGTCGAACGGCGGGTTCTTACTGGCGAGCGACAGGTTCGCTTCGTAAAACGATCGGATGGTTCCGATGTCTTCCCAGTACCCGTCAAACAGGTGCAACTGAACCTTGTGAGTATTGATGGCTTCGGGAAAGACTTCCTTCCCAAAGTCACTGTGCAGGCTGTTCTCGAGCATGTCGACCATGAGGTCTTTGTCGAAGATGTACAGCCCCATGCTGGCCAACAGATCACGGCCTTGGCTTTCGATGCCGCGAGCGTCGATCCAGCTTGGTTCCATGCGGACCTTTGCGATCTCTTCTTCTGTTTGCGGCTTTTCAACGAACCCGGTCACACGTCCGTTATCGTCGACCTGCATGATCCCCAAAGCCGACGCGTCTTTACGAGTCACGGGAATACCAGCGATGGTCGCGGCAGCTCCGGACTCGATGTGAGTCCGCATCATGTCGCGAAAATCCATTCGGTAAAGCTGATCGCCCGAGAGAATCAGGACGTGCTTGATCCAGCTTTCACGCAAGTGAACCAGGTTCTTACGGACCGCATCGGCGGTGCCTTGGTACCAATCGGTGCCGGAATTGACGGTTTGCTGCGCGGCCAACAATTCGACAAAACCACCACTGAAGTGATCAAACGTGTACGTCTGCCGAAGGTGACGGTGAAGACTCTCTGACAAAAATTGTGTCAACACATAGGCGCGATTCAGCCCGCTGTTGATGCAGTTACTGATCGGAATGTCGATCAATCGATATTTCGCAGCCAAGGGCACAGCGGGTTTGGCGCGGATCTTTGTGAGCGGGAACAACCGTGTTCCGCGGCCACCGCCAAGAATCAACGCGATTGTATTGTTCAAGTCCATGATCACTCTCGTGGGATGACGTGCTAGTTAGTGTGAAGGATGGTGAATGTGAACGCTTGTTTCGGATCTGACTAGCTTACCAATACTTCTCAAAGCGAATGGTGCCAGGTCCGGGTGTTTCTGTGGCATCGTGGAAACCGGCAGCCCGAAGCAGAGGCAGCATGCCGGGTCGATCGGGGACCTCTCCGCCGGGCGGCACGTAACCGATCATGTCTGGGTTTCCGCACAAAAAGACGTGCGTGTTGCTGGGCGCGAGCGGATCACCAACCAACTCCGCCAGCTTGCCGGTGGTGAACATGGTTTGCAGATATTGCTTGCCAACGTAGTCGGGCCGGTTCGGTTCCAGGTTCTTGGGCTCACGAGTCGTCAAAGGCAGGTAGCAATAGTTCGGAAAACGTCGCATCAGTTCGTCGTGCTCGCTCTGGTAAGCGATGTCCGACTGATAACGGACGCTGGTCGCGATGACGACCTTTCCACGGTGCCCGCGAGACAACAATGTGGTTGCCATCGCGTTGTGCGGAGCTTCACCGGTGCCGGTCCCGAGCATCAAAACGTTTTCATCCGCCGGAATATCACCCAACAGATACCGCCCCGTGATTTTGCGTTCGACGCAAATTCGATCCCCCTCGCCTTTGCCAAACAAGCGAGGTGTCAGGGCGGGAGGCTTGCTCGCGGCAGTTGCGCCCTGACGCACCAACGTGATGTAAAACTCCAGGTAGTCGATCTGATCGACGGGCGCCAACTCACCCGCTTTGGGCGATTCGGCATCGTGAAGCATCGGACATGAAATGGAATACGCCCGCCGCACCAATTTTCGCGACTTTTTAATTGGAATGTCCTCGGGCTGGGTGCCACGCAATCGCGGCTCCCAGTTCCCAAGCCCGATGGCGACGTACTGCCCGGGCTCAAACGGCATCACGGGTTCATCACACTGGATGCGGAACCGGGCCAGATCTTCCGTCAGATCCATTCGCTTGATGATGGTCGCGTTGTAGTGCCGCTCGCGAAGCAGACGCTTCTCTTCATCGTCCGGGTAGTCCAATTCATCCATCGCGTTTTCAACTCCCAGATGCCTTTTTCACGTCGGCGACCTCGTCCGCCTGAGTTACTATAGTGGATGAGGTCGAGCGGCGTGGTTGTGTCCACCTCGGTTTGTCAGCCCAGCATTTTTTGACAAATGTCTTGGCCGCAAAGCGATGCGGATCGGCTGAGAAAGAAGGCCCTCCGCCGAGTGAA
>NZ_ANMO01000273.1 GCF_000338295.1 Rhodopirellula europaea 6C
AGGAATGGCAAAGTTTAAAACACCTTGAAAGCCCTGGCCTCCCAAGGCCGTCTGTATAGAAGTCGATCGACCTGGAAGCCCGTGGAGAAGTCGCCTGGCCCAAGAAAACCGTGCGGCGAGTAACCTACAAATCCAATTCGTCCAGCGAATCGATCAGGCGATCCAGGTTGTCTTTCGGTTTCTCGTTTAACGCAGCCTGTCGTTTTTTCAGGTTGTCGTCGATTCCAACCGCTTCACGACCGGTCAGCAGCAACTGTTCGTCGCGTTCTCGGGCGGCGGTTGCGATCGGGTCGCCCTTGTCGGTGGGCGCACCGAAGAGCTGGGACAAATCGATTTTGAATCCCTCGTCGCCTTCGGTCACGGCGCCGGCGATCGCGGGTGCTTTGTGTTGCGGAAAGATGATGGCATTCTCTGGGCACACTCGGCTGCACGCCGGGCAACCTTTGCGGCAATTGTCAGGCTGCTCGACCAAAATGTTTTCGACTCCATCGACGCCGTAGACGCCGAACAAGCAGAAGTCGATGCATTCCATGCAGTTCGTGCAGCGACTGAAGTCGATGACCGGGTACCAGCGTCGGCTGGTCGTTTCGTCGACCTCGACGATCTTTCCACCGACGATGGGCAGCGATCGATCGGCCTCGACGGCGATGTTCAAAATGCGTTTGATTTCGCCAATGAAGTCGTCTGCGGACTCCGATACCTTCAGGTCTAGGCAGTGGATCGTCCGGTCGGGACGCGGGTACAAATCCGTCACCCGATCGACCGGTTCCTGTTCGTCCGTCGCAGATTCAGCAGTCGCGGAAGGGGATTCTTCCTCGTCGTATTCATCGGCACCCAGTTCGACTTCGCCGGTGACGCCGCCGATTCCGTTGCGGTCAAGGACCCAGTGAGCGGCTCGCGAAAAGATCCAGCTGCAGACAATCAGGTCGCCCTCAATTTTCTGGAGCAATTCCAGGGATTCGCCACCCTTGGGCAAATCGTACAAGTGAGGGACCATGATGACTTCGACGCCGTCGAGCTGACCCGCGGCCTGTGCGATCGCCGATTCCAGGCCTCGTTTGGCCGGATTGCGAGATTGTCCCTTGGAAACGACCAGCGTGCACGTGGTGGGTTTGGCGGCGGAGATCATGTTTCATCCGAAGGAGGCGAATGGGGCGGGACTTCATCCTGACTCTTGAGCAGCGACAAATCAACCGGAACCAATTCTGCGGAGGGCGTTCTCTACGGCACTGGACCGTTAGTCTATACTCTTTGCGTTAGCGCGATCTGTTTGCCTCCATGCGCGATTTTCCCCCTCATCTGCCCCACTTCTCAGCTTCGCATGACTGTTGCTCTGTTCATCCCCTGCTACATCGACCAGTTCTTTCCGGATGTCGCGATCGCGACGTTGACACTGTTGGAACGTTTAGGGGTCGAAGTCGAGTATCCGGCGGGGCAAACCTGTTGTGGACAGCCGATGGCCAACACGGGGTGTGATGCCGACACGGCACCCGTCGCCAAACAATGGGTGAAGCGATTCGCGAGCTACGACGCCGTGGTGTGCCCCTCGGGCAGTTGTACGTCGATGATTCGGAATCATTATGCCGACTACTTTGGGCCTAATGACACCGAATTCCAGCATTTGCGTGAAAACACGTATGAGTTGTGCGAATTCGTCGTCGACCGCTTGGGAGTTCGTTCCATTCCAGGGACTTTCAACCGTCCCGTGAGCATCCACTCCAGTTGCCACGGTTTGCGAGAACTGCGTCTCGGGAAATGCAGCGAAAACATGACTCCGCGAGAAGACAAGATGCGGATGTTGTTGGAATCGTTGGATGGAATCGAAATCAAACCGATCACCCGTGTCGATGAATGCTGTGGTTTTGGCGGCACATTTGCGGTTGCTGAACGGGAGACCAGTGTGGCGATGGGGATTGACCGCGTGACCGACCACATCACCTCCGGCAGCGAAGTGATGATCGCAGGCGACATGAGTTGTCTGATGCACATGGGCGGATTGATTCGCCGACGCAACATGCCGATGTCGGTCAAACACATTGCTGAAGTGCTGGCCGAAGCGATGCAGTCCGATTCCTCCGGATCGGATCGATCCGCACCAGCGATCGCGAGTCGTTGACCGACTGACTGATCTGGTGCTCTTATTTGATTGAATGAATTCCTAAGCGAAGTGACTTCCTTGACATCCACTCTTCCCATCGTCGATCACCCGAACGCCGCCCGCGAGTTCGTGACCAATGAGCCTCGATCGCATTGGCATGATGATTCGTTGTGGTTCGTTCGAAGCAAACGTGACAAGCAGGCGCAATCGATTCCCGAATGGGAATACCTTCGCGAACAGGCGTCCACGATCAAGACGCACACGATCGCGAAACTGCCGGAATACTTGCAACAGTTTGAGGCCAACGCGACTCGTTTGGGTGCGGTTGTTCACTGGGCTGCCGATGCCGAGGAACACAACCGCATCGTCTTGGATTTGCTACGCCGCAACGACACGCTTCGTATCGTCAAAAGCAAATCTATGCTGACCGAAGAGTGCGGTCTGAACGAATACTTGATCGAAAGCGGCATCGAAGTTGTCGACACCGACTTGGGTGAACGCATCGTTCAATTGCGTGGCGAAACCCCCAGTCACATTGTGCTGCCGGCGATTCACATCAAGAAAGAAGAGGTCGGCGATACCTTTCACGAACACCTCGGAACGCGCGCCGGCGAGTCTGACCCGCAAGTTCTGACGGAAGCCGCTCGCGGCCACCTGCGCGGCAAGTTCTTGAGCGGTGAAGTCGGAATCACCGGCGTCAATTTCGCGATCGCTGACACCGGCGGTTTGGTCGTTTGCACCAACGAAGGCAACGCGGACTTGGGAGTTTCTCTACCGCGAATTCACATCGCTTGCATGGGCATCGAAAAGTTGGTGCCGCGGTTCCAAGATCTGTCGGTTTTCACCCGGTTGCTCGCTCGCAGTGCGACCGGCCAACCGATCACCAGCTACACGTCCCACTTCCACGGGCCGCGTGACGAGAACAGCGAACTGCACATTGTCTTGGTCGACAACGGTCGATCCAAAATTCGCGACAGCAAGACGTTTCGCGATTCGTTGCACTGTATTCGCTGCGGTGCTTGCATGAACACTTGCCCGGTTTATCGACGCAGTGGCGGGCACAGCTATCGAGCCACCGTGCCGGGGCCGATCGGCAGCGTTTTGGGGCCGGCAAAAAACGCCAAGGCTCACAAGAGTTTGCCGTTCGCATGCAGTCTGTGTGGTTCGTGCACCGATGTTTGCCCGGTCAAGATTCCTTTGCACCATCAGTTGTTGGCTTGGCGAAAAGTTTTGGTGGGCAAGCGTCTGGTTGCTTGGAACAAGCGAATGGCGATGAAGGCTGCTTCGTTCTTGTTCCGCAATCCACCTTTGTTCGCGGCGGCGGGCTACTTGGGCCGAGTCGCTTTGAAGGTGTTGCCGAAATCGCTGGCTCACAACCGCTTCAACACCTGGGCGAAAGACCGAGACCTCCCCGAGCCACCAAAGAAATCGTTCCACGAGTGGTACGCCAAGAACCGGCCATCAGGCTCGCAAACAGTTTCGCGGGAGGAGCAATCATGAGCGAAACACAATCCAACAGTCGGCAAGTCATTTTAGATCGGTTGAAAGGCTGCGTTGTGGACGCGCCCGAGCTACCCACGATTGATCCCGCCCGCGTCGTTCAATTCGATGACCGACTGCAGCAGTTTCAAGAAACGTTGGCATCGGTGGGTGGCGAAGCTCACTTGGTCGATACGCCCAGCGAAATTCACGAGAAGTTGCAGGCGATCGAGGTTTTCCAGTCCGCACGTCGGATTGCCTCGACCGTTCCTGAGGCGGTGACGGCCACCGTGGATCTGGCGACCATCGATGACCCGCATGCATTGTCGACATTGGACTGGACGATCGTTCGCGGCGAGTTTGGTGTGGCGGAAAATGGAGCGATTTGGATCGATGGCAAAACGTTGCCTCACCGAGTCATGATCTTCATCGCCCAGTACTTGGCGATTGTGATCTCTCGATCCGATCTGCTGAACAACATGCACGAAGCGTATGCCCGAATCGGTGCTCCCGGTCCAGGTTTTGGCGTCTTTGTTTCTGGCCCCAGTAAAACGGCCGACATCGAGCAGTCGTTGGTTCTGGGCGCCCACGGATGCCGCAAGCTCCAGGTTTTTCTGCTGCCTTGACGGGCTGTTGATTTGATGAGCCGTACCGCGTTAGCAGCGGTTAGTCAAACGCCCACCGGGGCCAACGCCCATCGGCTAATTGTTGTTATTCGGTATACGGCTAAATTAACAGCCCGTTGAGTCGCGGGGCTTCGCGACATTGATCGCGAAGCAGTTGTTGTTTGGGCGTCGATGGAACGTCTTTAGGGCGAGGAGACATGCTGATACGCAATTACGTCGCCGAAGATCGTGATGCCGTCGTGGATCTTTGGTTGGCGGTGTTCCCTCGATCTACCGGGCACAATGATCCTGGCACCTCGATCGATCGCAAAATGGCTGCGGACGATGGATTGTTCTTCGTGGCAACGGACGAAGAGAATGTGGCGGGCACGGTGATGGCCGGATACGACGGGCATCGCGGATGGCTGTATTCCGTCGCGGTGTCGCCCGCCTTCCGGCGACGTGGCGTGGGGACTCGATTGGTCCGGCATGCTGAATCGGAACTGTCCCGTCGTGGTTGCCCGAAGGTGAACCTGCAAGTGATCGCCGACAACAGCGAGGTTGTCGCGTTTTATCGATCACTCGGATTCCAAGTCGAAGAACGAATCAGCATGGGAAAGCTGACCGGGGAGTGATCGATTCGACGGCGAAGTCCATGTCGCAGGCATCGTGTAGCGGACGCGCAAAGGATTGCCGGAACGCTTGGGTCGGGACGCAGAGCGATGGCCTTACCAAATCCATCAAAATCAATCGTCCTTGGCACCGACGGACTCGGAAGTCCGTCGTACGGCTAGCCCATGCCTTCGATCATCGCCTTTCGGTGTGCGACGGCTTCTTTTTTGGTCTTGAACGTCAAGAAACGTTGGACCCCGTCTTCCTGCCAAGTCGCGACCCAGCGGCCGTAGAAGTTTCTGCTGACGCCTGTGATGCCAGACGTGTTGTTGGTGGGTTTCTTGCGAGGCCCTTTGCGCCATTGTCGCTCGCCGAGCTCTTTGATTTTGGCATCACGCCATTTCTGGGCCTTGGCCAGCGACTTTCGGATCCCGCCATCGGAGAACCGAAAGTACTTGGAGTGCTGCTCGCCTTCGCGAACGATTCGAACGGTCCAGCCTTCGGGACCCCGGGAGATATTTAGGTTTTTGTTCTTGCTCATGCTTTCTACGATAACCTGCCCAAATCGGCCAATCAACATAGAGTTCACGCACGGTCCCCGGATCCCGCGGGTTCAAACAGCCGAAAAGCAGTGAATCAGGGCGATTCCCAGCCAACAGGCTGGGTCCAGGCCTGCTGTTTTTGGTCCTTGAACGATGGGTCTCGGGCAGGTTGGCTGCTGGTCACGACTGCCCGAACGTACAGTTCCTTCCCAGTCAGCGTGTACTGAGGCTGAAGGCTGTCGGATGTGGCGACGGTCACTCCGATCCGGTGTTCGTCGATCAATCCATCCGCTTTTGCCAGCGTCGCGATGAACTTGGTTTGGTATGTCGTTTCGGGGTCGGATTGAATTTGCAGCGACAAGGTTTTCGATTCGGCGTCGTATTTCACGTCGTCCAAGCTGACTCCGCTGGACGCATAGAAATCGCCGCGTTTCATCGCTCGGATCAAGTGCTCGGGCGTCAGGTATTGGCTGCGGACCATCACCCACCCGCGACCGGGACGCGATCCGGGTTTGCCGTGGTATTCGTGGCTGTCATCGGTCGCGATGCCCATCATCGGCGGGACGTTCAGCGAAGTCTGACGCAGGGCGTTGATGATGTCCCACATGCGTTCGATGCTGGGGTGTTCGTCATCGCCAAGATGGTTGACTCCCGGGTGCCCGTTGTAGACCTCGAAGAACCGTTCCGACACAACCGAGGCGAGGTCCTCGGCGGTGACGGCGTAGTGGAAGTTCGGGTGGTTCACGTGCGGCAGAACTTCTCGGCCGTGTGCTTTTTCGTGTTCCAGGATCGCTCGCAAGTTGTTTTCGATCACTTGGCGAACCGTGTCGCCTCCTGCGGGTTCGAGAGCTTCGGCCAGGTTCGTCGCGTTGATGTGAACCGGTTTGCCTTCCCCGCGATCGCTGATTTCTTCGGCGGGAATCAGGATGAATTGGTCGTGCTGTTCGACCAGGTATCGAAATTCATCAAGCGGTTTGAGTCGCACTTGGTAGTCGGCTTCGCCTTCGGTGCCACGAGTTTCCACCCAGGCGTTGCCGAATCGGGCTCGGTAGCGATCCAGAATTCCATCGTCGCTGCGCTGCAGGATTTTCGAGTAGTCCATCCATCGTGATCCCTCGCTGAGCACGTTGTGGTCAGTCAGGGCCAGAAAGTTGTAGCCCTCGGATTGGTACCAGTCCGCAATCATCTCAGGGAATTGATCGCCATCGCTCCAAAGCGAATGAGTGTGGATATTTCCCTTCCACCATTGGGGTGCCGGTTCATCGGCGTGACACAGTGGTATGAAACACGGAATGGTGAGGCAAAGTGCGACGAGGGAAAAAGGCAGGAGACGACGGTGCAAACGCTTGGTCAGTTTCATGGTGGAATTCAGGCGAGAGAGTTGGCGGGAGGTCGAGTGCAAGTCACGAAGTAGAACGGTTGTCTGCAGCGGTTCGCGTGAAGGCTCATCATCATTGAGGAACGTTGAGCGATCGCGGCGGACGTTGTTGCGTCGAGTCAGTTGGCTTGGGGAGGAATGCTGATCGACGGGATGTCTGTGGACAAATGTTCTGCGCGGAGGCAAGTTTCACGGAAGTGTTTCATGACGAGCGTCCTTTGTACTGGACGCTTCAGAATGAAACATTCGTTGCCCATCAAATCTTCATGGAGCGAGCCGCCAGAATCCTTGCGTATTTGGCTTGAAAATGAGCCTCAAGGACGGCTGGCGAAAAACTTCACGATTTTTCGGATTGCCGTCAAAGTTTACCCGATCGGAACCCGATACCTACTTTCGGATGAAGGTCTCGTTCCATTCGGTGGAACGATGATGGGCGAGACTTTTGTAGGGGGGCTTTCCACACTCGGCCCGACCGGGGACATGCCATGCCGCACTCGCGGCACTCGTGGGGTATGTTCTGCGGCGGCACCGCGCCAGGGAAGTCCAGGGCATGAATCGCTCATTGATCCGTTTGACTGCACAACTGCAATTGGGAATCACCCTCCTGATCGCCTGTGGGTGCGCTCCAACTCAGCCGTTCTTCTTGAACGAGTCTCCGGACCTGAACTACTATCTCAACTCAGCCACCCAGATTGAATATCCGGATGTGGACGTGGAGAGTCTGCCCGAAACGACGGAGGCGTTGCCTCCGCTGGCGATCGGTAATCACGACTACCAGTTCTGGGATTTGACGCTGGAAGAAGCGACCAACATCGCGTTGCAAAATGCGAAGTTCTTCGTCACTACCAGCGGCATCGCAGAAACACGTCAAAACGTGGCTGACCAGTTCATCAGTGGTTCTTCCGATCAGTTTGGTAGCGTCTACGACGTCGCCATCCAGCAATCAACCACTCAGTCGGTCCCGTTGACCGTTGACAGCAATGGCAACCGCACCCTGCCTCGTGGTGTTCTGCGAGCCAACCAAGTTGGCGGTGTCGAAGATGCTTTGGCTGAGTTCGATGCTCAAGCCAGCGGGTTCATCAGTTACAGCAACACCGACCGTCCACGAAACTCGGGCAACAGTGCTGTTTCAACCTCGCTGTTTCAATCAGATGACGTGACGGCCCAAGCCGCGATCAGCAAACGGTTCGCTACCGGTGGCGTTGCCACACTTCGTCATCAACTGGTGTACGGACACAACAACCTTCCGACTGCACCCTTGGCACTCAACTCCGCCTCGCGAGTAGTTTCGAGTGACTACACCGTTTCGATGGAAGCTCAAGTGCAGCAGCCATTGATGCGGAACCGAGGCACCTTGGTCAACCGCGTTCCGGTTGTCTTGGCCAGCCTCAACGAAGACGTGTCGATTGCCGAATACGAAGTCCAGGTTCGCAACTTGGTCCGCGATGTCGAGAACGCCTACTGGGACCTGTACGTTGCCTACCGCAACGTGGCCACTTCAGTGGTTGCTCGGAACAGCGCTATGGCGACGGCACAGTTTGCCCGCTTGGCGATGGAAAATGGCAACGGCACTCTCTTTGAGTTGTCGCAAGCAAAAGGTCAATACTTCCAGTTCAAGGCCCAGCTCGAAACTGCACTCGCAGGATCGAACCTGCCCGGCCCTGACCGGTTCGGCGTCTATGGCTCGGAAAACCGTCTGCGTGAGTTGATGGGATTGGCGGCAACCGATGGTCGTTTGATTCGTCCCATCGACGAGCCAACCCTCGCACGTGTTGAATTTGACTGGAACGAGTCGGTTGCACAAATGCTGTACCTGTCGCCCGAACTGCGTCAAACGAAGACCCGCATCAAACAACAAGAGTTGGAGCTGATCACAGCAAAGAACCAAATCCTGCCAGAGGTGAACCTGTCGTTGCTTTACCGCTGGGTGGGGGTCGGTGACACGCTCGGTCCTCCCGATGGTGGAACGGGAACGTTCCCATCGCCAGGTAGTTCGGCGTTGGCAAGCTTGACCGGCGGTGATTTCCAAGAAGGCGCGGTTCGTCTCGAAGTGACTCCGCCCGCTTTTGGTGCACGTAAAGAATTGGCAAGAATCCAAAATGCGAAGCTTCGCATCGTCCGTGAACGTTCGAAGTTGCAAGAGGACGAGCGATTGTTGGTCAGCAAATTGTCCGATGCGATCCGCAAGGCTCAGTCGCACTACCAACTGACGCAAACCAACGCACAGCAATGGCAAGCTTTCGAAACCGAAGTCGAAATTCGATTGGCACAATATGAATCGGGCGTGTCGGACATCAACGTGGTCCTGCAAAGTCAACAGCGAAAGGCTCAAGCAGAAATCAGCTACTACCGTGCTTTGGCTGAATACAGCAAATCATTGAGCTATGTTGATTACTTGAAGGGCACCTTGCTGGCCAACAGTGGCATCGTGTTGCGAGAAGGACCTTGGAACAAGAAAGCCTACTGGGATGCACTCGAACGAGCTCGTGAACGAAGTGCTGGCAAGAAGTTGCAGTACGGTGTGACTCGTCCAGGTGTGGTTCGCCAAGGGCCGGTTCGTGATGCGGACTCCGCTTCGCAGATCATCGGCAGTGGTGCCAACACCCACGGGCAAATCTTGCCGCCGGGTGAGTTCGAGATGAACGCGGCGGATGGCCAGGTCATCTTCGGCGATGCCAACGGCGAAGCCTTGCCAATGGACATGGGAATCGTTCGCGATCCAATCCGGATCGAAGATCACCAACCCTTGAGCGAGTACGGCAGCAGCACTCACGAAATGTTGCGGGCTCCTCAGCCTATCGACCGACTGTCACCTCCCGTGACCGTCCCAACCCCGGCTCCTTCGATTGAATCGGCTCAGCCACTTCGATCGCCCGCCGCATCGTCCAACGATGGTGCGTCGTGGGGAACGGCTCGCCGAGTCCAACCGGCCGCCTACACGGCACCCGCAGCGACATCGGCTGCGGAACCCGCCGAGTACGCACCGCAACCCGTGCGACGGAAACCCATTCCTCGCTGAAACACTGAACACGAACCAGATCTGAGTCACTGACCGGCTGATCGCTGGCAGACTCGGAACGGTTCTCATCACCTTCGTAGGGGCGGAGGCTTGGGTGGTTGTCGTCCAACACACGCGCGTTGGATCCACGACCCACCCCCACGACTAGCTCGACCGGTCTGCTTGCAGGCCCGTCGGGCTTTTCGTCGTTTTCAGACAAGTACGATGGGCTTTTAGCCGGTCGAGAATCTCGCCGTACGATGGGCTTCCTAGCCCGTCGAGAACTTGAGCCGAGCACCGACGGGCTTGGAAGCCCATCGTACGGTGAGGGCAGCTAGCATGATTTTGGTTGGCGGGTTAGGAAAGTTTCGGTGGCCTGCTAGCATGAACGTTGCACACCGGTCGACTCAATCCATCCAAACGTTGAGGACTCCCGGTCGTTCCTCACACCATTTCATCCCAAGTGTTTTTCGACCATGATTCGCACGCGATTTGCCCCCAGCCCAACCGGATACTTGCACATCGGTGGCGTCCGCACCGCACTTTTCAATTGGCTGCTCGCGAAACAGGCTGGCGGACAATTCATTCTTCGGATCGATGACACGGACGCCGGACGAAACGTCGACGCGGCATTGAAACCGATCCTGGATGGTTTTCGTTGGCTCGGGATGGACTGGGACGAAGGCCCCGATGTCGGCGGCCCGCATGGTCCCTACTTTCAATCGCAACGAGGCGATTTGTACCGAGCCGCTGCTGACAAACTGCTCGCCGATGGCCACGCCTACCGCGATTTCGCCAAACCGGAAGAACTGCAAACGCTTCGCGAAGAAGCCCAGAAAGCTGGCGAGGCGTTTGTCTACGATCGACGCTGGATGGCGGAAGACGAAGCGACCGCAGCCAAATTCGAAGCCGAAGGTCGGCAAGGCGTCGTGCGTCTGAAGATGCCACGCGAAGGCCAATGCGTGATCCAAGATTTGATCCGCGGCGAAGTCATCGTCGAATGGGCGTCTGAACAAGACCACGTGATCGCGCGTGCCGATGGCAGCCCGCTGTATCACCTGGCCAGCGTCGTCGATGATCACGAACTGAAGATCACGCACGTCGTTCGCGCCGCGGAACACTTGCCCAACACGGCTCGCCAAGTCTTCATCGCTCAGTCGCTCGGGTATGACCTGCCGATTTATGCTCACCTGCCCTACGTGGCCGAGCCCGGTGGATCGGCCAAGTTGAGCAAACGCAAACTCGACAAGTACAAAAAGAACCGTGACTTCGCCGTGTTGTTGGCTCACGGTGAAAAGATCGCCGAGCGTTGCAACATGCAAGTCGACGCGGACACGTTCAATCCCGTGTTGGTCGATTTCTACCGCGAGATCGGGTTCCTGCCCGATGCGTTGTTGAACTACCTGTTGTTGCTGGGATGGTCGCTCGATGGCGAAACCGAGAAGTTCACGATCGCGGAAATGATCGAGAAGTTCACTCTGGATCGCGTCAACAAAGCTCCCGCCTCATTCGACCCGGCCAAACTGCAGTCGTTCCAAGGCGACGCGTTCGCGGCACTTTCGGATGAGAAGCGAACCGAGTTGGTGCGTCCGTTTGCGCTTGCCTCTGGCTTCGTTGCCGAAGGGGATTCCGATGAAGCGTTGTCGGCCGTGGTTGCTGCGGCTGGTGATCGTTTGAAGATGGCCGGCGACATCATCGACTTCGACTACTGTTTCGTGGACGATTATGCCGTTGACGAAAAAGCCTACGAGAAACGTTTGGTCAAAGCCGATGGCGCGAAGGAGTTGCTTGCGAAGCTGAATGAGACATTGAAAGCAGCGACCGAGTTTGACGCCGCCAACGTGGAGACCACTGTGAAGTCGTTCTGCGAATCAGAGGGCATCAAGATCGGCCAAATCATTCACGCGTTGCGAGTGGCGACAACTGGAGCGGCCAGCGGCTTCGGCATGTTCGACACGCTTGCGGTCTTGGGGAAAGGCAAGGTGACCGCACGAATCGAAAAAACGATCGCCGGCCTGTCCTAGGCAAGCGGTTGTTCGCAACCTGTCGCTCGGTGGTCCCCCACCGAGATGAACCTTGGCCTGTCTCGGTAAACCTAGAACCAGACTTCGCTCAACTGACCTGACTCGAGTTCGTTGGCGCAGCTGAGGTAGTAGTTGCGATTGGGCGCGTTGTACTCCCTCGCCGCGAGAGCCCGGAGTGCTGCGATCTTGACCTTGCGTGCGAGCTTGACGTCGGCATCGTCTAGCCATTTCACATGGTCGGAAAGTTCCAACGCCCATTGGAATTCTTCTTTTGCAAGGGCTGATTCCATCTGCTCGGTCAGCTCCTGTGTGCCGCCCGCCAGTTCAGCCATTTTCTTCGCCTTGAGTTTTGGCTGCAGCGGATTCAACGTCGTTGGGTTGCCGTCGTACCAGCCCAACAGCCCGGCATAGATCGCTCGTACCGCGTGCGGCACCGAACCATAAAACTGAATCAGGTACGGCTTGTCTTTTAGGTGTTCAGGAAGCTTGACTTCGTGTGCCAGTTGATCAGGACCTTTGCCGGCGTTGATGCCGCGGACGGTTTGGTCGTAGACACTGCGGATCGCTTCGCTGTAATCGTTCAGTGCGGTGGTGGCGGCATCCTGACCTTGAATCGGCATGGTGTGGCCGGGGATCAGGACGTCTGGTTTGAACGTCGCCATCTTGGCAACGCTCTCGGACCAACTCAGCACGTCGCGATAGGCCGTTCCGCGAATCGCATACAGGTTGGGGAAGGAACTGTAGAAGTTGTCACCCGCAAGCAGCACCTTCTCCTTTGGCAGCCAGATGAACATGGCATCGCCGGTTTCGCCTGGCCCGTTATGAAATTCGATTTCGACGCCCGCGATTGTCGTTTTGAGTCCGTCGCTGGGGACGGTGACAGTCGGCGGAAGGAATCCTTTGCCACGGTCGCCGTCTTCGGTGTTGGCCGGAGCGACACCGCGATTGGTACTCTCGGACGGAGAGAGATTGCGACCAAACTGGCGTATGTTTCGTTTCGCTTTCACGGGTTCAACTGCTTTGTTGACACCTTCGGCTGAACCAAAGGTCTCCGTTGCGAAGACATCCGGTTTCTCATCGCCAACGAAGGCACTGGCTCCACCGGTGTGATCGCCGTGACTGTGGGTATAGATGATCGCCTTGACCGGTTTGTCACTGTATCGCCGAAAAGCTTCCGCCGCTTTGGAAGCACTGGACGGACCGAAAAGAGTGTCGACGATGATGACCCCATCGGTACCGACAATCATCGACGTGTTTGCGCCGTGAAAACCAACCGCGGTGTAAACGTTGTCCGCGACTTGAACGACACCCTTCTCGAACTGTTGTTGCTGAGCGTTCAGCATCCTCAGCGCGGTTTCGGGTTGGACCTGTGTTTGTCCGTTGGCAACGCCAGCAGTCGACACGAGGACGCCGAGTAGAACGGCCGTTTTTAGGCTTCTGCCAAAACGGATTCGAAAGTGGTTCATGGGTTTAATCATTCGTGAGATGGGTCTTGAGGTTCTTCTGCATCTGATGCAGAACGTTTTGTGCTGCAGCCAGTTCCTTCTTTGAGATGCCTTTCAAAGCGATCTTCCGTAGGTCATCCAGTAGCGGGAGGACCTTCTGCAATCGTTGCTCGCCTCGGCGGGTCAAGCCGATCATCACGATCCGAGCATCCTCGCTCGAGGCGTTTCGCTCTACGAACTGATGTTCGACAAGTCGATCCAACTGTCGTTTCACAGTCGTGGCATCGCGGATCATTCGCGATGCCAGTTCGTTCATGCTCAGAGGCTGGCCGGCATCGGACAGCGTGATCAGGGTCTGTGTTTCCTCGGGTGAAAAAGGCCAGCGGGCTTTCTTCAGTTCCGCTCCCATTCCGGTGCGTATCAAGTAAGCGACTCGCCCAATGACAAATCCAGGCGAAGACTCTGAGTCAAAATGCATGATCGCCTCCCGAAGGCCTTGAGGTTGAAGTGCCCATTGGTCCAGGCTGTTCCGTAGGACTCGCCAAAATCGGCCGGTACCAGTCGAAGTAGCAGTAAATCAGCAATGCACAGGCTGCAAAATCAGGAAGCCCAATCACGAGGTATTGATGGGCAAAGAATGTCACGTACAGCAGAATGTTGACGACATACGGCAGCGACATCAGAACGGCCAGCGGCGCTGTCCGAGGGAAAAACATCAGACCGCCAGCAACGGTTTTGAAAAAGCCAACCCAGAAGATCAGATAACCAGTTTGCTCCAGTGCGATCATGAATCGCCCTACGTCATCCGGCGTGTCACCGACGGGATAGCCATTGCTGGCAAAGCCCATTGTCATGATTCCCGTTCCAAACAGGAATGATGCAAAGAGGATCCGGGTAACCATGGCAACTCGCGGCAATCGGATGTTCCGTTTTTCTGCGGTCATGACATTTGTCGTGTGCGTGTTGCAAGGAAGCGGAGTGGAGCGTGGAATTATTTGCTTCGCCGGTACCTGTATGATGCAGGTAATGGTCCGCGAGTCAACGCTTCTGTTTAAAGTTTTGCTCTTTGATGGGGCTGGTCGATTCGGAATGGCCAACTGGGGCGTGCGTCCGGCTGGGATAATTCACCCGTTCAAGCCGTCATCGATTCGTTTGAGGTGGCCAATCCACCGGGACGAAAACTTTTGCGACGTGCCGAATTTTCGACTCGCATGGTGCTACGTCAGGCGAGACACAACCGCACGCGATGTTGCCTGAGTGCCGCGAGCCGCGAATCTGGGCGGGCAAAATTCAGGGCAGTTGGACTTCGATTGCCGTGCCGTTTTGTCGGATTGGAAAAACCGCTTGAAGAGGTTGGCGGCTGGTCGTTTGGGTTCCGGTTTCCAGTTCGTATTGCCATCCATGCCAGGGACACGTCACGCAGCCGTCCGCGACATGACCTTCGGCGAGCGGTCCGCCTTGGTGAGTGCAGATTCCGTCCATCGCGTACCATTGGCCCGAATGAAAGATCACGGCGAGAATTCGATCACCCACCAAGGCTTCTCGCACAAACGATTCGGACTCGGGATTGGCAGCCAAGCGTTCGGCGAGTCCCGGTTCAGCCTCGTTCAAATCAAACGCGACGTGCCACGGCAGATCTTCTCGCGGTTGGCGGTTGTGATTTTGCTCGGCGAGTTCGTTGGGATACAAATTACGCTTCGGTTTCGGATCGGAATTTGAATCGCTCATGGGGTCTGTCCGTGAAAAGCCTTTGGCAATGGGCGGGAAAGAAGGGCCGGTGCCCATTGCCGGAACGACCCAGCGGGGCTTTGCACAAATGGTACCGGACGCTCGTTTCTCGACCGCTCCTGGAATGCACTCAGTGTGAAGTTTACTGGCGATCGCGGCGACCCCGGGGGGACACACTTGTCGACTCGTCGTTACAATTCGGGCGTCCCTCAGCTCACACATCACTCCAACGAGACGATCGGATGAATTTCGCAATGCTTTCACAACTGGATGTGGCGGCGGTTCGATGCCGCGACGGACGCAGAGCGTCCGCTTTTCTGCTGAGCAGTCTGGTCGCTGCTCTCTGTTTGATTCCAACCCTCTGTCCTGCCGATGACGCGGCAAAAAAGGATTCGTCCGTGCCATTGAAACTCCGCGAAGTCGAGGGGATCAGCGAATATGTACTGCCCAACGACGTGAAGGTTTTGCTCTTTCCCGATGAGAGCAAAGAAGTCGTGACGGTCAACATGACCGTGTTCGTTGGCTCGCGTCACGAAGGTTACGGGGAAGCCGGGATGGCTCACCTTCTCGAACACATGTTGTTCAAGGGCACGCCCACCCACCCGGAAGTTCCCAAGGTGTTGCAGGATCGCGGAGCGCGGTTCAACGGCACGACTTGGATGGACCGGACGAACTACTACGAAACACTTCCGGCCAGCAAAGACAATCTCGAGTTCGCATTGAACTTGGAAGCCGATCGGTTGCTCAACAGCAACATCAAAGGCGAAGACCTCGAAAGCGAAATGACCGTTGTTCGCAACGAGTTTGAACGCGGCGAGAACTCACCGATGCGAGTCTTGATGCAGCGGATCGAGTCGGCCGCTTTCGATTGGCACAACTACGGCAAATCGACGATTGGCAACCGCAGCGACATCGAGCGTGTGCCGGTCGTTAAGCTGCGTCAGTTTTATCGCAAGTATTACCGCCCGGACAACGTGATGGTCATCATCGCGGGCAACTTCGAGGTGGATCACGCGCTGAAAGCGGTCAACGATGCGTTTGGCAGTCTGCCGGTTCCCAACACTCCAATCGACGAAACTTACACGGTCGAGCCTCCAAAAGATGGGGAGCGAACGGTTGTGCTGCGTCGGGTCGGCGACGTGCAAGTCGTCGGCGCCGCCTACCACATTCCCGCTGGCAGTCATCCTGATTACGCCGCGGTCAAAGCTCTCACGAACGTCTTGGGCGATGAGCCAAGTGGTCGTCTTTACAAAGAAATGGTCGAAACTGAAATCGCCAGCAACGTTTTCGCGATGGCGTTCGGTTTCCGTGAACCGGGGTTGCTCATGACGATGGCAGAAGTGCCAAAAGAGCAATCCATCGAGCAGGCCCGTGCCAAGCTGATCGACTTGATGGAAAACGATTGGGCGAAAAACCCGATCACCGAACAAGAGGTGGAACGAGCCAAACAACAAATGTTGAAGGCTCGCGAATTGGAATCCGCCAACACGGACAAAATCGCCGTTTCGCTCAGTGACTGGGCCGCGCAAGGTGATTGGCGTCTGTATTTCTTGTATCGCGACGCCGTGGAAGCGTTGACCGTCGAGCAGGTTCGTGACGTTGCCGATCGCTATCTGAAACGAAACAACCGAACCGTTGGTTTGTTCTTGCCATCGGAGGAATCGGATCGTGTCAGTATCCCCGAATCGCCGGATTTGGCGGCATTGCTGAAAGACTACAAAGGCCGGGCTGCGGTCGCCGCTGGGGAACGTTTCGATCCCAATCCGGAAGCGATTGAAGAGCGAGTTCAACGTGGCAAGTTGGCTGGCGGAATCGAATACGCCGTGCTGCCGAAGAAGACTCGCGGTGATTCGGTCTCGGTGTTGATGACGCTGCGATTCGGAACGGCTGAGTCGCTCAAGGACAAACTCGGCGCGGTTGAGTTGTTGGGAATGATGATGGCTCGCGGCACCGAAGAACTTGACTATCAGCAACTGCAGGACGAGTGGACGCGTTTGCGTGCTGAGGTCCAGATCTACACTTTGAAAGGTGTGTTGCAGGTTCAGGTGCAAACCAAAGAAGAGTTCTTGCCCGAAGTCATTGACTTGATTGGAAAGATTTTCCGTTCACCTCGCTTTGAGCCATCGGAACTGGAAGTGATGCGGCGTCAGGTCGTCACCGGTTTGGAAAAGAGCAAGACCGAACCCAATGCGTTGGCACCTCGCCGGGTTCAAAAAATGCTCTCACCGTACGACAAGAATGACATCCGTTACGTCATGACGATCGAAGAAGAGATTGCCATGTACGAAGAGACGACCATCGAACAGATCCGCCAATTGCACGCGGAGTACTTGGGCAATCAAGCCGGTGAGTTGGCCATCGTTGGCAACTTCGACGTTGAGCCGACGCTAGAGAAGTTCCGGTCGATCGTGGAAGGTTGGGAAGCCAAGAAGCCGTTTGAGCGAATCGTGACGCCGGCTCAGCCTGATATTCCCGGTGCCGTCGTGACGATTGAGACTCCCGACAAATCCAACGCGTTGTTGTACAGCGGCCAGCAATACAAGTTGGCGGATTCGGATCCCGAGTACGCATCGTTGGTGCTGGGCAACTTCATCTTGGGAGGCGGATCGCTGAGCAGCCGTTTGGCCAACCGTGTTCGTCAACAAGAAGGTTTGTCGTACGGGGTACGTAGCGGTTTGACCGCGGCGAACTTTGCGGAGGATGAAAAAGTCAGCTTCACGCTGTACGCGATCACCAACCCGGCCAACAAAGACAAGCTGCTTCGCGTGATTCGCGAAGAGGTTGTGCGGGTGCTCGAAGACGGCGTCACCGAAGAGGAATTGGAGCAGGCCAAGGGTGCGTATTTGCAAGCCGAACGGATTGGCCGAACGGGTGATTCGAGGCTAGCTAGCATGCTGGTCAAATCGGTCTTCAACGATCGAACGATGGCCTTTGTGGCGAAGCACGAAGAGCAGATTCAGGCGGCGACGGTTGATTCGGTCAACGCGGCGCTGAAAAAATACGTGGATCTTGACGGCTTGGTGATGGCCATCGCAGGTGACTTTGCGGCGGTCGAGCAGCCAGCAGAGTGATCTGGTTGCAGTTCGGCTGCGATCGATTCATAAAAATGCAGCGAAGCCGGATCGGGCGGGTGCCAGGTCCGGCTTTTGTTGTTTACACTCGGCACCAACATTGATCTTTTTCATCCGAGTGTTTCGTCCTTGTCCAGGGTTCCCGTGGCTGGTGTTGTGCCGGTTGGTAGGGGATCCCAGCCGATGAGGTTCGTTTTTGCCTGCGTTGTCGAGCGTTTTTTATGACAACTTCATCCACCAACGATCCTGTGGGAAATCCAACTTCCCCGGCGGACTTTCTGCAAACACCGTTGGATGCTTGGCATCGCCAAGCCGGAGCCAAAATGGTTCCCTTTGCCGGTTACGAGATGCCGATTCAGTACGAAGGCATCGTCGCGGAACACCAAGCCTGTCGTACCAAGGCCGCTTTGTTTGACGTGTCGCACATGGGCCGATTGCGGTTTGATGGCGATCACGCGGCCGAATTCCTCGACCACGTTTTGACGCGTCGTGTGACCGACATGGTGCCCGGCCAAGTCCGCTATGGCATGGTCTGCAACGCGGAAGGCGGCGTGCTGGATGACGTGCTGGTTTCCTTTTTGCAAACTCCATCGGAACGACGTTTTCACTTGTTGGTGGTCAACGCATCCAACCGAGAAAAAATACTGAAGTGGTTCGAGCCTCACCTGGCCGACTTCCCCACCGTCACCATGTCGGATCGCACCGAGTTGACGGCGATGATTGCGATCCAAGGACCGATGGCGATCGAAGTCTGCAAGAAACTCTTCTCAATCGATCCATCGCGACTGAAAAACTACAACGCCTTCATCACGGACCAATTCAAGAAACCCGTCATTGTTAGCCGCACGGGATACACCGGCGAAGATGGACTGGAGTTGATCGTTCGAGCCGAAGAAGCTCACCGAGTTTGGGAAAACGTTTTGCTCGCCGGTCGCGAAGCAGGATTTGTCCCCGCCGGTTTGGGCGCTCGCGACACACTGCGAATGGAAGCCGGGATGCCACTTTATGGGCATGAACTGGACGAAACGATTGATCCAATCACCGCCGGATTGAAGTTCGGTTGCAACTTGAAGGACCGTCACTTCATCGGCGAAGAAGCTTTGCGGGCTGTTGCTGAACAAGGCCCAACACGACGTCGAATCGGATTGCTTCCCACGGGTAAACGTCCCGCTCGAGAAGGTTGCGACGTTTTGAGTGCGGACGGCGAAAAGATTGGGCAAGTCACCAGTGGTGGTCCGTCACCCACGTTGGGTGTTCCTATCGCGATGGCGACCATCGATGCCAAGCACGCGAAAGATGCGAGCTTCCAAATTGATATTCGTGGCAAGACAACGGATGCTTTGCCTACGAAACTGCCGTTCTACAAACGGCCACCCGCCGCGTCTTAGTCGTGTGACGCGACATTCCGCGACCGCGATTCGCGAATGTTGTTCAACAAGTTTTGATTCATCCATTTCCCTTTATTTTTCATGATTCGTTAGGAGCCTCCGATGGCACGAGACCCTTCGACCCTGCGTTATGCCGAGACCCATGAGTGGGTGGACGTTCAAGAAGAAGGCGGCGACAAGTTCGCAACGATCGGTATCTCAGCCTTCGCCGTCGAGCAGCTCAACGACTTGGTCTACATGGACCTTCCCGAAGTTGGACGCACGCTGGAAGTTGGCGAAGAATTCGGTGAAGTCGAATCCGTGAAAGCGGTTAGCCCCCTGTACAGCCCCGTTGCTGGCGAAGTTGTCGCGGTTCATACCGACCTGCCAGACAACTTGGACAATTTGAACGATGACGCGTTCGATTTTGGATGGATTCTGAAAGTGAAATTGTCAGCGGATCTGCCTGATTCGTTGATGGACTATGCCGCTTATCAAAAACAGTGTTCCGAAGCAGGTTGATCGAATGAGTTATCTCTTTCACACCGACGAAGACCGCCGAGAGATGTTGAAATCAATCGGTGCAGAAAGCATCGATGAGATCATCAACGATCAGGTGCCAGAAGCGGTCCGTATGAAACGCCCGTTGGATTTGCCACCGGCCTGCAATGAGTTGGCGTTGACCGCCGAGATGACTCGGTTGGCCGCTCGCAATGCATCGGCGGATTCGCATGTTTGTTTCTTGGGAGGCGGTGCGTACGATCACTTCATTCCCGCGGCAGTTGATGAGATCGCGTCGCGGGGTGAGTACTACACGTCGTACACGCCTTATCAAGCCGAGGTCAGCCAAGGCAATTTGCAGGTGATGTTCGAGTACGAAACCTTGGTCACGCAGTTGACCGGGTTGGGCGTCAGCAACGCCAGTTTGTACGACGGCGGATCCGCAGCGACCGAAGCTGTCTTGATGGCTTTATCGATGCAACGCGGACGCAACAAAGTCATCACGACCGATGTGGTTCACCCACAGTATCGCGACATCTTGGTGGCTTACCTCAAGAACATCGACGCCGAATTGGTGGTTGTGCCGTCGGATGAAAATGGGCACTCCAAGCCCATGATCGATGCGATCGACGACCAAACCGCTTGCGTGCTGATCCAGCATCCAAACTTCGTCGGTCAACTCGAATCAGTTTCTGAAATCGCAGCCGCGGCCAAAGAAGCCGGGGCTTTGACGATTCAGGTTTTCGACCCGGTTAGTCTCGGTCGGCTGAAGCGTCCCGGTGACATGGGCGTCGACATCGCCATCGCCGAAGGTCAAAGCTTGGGCAACCCACTGGCATACGGTGGTCCTTATCTTGGCATCATGGCGTGTCGTGAAGAGTTGGTTCGTCGACTGCCTGGCCGGATCGCGGGACAAACGACCGACCGTCGTGGAAAACGCTGTTGGGTGCTGACGTTGCAAACTCGCGAACAACACATCCGCCGCGAAAAAGCGACCAGCAACATTTGTAGCAACCAGACGCTGTTGGCTTTGCGAGCGACGGTGCACCTGTCGCTGCTCGGCCCCGAGGGATTGAAAGAGACCGCCGATCATTGCATCGCGAAAACGGCTTATGCCAAAGAAGTGATTGCGAAATCGGATCGGTTCGAAGTCGTTGGCGAGGGCCCGTCGCTGAAGGAGTTCGTCGTTCGAGACCTTGGTGCGGACGTCGATGGTTTGCTGGCTCACGCTCGTGACAACGGGTTGCTCGCCGGGATCGACATGACGCCGATGTGCGTCGGTGGTTCCGAAGGCTCGGAAACCGAGGTCGCTTTGCCGTCGCGATACGAGCAATGTTTCCTCGTCGCGGTGACTGAAAAACGTTCGCGTGTGGAGATCGATCGTTGGGCGAAAGTGCTCTGCGAAGCTCCCTCGATGGCCACGGTTTGATTCAACGAAGTTCACTCTTTTATTCACGCAACTATGCGAAACCAACAATCGACTCAGCTTCTGTTTGAACTCAGCCGCGCTGGACGACGTGCTCACCGACTCGGTGATTTGGGCGTGCCATCGGTGAACGTCGACGAACTTTTCGCGGACGAGGCTCTGGCCGAAACTCCGCCACCACTTCCAGAGCTTGCCGAAGGCGACGTGGTCCGCCACTTCGTTGGTTTGTCGACATTGAACATGAGCGTCGACACGCACTTCTACCCCTTGGGTTCGTGCACGATGAAGTACAACCCAAAACGCAACGAGCGCATCGCTTCGTTGCCTGGGTTCCTGAACGTGCACCCGCTGCAGCATGAGTCGGGCCTGCAAGGGTTGCTGGAGTTATTGTACGAACTGCAGGGTATGTTCGCGGAGATTAGCGGGTTGCCGGGCGTTTCAATGCAGCCTGCTGCGGGTGCCCATGGTGAGTTGGCGGCATTGTTGGTCGCGGCGGCTTACTTCCGCGACCAGGGTAGCGATCGCAGCGTGGTTTTGACCGCCGACTCGGCTCACGGAACCAATCCCGCTAGTGCTCAAATGGCCGGTTTCAAAACCAAGACGGTCAAGAGCAACGCGAATGGTTTGGTGGATCTGGAAGATCTCAAAGCCAAGCTTGATGACAAGACCGCCGTGTTCATGTTGACCAACCCAAACACATTGGGATTGTTTGACAGCCAGATCGAAGAGATCAACCAACTGGTTCACGATGCCGGAGCGTTGATCTACTTGGACGGTGCCAACATGAATGCGATCTTGGGGATCACACGCCCCGGTGACTTTGGTGCGGACTTGATGCACTACAACCCACACAAGACTTTCTCCGGACCGCACGGTGGTGGTGGGCCAGGTGCCGGCCCGATTTGCGTTCGCGACTTCTTGGCCAAGTATTTGCCTGGTCCCGTTGTGACCCGTGTCGAAAACGAAGGCGCGAGCGGCGACGATGATCGCTACACCTATCACTTGACCTCGCCATCGGTTGATTCCATCGGACGTGTCCGTAGCTTCTTCGGCAACACCGGCGTGTTGGTGCGAGCCTACATCTATCTTCGGACTTATGGAGGCGACGGTTTGCGTCATGTCAGCGAAGACGCCGTGCTCGGTGCGAACTACTTGCTCAGCAAGGTCAAGCATTTCCTCGATGTGCCTCATGGCGATCGTTGCATGCATGAGTTTGTTGCATCGGCGACCCGTTTGAAGAAAGAAAAGAAGCTTTCCGCGATGGATATCGCCAAACGCATTCTGGATTACGGGTTCCATGCACCAACGGTGTATTTCCCATTGGTTGTTGACGAAGCCGTGATGGTGGAGCCGACCGAAACCGAGAGCAAGCAAACGTTGGATGCGTTTGTCGAAGCTCTCTTCCGAATCACGGAAGAAGGTGAGGAGCTGATCCACGATGCACCGCACTCGACGCGAATCAGTCGTCCTGACGACGTGACCGCGGCTCGACGTCCGATTTTGAAATGGACGGATGCGGCTGGTGAATCCGCGACGTGAGTGAAGTCCCAGCCATCCGTGGCCGATTGATCGAATCGGCGAGCCATGATGCGGCGGCGAACATGGCGATCGATGAGGCATTGCTCAGCAGTGTCGCTGCGGGAGCACCTCCCACGCTGCGATTCTACGGTTGGAAACGACCGACATTGTCGCTCGGGTATTTCCAACCCTTGTCCGAAGCGATGGCGTGGGCAGAGCGAACAGGTGTCGCTTTGGGAAGCACCGGCGAAGTGGATTTGGTTCGCCGGTCAACCGGTGGCGGCGCTATTCTGCATCACGCTGAGCTGACGCTGTCGTTGACGTTGCCGATGAATGTCTCGGACACGGGAGCACGCGAAGCAACTTATCGAAACGTTCACGAAGCGATCGCGAGCGAACTCAAGGTGATGGGTGTCGATGCGAAACCGTTTCGAACGCTTGGGACGGGCGCGGCAACGCGAATGTCGTCTGATTCATCCGGGGCATCAAGTGTCGGCAAACGTGACGAGCCCTTCCTCTGCTTTCAACGTCGCACGGACGAAGATCTGATCGTGAGTGGCTACAAGGTGCTGGGGAGTGCACAACGCAGAACCAAAGGAGCATTGTTGCAACACGGCAGTTTGTTGTGGAGTGTTTCGCCTCACGCGGATGTCTTGCCGGGGATTCGGCAACTGGCTGGACGGCGATTGGAAATGGATCAACTCATTCGTGGTTTGCAGCAACGACTCAAAGCGATGTTTGAGATCGATTGGCAATTGGGTGCACTTGAGTCCGAAGAGATGGAAGCTTCGAAACAAATTGTTACGCAGCGATACGGCAATTCGGATTGGACGTCGAAGCGATAGCCACCGTGACGTGCGTTGGTAAAGACGCGAAAATGTAGCGGTGGGTCAGTGCCGCCCCACGGCGATGGTGGAGACCGTTACACTGCAGGGATTCCACCCCAATGTGCTCCTCGCCGAAGGCATCTCATGGCGATCCAATTCCATTGTTCTTCCTGCAACGCGGTCCTACGTGTTGGTGACGAATCGGCTGGCAAGTCAGCTCGCTGTCCCACGTGCCAAAGCGTGCAACCCATTCCAGGTGGGACGCCTCCTGCCGCACCCGCTGCAGAAGATCCGTTTGGTGCGTTCAAGTCGGAGTTCAACGAACCTTCGCCGGCCGCGGCATCCAATCCTTATGCGTCGCCTGTGACTTCTCACACGTCCGCCAGTGTATCGACCGGCGGTTACCAGCCGACGGCAGCTGATTTCGGAGAGATCTTCTCGCACGCTTGGCAGGCATTCAAACCGAACATTGGCATCTTGGTGGGAGCCACCGTGATCGTGTTTGGTATTTCGTTCGGGTTCAGTTTCGTGACGTCGATTCTGGAACAGGTGGCTCAAGACAACGGGAACACGGCGTTTGTCGTGCTGGCACTGGTGCTAAACCTCGCGAGCAGTTTGTTCAACATGTTCATCGGGATCGGGATGGCTCGAATTTGTATCGGCGTCACTCGTTTTCAACCGGTCAACGTTGGGATGCTGTTCAACGGCGGCGACGTGTTTTTGGGCGTCCTCGGCGGAACCATCTTGTTTGGCCTTGGAGCGCTCTTTGGCTTCCTGTTGCTGATCATCCCCGGTCTGATCTTCCTGCTCTTGATGTGGCCGTACTACTACTTCATTGTCGATCGTCAGTGTGGAGTGTTTGAGGCGTTCTCTCGAGCTTTTGAAGTTGGCAAAGCGAACTGGGCAACCTCGTTGGTGCTTGGTGTTGCATCGATGCTCATTTCATTGGGCGGACTGTTGGCCCTCTTCATTGGGCTCTTGTTCACCGGGCCATTCATCGGTGTCATGTTCGCGACCGCGTACGTGATGATGAAAGGTGAACGCCCAGGCCAGCCAGGGATTCCTCAACCGGGAATGCCACAGTCAGCCTTTTGATGATGATGGTCGCGGGCTTCTACCACGCAGGAACTACATGCGTCGGTCGAGAAGCCCGACCGGTGAGATTCCCTTGCCGAGTTTTGGTGCGTTGCGAATCGCATCGTGCACAAAGTCACGAGCGGTTTGCACCGCTTTGCTAAGGTCTTGGCCTTTGGCCAAGCCAGCGGTGATGGCAGCGGACAACACGCAACCACTGCCGTGGGTTCGATTGGATTCAATTCTCGGCGACCGAAGCAATTGAGCGCCGTTGGCGTCGGCAAGGCAATCCACTGACCGCTCACCCACGCAAGCCTTGATCAAAACCGCACGCGGTCCCATCGCGAGCAACTTGGCGGAGACGCTGGTAAGGTCTTCTTCGCTGCGAATGGATTGGCCGACCAATCGTTCGGCTTCAAACGCGTTGGGTGTGACGAGGTCTGCCAATGGAAACACGCGATGGATCAACAGTTCGATCGCGTCGTCGTCGATGATCGCGTGGCCGTGTTTGCTGATCATGACTGGATCCACGACCAACGGGCATGTCAGGGAATCCAAGCAATCCGCCACCGTGTCAATCAATTCCGCGTTGCCGAGGGCACCGGTCTTGATCGCGGCCAATGGCAAGTCACTGGAGACGCTGGTCCATTGAGCACGAACAAATTCGGTTGGAACCATTTGGAGGCCCTGCACTCCCATCGTGTTCTGTGCCGTCAGCAGCGTCATCACGCTGCATCCATACACGCCGAACGAGTGAAAGGTTTTCAGGTCCGCTTGCATTCCGGCCCCGCCCGACGGATCCGAGCCAGCGATCGTGAGAGCAACTGGGGCGGCAGCAGGCATGGGGAGATCAATGGTTGGCGTATTGAAGACGCGGGTCATCGAGACCCAAGCGTTTCATTTTCTTGTAGAGCGTTGTGCGATTGATTTCAAGCTCGTCGGCGGTGGCGGCTCGGTTCCAATTGTGCCGGCGGAGCGAGTGCAGAATGATTTCGCGTTCCGGACCTTCGAGAGCTTCCCGCAGGCTGCAACCATCAAGGATAGCGGGATTGAATGACGACGGGCCGCTCGATGCGGTCACTCCCGGCGAATGTCCGACGCTGCCGATGGATGCGTGCTGGTTGGCGGATGTGCCGAGCACGTCCGGCGGCAAGTCGTCTTTGGTAAGCACACGATCGGTGGCGAGCAAGACGGCACGTTCGACCACGTTTTCCAGTTGTCGAACGTTACCGGGCCAGGCGTATGACTGTAGGCATTTCATTGCCTCGCGATCAAATCCGTCAATGTCGCGGCCGGCGGTTTCTGCGGCTTCACGAAGGAAGTGATCGACGAGCAGTGGAATGTCACCGGTTCGCTCGCGAAGCGATGGCAAAACGATGTTCACGACGTTGATTCGGTAATACAAATCTTGACGAAACGATCCATCCGCGACCGCTTTGTCCAGGTTTTCGTTGGTTGCCAAGATGACTCGGGTGTCGACGCTGCGAGTCTCCATGCCGCCGAGCGGTTCAAACTGGAGTTCCTGCAGGACGCGAAGAAGTTTGACCTGCATGGCGGGAGTCGCCGTCGCGATTTCGTCGAGGAACAAGGTTCCGCCGTCAGCCAGTTCGAATTTGCCGCGACGGTCGGTGTTGGCACCGGTGTAGGCTCCGGCGACGTGACCGAACAGTTCACTTTCGAGCAATGTGTCTGGGAGAGCACCGCAAGCGACTTCGATAAACGGGCCACTCCGGCGAGCGCATCGGTTGTGGATCGCACGTGCGATCATGCTTTTACCGGTACCGTTTTCTCCGGTGATCAAGATCGATGCTTTGGCATCCGCGACACTGTCGATGACATCGAAGATTTTCATCATTCGGTAGTCATGACTGAGAATGTTTTCGAGACCACTGCGTTGATCAAGTTGTCGACGCAGAGTTTCGTTTTCGGCTTCGATCTTGCGTTGGTTCATCGCTCGATCGATGGCGAGCAACAATTCGTCGTCGATGACCGGTTTGGTCAGCAGATCCACTGCCCCGGCGCGGACGGCTTCCACCGCGGTATTGGGCGTGGCATATCCGGTCATCACCAACACCGGCGTGTCGGAATGGTGTTTCTTAACGTCCGATACCAACGTCATTCCATCTTCACCACCCAAACGCAAATCGGTGATCACCAATTCGAACGCATGTTGCCTGAGCTGTTGGCGTGCGTCCTCGAGCGTGCCGGCGAGATGGGTTTCGAATCCTTCTTCGGCGAGCCACTCACCTAGCGAGGTTGCCAAGTGATGGTCGTCGTCGACTAGTAGGATCGAAGCAGCGGGCATCATGGTGCGATTCCGAAGCAGGGTGTTTCGTAAGGACTACTCCTTTTCCTAGGTCATGTTTGATGATGAGGCAAAAAAGAACACGTGTTGCTTTGGGGCTGCATGCGGGGCGTTCGGCCCGGTGCAAATTCAGGGAGCGGTGAAGTAATTGGCCAAAGGACTGCGTTTCAGTGATCCTTCGCCGGTTCGACGACTGACTTTTCCGCTGTAGACACGCAGTTCGGGACTGGCATCGTTTTGTGAAACGGTATCGGTCGCATCGATTGCAGCGGTCATGCGGTTGGATGTGTTTCCCGATGGCAACATGTGCCCCACACGGTTGGCTGATGCATTAATCGCTGCGGATGCGGTCGGAGTCGTTCGTTCGACAGCCGAAGGTTGAGGGCGGTTAGCGATCGAGGCAGGCGATTGAGCTGGCTTCTTCGCGGTGGTGGGCCGGTAGCTGGTTTCGATTTCTTCGGTGGTTTTCAGAAGTGCTTGGGTCGATTCGTCGTCCAATTCCAAGTCGACAATCATTTGCGTGTCGTCCGATTGGGTTGCCTCGGCTTCTTTCGGTTCCAGTTCACCTCGCAGGACGCGGACGTCGCGAGGAGCGGAGATGCCGATCCGAACTTGGTTGTTGCGAACCTTGATGACGGTGATCTTGATGTTGTCGCCGATAACGATTTGTTCGTCGATTTTTCGAGTGAGAACCAACATGGCAGTTTCCTTTGCCCCAGAAGAGAGTCGTTTGAGAAGTGGGCCGTTGTGACCCGCGATTGTGATTGGGGACTAATGCAATGGCAGTGCCAAACGCTCGTGGAAACTCCGTGGTTTGGTCGTAAGTGATTTGCTGCAGGTGTTTTACGTGTTTGGTTCGGGTCCGGTGGTTCGGCGCTGTGCAAAATTGACTAGAAGCTGTTACAAGACAACGTCAAGAATTACAAACCGGTCTGGACGCCCCCCGCAGCGGTCGACTATTCCTCTCCTAGGCACGAATTCGATGCCCAAATTGAATTGGATGGGTCCCGCGATGCTTTCTCTTTCCGCCCGTAACGCTCAACTGCCGATGTTCGATCGGCAAACGTTGCCGCGTGCGATAACGCTGGCAGTTTTGGCAAACTGTTTCGCGGTGATATTCGCCGCGTTCTTGTTGATGCTGAATTGCGGTTCGGTGTTCGCTCAAGAGTTTCGGCTGGCGAATCGTCTGGGTGAAAAGACAGCCAAGACCAATACGCCCGACTTCACGCTGACAACCAGAATCTATTTCGCGGGCGAGCGAAAACCGAACACGGTTCACAAAAACATCTTTGCGGATGGCGTGATCTACAGCGTGTCGGAATCAGATCCTCGGTTTCTGACCGTGTTTGATCTGAATCAGTCCATGATTGTGTTGTTGGATCAGAAAACCAAAACACGATGCTCGGTTTCCATGGATGAGCTGACTCGCTTGACCGCTCGTGCGGACGCGTCCGTCACTGATTCAATGCGTCGTGAGCGATTGGGCATGAACGCGCAAGTGAGATTGATAGGGCCTCAACGGTATGAGATGACTTACCCGGGCGTGCGTTACGAAGTCGAAGGCGTTGTTCCTCCTTCGCCCGCGATGGCGATTGCCAATGCACAGTTGGTCGATTGGGCATGTCGTCTCAACATTGCTCGACCTCGAGGATTGCCACCATTTGGTCGCATGCGATTGAACGACGAGCTTTGGAAGCAATCTTTGATTGGCGTGAAAACGAAGCTGTCGATTAACCGGAACGGGGCTGATGGGGAACCGGTAGTGAAGGCAAACCTGAACATTGAATCGGATTGGTCTGAAGGTCTTGATGATGATGCAGAGCGTCAAATCGATCAGGTCCAGGGCTACCGAGTCGTTTACACACAAGTGAACTGGAGCGAGTTCTCTGACTGAGTTGCTAGCGTCGTGATCGCTGGCAACGTTCGCCACTGAAGAAAACCTCTTTGGCGGTGGCGTTTCCATTGGTTGTTTCGCGTCTTGTTGTTTTTCCTTCAACCTCGATGAAAGTCCCAACCCTCGTGAATCCAGTGATCGGAGCAGGCATTGCTGTGACGTTCAAGTTGTTTCGACTCACGTTTCGCATACGTGTTCGCAACGACCAACGTGAACGCGTGGTGCAGCGGACAGGCAAGCAGTACGCTTTGGCGATTCTGCATGCTCATCAATTGGCCGCATTGTCATTGTCAGCTCCTCGCGTGGGAGCAATGGTTTCTCGGTCGCGAGATGGTGATCTCTTGATGCCACTACTGCGCGGCAACGGTTGCGTGCCGATTCGCGGCAGCAGCGGCGTGGGCGAAAAAGGTGGTGCCACGGCACTGACCAAAATGATTCGCCATGTGAAGGATGGAAATCCAAGTGTGATCGCGGTCGATGGTCCCCGAGGCCCTCGTGGCGTGGCGCAAAAAGGCATCGCCATGGTCGCGATGAAAGCGGATGTCCCAATCATCCCAGTGGTTCTGATTCCTCGACGACGTTGGATCATGTCGAAAGCTTGGGACCGGATGCAAATTCTACTGCCGTTCACCTTGGTGGATGCGATGTTTGGTGACCCGATCTTTCCGACTCCCGGCGAGTCGATCGACGATCTGCGAGCGAAGGTGGCGGAATCTTTGCGAGTCATGGAACATCGCATGGATCCGGAAGAAGCCGCCATTTGCGATCAGCAGTGCCGCAAAAGTTCGGGGAAGCGACGCGACAAGCGAGAGCAGTCATCGGACGAAGCGACCACTCAATCAGATGGCATCGTCCAATCCGCCGGGGGGCAGGACTTGCTGGTTCCCGGAGTGAAGCCAACCGGCGTTGCTGTTGCAGCCGATTCCGTCTCGCTCAAACGACAAGCTGCGTAGTCCTCGCATCTTTGCTCGGCTGACCGAACACGCTCTCTTTGAAGTCGTGTTCTACAGATTTCCGTGCTGAAAACGGAGCGATTGCTTCGGCGAATGTGGCTTTTGTCCACTGATTTCAGATAGGCGGCTCTCGCGGCTTCAAATCGTCTTGCCAATTGGCAGGCGTCTTGGCGAAACGGGGCGGATGCTTAGAATCTGGGCTCTCAATCGCAACGCGATTGTCTTCGGAAATTCCTCTTCACCAGGCAGTGTCATCGTGGCTGAGCTCGCTCATCACAATTTGGATATCAAACGCGTCGCGATTTTGTTCGCTGGCGGACCCGCTCCAGCCGCCAATGCGGTCATCAGTACCGCCGCGTTTTCATTCCTGGAAGAGGGTGCTCAGGTCTTTGGCATCAAGCACGGTTACAGCCGTTTGGCGGAATACACCGCAGCCGGTCCTTTGCAAGAAGGCAACGATTACATCCGGTTCACGCACGATTCGCTGACCCACGCTCGCAGCAGCCGTGGGATCATGATCGGAACGGCTCGGACCAACCCCGGCAAACACGTCAGCAACCCAGAACACCTGAAAGACCCCGAGTTGGTCGCGCCGCTTCGTCGTGTCTACGAAGGATTGTGTTCGCTGGAAGTCGACGCGTTGATTTCGATCGGTGGCGACGACACGCTGAAGACCGCGAATAAACTCAAAATGTTCCAGGACAACCTGCCCGGCGACGCTCGACGTTTCCCGGTTGTTCACTTGCCAAAAACAATCGACAACGATTACTCGGGCATTGATTTCACATTCGGATTCTTCACCGCGGTTGAAACGTTGGCCGAAGAAATTCGCAACCTCAACTACGATGCCGCCGCCGGACGAGCGTACTTCTTGTGCGAAGCCATGGGCCGCAGCGCGGGCTGGTTGGCATACGGTGCCGCAATTGCCGGTGAAGCCAGCATGGTGCTCAGTGTTGAAGACATCACCGGTGCACTGGCGGACGAAGAAGTCGTCAACCAAGAAACCGGCGAGACTCGCAAGATCATGGCGATGGATCGAGTGATCGATCGGATGGTCGACATGATGCTGGCTCGCGAACGCGAAGGACGCCAATACGGAACCATCGTGATCGCCGAAGGCATGGCCGAGTACCTGCCAGCGAAGTATCTCGAAGGTGTTACCCGTGACGACCACGGTCACATCAACATCTCGTTGGTGAACCTCTCCGCCGTCATGTCTCGTTTGTTGGCGGCTCGTTACAACGAACGCACCGGCCGGACTCGCAAGGTGAACGGATTGCAAATGGGTTACGAATCTCGTTGTGCACCACCTCACGCTTACGACGTCATGCTGGGATCTCAACTTGGCGTCGGTGCTTACCGGGCACTCGTGGAAGAGAAGCTCAACGGCGTCATGGTTTCAGTATCGGGGCAGTTTGATCTGCACTTTGTGCCGTTTGAAGAATTGGTTGACCCGCAAACCTTGGTCACCAAAGTTCGCTTCATCGAGCAGAATTCGGACTTCCACCGTTTGGCACGGTTCTTGGAAACCTGCGTCGACAACTGATCGTTGTCTGACTGGAAAATAGTCCAATCGCAATGTGTTCGGTCACGTTGCGGTTTGATTCGAGACGCTGGGGTGCCGACCGCTTTTGCGTTGACATCCCGGACAAAAGAACGTCGCCCGTTGAGCTTGAACAATCCGCCGGATCACCCCGTCCACGCATCGTGGGCACGCCAAGTTTTCGCGATCATAAACGCGATGCATGTTTTGGTAGTTACCCGGATCGTTCAGAGCGTTTCGGTAAGTCCCGTCGCTCAGCGTGCTGCCTTCGTGGTTGATGGCGTCTTGCAGCACCAACGTGATGGCGGGATGAATGCGTTCCCATTGCGGTTTGGTCAGTCGGTCGCATCGTGTGCGTGGGTCGACGCCAGCTAAGAACAAAATCTCGGCTGCGTACAGGTTGCCAATCCCGGCAACGACGGATTGATCTAACAACGCGACTTTGATTGGGCGTTTTGAATTGGCCAGGTTTCCTCGCAGTTGCTCTTCGGTGATGCACATCGCATCGGGGCCCAAGCGTGAATCAACCTTTTCGAGGTAGTCGCTTTCGGTCATCCAGCGGATCGTTCCCAGACCGCGGCGATCCCAAACCAACATTTCGGTTGGGATTTCACGAGATCGGGTTGTTGATTGATTGGACGGTGAACGAAACTGAATGCGTAGTCGCAAGTGGTCCGGATCGGGTGGGTCGGCCAATAGCACCAATCCGGTCATCCGGGGTTCGATGACGAGGCGCGATTGATCGTCAAAGCAAAGCATCACGCGTTTGCCACGTCGCTGAATGGATGTGACCCGGCGACCTTGAAGGCGACGGTTCAGGTGGGCAGCCGACGGTTCCATCGTGATCGGTCGGCAGTGACACGGTGGAAGTTCGACTCGCTCGATCTCGCAACCGACGATTGACGAGATCCCGCGGCACATCGTTTCGACTTCCGGCAACTCCGGCATGTGGATTCCTTTGGAAGGTTTTCAGTTGTTTTGCTTTTTGTACCCTCGCCGGTTCGTTTGAGTTCGGTCGCGATTGGGGCGATGGTTGAGTTTCACGCCAAGTTGCACGGGCAGGTTTCGAGCCGACTCGTCTGGCGTTCGCGAATGTGGATCCGGTATTGAAAGGACATGCGTGCGACTCACCTTCGTCTGAATCAAGCGGATTCCGCCGGATCGGCTCCCCAGAATACCAACCTGCTCGGCCTGGATGCCGTGCGGGCGTGGGCCGCCGTTGGCGTTGTCATGCTCCACGCATGCGTGCCCTACTCCAATCCGGATATTCCCGGTCTGACCTGGGCGACAACCGATACGCCTCATTCAGCCCTGACGTCGCTGATGTGGTCCATCGAGATTGTCATCATGCCAATCTTTTTGGTGATGGCCGGAATCCTGGCCGTTCGCAGCATGACATCGCGAGGACCGCTGGCGACTCTCAAGTCTCGGACTCGCCGGTTGGGTTGCCCTCTGGTTTTGGCAGTCGTGTTTCTGATTCCCGTCGACCTTTACGCCTGGCTATTGGGCTGGTTGGCCGACGGTGTGATCACGCCTCGTCAGATGCGAACCTTGAAGTTTGCCGACGGCCAAGATGAGCACCTTTGGGGTTTGTCTCATCTTTGGTTCCTTCAGTACCTGATCCTCTACATCGCGGTTCTTGCTTGGGCCTGGAATTGGTCGCAGCGAATCGATCCAAAGACTGTGTTCCGTGTCGGGATGCCGCTGACTTTTTCAGTTGCCACCGTGGTGCTGTGCTTTTACCCCGAGGTCGTTTGGGGATTTCAACATGCATTTCTGCCAGTTCCCGCCAAGTGGCTGTACAGCGGTTGCGCTTTCGCAATGGGAGTGTTGATCGCTCGTGCGGATGCGGATTTGAGTTGGTTGAAGCAAGTTGCCGGTCGAGCGGTTTGTCCCAGTGCTTTGTTGTGCATTGCGACAACGGTGCTCGGGATATGGGTGCTCAACCATACGCCGTCTGAAAACGTTCAATACGCGTCGGCGTTTCCCGTTGTGATCAGTGGAGCCACCTGGGTGTCGCTGGCTTTGTTGACCGTCGCAAGTGCCACCGGTCTTTCATTGTCGCTGATTGGAATCGCGTGCTATCGGGTGAATAAAATCGGTCCCGTCACCCAGCGATTGGCAACCGATTCCTTTGCAATTTATTTGCTGCATCATCCGGTTTTGGTGTTGTTCCATGTCGCCGCAAAGCATGGCATGCCTTCGGCGTCTCCGTTACTAAAGATGTCACTTGGGACGATCATTGCGGTTTCGGTGCCGGTGGGAATTCATTTCGTGTTTCGAGGCGTGATGGCACGACGGAAATCGACCATCGCTTCACAACGCGACCAAGACGCACCATCCATCTTGGCAATGCCCACCACGTCAGAAGACGCGGTATCCGAACGACGATTGGCGGGATAAGTACTCGCGATCTGAGTTGCCAGATCTCACGAAAGTTTGGTGACAGCGTCGGCCAAACGTTCGTACTGATCCAGTGAGTTGTAGGTTTGTGCCGAGATTCGCAGACAGACGTTTGCTGTATTGAAACGAAACACGGGAAGCTCAAACCGATGTTCTGTTCGTAGGGCGGTTCGCACGGCTTGGATCTGTGCTGAGGTGTGATTGGTCCACGCCGGGATCGGAATCGTGGCGAGGCTGCCCAGCATCGATTCTGGTGCGGGCTCGGGTAGTTTGAGTTTGTCGAGAATCACACGCCGACCTGCAACCGCCAGGTCATGGTTGTGTCTCATCAACCCGGCCAATCGATTGGGATCGTCGGTCGGATACAAGCTAGCTAGAAAGTCGATCGCGGTTGGCAGGGCCAGCAAGGGGGAAGGATCAAAGGTGCCCGGCCAATTGAATTGGCATTGGAACTTACTCGGGCCATAGCCTTCCGTGTTTGCGCCGTGGCTGATGATCGATGGCAGGACTTCGCCTTGCGACTTTTCGTCGACGTAAAGGAACCCGGATACCTTGGGGCCGCACCACCATTTGTGATGATTGGCGGTGTAGTAGTCAGGCTTCAGCTCGTTGAGGTTCAATGGCAACATGCCGGGCGCGTGGGCTCCATCGACCATCACGCGAATGTTGTTGGAGTGAGCCAGTTCGATTAGCTCGGCGACTGGTAGGACGATCCCGGTGGGGCTGGTCACATGATCGATCAGCATCCAAGTGGTCTTGGGCGAGATGCTGTGTTCGATCGCCCGGACGATTTCGTCCGGGCTTTGAATCGGAA